>DASUTB010000044.1:0-28574 GCA_036374835.1 Jiangellaceae bacterium | reverse complement strand
CCGGCTGCACGGCAGGGACCCGGAGTTCGTCGTTTCCGAGCACGGGCCACAGCCGCCGGCCCCGCCCGCACCACCAGAGCCGCCGGCACCGCCGGAGCCGGCCGAGCCGCTGACCGTCGATGCCGACGACGGGATGTCGCGTGTCTCGCTGCGGCTGCCGGAAAAGGTTAAGGCGCAGGTTGAGCAGGCCGCCGCCGCGGCCGGCCAGTCGGTCAACGCGTGGTTGGTCAAGGCGGCGGTCGAGAAGATCGAACGAGACAAGCGCGGCGACGACACCCGCGACACGACGTCGATCAACTTCCCGGTCGGTCAGCGGATGACCGGCTGGCAGCGCTAGTCACGAGGGAGTCACGATGACCCGGGACGCCAACACCTACCCGCGCAGCTTCGACGTGGACGGACCGCTCGACGTGAAGCTCGAGATCGGCAGCGGCCACGTCAGCCTGACCGCGGAGGACACGAACGAAGCAACCATGACGCTCCGGCCGGCCCGCACCGGAGACGGCGATGCGCTCGACTTGATCGCGCGCTCGACGGTCGATCTGCGTGGCACCTCGCTGTATATCGAGGTACCCCGGACGATCGGGTTCCGCCAGCAGGCCGAGCTCGTGGTCGAGGCGACCGTTCCGGGCATGAGCATGGCCACCGTCAAGGCCGGCTCGGCGGGAGTGGATCTCGCCGGCACCTTCGGAGACGTCAGCATCAAGACGGGGTCGGGCGACGTCCATCTCGAGACCGGCGCGCAAGCCAAGGTCGGCACCGGCAGCGGCGACGTTTCGCTCGGCCGCGTCGACGAGGCCTGGGTCAAGACCGGCTCCGGTGATATCGCGGTCGAAGCCGTCACCGGCGACGTGACGCTCAGCACCGGCTCGGGCGACGTACGCCTCACCGAGATCGACGGGAACGCGAGCATCTCAACCGCGTCCGGCAACGTCGACGTGCGGACGAGTTCCGGCGCGATCGGCGTCAAGACCGCATCCGGGGACGTCGCCGTGCGCCGGGCATTCGCCGGTGAACTCGAAGCCAAGACCGCCAGCGGTCGCGTCGCAGTCGGAATACCCGAAGGGACGGCCGTCCTGCTCGACTGCCGGTCGGTGTCGGGGCAATGCCGGTCGGCGCTGACGCCGTCCGAGCCTCCGGCCGAGGGTGACGAGCAGCGCTTGCAGGTTCGGGCGCGCACGGTCAGCGGCAACATCGACATCACGAGAAGTAAATAGAGGGGACAGGGACGATGCACGACGTACTAGGCCTGCTGGAAAACCATCGCAAAGAGGCGGCCATGGCGCAGCGTCTGGCCGAGCACGAGCGCAGCGTGAAACTCGCCAAGCGGGCCGCCCGGATGGAACGGTGGGCGAAGCGTTCCGAACGGCTTTCCAGGCGACTGGCCGAAGCGGCCAA
This sequence comes from Jiangellaceae bacterium, assembly GCA_036374835.1. Lineage (GTDB taxonomy): Bacteria > Actinomycetota > Actinomycetes > Jiangellales > Jiangellaceae > DASUTB01. The sequence continues at coordinate 27,176 of DASUTB010000044.1, read as the reverse complement.
GACGAAGCGGCTGCTCGCGCAGTAGCCGGAACCCGCAGCAAAGGGCCGCACCGATATCGGTGCGGCCCTTTGCCGTGCAGGTATGCGTAGTGTTGCGTTACGCGCCAGAGGTCCCGCCACGAGCCTTCGGCCGCAGGCACGAACTCTCATACCTCGGTGCGTTTAGATGGACGCATGACCGTACCGATCGGACCCGCTCCGCTACGCCCGCACGATGTGGTCGCCGTAGCGAGAGACGGGCAGGGCGTCGTCCTCACCGACGAGGCGATCGCCGAGATAAGCAAGAGCCGGGAGATCATCGACCATCTGGCGCAGGCGGACGTCCCGTACTACGGCGTCTCGACCGGGTTCGGCGCGCTGGCGACCCGGCACATACCGGCCGACCGCCGCGCCCAACTGCAGCGCAGCTTGATCCGCAGCCACGCCGCCGGATCCGGCGAGGAGGTGGAGCGCGAAGTCGTCCGAGCGCTCATGCTGCTGCGCCTGTCGACGCTCGCGACCGGCCGCACGGGCGTGCGGCGCGAGACAGCCACGTCCTACGCCGCGATGCTCGACGTCGGGATCACACCGATTGTGCGGGAGTACGGCAGCCTCGGCTGCTCCGGCGACCTGGCGCCATTGGCGCACTGCGCACTCGCATTGATGGGCGAAGGCGAGGTTCGGACGGCCGACGGCGCGCTGCGGCCGGCCGGCGAGGCGCTTCGCGAGGCCGGAATCGAGCCGGTCGAACTCGCCGAGAAGGAGGGCTTGGCGCTGATCAACGGCACCGACGGCATGCTGGGCATGCTGCTGCTCGCCGCACATGACCTGACCGTGCTGCTGCGGACGGCCGACGTGGCCGCGGCGATGAGCGTCGAGGCCCTGCTCGGTACCGACCGCGTCTTCGCCGCGGACCTGCAGACGATGCGTCCGCACCCGGGCCAGGCCTTGTCGGCCGCCAACCTTCGTGCCCTGTTGGCCGGCTCCGGCGTGGTCGCCAGTCATCGCGGGCCGGACTGCACGCGAGTCCAGGATGCGTACTCGCTGCGGTGCTCACCACAAGTACACGGCGCCGCTCGTGACACCCTCGCCCATGCCGCCGCGGTGGCCGAGCGAGAGCTCGCCGCCACGATCGACAACCCGGTCGTCACGTCGGACGGTCGGATCGAGTCGAACGGCAACTTTCACGGTGCGCCGGTGGGGTACGTGCTCGACTTCCTCGCCATCGCGACGGCCGACGCCGCCAGCATCAGCGAGCGTCGCACCGACCGGTTCCTGGACGTGGCCCGCAATGGTGGGCTACCGGCGTTCCTCGCCGACGATCCCGGCGTCGACTCCGGTCACATGATCGCGCAGTATACGCAGGCCTCGATCGTATCCGAGCTGAAGCGGCTCGCGGCCCCGGCATCGGCCGATTCCATTCCGTCCAGCGCGATGCAGGAAGACCACGTGTCGATGGGCTGGAACGCGGCGCGCAAGCTACGCCGGGCGGTGGACGGCTACACCCGCGTGCTGGCCGTCGAAGTGTTGACCGCCGCCCGCGCCCTGGACCTGCGGGCACCGCTGGAGCCGGCCGTGGGTACCGGCGCCGTCCGGGACCTTGTTCGCCAGCGCGTGCCTGGCCCGGCGACGGACCGCTATCTGGCCCCGGAGATCGACGCCGTGCTCGGGCTCGTCCGAAGCGGTGCCCTGGTCGCCGCGGCCGAGGCAGCTGTGGGCACACTGAAATGACAAGGCGAGTCGACTGATCACGTTCGGTAGGACCGACGTAGCTTCACCAGGCACGCGGGCCTCTTGAAGCTACGTCACGCATGCCGAACGTGATCGAACCACAATCGGGAGAGGGCGACAATGGCGACGATCCGCGCACCCCGTGGTACCACTCTGAGCGCTCGCGGCTGGCCGCAGGAAGCCGCACTGCGCATGCTGCAGAACAACCTCGATCCGGAAGTGGCCGAGCATCCGGACGAGCTCGTTGTCTACGGAGGCACCGGCAAGGCCGCCCGGGACTGGCCGTCCTTCCACGCCCTGGTCCGGACACTGGAGACACTCGGCGACGACGAGACCATGCTCGTCCAATCCGGGCGACCCGTGGGGGTACTGCGAACCCATGAGTGGGCGCCACGGGTGCTGATCGCAAACTCCAACCTCGTCGGCGACTGGGCGACGTGGGAGGAGTTCCGCCGCCTCGAAGCGCTCGGCCTGACCATGTACGGGCAGATGACCGCGGGGTCGTGGATCTACATCGGCACCCAGGGCATTCTGCAGGGCACCTACGAGACGTTCGCCGCGGTCGCGGCCGAGCTGGGCAAGGATTCGCTCGCCGGCACGATCACCCTCACCGCTGGGCTCGGCGGTATGGGCGGCGCGCAGCCGATGGCGGTCACCATGAACGGCGGGGTCGCGATCATCGTCGAGTGCGACCCGTCCCGCATCGCCCGCCGCCTGGAGCACCGGTACCTGGACGTCGAGGCGTCCTCGGTGGACGACGCGCTGCGGTTGGCGTACGAGGCGCGGGACGGTGGCCGTCCCCTCTCGATCGGTGTGCTCGGCAATGCGGCGGACGTCGTCCCGTCCCTGCTCGCCAAAGGCGCGGAGATCGATATCGTGACCGATCAGACCAGCGCCCACGACCCGCTCGCCTACCTTCCGCTGAGCGTTGCGTTCGACGACTGGGGCACCGAGCGGGACAAGGACCCGGCCGGGTTCACCCAGCGCGCTCGTGAGTCCATGGCCACGCACGTCGAAGCGATGGTGGGCTTCAAGGACGCCGGCGCCGAGGTGTTCGACTACGGCAACTCGATCCGGGGCGAGGCACAGCTGGCCGGTTACGCCCGCGCCTTTGAGTTCCCCGGCTTCGTGCCCGCCTACATCCGGCCGCTGTTCTGCGAGGGCAAGGGTCCGTTCCGCTGGGCGGCGCTGTCCGGTGATCCGGCCGACATCGCAGCCACCGACCGCGCGATCCTCGACCTGTTCCCGGACAACGAGCCGCTGGCCCGCTGGATCCGGATGGCCGGCGAGCGGGTGCACTATCAGGGCTTGCCGGCGCGGATCTGCTGGCTCGGCTACGGCGAACGCGATCGGGCCGGCGAGCGCTTCAACGACATGGTCGCGTCCGGCGAGATCAGGGCCCCGATCGTCATCGGGCGGGACCATCTCGACGCCGGTTCCGTCGCCTCGCCGTACCGGGAGACCGAGGCGATGGCCGACGGTTCGGACGCGATCGCGGATTGGCCACTGCTCAATGCCCTGGTCAACACCGCGTCGGGTGCGACGTGGGTCTCGATCCACCACGGTGGTGGTGTCGGCATCGGCCGGTCGATCCACGCGGGCCAGGTCACGGTCGCGGACGGGACGGCGATCGGCGGCGAGAAGATCGCCCGCGTGCTGTCGAACGACCCGGCGACCGGAGTGATCCGGCACGTGGACGCCGGCTACGAACGCGCCGCCGAAGTCGCGGCCGAACGTCACATCCAGATCCCGACGCGCCAGTCGTCCTGACGGCGCCCGTTTCGCGCGCTCAGTCCGCTTTCTTTGGTGACCAAGATCGACGTACGACACCCAATAGTGGCCTCGGCTCGGTCCTGACCTGGACAAAGGCGGACGCTTCGTCGCTATTGGGTGTCGTACGTCGATCTTGAATGTCGTACGAGGTTGGATTCCGTCGGCCGCGCCGCCACAATTGGATGGGCATGCCGGGAATGACAGCCCCGCACCGTGTGGTTGGTGCTGATGGTGCTTTGGGTGAGGTTACAAACGGCCGCGAGCGGAATTCACGCCTGAACGCCGGGTCTCGAACAGCTTCTTCAAAAGGGGTGGCAGTGCAAACGCATGCCGACCAGATGCCGCTGGGTCAGCGGATCAGGCTGGTATTGGTCCTTGGTTCCATGGTGGGCCTGGTCCCGCTGACGATCGACGCGTACCTTCCCGCTTTCCCGGTCATCGCCGAGCGGTTCGACGCCACAGAGTCAGCCGTCCAGCTCACGCTGACCGGGTCGCTTGCCGGGATCGCGGTCGGGCAACTTTTGGTGGGCACGCTCTCCGACGCGTTCGGACGCCGTCGTCCGTTGATAGTCGCGATGTCGATGTACGTCGTGGTCTCACTCCTGTGCGCCTTGGCCCCAACGATCGAAGTGCTCGGTGCGTTGCGCGTCCTGCAGGGCGTCACCGCCGCAGCCGGCGCCGTCATCGCGATGGCGATGGTCCGGGACATGTTCAGCGGTGTCACGGGGGTTCGGATGTTCTCCCGGCTGATGCTGGTGATGGGCGCCGCCCCGGTCCTGGCTCCGTCGCTCGGGGCACAGCTGCTCCGGGTCACCGACTGGCGGGGCATCTTCATGGTGCTCGCCGCCGCAGGTGCGGCACTGTTCCTGGTCGGGTGCTTCGGGCTGCGCGAGACGTTACCGCCGGAGCGACGGCGGCCCAGCGACATCGGCAACGCGCTGCGGACCTATGGCGCGCTGATCCGCGAACGCAAGTTCATCGGCTTGTTCCTCACCGGCGGGCTGATGATGGCATCGCTGTTCTCGTATGTCTCCGGTTCCTCGTTCGTGCTGCAGGGCGTGTACGGGCTATCCGAGCAGCAATACGCGCTGTTGTTCGCCGGAAATGCCGCCGGACTGATCATCGCAACCCAGATCAACGCCCGGGTGGCGGTGCGGTACGGTCCGCAACGGGTGGTTCAGACGGCGGTGCCCGTCGCCGCTGCCACGGCCGTCGTACTAGTGGTGATGGCGACGACCGGCTGGTTGGGGCTACCCGGGATCGTCGTCCCGTTGTTCGTGATGCTGTCGATGGTCGGGTTCACCCTGCCGAACGTCCAGGCCCTTGCGCTGGCCGATCACGGACGGACGGCCGGTGCGGCCGCCGGACTGATCGGCTCGTCGAATATGGCGCTCGGTGCGTTCACCGCGCCATTGGTGGGAGCGTTCGGCACGGCGAGCGCCGTACCTATGGCCACGATCATGCTCGCGGCGACGGCAGGCTCGGTGACGGCATTCCTCGTCCTCGTGCGGCCGTCGATCCGGCCCGCGGCCGCGCCTGCACCGGTCACGCAACTACAGCCGGCCGCGGCCGACGGATAGTCGGCGCCGGAGACCGCCTCGGACACAATGGTCCGGTGAGCTTCGACGCACTCTGGGCCGAGCTGGCGCCGATCGGACGGGACGCTCGCACCGGCGGGTACCGTCGTCACGCCTGGACCGCTGCTGACATCGCGTGCCGCGAATGGTTCGTCGCCACAGCCGACGCGCGCGGCCTCGAGGTGGAGACCGACCGCAACGGCAATCTCTGGGCCTGGTGGGGCGATCCGCGCGCCGGAGATGTATTGGCCGTCGGCTCCCATCTGGACTCCGTGCCCGATGGCGGCGCATTCGACGGCCCGCTGGGAGTGGTGTCCGCGTTCGCCGCAATCGATGAGGTGCGCGCGCGGGAGGTCGTTCCCACCCGTCCGATCGCGGTCATCGCGTTCTCCGACGAGGAGGGTGCGCGCTTCGGTGTCGCATGCAGCGGGTCCCGGCTGTTGACCGGTGCGCTTGCCGCAGACCGGGCCAGAGCGCTGCGGGACGACGACGGGACGACGATGGCCGAAGCCATGTCGGCCGCCGGGCATGATCCGCACCGCATCGGCGCGGAGCCTGACCGCCTCGCCCGCATCGGCACGTTCCTCGAACTGCACATCGAGCAGGGCCGGATCGGTATCGAGACCGCAGCCGGGCCGGTCCACGGTCTCGCCGGGCTGAACCGGCCGGTTGGGGTGGCCTCGGCCATCTGGCCGCACGGGCGCTGGCGGATCGACATCGCCGGTCGTGCCGATCACGCCGGCACCACGCGGCTCGAGGACCGCGACGACCCGATGCTGGTGTTGGGCGCCACGATTCTCGCCGCTCGGGAAGCGGCGCTCCGGCACGAGGCACTGGCCACTATCGGCAAGGTGACGGTGGAACCGAACGGAGTCAATGCGATTGCGCGCCACGTGACCGGCTGGCTCGATGCACGCGGCGCCGACCGGGAGCGGGTGCGGGCGCTCGTCGCCGACCTGGCCGCGAACGTCGAGGTGACCGAGGAGTCGTGGACGGACGCCACCGTGTTCGACCGAACGCTCCGCGACACGATCGCGTCGGCCGTGGGCAGCGCTCCCATCCTTCCTACCGGAGCGGGCCATGACGCCGGGATCCTGTCGGCGGCGGGCGTCCCCTCGGCGATGCTGTTCGTCCGGAACCGGACCGGTATTTCGCACTCGCCGTCCGAGCACGCCGAACGGGACGACTGTCTCGCCGGTGTCGACGCCCTGGCTACCGCCATCGCCGTACTGGCGGCGAGGGACGGTACCCCTGTCGATCGTCCGGACCGCGACCAGGGACCGGGACGGTAGCGTGTCGGGCAACGACGACGAGGAGTTCGAACATGGCGCGTTACCGCGTGGCCGGCCGGGATTTCGCCTGCCACTTTTGCGATGGGACCGAATTCGCCGAACGGAAGGTCAAGCTCAACACTGGTGCGATGAGCTTCTTCGACCTCGACTGGCTCAACAAATCCGCCGACGGGCTCATCTGCGAAGGCTGCGGCTACGTGCACATGTTCCTCAAGAAGGACGCCGTCCAGCCGGCTTGATGCCGTAACGCCGCGGCTGTCGCGCCAGGGAGCGCAGGCGTAGCGTTGAACACATGGCCCGGCGATCGCTGCCTCTGCTCGGAGACCTGCTGGCGTTCGGCGCCGACCGTCTCGGCTACCTGCACGCCGTGGCGCAAGAGCAGGGCGATGTCGCGTCGTTCAAGCTCGGCCCGTACCGGGCGTGGCTGCTGACCAACCCTCGCGACATTGCCGACGTCCTCATCCACCATGCCGACCGCTTCCGCAAGGGCCCGGTGCTGCAACGAGCGCGCTTCGTGCTCGGTGACGGGCTGCTGACCGCGGAGGGTGATGTCCACCGTCGGCATCGGTCGATGGTGCAACCGGCGTTCCACTCCCGTCGGATTGCCGGCTACGCGAGCACGATGATCGAGCAGGCGGACGCGGCCACCAAGCGCTGGACGGACGGCGTCCCGCTCGATCTGCACGCCGAGACGGTGCGGATCACGCTGGCCTCCGCCGGCCGGACCTTGCTCGGCGCATCGCTCAGCGACGACGACGTCGCCACCGTCGAGAGCGCACTGGCGGACCTGCTCAGTGCGTACAAGCTCGCGTTCGTTCCGTTCGGCTGGCAGCTGCAGCGGCTACCCGTCGGCCCCGTGCGGCGGCTCTCGCGCGGGCGGGCCAAGCTCTACGGGCTCGTCGACCGGGTCATCGCGGAGCGCCGCGCGAGCGACACCGATGCCGGCGATCTGCTTTCCGCGCTGGTCAACCCGGAGGACGAGGGTGACCGGCTAAGCGACCAGGAGATCCGCGACCACGCCGTCACGCTGTTGCTCGCCGGGCACGAGACCACCGCGAATGCGCTGGCGTTCGCCTTCCACCTGCTCGCGTCCGGTCCCGACGCCGCGGCCGGCGTGCATGCTGAGGTGGATTCCGTGCTGGACGGCGAGCTGCCCGCACCGGGCGACGTCGGTCGCCTTCCGGTGTGCCGGGCGGTGATGTCCGAGGCGTTGCGGCTGTATCCACCGGCGTGGCTGATGGGGCGTGAGGCCGTCGCCGAGCACCGGGTGGACGGGCACACGATCGCGGCCGGCGACGTCGTACTGCTTTCGCAATGGCTCACGCACCGGGATCCGCGATGGTGGCCGGAGCCGGGACGCTTCCTCCCGGAGCGCTGGCTTGACGACTCGCCGACCGCATCGGCGGCCACGCCGGATGGCCGCCCGAGGTGGGCGTACTTTCCGTTCGGCGCCGGACTCCGCCGCTGCATCGGGGAGGGTTTCGCCTGGACCGAGGGCGTGCTCGCCATCGCGACGATCGCGTCCCGATGGACGCTGCGTCCGGTGCCGGAAAGGGCCGTCGAACTCGAGCCGCTGATAACGCTGCGTCCGCGTGACGGCGTGTGGCTCATACCCGAACCGCGTCGCTGACGCCGGAGCCACGAAGTCCGAACCTTGTCGCCCGGTATAGCCGGGCTCTGGCACAGTGACCTTCGTGGGCCTGTTCAGCAAACAAGAGAGCGCGACCGACCATCGTCCGGCCATCGAGCGGTTCTGGACCTGGTGGTCAGAACATCGCGACGAGGTGCTCGCGGCCGCCGACGACGAGGATACGGACCGGGTCAGGGGGCTTCTCGCGCCGGCCGTCGCGGCGTTGAACCCGGACCTGGACTGGGAGCTCCGGGTCAATTACGAGGACGGCCGGCACATGCTGGTCGTGACCGGTGGAGCGAACCTGGGGCTCCGCGGGCTGGCCGAACGCTGGGCGCTGGCCGCACCAGGTGACGACGGCGTCGAGTTCGCGCCGGCACGCCCGCCGAATCCGAAGCTGTTCGATACGACCGCCACGGTGGAGGGGTACGACGTGCCGCTGGGCGAGACTGTCGTCGGCGCTCAGGTCGATCAAGAGAACGGGCGGCTGAACGTCACCGTTCACCACCCGCTCTTCCCGCTGCTCGGCGATGACGCCCGCCTCGAGGTGGCCTTCCGTGCTCTCCACGCCGCGCTGGGCGAGGACGGCGTGGAGCGGTGGCTGGGCGAGGTCCACGTCGCCGCCGAGCCGCCGATCGACGCGTTCGCCGCCTCCGCGCTGCCCCCGCTCGCCGAGCAGTTCCGCGGCAGTGGGCCGCGCTGGCTCGAGCTGTCCGGCAAGAGCCGGCTCGGCAGGGTCAAGGCGCATGTGCAGCGGCCGTTGAGCCGGGTGGACCGACCGCTGTGTGACACCCATCTGGCCGTGGTCGTCCCGTATCCGGCGGGGCGGGACGGGCTGCCGTCGGACGACAACGTGGCCAAGACGGTCCGGGACTTCCGCAACGAGGTGCTGCGCGCCGCCGGCGGAGACGGTCCGCACGCGGTTGCGATCGGCCACGAGCTGATGGCCAAGCGGGCCTATCTGCACCTGTATGTGGACGGCCTGACGTTCGACCGCCGGCCGGTCGAGGAGGTGCTCGCCGGCTGGCCCTTCGGCAAGGGCAAGATGTCGGTGCGGGACGATCCGGGGTGGCGCCGCGTCGCCCGCCTCCTCTGAAGAATGACCATGTTAAGCGCCGAAACACCGGCCAAACCACCTCTCCAGGCCCAGCAAAGTGCGAAGACTCCGCGCATCGGCGTAGATGAGTCGTATTGGTGCGAGTACGCCTGGCTCGGCGACGGGGTGACGTCCCGAGTGCGTTTCGCCGAGCAGGACGGCGTCATCACCGCTGTCGAGCCCGGCGTCGACCCGGCCGGCGCCGACGTCCGATTGCCCGGCATCGTGCTACCAGGGTTCGCCAACGCACATTCGCACGCGTTCCACCGGGCGCTTCGCGGGCGTACCCATGCCGGCGGTGGCACGTTCTGGACCTGGCGGCAGCGCATGTACACGCTGGCCGAAAGGCTTGATCCCGACCGGTACCGGCAGCTGGCCACCGCGGTCTACGCGGAGATGGCTCTGGCGGGGGTGACCTGTGTCGGCGAGTTCCATTACCTGCACCACGGACCGGACGGTGTCCCCTACGCCGATCCCAACGCGATGGGTGTAGCGCTGCGCGACGCCGCAAGAACGGCCGGCATCCGGCTGACGCTTCTCGACACGTGCTACCTGACCGGCGGATTCGCCCGGCCGCTGGAAGGCCCGCAGCGCCGGTTCGGCGATGGGGACGTCGACGGCTGGGTCGCCCGCTTCGACGCACTTCGCCCCGACGCGACGACTCGTATCGGCGCGGCAATTCACTCGGTGCGGGCCGTCCCGCCCGAACAGATACCTGCGGTCGTGGCCGGGGCGGACGGCCGTCCCCTCCACGTTCACGTGTCGGAGCAGCCGACCGAGAACGACGAATGTATGGCGACCTACGCCGCCACGCCGGCGCAGTTGCTGCACGACCACGGCGCTCTCGGTCCGGCCACGACAGCCGTGCACGCCACCCATCTGAGCGCGGCCGATATCGCACTGCTCGGATCCGACGGGACGGCGGCCTGCTTCTGCCCGACCACCGAGCGCGACCTGGCCGACGGCATCGGACCGGCCCGGCTGCTGGCGGACGCGGGCGTGCCGCTCGCGCTCGGCTCGGACCAGCACGCCATCGTCGATCTGCTCGAGGAGGCCCGGGCGCTGGAGATGCACGAGCGGCTGGCGAGTCGCCAGCGTGGGCGGTTCACGCCGGCCGAGCTCGTGGCCGCGTTGACAACGTCCGGCCACACGTCGCTCGGCTGGCCCGGAGCGGGCCGGCTGGCGGTGGGCGCTCCCTGCGACCTGGTCGCGATCCGGCTGGACACCCCGCGCACCGCAGGCGTTGAACCGGGTCAGGTGGTGCTCGCCGGGACAGCGGCCGACGTGGCTACGGTCGTGTGCGGAGGCGTGATGATCGTCGAGGACGGCATGCACATGCTTGGGGACGTTGGCCGGCTCCTCGGCGAGGCGATCGACGTGCTGGAGGAGACGTGACGACGACCCTGCTCGACGGCATCGGGCTCCTCGTGACCAATGATCCGTCGCACGGCGACACGCCGACCGGCGAGATCCGCGACGCGGCGCTGGTCGCCGGCACCGACGGGACCGTCGAATGGGTCGGCCTGTCGACGGACGCTCCTGCCGCCGACGCACGCTTCGACGCCGGCGGGCGGTGCGTCGTCCCGGGGTTCGTGGACAGCCACGCTCATTTGGTCTTCGGTGGTGAGCGGGCGGAGGAGTTCGCCGCGCGGATGTCCGGCCGGCCCTACGAGGCGGGCGGCATCCGCACCACCGTGGCGGCGACCCGCGCGGCCACCGACGAGGAGCTGGTGGCGAACCTGGCCCGGCTGGTCACCGAGATGCACCGGCAGGGTACGACGACGGTCGAGGTCAAGAGCGGGTACGGGCTGACCGTCGCCGATGAGTCCCGCGGCCTGGCCATCGCCTCGCAGTTCACACCGGAGACGACATACCTGGGTGCGCACGTGGTCCCCTCGGAGTACCACGGCCGGCCGGGCGACTACGTCGATCTCGTGACCGGCGACATGCTGGACGCCTGTGCCCGGTACGCCCGATGGATCGATGTGTTCTGCGAGCGTGGCGCGTTCGACGGTGATGCTGCTCGGACCGTGCTGTCGGCCGGTGCGGCGGCCGGGCTCGGGCTGCGCGTGCATGCGAACCAGCTCGGGGAGGGCCCGGGCGTCCAGATCGCCGTCGAGACGGGCGCGGCCAGCGCGGACCACTGCACATACCTCACCGACGCGGACGTCGATGCGTTGGCCTCGTCCGACACGGTGGCGACGCTGCTACCCGGTGTGGAGTTCTCGACGCGGCAGCCCTACCCGGATGCGCGGCGGCTGATCGACGCTGGTGCGACCGTCGCGATCGCGACGGACTGCAACCCGGGGTCCTGCTACACGTCCTCGATCCCGTTCTGCATCGCATTGGCGGTGCGCGAGATGCGGATGACGCCGGCCGAGGCACTGTGGGCCGCGACGGCCGGCGGTGCGCGGGCGTTGCGGCGGGATGACGTGGGGACGCTGGCCGTCGGTGCGCGGGCCGACCTGGTGCTGCTGGACGCTCCGTCCTACATTCACCTCGCCTACCGTCCCGGCGTCCCCTTGGTCGCCTCCGTCTGGTCGTCCGGCCGTCCAGAATGACCCACCTTCGCGCTGTTGCCGTTCGATCACGTTCAGTAGGCGTAGCCACATCGCACCATGCCTGCATGCATGGTGCGATGCGGCCACGGGTGGTGAACGTGATCGAACCACACGTGGCGGACGTCGCGCCCTGCCTGGTTGCGCCTCGACGATCACGGTAGCGTTGCCGCTATGAAGCTGAGCGCGAATCTCGAAGCAGCCTTCTCCGAACAGATCACCCTCGAGCTGGCGTCGTCGGTGGCGTATCTCCAGCTCGCCGCCGGCCTCGCCGCGCAGGATCTTCCCGGCATGGCTTCGTGGATGCGTGTTCAGGCGGACGAGGAGCGCATGCACGCACTGAAGTTCATCGACCACGTCCTCGACAGGGGCGGCGACGTCCAGATCGGCGCGATCGAGCCGCCGCCGAAGCCACCGGGCAGCGTGGTCGCCGCGTTCGAGGCCGCGCTGGCGCACGAGGAGCGGGTCTCCGAAGCGATCCGGAACCTGTACCGGCAGGCGGTGGACGCCGGCGAAATCGACAGCCTGCCGCTGCTGAGCTGGTTCCTGAACGAGCAGGTCGAGGAGGAGTCGACGGTTTCGGAGATCCTCGGACGGCTGCGCCGGATCGGCGACGACGGATCCGCGCTGCTGTTCCTCGACTCCGAACTCGGACAGCGTCCGGCGACAGCGTAAGAGAACCCGAACCGCCCGATGGACGCAGTGCCGTCCCGCCGGCGACCGTTACTCGCGTCGAAGGTCATCGCAGCACCGCTGGTGGGTGCGTTCCGCTCGGCGCTGCAGCGGCTGACCGAGCGGCCGGCGCCCCATGCGTCCGCCGGCGCTCGGTGCTTGATCACCCGTAGATTCCGCCCCCGCTGTCGTCGCCGTCCAGCGGAGCCGGGCCATCCGGTGTCATGGCGTGCCATGTGATCGGGTCGGTGATGCCGTGCCCACTGACGTCGCCGGGCCCGCTGTCGTTCGCGAAGGTGTAGAGCGGAAATCCTTCGTAGGTGACCTGGACAGTGCCGTCCTCCCGCTCGACGGTCGCCACCGTGCCGTCCACCCCGTCACCGGCGCTCGGCTCTTCGCCGGCCGGGACGGTCAACGGCGGCCACGCGTCCAGGCAGGCATCGGCGCACATGATGTTGTCGCCGGTCTCGCCCTCGACGATGTACAGCGTGTTGCCATCGGCGTCCACCAGGATCTCGCCGAGATCACCACCGTCCGCCGCATTCATGGTGTCTGCACCGGCGTCGGCAGGAGCGGGCGCGGTGGTGCCGCCGTCGTCCCCGCACGCGGCGACCAGCAGCGCGATCAAACCAAGCACGGCGCCCGACAGACGGTGACGCCGCCTCTTCGTGCTCATGGTCGTAGTCATACCTGTTGCACGGAGGGACGCGCGCCGCCGTTCACTTGATGTGATCTGCGTCCAGACGCAGCTCCACCAAGGTGGCGGCCTCGTCGAGCGCTGATGCCATACGTAGGCCGGCGTCGGCGGCAAGGGCGTTCAGGGTCGCGTCGTCGACCTCCCGCGCGCGGAATCGTTGTTCGGCCACGGCGCCGTCGAACTCGTACCGCACCGCGGCAGTCAGCACGTCGTCGTCCCGGTCGAGGACCGTGAGTGTGTATGCAATGCCGTCCCGGAGGGTCGTGCCGTCCGTGCACGTCCTACACGGCGTCGAACCGGCGCCGACCCAGCAGATTGTCGATCAGCTCTGCTTCAGCGGTTCGGTCGGGGAGGCGTCGGTAGAGCTCTACGGGGCTTCCGTCCGGGGCAACTCGCATGCGTTCATCGTGCCTGATTTCGCGGGCGGGCTTGGCGTTAGTTGTAAGAGTAGGTATCTTGTCAGGCATGGTAGAGGGCGAGGCGGAGACGCGGCTGCTGACGAACCTGCGTCGCGGCGCGCTGGAGTACTGCGTGCTCGCGCTGTTGCGACGTGGCGAGTCGTACGGCCTCGACATCGCACACGCCCTGTCTGCGGACGGAGTACTCATCACAAGTGAGGGCACGCTCTACCCGCTGCTGTCGCGCCTACGTACCGGCGGACTCGTGACGACGTCCTGGCAGGAGTCGACCAGCGGGCCGCCCCGCCGGTACTACCAGCTGACCGAGCAGGGCGAGGCTGCTCTCGAGGCATTCGAGCGTGCCTGGAAACCGTTCCGGGACGCGGTCGACAAGACCTTGGACGAAGCGAGGACGTGACTGCTGCATGTCCCGACCTCGCTGCACCATTGAAGATCAGATCTGAAAGGAGAACCGGATGAACGGGACGAAGGCCCGTCGGGTCGCCGCCGTCGAGCGGTACATCCACGACCTCGCCATCGCTCTTGCCGGCATGCCGGTGGACGAGCGAGAGGACGTGATCGCCGGCGTGCGCGAGCACATCGAGGACTCACTGGCCGGCATCGACGATCCGGCTCCTGAGGACGTTGAGCGGGTCCTGACGAGTCTCGGCGATCCAGCGGAGATCGCGGCCGACGCGCGCGGCCGCACCGGTTCGCCCGGCGCTGCGCAAAGGCCGGAGCTCGCCGCTGCACCCTCGACGTCACCGATCGGCGCGGCATCCAAATCAGGTCCGTCGTCGAATGCGGCCGCACCAAGCGAGGGCGCACCGCCGCTGCTGGCGCGTGAATGGGTGCCGATCGCGACCATGGGCATGTTCGTCCTCGCAGTGTTCGCGACGTGGTTCGCCGGGCCCGGGTCAGGGCTTGGTGTGCTGTTCTGGCTCGGCGGCCTCGTTGCCCTCGTAGCGTCGCCACTCTGGACCGCCGCCGAGAAGGTCATCGGAACCCTGTGGTTCGGCGTTGGACCGATTGTGGCGGGGGTGGCAGCAGTGGTCCTCGGCCGGATCAATGTGCCCGGCCCACGGATCGGCCCGGCCGTCGGCCCCTACCGCGACTACCTGGCGTTCGGCGGCTGGGGCTGGCTGGCCGCCGGAGTCTTTGGGCTCATCGTGCTGGTCGGCACGGTGGGGATCATGGCATGGCTCGTCACGGCCGGCTCGAAACGGGCGCGCCGGGTGGCTGGCGGATAGCACGCTCGCCGTCAGGGTCGGCCGGCAATAGGCGGACCGCGCGTGCTGAGGCGGTCCTCGCGTTATTTACGACCGAGCGAAGCGGGCAAAAGTGACGAACCGGCTGCGCGAGGTGGACGTATCCCGCAACGTGCGCGGAGGCGAGCGAGGTGGTCAACGGTTGGCGGGTGTCGCGCGATCGATAATGCTCTCGCGGGCCAGCGTGGAGACTCCGGCCGCCAGGTGCTCCAGCGGTCCGCGTCCGACGAAGGTTCGCCATGGAATCGCCACCGCGACGGCGATGAGGATGTGAATGAGGAGCGCATCGGGTGTTTCGCGGGGCACGAACGTGGCGAGCAGGAAGACATGCAGCGAGTACAGCGTCAACGTCATGCTCCCGACCGCCGCCAGGGGCCACAGGCCACGTCCTAGCACCCGGCCGATCAGCAGCATGGCGCCGAGCACGGCGACGGCCACGCCGGAGGTATACGCGAGGTCGAATGTGGTGCCTGAGTGCGGCGCCGGGACGGCGAGCCACCACCAGCTGGTCGTGGGCGTCACGCCGAAGAACCCGGTCTCGAGGGCGGTCTCCAGCTGCCGGCTCGCGATCGGGTGGTCGCCCGCTCCGGCCTGGGCCAGCGCGGTCATGCCGCCGGCACGTTCGAGGAGGTACCAGGAGACGACACGGGCGACGACGGCTGCGGTTACCCCCGCGGCGAGCAGCCACCACGCCACGCGAGACTCACGCAACCGCAGACGGCCGATACCGAGGCCGAGCAACAGGTAGGCCGTCCATTGCAGGACGGGGTAGTAGCCGGTCAGCGTGAGATCGAGCAGCAGACCGCCGGGGTCGCGCAGTGATTCGATCGTCGGGTTGTTCGGGGGTCCGCGATCGACGTGCAGCCGCAACGCGTGGCTGAGAAACGGCGTGCCGATCATCCAGACGACGGCCAACGGTATGAGAATCCGCGACCGCAGCCCGAGGAACGGCGCGGCCACGACGAACAGGAGCGCGTAATAGGCCAGGATCACTGCGACGCCGGAGTCGAACGTCCCGACCACCAGACCGACGAGCAGCAGTACGAGCGCGCGGGCGGTCGTCCCCGCTGCCGCCGCACCGAGCACCCGACCGCGGGGCGGTTCGGTTCCACCGCCGGCGAGTGCCAGCCCTACGCCGGCCAGCACCGCGAAGAGTGCGGACGCGCGGCCCGAGGCCAACTCGTACGCGGTGCTCACGTCGCCGGACGCGGTGAGCGAGGGCGTGATGTGAACGGCCATCATGCCGAACAGAGCCAGAGCTCTGGCCGCGTCGACGCCAAGCAGCCGATGGGGTGTCGAGCGCCCGACGGTCACGAGTGGCCCAGCGCTAGAGCAGCGAGATGAGGGCCGGTGCGGAGATGCCGATCAGGCCGATAAGGGCCAGGATGGCCACCACCCGGGTCTGCCACTTCGGCCGTCCATGAGTATCGCGAAGGTTTCCCACCACATCGCCCAGGGTACGCAACGTTGGAGCGACCGCACCACGAGGCGCGGCCTCATCGCAACAGGCATGCGGGCATGGTGCGATGTTGCCAAGCCTGCCGAACGTGATCGATCGGTGACTTGAGTCGAAGTGGCTCAACCATGGCGTGTACACTAGGTTGAGACGTAGAGTTGAGCCTATTGCGCTCAACTAGAACCAAGATGAGTCGAAGGGAATTATCGCCATGGCACGAGCCGTCGGCATCGACCTGGGCACGACCAACTCGGTTGTGGCCGTACTCGAAGGTGGAGAGCCCACCGTCATCGCGAACGCCGAAGGGTCGCGTACCACCCCGTCCGTGGTCGCATTCGCCAAGAACGGCGAGGTCCTCGTCGGTGAAGTGGCCAAGCGGCAGGCGGTCACCAACGTCGACCGCACGATCCGCTCGGTCAAGCGCGAGATGGGTTCGAACTGGTCCAAGGAGATCGACGGCAAGACGTTCACGCCGCAGCAGATCTCCGCGTTCGTCCTGCAGAAGCTCAAGCGAGACGCGGAGGCCTACCTCGGCGAGACGATCACCGACGCCGTCGTCACCGTCCCGGCCTACTTCAGCGACGCGCAGCGCCAGGCCACCAAGGAGGCCGGTGAGATCGCGGGCATGAACGTGCTGCGGATCGTCAACGAGCCCACCGCCGCCGCGCTCGCGTACGGGCTGGACAAGGGTGAGAAGGACCAGACCATCCTGGTCTTCGACCTCGGTGGCGGGACGTTCGACGTCTCGCTCCTCGAGATCGGTGAGGGTGTCGTCGAGGTCAAGGCCACCAGCGGCGACAACCACCTCGGTGGCGACGACTGGGACAACAAGATCGTCGAATGGTTGGTCGACCGGGTCAAGGCCGCGCGCGGCCTCGACCTGTCCAAAGACAAGATCGCGATGCAGCGCGTCACTGAAGCGGCCGAGCGTGCCAAGATCGAGTTGTCGTCCAGCACCCAGACCTCGATCTCGCTGCCGTACATCGCGCAGGACGCCGAGAAGAACCCGGTGCACGTCGACGAGTCGATCACACGCGCGCAGTTCGAGCAGATGACAACGGACCTGCTGGCCCGCGCGAAGTCGCCGTTCGAGCAGGTTCTCAAGGACGCCGACATCAAGGTCAGCGACATCGACCACGTCGTGCTCGTCGGCGGCTCGACCCGGATGCCGCAGGTCGTCGAGCTGGTGCGCGACATGACCGGCGGCAAGGAGCCGAACAAGGGCGTCAACCCGGACGAGGTCGTGGCCGTGGGCGCCAGCCTGCAGGCTGGCGTGCTCAGGGGTGACGTGAAGGACGTACTCCTGCTGGACGTCACGCCGCTGTCGCTCGGCATCGAGACCAAGGGCGGCGTCATGACCAAGATCATCGAGCGAAACACGACGATCCCGACCAAGCGGTCCGAGGTGTTCACCACCGCCGACGACAACCAGCCGTCGGTGATGATCCAGGTGTACCAGGGTGAGCGCGAGATGGCCCGCAGCAACAAGTCGCTCGGCAACTTCGAGCTGACCGGTCTGCCGCCCGCGCCGCGCGGAGTGCCCCAGATCGAGGTGACGTTCGACATCGACGCGAACGGCATCGTGCACGTGTCCGCGAAGGACCTCGGCACCGGCAAGGAGCAGTCGATGACGATCACCGGTGGCTCGGCGCTGCCGAAGGAAGACATCGACCGCATGGTCAAGGAGGCCGAGCAGTACGCGGACGAGGATCGCAAGCGCCGCGAAGCCGCCGAGACGCGCAACCAGGCCGAGTCGCTGGTCTACCAGACCGAGAAGTTCCTCGCGGAAAACTCGGAGAAGGTCGGCACGCTCGGCGAGGACGTGCGCTCGGAGGTCGACAGCGCCCTGGCCGAGACGAAGAAGGCACTCGAGGGCAACGACGACGCAGCGATCAAGTCCAGCTCGGAGCGGCTGCAGACCGCGTTCCAGTCTCTCGGTGCGGCCATCTACGCCCAAGCCGGACCGGCCACCGGCGCGGGTGCCGATGCCGGCGCTGATGCGGGTGCTGATGCAGGTGCTTCGCAGGCCGGCGGTGAGTCCGCCGGTGCTGACGAGGACGTCGTGGAAGCGGAGATCGTCGACGAGGACAAGGACGACAACAAGTGAGTTCTACGGACCCACGCAACGGGGAACCGCGCGAGGGCCCGACGGTGAATGACCGCCGCAGGCTCGACCCGGAGACCGGCGAGATGCGCCGGCCGAGTGCCGGCACGGCCGCCGGCTCCGGGCCGAGTGATGCACAGCCGGAGGCGCCCGGCAATGCCGCGGAGGGTTCGCAGGCTGAAGGTACCGGGGGCGAGAGCGCCGGTGCCGAGTCCGAAGAGCTCGCCGCGGCCCGCGCCGAGGCGTCCGACCGGCTCGAGGCCCTGCTACGGCTCAAGGCCGAGTACGAGAACTACCGCAAGCGCGTCGAGCGTGACCGTGACCTCGTGCGCGAGAACGCCGTCGCCTCGGTGCTGCGCGAACTGCTGGGCGTGCTCGACGACATCGGGCGGGCCCGCGACCACGGCGATCTGACCGGCGGCTTCCGGTCGGTCGGCGAGTCGATCGAGGCGGTGACCCAGAAGTTCGGGCTCGTCCGGTACGGCGAGGTGGGCGATGAGTTCGATCCCACCGTGCACGAGGCGCTTATGCACGAGTACTCGGACGAGGTCGACGTCCCCACGTGCACCCAGGTGCTGATGCCCGGCTACAAGCACGGTGACAAGGTCCTGCGCGCCGCCCGCGTCGCGGTGGCCGATCCCACCGAAGCGCTGCCGTCGCCCGACCCCGCCGAGGGGGCGGACGATGCGGTAGCAGACAATTCAGACACGCATGCGCACGGCGAGCAATCGTCCGGCCAGGAGTGATATCGGAGTCGGAACGACGAAGGGAGGGGACGCCGAGTGAGTACCAGGGACTGGATCGAGAAGGACTACTACAAGATCCTTGGCGTCCCCAAGGATGCCGATCAGGCCACGATCAAGAAGGCGTACCGCAATCTGGCCCGCGACCTGCATCCGGACCGCAACTCGACGGACAAGGCGGCCGAAGCCAGGTTCAAGGACGTTTCCGAGGCCTACTCGGTGCTGTCGAACCCGGCCAAGCGTAAGGAGTACGACGAGGCGCGCACGCTCTTCGGGTCGGGATTCCGGGTGCCTGGCGGCGCCGGCGGCCGTACGACGGAGGGCACCTTCAACTTCGATCTCGGTGACCTGTTCGGCGGCGGCGGTTCGTCAACCGGAACGGGCGGTATCGGCGACGTGTTCGGGGGGCTGTTCGGCTCCCGGGCACGCACGTCGCAGGCCCGTCGCGGCGCCGATGTCGAGAGCGAGGTCTCGATCGGCTTCGTCGAGGCGGTGGAAGGCGTCACCGTTCCACTGCGCATGACGAGCTCGTCGGCCTGTACTTCCTGCGCCGGGACCGGCGCGCGGGCCGGCACCGTCCCGCGGGTATGCCCGTCATGCGCGGGCACCGGCCACACCAGCACCAACGCCGGCGGCTTCTCGCTGTCCGAGCCGTGCACCGAGTGCAAGGGCCGCGGCCTCATCGTCGACGATCCGTGCCCGACCTGCATGGGCTCCGGCCGCGGTAAGACGAGCAAGACCATGCAGGTCCGCATTCCGGCCGGTGTGCGTGACGGGCAGCGCATCCGGCTCAAGGGACGGGGAGCGCCGGGAGAGCGCGGTGGTCGGGCCGGCGACCTCTACGTGACGGTCAAGGTCGCTGCGCACCCCGTGTTCGGGCGGCGCAACGAGCATCTGACGGTGACCGTACCGGTCACCTTCCCCGAGGCGACGCTGGGCGCCGACATCAAGGTGCCGACGCTCGGTGGCGCACCTGTGACGCTCAAGCTGCCCCCGGGCACTCCCAACGGCCGCACCTTCCGGGTCCGCGGCCGCGGCGCGAGGCGTTCGGACGGTAGTCGGGGCGACCTGCTCGTGACGGTCGAGGTTCTGGTGCCGGACCGGGTCAGCGGCAAGGCCAAGGACGCGGTTGAGGCGTTCCGGCAGGCCACGTCCGGTGACGACGTCCGGGCCGAACTGATGCGCGCCGCCGAGAGGGGGTAGCGGTATGGACCCTGACACCAGGTTTGTGGTCACGGTTTCAGGAGCAGCGCGAGTCGTGCACATCGACGAGCCGCTGTATGTGATCTCGGTGGCCGCCGAGATGGCCGGCATGCACCCGCAGACGCTGCGCCAGTACGACCGGCTCGGTTTGGTCAAACCAGGCCGCGCCGGCGGCGGCGGGCGCCGCTACTCGCTGCGCGACATCGAGAATCTGCGCGAGGTGCAGCGTCTGTCGCAGGACGAGGGCGTGAACCTGGCCGGCATCAAGCGCATCCTCGAGCTCGAGGCCGAGGTGCATGAGCTGCGCCGTCGGCTCGCCGAGTTGTCCTGGTTGGCCAACCCGACGCAGGCCGCGCTCTGGGGTGCCCCACCCCGCCGCATGATCACCCAGAGAATGATCACGTAAACACCGCTTCTGTACCGTTAGCGCCTCTTCAACGGGTCGCTAACCGTTACTAATGCTCCGCGGTGCGCTTTGCCCGCTGCGTGGGCCCGACCGTGGCACGACAAGCCTGTGGTAACGGTTAGCGACCCGTTGAAGAGGCGCTAACGACGCTGAGGTGACGTTTACGTGATCATTCTGGACGCGGCTATCCTTGTTCGGTGCCGAAGCGTGACGCCATCCCGAGCCCGAACATCTGGAGCCGGCCGGATGTCTACGAACAGGAGAATCGCGGCGTCGATCCGAATGGCGTGATCGAGAGCGCCATGCGGGACATCCACGACTGGACCGGCCAGACCGTGCTGGACATTGGCTGCGGTACCGGGTTTCATCTGCCGCGGTTCGCCGCTTCCGGTGCGGCGAAGGTGATCGGCGTCGAGCCGCACGAGTCGCTGCTCGCCCGCGCTCGCACTCGGGTGGCGTCGTCCCCGTATGCGGACAAGATCGACGTCTGGTCCGGCACCGCCCAGCAACTTCCGGTCGCTGATGCGTCCATCGACGTCGCGCACGCTCGCTGGGCTTACTTCTTCGGACCCGGTTGCGAACCCGGCCTCAAAGAGCTGAGCCGGGTCATGCGCCGCGGCGGCACCGCCTTCGTGATCGACAACGACGCCACCCGTTCGACGTTCGGCAGCTGGTTCCGCCGGGCGACGCGTGACTGGCGCAAGCCGTACGATCCCGCCGCGATCGAGCGCTTCTGGGCTCGGCAGGGCTGGCAGCGGGTCCCGCTCGACATCTGCTGGGACCAGCCGGACCGCGCGACATTCGAATCCGTCGTGCGCATCGAGTTCGCGTCCGACGTGGCCGACGAGATCCTCGCCGGCCACGAGGGGACGACGGTCGACTATGCGGTCAACCTCTTCTGGCGCACCTTCTCGTGATCACGGCGTAGTCACGAGCACACGCTCGGGTTCGGCCTCGGCGTGCGCCAAGTTCACACGGGGCAGGCGGCGGTCGAGCCAGCCGGGCAGCCACCACGCGGCCCGGCCCAGCAGCGCCATGGTCGCGGGCACGATGACCATGCGGACGATCGTGGCGTCGAGCACGATCGCCGTCGCCAGACCGAGGCCGAGCATGGTGACCAGCGGCGACGGGTTGGCGACGAAGCTGAGGAACACCGCCGTCATGATCAGTGCGGCGGACGTGATGACCCGGCCGGTCATCGCGATACCTCGCGCCACCGAGTCCGTGTTGTCTCGCGTGGCATCGTACTGCTCGCGTATTCGGGAGAGCAGGAACACCTCGTAGTCCATGGACAGCCCGAAGAGGACGGCGAACAAGATCGTCGGCATAGGGGAGGCGATGGTGATGGTGTTGTCCACGCCGAACAGCTCGGCGAACCAGCCCCACTGGAACACCGCGACGATGACGCCGTAAGCCGCGCCGATCGACAGCAGGTTCAGGACGGCGGCCTTCAGTGGAACCAGGATGGAGCGGAACACCATCATGAGCAGGACGAACGACGCGGCCAGAACCGCACCGATGAAGATCGGCAACGTGTCCGAGAGCTGGGTCGTCAGATCGTCGGTCATGGCGGTCAGGCCCGAGACGGCGACGTTGTCCGGAACCAGCTCCCGGATGCGGTCGAGCGTCTCCGACGTCGCGGCGTCCGCGGGAGCAGTCGTCGGAATGGTGGGAAGCACGACCGTGTCGTTCGCGGCGGAGACTCGCGGCTCGCCGACCGCGGCGATGCCCGGGTCGGCGGCGACCTGGTCGGACAGCTCGGTGATGTCCGACGCGTCGGCGCCCGGGCTGGCCAGGTCCGCCACGAGCAGCAGCGGCGCGTTGATTCCTGGACCGAAACCTTCGGCCAGCAGGTCGTAGGCACGGCGGTGGGTCGTATCGGCAGAGTCGTCGCCTGCGTCCGGAAAGCCGGCCTCCATCTGCAACGCCGGTGCGCCGAGCGCCAGCAGAACCGCCGTCGCGGCGATCAGGTACGGCCACGGTCGGCCGGCGATGCGGTGCGCGAAGCGCCACCATGCCGTGCTCGAGCCGGTGGTCGCGCCGCGGCTGCGGCCGCGGATCCGTCCGGTGTCGATACGGTCGCCGAGCAGCGACAACAGCGCTGGCAACAGTGTCAGCGCGCTGGCGACAGCGGTCAGGACCACAAGTGACGTGCCGAGCCCGATCGACGTCAGGACGCCGAGGCCGGTCAGCACGAGGGCGGTCATCGCAACGACGACGATGCCGCCGGCGAGCACGACGGCTGAGCCGGCGGACGTCATGGCGTTCGACAATGCGGTGTCGTTGGGCTGGCCGGCGGTGCGGTTCTCGCGGTAACGGGCCACGATGAACAGGGCGTAGTCGATGCCGACACCAAGTCCGATCATCGCGCCGATCGTCGGAGCCGCGCTGGAAACGTCCATCGCGTTGGCCAGCAACGCGATGCCGCCCACCCCGGTGCCGACCGCGATCAGGGCGAGAACGATCGGAACGAGTGCGGCCATGACCGCACCGAATGCGACGACCAACACGACTAGCGCAGCGAGTACGCCGACCGCCTCGGCGCCGGAAGTCTCGGTTTCGGCGTTGATGAACACGGCATCGCCGCCGAGCTCGGTGGACAGGTCGGCCCCTCGAGCCGGCTCTATTGCCGCGGTCAACGCCGTCAGGGGTTCCGGGCCGAGCTCGACGGAAGCCACGTCGAACGTGATCTGGGCGAATCCGACGCGGCCGTCCGTGGACACGGTTCCGGCTTCGAAAGGTCCGGACACAGTGGCGACGTGCTCCACCTCGGCGATGCGCGACAAGGTAGCGTCGATGGCGGGGCGGTGCTCACTGAGCTGCCCGTCGCCGTCCACCGCGAACACCGCCATCGCGCTGCCGGCGGCCGATTCGGGGAATCGTTGCTCGAGCAGCTTCATGGCTTGTTCACTCTCGCTGCCGGGCGCGGAGAAGTCGTCGGCGAACGTGCCGCCGGTGGCCGCCGCGAGACCGAGCGCCACTGCGGCGACGAGCCACCCGGCGATCGTCACCCATGGTCTGCGGGCACTGGCCTCGCCGATGAGGCGGATCAGACGGTGCATGGCTTGTGCTCCTTCGGCAATGTGAGAAATGACGGCGCCGGCGCTGGCGCTCGCCCTCTACAGTCGTCCTCGACGGCCACGCCGTCGCCCACCCGCGGTCGGGTCCGCCCTCCGCCGTGCGACGGGTAGCGCCGGTGCCCGCGTCGCTCTCCGTAGCCCCGGGGCGGAGGCACCTATCCGCCTCTGGGAGGGCGCTCAGAGGCATGCCCTGGCCTACGGTGGGAGGATGCTTGTTCAAGGGTCCTGCTGGACGGCGACAGCTCCCGCAGTGGGACGACGGTGACCGGCGGCGAGCCCGGGACTACGCGACGATTCCGCGGGCCCTTCGCGCGCTGGCCGCGTGCCGCCGACGCGATCCTCGCCGTCGCGGCCTTTCTCGTGACCGTGTTGCTCGTGGACGGACCCGGCGACTCGATGGCCATCCGCCCCATCGGCGACCTGCCGATCGCCGTACTGCTGGTCTTCGCCGCGGTCAGCGCGGCGCTGTACTGGCGCAGACGGGCACCCCTGCTCGTGCTCGGTCTTTCGCTTGGTTCGTGGCTGATCCTTCTTGTCAGCGTCGATGCGGACGTCGACGCACACCTCGGCTTCGTGACGATCATCGCCCTCTACAGCGTTGGGCGGTACGTCACCGCAGGGCAGTGGGCTAAGGGCGAGGCCGCCGTCGTCGCGACCATCGTCGTGGTCAACCTCGATGGCCTTGGTGACCCGACTCCGTGGTGGGAGACGGCCGTCTTCGGCGGCATCTTCATGTTCGGTGCGTGGTACATCGGGCGCCGGCTCCAGCTACGCGCGGAACGGGCCGCACAGTTGCGGCGCGAGCGGGCCGCCGAGGCTCGCCGGATCGTGACCGAGGAACGAGCCCGCATCGCCCGGGAGCTGCACGACGTGGTCGCTCACCGGGTCAGCTTGATGACGGTGCAGGCGGGTGCGGCCAAGGCGGTCATCGGCACGGACCGTGACGCCGCCGTGGCCGCGATCGGCGCTGTAGAGGAGGCGGGACGCCAGGCGCTGTCGGAGCTGCGTGATCTACTCGGAGTACTCCGGCCGCAAGCGGAGTCCGACGATCTGGGCCCGCAGCCCGGACTCACAGATCTGCCGCGGCTGGCCGAGCAGTTCCGGGACGCCGGATTGGACGTTTCGCTGTCCACCGATGGCGTCCCTGACGTCCCGGACCGCGTCGACCTGTTCGCATACCGCATCGTTCAGGAGGCGCTCACCAACGTGCTCAAGCATGCCGGTCCGGGAGCTCTTGCGCAGGTGCGGGTCAGCGCCGGCGGCGGCGGGATCGTCATCGAGGTCGTCGACAACGGGCGCAGCCTCGGTGGACAGGCAACCGGGAGTGAGCCTGGCGGCCACGGCATCGTCGGTATGCGCGAGCGCGCACTGCTGTTGGGCGGGACCCTCGACGCGGGCTTACGCCCGGGCGGCGGATACCGGGTCATGGCGTACCTGCCGACCGGAGAGGAGACGTTGTCATGAGTATCCGCGTCGCAGTGGTCGACGACCAAGCGCTGGTCCGCGGCGGGTTCGTGATGATGCTCGGCACGCACGATGACATCGAGGTCGTTGCCGAGGCCGGCACCGGTATCGAAGCCATCGAGGTAGCGCGAACGCACCGTCCGGACGTCGTCCTGATGGATATCCGGATGCCCGACATGGACGGGTTGGAGGCAACGTCTCGGATCATGGCCGATGCCGATTGGGGCGTCCGAGTACTCATCCTCACGACGTTCGACCCCGACGAGTACGTCTACCGGGCGCTTCGGGCCGGCGCGAGCGGCTTCGTCCTCAAAGACATACCACCCGAGCAACTCGCCACAGCCGTACGGACGGTGGCCGACGGCGGTGCCCTATTGGCTCCGTCGATCACCCGCCGGCTCATCGGCCAGTTCAGCAGGCGCCTCACCATCGACACCGCGATCGCAGAACGCCTGGAGCGGCTCACCGACCGTGAACGCGAAGTGGTGACCGCAGTCGCCAGGGGTGCGAGCAACTCGGAGATCGCCTCGGACCTGTTCATCGGTGCGGCGACGGTCAAGACGCACATCTCGAGTGTGCTCACCAAACTCGGGCTGCGCGACCGCGCTCAGATCGTCGTCTTCGCGTACGAGAGCGGACTTGTGGAGGCCGGCGATCGCGACATCGGCCACTGATCCCGTGATCATGTTCTTGATCATGAAGCCAATTCACGCAAATATGACCTGTTTGCATTCATGATCACGGTGGGAGTCAGGCGGTCAGCAGGCCGATGCCGAGCGTCAGGGCGCCCACGGCCAGGGATATCGCACCGAGCCACACCAGCCAGATCAGCCGGTTGGGGGACGTTCGTCCCTCGCCCATCGAAGAGAAGAAGAAGCCGGCCGGCATCAGGATCGCCGCCAAGGGAATGCCGCTGCGGGCGATCCACGCGACCGCGCCGTCGAGCGACGTTGCGTCGGTAAGGATGGCGCCGACCATCCCGAGTGTGACCAACATGCCGGCGTGCCCATGCCCGGCTCGTGCGAACGAACGCTGGAAGTCCGTCGCAGGAACGGCGCCCCGCGCAATCTTGGTCAGGTACCACCCACCGGACTCGATCGTAACAATGGCGATCATCAGGATCCCGGCCAGCCGAGTGGCGTCCGTACTGAGCTCGAGCATCGCGCTCCTTTCTCTAACACTGTTATAAAACAGCGTTAGAGTATGCTGTGTCAAGTGGGCAGGAAGCGATTGCACAATGAAGATCTCAAGCAGCGGCTGTTGGACGTCGCCGGTGAACGAGTTCACCTGTACGGTGTCGACGGGCTGAGTCTGCGTGCACTTGCCGCTGCCGCCGGAACGTCCACGGCTGCGGTTTACGCGCTCTTCGGCGGTAAGCCGGGCCTGCTCGCGACGTTGTATGAGCGTGCGTTCCGCCGCTTCGGCGAAGCCCAGGCCGCCGTTGGTGCTACCGACGACCCGCTGGACGACATCTTGCGACTCGGCCATGCCTACCGCGCCAGTGCCGTGGCCGATCCGCACGGCTATCGCGTGATGTTCGGCGGCGTGGTGCTGCCCGAACAGGTAGGCCCCGAACTGGCTCAAGCCGGAGCTGAGACGTTCATGCCGTTGCTGGACGCTGTTCGGCGGGGCGTCGGCGGGGGACGGTTCGTTGCCGGAACATCAGCCGAGCAGATCGCCACGGCCATGTGGGCGAACGTGCACGGGCTCGTGTCTCTCGAGCTCGGCGGATTTCTGCCACCGCACGCAGGCGACCCCGCCGATGTGTTCGAGGCGGCGATACAGGCCAACCTCCGCGGCTGGACGGATTCGGAATGACCACGTTGCGGCGGCAACTCCCCGCGTTACGCGGTCTGCAGACCACGTTTGGCCGGGAATACCGCCGAAACGTGGTCATTCCGGCGTTGGCGGGAGGAGCGTGGACGGGGACAGGACGCCTCGTGGGTCCAGGGCTTGCTTGATGGCGCGCATCGTCGCGACGTCGACGTCCGACCGCTGCAAGCCGAGCCACTGCCGCTTGGCGAGCCCGACGCCGTGTTCGGCGCTGAT
>DASUTB010000043.1:0-146553 GCA_036374835.1 Jiangellaceae bacterium | reverse complement strand
GATCCGTGCGCTCCCACACCACACTTCCCCACGTGCCCGTCAGCCCACTGCATCACCACAGTGAAGGGTTGGGGTTTCCCCAGGAACGTCCGCACATGACCCGAACCGCGCGGTCGTCCCGATGTGGGGATACAAGATCGCCCGCGTTTAGACTTGCGGTAACCCGTGGCGCGCTTCTCCGGACGGTTCGTGAGGATGCCCGGGGACCACTTCGCCGGTGTGGATCGTGAACACCATCGCTGCCCTGTTTCAGGACAACGGCATCGCCTCGGGCGAGAACACCGACGAGATCTCGTACGGGAACGACGTTGCACGATGGTGGACCACCTGGCCGCGCTGGCCTGAGCACCGACCGGGACACCGGCCGCTTGGTCCTTGTGGTCAGCGAGGACCTGGCAACGGCCTTTGGGAAGGGGTGCGCATCCGTTCGAGGCCGTCGAGGATCAGGTCGAGTCCGAACTCGAACCCGTCGCCGTTGTCCTGGTGTTCGAGGTGGTGGCGGATGTGTGCGGCCAGGTCGGGGTATTGCGTGACCGGGAAGGTGCGCAGGAAGTCTTCGCCGATCTGTTCCATTTGGCCGTGGTCGAGGGGGAAGCCGAGTGCCTGTAGCGCGTGGCCGACGATGTGGTTCTCGATTGTGTGGAAGGTGCGGTCGAGCAGCTCGAGCGGGAACCCGGCCTGGCGGAGGCTGCGTAGTGCGTTGTCGAGGTAGCGCATCCGGGCGGGCCCCAGGTTGATGCTGGCTGTCCACAGTGCCGCGGACCAGGGGTGGCGCATGAATGCGGCGTGCGCGGAGATCGCCCGCCGCCGCGCCTGGTCTCGCCAGTCCGGGCCGCTGTCGGGCAGTTCGATCTCGGCGGCGACGCAGTCGAGCATGCCGTCGAGCCGGTCGTGTTTGTTGTCGATGTGGTTGTACAGCGCCATGCCTTCCACGCCGAGCTCTCGCCCGAGTCGGCGCATCGTCACAGCGCCGATGCCTTCGGCGTCGGCTAGGGCGATGCCGGCATCGAGTACCCGGTCGCGGTTCAGCGTCGTGCGGCGTCT
Organism: Jiangellaceae bacterium; assembly: GCA_036374835.1. Lineage (GTDB taxonomy): Bacteria > Actinomycetota > Actinomycetes > Jiangellales > Jiangellaceae > DASUTB01. Next base: position 145,509 of record DASUTB010000043.1, on the reverse strand, counting down.
CTTCGGTGCCTCGTTCAGGGGCGGCATGGGCGGCACCCATCTCAATTTGACGGTCTGCGGTTTGAAGCGTAACGTACAGCGTAAATATTTACGCTGTAAATGCACGGATGGAGTGTCATGAGAGCGATCGTGCAACACGGCTACGGCGACCCGCGCGAGGTGCTGGGGGCCCGCGACATCGACCGGCCGGAGCCCGGCGACCAGGAGGTTCTGGTGCGTGTTCACGCCTCGTCGGTGAACCCGGCGGACTGGTTTCAGCTGGTCGGCCGCCCCTATGTGTTCCGGCTCTGGTTCGGCCTGGTGCGGCCCAGGCGCCGGGTGCCGGGCAGGGACGTGGCCGGGACTGTCGAGGCGGTTGGACCGAAGGTCACCCGGTGGCGCCCCGGCGCGGAGGTGTTTGGCGAGCTGCCGAGCGGCGCCTATGCCGATTACGCCGTGGTCGGCGAGGACGCCTTGGCGCCCAAACCGGCCAACCTCGACTTTCCGGAGGCGGCGGCCGTCCCGCTCGCAGGGATCACGGCGCTGCAGGGAATTCGCGACGCCGGCGGCGTCCGGACCGGTCACCGGGTGCTGGTCAACGGCGCGTCCGGGGGCGTGGGCACGTTCGCGGTGCAGGTCGCCAAGTCGCTCGGCGCGCACGTGACCGGCGTGTGCAGCACCAGTGGCCTCCACTTGGTGCGCTCGATCGGCGCCGACGAGGTCGTCGATTACACCCGTGAGGACTTCACGCGCGGCGAACAGTTCTATGACGTCATCTTCGACCTCATCGGGAACCACCCCCTCTCGGCGTACCGGCGGGTGCTGCGCCGCGACGGGGTCTACGTCGCCGCCACCGGCATGCCCGGCGGTGACGTCCTCGGCCCCCTGCCCTACCTCCTGCGGGTCGCGCTCTCATTCCCGCGCGGCGGCCCGAAGATGAAGCCGTTCGCGGCGAAACCGAACTCCGACGACCTCGCGGCGCTCGCGAAGCTGATCGAGGCCGGACAGATGCGGCCGGTCATCGAGCACACCTACGGATTCGCGGAGATCGCAGCAGCGCTGGCCAAGCAGGCCGAGGGTCACGCGCGGGGCAAGACCGTAGTGACCATCGAGTCCTGACCCCGGGGCCGCTCGCGACCGCATCATCGCCGAACCGACCGCAATCCCAAACAGCCGCACGCGGCTTAGCTTCCCAGGGCGCACTGCGCCCCTTATTTTGCAACGTCGATTTACATAGTAAATATCCTGCCGGGCTGAGTGTCCGGCGCACGACCTGGAAGGAGCACGACCATGACCCCGTACGCCATCCACGCCGAAGGGCTGCGTAAGCAGTTCGGCGACACCGTGGCCGTCGATGGCGTCGATCTGACCGTCCCGACCGGCAGCGTCTACGGTTTCCTCGGCCCCAACGGGGCGGGCAAGACCACCACAATCCGGATGCTCGCGACCCTGATCCGGCCCACCGGCGGACGGGCGCGGATCTTCGGTCACGACGTCGTCGCCGACGCCGACGCGGTCCGCGCCCGCGTCAGCCTGACCGGCCAATACGCCTCGATCGACGACGATCTCACCGGCATGGAGAACCTGGTGCTGATGGGCCGGCTGCTCGGCCATCGGCGCCGGGCCGCCGCCGAGCGGGCCCGGAAGCTGCTGGCCGCCTTCGGCCTCGAAGCAGCCGCCGGCCGACGGGTCAAGGGCTACTCCGGCGGCATGCGCCGCCGGCTGGACATCGCCGCGAGCATCGTGGTCACACCCGCCCTCCTATTCCTCGACGAACCGACCACCGGCCTCGACCCGCGAAGCCGCACACAGGTGTGGGACGTGGTGCGGGCACTGACCGCCAGCGGCACCACGGTCCTGCTCACCACGCAGTACCTGGAAGAAGCCGACCGGCTGGCCGACCGACTCGCGGTCATCGACCACGGCAGGATCATCGCCGAAGGCACACCCGCCGAACTCAAAGAGTCCGTCGGCGCCGGGGCGGTGCACGTGCGGCTGCGGGACCCGGACCGGCGCGACGAGGCGCAGCGGATCCTGACCGAGACGCTGACCGTGCCGGTCCACCGCGAGGAAGACCCCGCGGCCCTGTCGGCCAGCCTGGACGAAACCGAGCGAGCCGGTACGGCCATGAGCGAACTCGCCCGCGCCGGCATCGAAATCAGCGATTTCGGCGTCGGCCAGATCAGCCTTGACGAAGTCTTCCTGGCCCTGACCGGCCACCACGCCAACCCCGAACCCCTCTAGGAGGTCACCGCATGAGCACCGTCCCGGCCCCGCCGACCACCGACGCCGCCGCCGACCCACTGCGGATGGCGCTGTCCACCCGAGCACGTCCGGCCCGCCCCAGCGCACCGGCGGCCGCTCTCGCCTTCAGCTGGCGGGCGGTCGTCCGCATCAGGCACCTGCCTGACCAGCTGTTCGATGTGACCGTGTTCCCGCTGATGATGCTGGTCATGTTCACCTACCTGTTCGGCGGAGCGCTGGCCGGCTCCACCGGCCAGTACCTGCAGTCGGTCCTGCCCGGCATCCTGGTCATGACGGTCACGATGACCACCCAGTCCACCGCGGTCGCGCTCAACACCGACATCGCCAAAGGCGTGTTCGACCGGTTCCGGTCGCTGCCGATCTGGCAGCCCGCCGCCCTAGTCGGGGCGCTGCTGGCCGACCTGGGTCGCTACGCGGTCGCGGCCACAATGATCGTGGGCATCGGCTCACTGCTGGGCTTCCGCCCCGAGGCCGGCATCCCCGGCCTGCTGGCCGGAGTCGGCCTGGTGCTGCTGTTCGCCTGGAGCCTGTCGTGGGTCTGGACCAGCCTGGGCCTGCTGGCCCGCACCCCCGAATCGGTGATGTTCCTCGGCATCCTCGTGACCTTCCCGCTCAGCTTCGTCAGCAACGTCTTCGTCGACCCAGCCACCCTGCCCGGCTGGCTCCAGGCGTTCGTCAACATCAACCCGATCACGCACCTGGTCACCGCCGTGCGCGGCCTCATGCACGCAGAGGCGGTCGCCAGCGAAATCGGCTGGGTACTGATCACCTGCGCCGTCCTCGTCGCCGTCTTCGGCCCCATGACGATGCGGCTCTATCGCCGCGAACGGTGAGGCCGGAGCTCCCACGTCCGCCCTTCGCACGGCCCTCGTCGTGGCTCACCAGGTCAACGATTAAGACGCCACGCCCCGCCGTGTCGAGGCGGTCCGCGTCATCACCAGGCGCGGGGTGGACTCGCACAACGCCCGCTCATGACCCTGTCCTCGCGGTCCTGATATTCAAACCCACGACATCCTCACATGCCGCCGACAGGTAGTGCGGATGCGACACGGACTACCTGGGCCCTCGTTCGTAGGACTCGCGAGCGGGTCTCCCGCCTACCGCCCTTTACTCGTGTCGCTTCGGCTCTCGCCTCGGGCGCTCCAGAACACCTGTTGTCGGGACCTTCTCAGCAGTGCACGTGGCGGTTCAAGCCTCAACGAACGTCCGCACATGCCGCAGAGTGGGCGCTGGTGTTGCCGGGGCAGAGGTTCCGTTATCGGACGGCTTCGATTTGCTCGCGAAGGATGTCGGCATGACCGGCGTGGTGGGCGAGTTCTTCGATCATGTGGACGTAGATCCAGCGAAGGGTCAGCGGCCCACGCTTCTGGTTGTGCGCGGTCGTAGCCGATGTGAAGGCGTCCGGCTCCCTGGCGCTGTGGCCTAGCTGGGTGAGACGGTCCGGACTCCGGTTCCGAGGGCCTGGTGGCTACGGTTGGACCGGCTTGTGCAGGCGGTAGAGGATCGGGTTCGGGGTGACCCGGTTGTCGGCGAAGACGCGTAGCACGAAGGTGCGGAAGCTGCGCTTGAACAGCAGTGCCGGAAGGACGTTGCGGAGCCGGTTCCACCGTGCGTGGTTCACCAAGGTGTACGGGCTGTGGGAATCGGCGGGTTGTAGCACGGTGGAGTTGTCCAGTCCCGTCTCGTCGTGGAACCAGCTGGCGGTGTACTGCCATGCGTACAGGTTTGTGTCGATGTCGTCGGCGGCGAAGTAGTTGAACAAGAAGACGCCCTGCCGGTTGTGGTCGACAGGGCCCATCCGTCGGACGTTCGACGCGGTGAAGACCAGCGTTCGGGTTGTGGTCCTGGCCAGTTCGGCACGCAGCCCGGCCACCACGTCGTCGTCCGGCAGGGTGGACGCGTCGGCCACGGTACGGGTCTCGATCAGCAGCACAGCATCGAAGTCCGCTGCCGGCATGCCGGCGTCGGCGAGGTTGCCGTCCGGAGGCCGCACCAGGCCCCGGAAGACGTCGGCGCGCGACACCCGGGGATCGCGCCGCAGCGCCGCCGCGGCCTCCGTCATCAAAGCGAGGAGCCTGCGCCTGCGGGCCCGGGGCAGTGCGAACGGGAAGACCCACCGGCCCGAGCTAGCGCCGACGTGTACGAAGCCGGACGAGGTCGGCTCGATCAGCGTCGCCCGTGTCCAGCTCGTGCGAACGTTCGGGCGCTCGTTGGTGTTTACGTCGGGGACTGAGCGGTCAGTCATTTCGTACTACCTCGATTCGGATTCAGCGTTGATCACTTTGTGGGCGGATGGCTCGGCAAAAGAGGAGCACCTGGGTACCGATGACCTCCGCGGTGGGTCTGTGGATCTCGGCGGGCGGCCGGAGCAGGCCGTCCAGCAGTACGTATGTGAGCAACGGGCCCACAAAGGCTCGTGCGGCGGCGGAGGTGTCGATATCGGGGTCGACCATGCCGGCCTGCTGCCCGGCGGCCATCATGTTCGCCACGCCCGACAGCACCCGCCCGGCAATGGCGTCTCGGAACAGCTCGGGCAATGACGGATCCCGCGGCGTCTCAGCCACCACGATCCTGGCCAGCGCCAGGTACTGCGGCTGGGTAAGGTCGGTGACCAGCCCTATCGCCAGCGACATCAAATGTTCACGAAGCTCTGCAGAGGAGCCGATTCGCCTGGCTGGTTCGGCCACCACTGAGCCGCCGGGCGCCGCCACAAGCGAGGTCAACGCCTCACGGAGTAGCCCTGCCTTGTTACCGAAGTACGCGTAGATCGTCTCCTTCGAGGCGCCCGCCTCCGCGGCGATCTGCGCCGTAGACGACGCCGCGTAACCGCGCTCGGCGAACACCCCGATCGCCGTCTGGATGATTCGCTGGCGTCGCTCCGCCGCGCGAGTGCTCCTGGTCATAACCGAACCGTACCGTACGGTTCGGCTCCGAGGCAAGCGCGACGGACAGTTGCGACCAGAGGATGCGTAACCCCGCGCAGCAAGTGGTGCGCGCAGGCGTCGTCCAGACTGTCGACTTCGAACAGCGGAACCACGGGAGCGCGGTGGCCACGGAAGGACTTGAAGTAGCTGTTGTCCGGGCCGAAGATCTGGACTCTGTCGCCGTTCGGGCAGCCAACTCGACCGTACTGCCTTCCGGGAAGGCGACGCTCATACCCAAGACAAGGTGGAAGAAGTCAACCGTCTGCTCGTACCGTTCGGTGGATACTCCGAGTCACGCCAACCCGTTGATTCTCATCGCGCCAGCATGCCACCCACGAATCGGATCTTAATTACGCGAGTCGCACTACATGCCGCGGTCAGAACATCCGCTTCTGACCCATACAGCGCGGTCGTGCTGAATTGAGGATGTCGGTCTGTTGCCAGTATGGGATCCCTCGTCGGGGTTTGTTCTGGCTCCGATCGTGATCTACGAGAGGCGCGCAGGGAGCGATGCCTGTCCTTGCTGACTCTGCGGTGCATCGCATTGCGCGGTAGCTCGACGGGGGGCCGGAGGGGTCTTCACGTTGGCGCCGCGATGCCGGATCCTTGGGACCGTGGCTGATCGAGACGTCTCGGAGGCGGTGGCTAGCAGCTTCCTCGGGAGGCTGCCGGAGGATCTGGTCGACGCTTTGATGCACGCGGGGGAGCGCAGCGACTATCCAGCGGGCAGCACGATCTATCGGGAGGGCTCGTCTCCGAGGACGCTGCTCGTCGTGCGTGGCTTGCTACGTGTCTACATGAGCTCTCCGGAGGGCCGGCAGGTGACGGTCCGGTACGCCCGCGCCTGCGACGTTCTGGGCATCGCGGTCCTCATCGGCGGACCGGCCGACGTCGGCGTTCAAACGCTGGCCGAGTCGAGCCTGTTCCGGATCGATTCGCGGACATTGACCACGGCGGCACACCGCGATGCCCGCGTCTCGTGGGCGCTGGCGGAGGAGCTGAGCCGGCGGCTGTATCAGACGCTGCAACAAACGGCGATCAACGCTTTTGGCTCTGTACGGCAGCGGGTGGCCGCGCACTTGCTGGATCTCGCCTCCGCTCAGCAGCGCCCACAGGGCCGCCTCGTAGCGCACGTGTCGCAGCAGGAGCTGGCCGACGCGGTCGGGTCGGTCCGCGAGGTGGTAGCTCGGGTGCTGGGAGACTTCCGCATTAAGCGGCTGGTGGCGACCTCGCCGGACGGCATCCACATCCTCGACCCGGCAGGGCTTCATGACCAGTCCTGGAACCCAACCGCGCCGTGACGATCTGCAGCGTGACTTCGGTTACGCAGACCCGCAACCGAAGTCACTGACACTCCACAGAACCGGGCGAAGACTGGTTTCGAATCGCCCGATCAGTGGCGGGTCGACACCACAGGAGGCCACATGTCAATCACTGCAGCCACATCGCGGACCGAGAACGGAACAACAGATCCCGTCACGGCGGTCTCGGTCATAAGCACCGGGACTGTCGAGATCCACCCCGAGCACGCCTACGGTGCCCGGAAGCCACTGTACTGGTGGCTGCTGACCTCACGCGCATGGTTGCCGGCACGCCCGATCAACGTCTATGTGATCGAGCACGCCAAGGGACTGGTTCTGTTCGACACCGGACAAGACCGCGCCTCGGTCACCGACGACTCGTACTTCCCCGGCGGGTTCACCGGAGTCATCTACGACCGCCTGGCCAAGTTCCACATCGGCAAGGAGGACACGCTCGATAGCGGACTCGGCACGCTCGGATACTCGGCGGCCGACGTCGACACCGCGATCGTCTCCCACCTGCACCAGGACCACATCGGCGGCGTCCCGGAGTTGAGCGGCGCGGACCTGCTGGTCAGCGCGGCCGAATGGCGGGAGCTTTCGCGGTTTGCCCCCGAGCCCCGTGGCTTCCTCCGCAAGCACATCATGGTCCCGGGCCGGACGTGGCAGCGGATCAGCTTCGAATCCACCAACGACCCGGCCCTGGCGCCGTTCACCGAATCAATCGATCTCATGGGCGACGGCTCACTCACCCTGCTCCCGACGCCAGGTCACACCGCGGGCTCGGTTTCCCTGCTCGTCCGGCGGCGGACGAGGCCACCGCTGTTGCTAGTCGGCGATCTCACCTACGGAGCCGAGCTGCTCGGAGCCCGCCGGCTTCCCGGCGTCGGCGAGCGGAAGCTACTTGCCAAGACCACGGACCATGTCCTTGCCCTCAAGCAACGGATGCCGAGCCTGGTCATCCTGCCGGCCCACGACCCTACCGCGGCCCGGCGCCTGCTGGACAGCGCGCCCTAAGGAGATTTGACTCAGATGAAGTTCACCAACACGATCACGATCAGCCGGCGGCCGGCCGAGGTGTTCGCGTTCCTCGCCGACTTTGAAAACGTGCCGCTGTGGAACTACGCGATCAGCGAGACTCGGAAGATCGATGACGGCCCCGCGGGGGTCGGCTCGCGCTATCGGCAGACCCGCACGCTTCCCAGCCGAAGCGAAGAAACATTCGAAGTGACCGAGTTCGAGCCGGACCGCAAGCTCTCAATTCGGGGCACTCTTGGGCCGTTCCACAGCGAGGTCACCTACCTGCTGGAGCCCACGAGAAGCAGCACCACCCTCACCAACACCATGAACCTCCAGACGTCGGGTCCGCTGCGGCTCGTCGCACCAATCGCGACTTCCCGAGTCAAGTCGGCGGTGGCTGCGAATCTCGACACGCTCAAGAAGATTCTCGAAACGGGGCGGCCGACCTGACGACGGATGATCGAACCCAGCTGCGGCAGACTGGCGGCCTACCCGATCAAACTACGTCCGGCGCTGTCACCCGCAATGGCGGCGGCCAGGCTTTGATCGCCCGCAAAATGAGCCACCCATGAAATTTACGACGAAGAGGCAGCGACCTCCGCTTCGGCCATAGGCCACCACGAGACGGACGGCGCGTCGGCGTACACCAGCGCACCAGCCCGTCCGGTCGCCCGCCCAGCGCGCCGAGGGCCTCCTCGACCTTGGCGTCTGCCGCGTCGTGCTGATCGCGGCTACCAGCCACACGAAGTTCGATCACGACAGCACTCGAGGCCCCCTACACCAGTGCGGCTGCCAGTGTCGGCAGCCGTACAAGTGATCATAGACCTGCCGCTGCTACCCACTGCGATGTGACTACCGAACTGGTCGGCGATCGTTCACGGCGCTCCGCCTAACGACCAAGAGACCCGACCTCGCCACGCTTCCCCGCTACGCACGCTCATGACCCTGACCGCGCGCTGGCGACCAGGCGCGGGTCACATACTTACTTGCCGCGAGCGGAGCGGGCTCGTGTGGCTGTCTCGGCGGGCGTAGTCTCGAAGCCGAACCCCGAGGCAGCGGCCCCGAGTCGAGCACCGTGGAGGTATAGCGCATGGCGAGCACGGACTTCCCTGCCCCCACTGAGGGCTTCGTTCTGACCCACTTCCTTGTGGTCGCAGATCAGGATCGTTCGCGGCGATGGTACGAGCAGGTGCTCGGTGCCAAGACGGTTCTTGAGCGAGACCCGGTGATCATGAAGGTCGCCAATTCGTGGATCATCCTCAATGTCGGCGGCGGCCCGACCGAGGACAAGCCGGATATAACGCTGGAGACCCCGCCCGACCCGCAGCGCACCAGCGCATTTCTCAACATCCGAGTCGCGGACATCGCATCGGTCTATCAGCAGTGGCGAGCAGCCGGAGCGGAGTTCCTCACTGAACCGCAGGATCGAGGCGCCGAGATCCGCTGTTACATGCGTGACCCGGATGGCCACCTGATCGAGGTTGGCCAATCGACCGGCCTTCGCGACTAACCCGTCCCGAGGTGCGGGCCAGCACAGCGGCTGCAACGACGCACTTAATTGCCGCTGATCGCTCGTCTGTGGTGCGTCATCCTGGCCGGCGTGACGTAATGGCCACGTCGCCCAGGGCCGCGCTGCGCGATGCGCGGAATGTACCGCCGTTGCTGGGCTTGCAGGCGCCGTTTGGCTGGGATTCAGGAGCTTTACGTGATCATTCTGGCGATGGTGGTGTGGGGGAGGCGGCCGTCGGCGACGATGACGGAGTGGCGGCGGCTCAAGGTTGTCCCGGACGCGAGGTTGCGAGGTTGGTCGAAGGCCAGCGCCGCGCATACGCCGGGATAGCCGGCCGCTCGGACGAACCAGTGGTCGCCGTAGCCGAGGCCGGTGAACACGAGCGTCCAGTCGTCGGTCGCCATGGCGAGCCACGGCTCGGTCGAGCCGTTGACGCGATCTTCGCCGTCGGCGGTGGCGGTGAAGACGGCCGGCACGCCGTCCGATAGCGCCGCGCGCCAGAAGAAGCCGCCGTAGCCGGCGCCGCCGGGGCGTCCGTTGGTCGCCGGACTGCCCAGCGTCACCTCCTGCACCGCGTTCAACGTGTACGCGACGGTGAGCGCCCAGGCATCCGGCTGTCCGTCGAGCGGTTGTGCGCTGATCTCGCGTCGTTCGTCGAGCAGCGTCTCGCCGGCGGGATCGCACCAACGCAACCGCTCGACCAGCTGGTCGCCGGCCAGCAGCTCGAACGACTCGTGCTCGATGCGGCCATGATCGTCCAGCCAGGTATAGCCGGCGTCGCGGACATAGGTCTTGCCGCCCCAGAGGTTGGTCTTGTTGACGTCCTGGACGGCGAGGGAGACACCGAGATGGTGTGGATGATCGTCGGGCAGTACGTCGCTCACGACGACGCCGCCGAGGGTGCGCACCGGGTGAAGGTACGGACGCGGCGACAGTCGGGCGTCGACGTCCGGCACGACGACGTACTCCGCAACCGGCCGACCGCCGACGGTGAGGGTGACGTTGGCATCGGACATCTAGCTCCTCCTCGCCCACGGTGCGCCGAGTTCGCTAGGCAGCTTGAGGCTCTCGGCCGAATCCCGCAATACCGCGATGACACCGGGGATCGTGACGACGCGCTCAGCACCATGGCCGAATCCGGAGATGTACTCCGGCGTGATCGCGACCGGCGGATCGTCCGCGCGGTTGGCCTCGACAACGGTGGTGAACGGCAGGGTCCGCGCGAGTGGTGCGAGCAGCGGGACCTCGTCTGGTGCGGCACGGTGGTCCAGCAGGTTCTCGAGCAGCCCAGCCCGTCCGGGTATCGTGCGCGAGCCGAGATCGCCGGGCAGCGCAAGCTCGTCGGACTTGATGTCGAGTACCGCCCGACCGGCGTCGCCGTGCACGACGACCCGAGGCTCGACGACCTCGTCCGAGCACAGGGTCACCGCCACGACGATGTCCGGTCCGGACGCGAGGTGCACGCGGATCATGCTGGTGTCGTCCACCTCGATGTCGCGGACCCGGTAGCGCTCCATCTCGACGTCTGCAATCGAGACCGGACCGCAGGCCGCGGCGACCGCAAGGCTTTGCATCACCGCATGGGCGAACGGGTTGACGAGTGCGCCGTCCAGCACCGGCCGGCCGTCGACGGTCCGGCGCCCGGCCCATGGCGCGCGGTCGTAGTACGAGTCGGGACGTTGCCACCCTCCGTATGCGCCGACGCCGGTGACCCGGCCGAGCCGACCGTCCCCGATGGCGGTGGTGAGCGCAGCCAAAGCGGCCGATCCGAGCGCCTGGAACCCGATCTGGCACCGGCGGCCCGTCTCGTCGAGCACCAGGCTGAACGCGCGGTGCTCGGCCAGCGACACGAAGGGTGGTTTCTCGAGCAGGACGTCCGCACCGGCCCGGACCGCGGCCGTGGCGATCTCGAGATGAGTGTGCGGCGGTGTCGCGACGACGACGATCTCCGGACGAATCGCGAGGAGCTCCGCGAGATCGCCGGTGAGTACGGCTCCGTCCGGCACGGGAGCGCCGGGCTCGTCGCAGATCGGCCGCACATCGCACAAACCGACCAGTTCGATCCGGCCGGCCTCCTGAAGCGGCACCATGAAACGCCGGTGGTGCGCTCCGTATCCGCCGGCGCCGACAAGCGCCACCCGTATCGCCATCGGCTCGCCCTTTAGTTGGACAGCGCCTGGACGCCGGACGAGTCGCTCACCATCGACGCGAGTACGTCCGCCGTGCCGTGCCGTTCGAGCGCGGTGTACCAGCCGGCGATGGTGCGGCGGAGTTCGTCGTCGCCGGCGAGTTCGGTCGTGAAGATCTGGTCGAGCGCGAGCAGTGAATCGACCGGATCGTCTCCTCGCCCCAGCGTCGCCCGGATGGTCTGCGCGAGCGGGTCGTCCAGCGGCAGGCGCGCCCCGTCGTCGCTCCGTCCGCCCACGTAGCGCATCCAGGCCGCCAGGATCAGCGCAACCCAAAGGGGCATGGCGCCGGTCGCGCGGCGGTCGGCGATGGTGTGCAGCAGCCGTTGCGGCAGCTTCTGGGAGCCGTCCATCGCCACCTGCGCCGTCCGGTGGCCGATGGCCGGATTGGCGAACCGTTCCAGCACCGACTCGCCATATTCGGTGACCGAAACCCCAGGTGGTGGGGTGAGGCTGGGTGCTACGTCGTCGGCGAGCAATCGCCGGAGCATGTCGGCCATGCCCGGTAGCCGCAGCGCGTCCGAGATCGTTTCGCACCCCGCGAGGCCGCCGAGGTAGGCCAGCGCGGAATGCACGCCGTTGAGCGCGCGCAGCTTGAGCCGCTCGTACGGACCGGCATCGTCGGTGAGTACCGCGCCGGCGGCCTCCCAGGCAGGACGGCCACCGGGGAACCGGTCCTCGATGATCCACTCCGAGTAGGGCTCGGCGGCGACGGCGGCGTCGTCGCGCACGCCCAGCGCATGCGATGCCGCTTCGCGGATCGCCGAGGTCGGTGCCGGCACGATCCGGTCGACCATCGTGCCCGGGAACGCCACGAAATCGTCGATCGGACCCTCGTCGATCAGCTCGAGCGCCTGGCCCACCGCAACCCGCAGCAGCCGCCCGTTGGACGGCAGGTTGTCACAGCTGACGATGGCGATCGGCCCGGCTGCTGACCTCGCACGCGCGACCAGACCCAGCGCCAGCAGGGCCGGGACGGCCGACGGAGGCTTCTGCCCGGTCAGCTCGGCGCGCAACGGGTCGGTCACCATCAGCGCTCCGGTCGCCGGATCCAGCAGGTAGGCCTTCTCGGTGACCGTCAACGTGACGATCTTGATGTCCGGGTCGGCGATGAGCGCCACGACCCCGGCGGGGTCGGACGGAGCGTGCCGGATGTCGTTGAGCACAGCGACGACGCGGGTGCGTTCGTGCGTGCCGTCGAGGCTGGTGACGCTGAACAGGCCGTCCTGCCCGGCCAGCGTGTCGACCAGCTCACGGCGGCGCGGCGCGACTCCGGCGATCGCCCAATCGCCGCCGGCGGCCGCGATCGCCGCTTCGGTGTAGACCGCCTGATGAGCACGGTGGAACGCGCCGACCCCGAGATGCACGATGCCGGTGCCGGCCGAACCCGGAGCGATGAGCGGGCGGGCGTCCCGCGGAACACGATGGAGGGTGGCGTTGCTCAGGCGCTCTGCCATACGGGCCCGTCCGGGAAGGTGTGTGCGGCGATCGAGGCAGGCTTCATTGTGACGCTGTATCCGGGCTGGGTAGGCAGCCGGTACCGGCCGCCGGTCACCGTCACCGGATCCTCGAAGTGCTCGTGCAGGTGGTCGACATATTCGATCATGCGGCCGTCCATGCTGCGTCCGACACGGAGGTAGTCGAAGATCGCCAGATGCTGGACGTACTCGCACAACCCGACGCCGCCGGCATGTGGACAGACCGGTATTCCGAACTTCGCCGCGAGCACCAGTACCGACAGGACTTCATTGACCCCCGCCACCCGGCACGCGTCCACCTGGCACACGCCGATCGCGCCGGCCTGCATGAGCTGCTTGAAGATGACCCGGTTCGCGGCAACCTCGCCCGTGGCGACCCGGATCGGAGTGACCGCCTCGGCGATGCGGGCGTGGCCGAGCACATCGTCGGCGTGGGTGGGTTCCTCGATCCAGTACGGGTCGAACTCGGCCAGCCGGGCCATCGCGGAGATCGCCTGGTCGACGTCCCACACCTGGTTCGCGTCCATCATCAACAGGGCGTCCGGCCCGATCTCCTCACGGATGATCTTGGCTCGGCGCATGTCGTCCTCGATCGGCCCGCCGACCTTCATCTTCACCGCGCGCCAGCCGTCGCGGTAGGCGGCCCGGCTGAGGGCCCGCACCTTGTCGTCCGGGTAGCCGAGCCAGCCGACGGACGTCGTGTATGCGGGGAACCCGTCCCTGCCGAGTTCGGCTAGGCGGTCTTCGCGGCCTTCGACGCCCTTGTCGAGAATCTCCGCGGCTTCGTCCGGGCTCAGTGCGTCGCTGATGTGCGCGAAGTCGATGTTGCGGACGAGTTCCTCGGTCGGCATCTCGGCGAGCAGTCGCCACATCGGCACGCCTTCGGCTTTGGCGCGCAAGTCCCACACCGCATTGACGAGGGCCCCGGTGGCCATGTGGATGACACCCTTCTCCGGGCCCAGCCAGCGCAGTTGAACGTCGGCGGTGAGCGATCGGGAGAAGGCCACCGGTTCGGCCACGATCTCCTCGAGCGAGCGGCCGACGACGTGGTGGGCCAGCGCCTCGATGGCGCCGCAGGTCAGCTCGTTGCCGCGTCCGTTGGTGAAGGTGAATCCCGCGCCTGTCGGGCCGTCGTCCGTCGCCAGTTCGACGTAACTGGCGGAGTAGTCGCCGCGGTTGATCGCGTCCGAGCCGTCGCCGGCGGACGCCGTGGGGAATCGCACGTCGTGGACACGCGCATCGACGATCTTCATCAGGACGTCTCCAACCGGAAGATGCGTTTGGGCAATCGGTAGGCCAGGTCGACGATAGTCTCGGCCGCCTCATCGAGCGGTAGCCGGTGCTCGGCCACGAGTTTGGCGAGGAACGCCGCGTCCATCCGGCGAGCGACCTCGTGGCGTACCGGGATCGAGCAGAATGCGCGGGTGTCGTCGACGAAGCCGGCGGTGTTGTAGAAGCCCGCCGTTTCGGTGACGGCTTCCCGGAACCGCCGCAGCGCATCGGGCGCGTCGAGGAACCACCATGGCGCACCGATGTAGACCGCTGCGTAGCCGCCGGCCAGTGGTGCGAGCTCACGGGAGAACGCCGTCTCGTCCAGCGTGTAGAGCACGAGGGTGAAGCGTGGATCGTTGCCGTACTTGTCCAGCAACGGCCGCAGCCCGTGGACGTAGTCGGTCGGCTGCGGGATGTCGCCGCCGGTGTCGCGGCCGTGGGTGGCGTGCAGCCGGCGGTTGTGGTTGCGCACTGAGCCGGGATGCAGCTGCATCACCAGCCCGTCGTCGATGGACATGCGGGCGAACTCGACGAGCATGTGTCCGGCGAACGCCTCGGCGTCGGCGTCCGATGCCGCGCCGCGCAGACCGCGCTGGTAGATGGTCTCGGCCTCGGCCACGTCGAGATCGACGGTCCGCGCGGTCAGGTGGCCGTGATCCGACGATGTCGCACCGGCCTTGACGAACGCATCGCGGCGGCGCTGCAGCGCGGCGAGGTAGCCGGCATAGGTGGAGGTGTCTTCGCCGGCGATTTCGCCGAGCCGTTCGACCCGCTCGGCCCACCCGTTCCATGCCATGTCGACGACGCTGTCCGGCCGGAACGTGGTGACGACCCGTCCGCCGGGCCCGCCCCAGCCGTCGGATGCGAGCTTGGTGTGTGCGGCGAGGTCGTCGAGTGGTGACTCCGTCGTGGCGAGGACCTCGATGCCGAATCGCTCGAAAAGTGCGCGCGGTCGGAACTCGGGTTCGGCGAGCCGGGCGGCGAGCACGTCATAGACGTCGTCGGCGGTGTCGGGTGACAAGGGCGTGTCGATTCCGAACACGTTGGCGAAGGTGCGCTCGAGCCACAGCCGGGACGGTGTGCCGCGGAACAGGTACCAGTTCTGCGCGAACGTCCGCCAGATCGTCCGTCCGTCCGTCTCGACCGGCTCGCCGGTGACTGCGGGCACTCCGAGGCGGGCCGGCGAGATTCCCTGGGACAGGAGCATCCGGGTCAGGTAGTGGTCCGGCGTGATGATGAGCTGCGCCGGATCGGGGAACGGCGCGTCCTCGGCCAGCACGGCCGGATCGATGTGTCCGTGCGGGCTGATCAGCGGCAGGCCGGCGGCGTGGCCGAACAGTTCGCGGGCCAGCTGCCGCTGGGTGGGATCGGACGGAAAGAGCAGGTCGGCGACCAACGGAACTCCTCTAGATTTGCACGATGTCGGCGACGCGCACCGGCTCGCCGGTGCGCATCGACTCGTTACCGGCCAGGCCGACGAGCAGGGACGTCGCGCCGTCCCGCTCGGTCGCGGCCCGGCCGAGCCGGTCGGGGGTGTGTGCTGCGGCGGTGAAGAGCGTGTGGGTCATCCTGGCGTCCGCTCCGCCGTGCCCGGATCTCGTGTATCCCGGCACATTCACCTGCCGCGGGGGCTCCCAGTACGGCCGGACGGTGAGTGTGTAACCACCGGATTCGGCGGCCGCGGCGGCGCCGTGCAGCACGCCACCGCTGCCGGCCGCCGGCAAGCCGCCAGCCGGCAGCGGTGACGTTGATGACATGGGTCCCTCCGGGACCGGGGCACCCTTGAGACCGCCCGCGGCGGCCGGGCTCACATGGTCGCTCTCGACGACGTCCAGCTCGAGCCTGCCCTTGCTGCCGTTGAACGCGATGCGGTAGCCCTCCCACGGGGCGTACGCAGTGAGGTGATAGGTCATGGTGGCGCCGCTGTCGTAGTTGACGAGCACCGCCATGTCGTCCTCGATCGTCACCCCCGGAGCGAACACGTTCTGATCGCGGTGGTAGCCGTCCACGTGCTCGGCGTCCAGGTACAGCTCGTGCAACCGTGGACTGGCGGCCAGATCCAGTGCAAACGGGTCGTCGGCGGCGTCCGGTGCACCGTGCGCGCGCTCGTAGCCGCGGTCGTAGCCGTGCCGCGCGCCGTTGTCGCCGTAGAAGAACAACCTTCCCGACGCGTAGACCCGGACGGGGCGGGCAGCCAGCCACCAGTTGACCAGGTCGAAGTGGTGTGTCGCCTTGTGCACGAGGAGCCCGCCCGAGTTCGCCTTGTCCCGATGCCAGCGCCGGAAATAGTCCGCGCCGTGGCGCACGTCGAGCAGCCACTCGAAATGCACCGAGCCGACCTCACCGATCTGCCCGCCGGCAAGCAGCTCGCGCACCTTCTCGTGGAGCGGGTTGTAGCGGTAGTTGAATGCCACCGTCACACGCCTGCCGCTGCGCTCGGC
Organism: Jiangellaceae bacterium; assembly: GCA_036374835.1. Taxonomy (GTDB): domain Bacteria; phylum Actinomycetota; class Actinomycetes; order Jiangellales; family Jiangellaceae; genus DASUTB01. The sequence continues at coordinate 129,133 of DASUTB010000043.1, read as the reverse complement.
CGCGTCCAGAATGCGGCGGCAGCGCTGCGCGTCGATCGTCATCGGCTTCTCGGTGATGACGTCGCACCCGGCGTCGAGCGCGGTCACGATGTACTCGTCGTGCGTGCGATCCACCGTGGTGACGATGAGCGTGTCGACGCGCTCCTTGCCGAGCATCTCCGGCACGTCCTCAGCTTGCCATTCGGAGGCGACCGGTGCGCCGAGCTCGGCGAGTCGCCGGTTGTACGCGCTCACGCGGACGGGGTTGATGTCCGCGAGCGCCACCAACTCAGCGGACTCGGCATGCTCGGTCACGAGGGCGCGGACGAACATCTCCGCCCGCGCACCGGTGCCGACGATCGCATAGCGCCGACGCTGCACGTAGCACCACTCCGTTCACCGCAAAGGCTTGTAGCCGAAGCCAACCATGAGGTCCGACACGAGGTCAATGGCTAGGCCTGGATTACACCTTTTATTGTAATTTATTGCGGAACAGTGGCCAGAAGAAATGTAACAAGTTGGTTACCGGGGTATTGACGCGTCTACAAGGGTTTGCATTAATAACCGCAAGACGCGAGACACCCCGTCGATGCCAGGGAGAAGCCGTGCGCGCCACCATCAACGACGTCGCCCAGGCGACCGGCGTGCACATCTCGACGGTCTCGCGGACCTTCTCCGCTCCGCATCTGGTCAACGAGGAGACCCGCAACCGGGTTTTGGAGGTGGCCGAGAGACTCGGATACCGCCCTAACCGGGCCGCGCGCGCCCTGATCACCGGCAAGACATACACCATCGGGCTGATCGTCGCCGACATCGCGAACCCGTTCTTCGCACCGATGATCAAAGCGGCCGAGAGCCAGGCGCGGATGCGCGACTATCACATTCTCGTCGCGGAGACCGACGAGGACCCGGCGGTGGAGGAGGAGCTCGTCCGGGCGTTCGCCAAGCAGGTGGATGGCGTGCAACTGTGCAGCCCACGTATGAGCAACGAACTGATCGAGAAGGTTTCGCACGACATACCGATCGTGCTCATCAACCGGATGGTCAGTGACCTGCCGTGTGTGCTGATGGACGTCGCGAGCGGAGCGCGCAGCGCGATGGAGCATCTGATCGGCCTGGGTCACCGCAAGATCGCACTCCTCGGCGGTCCGCGCAGCTCCTGGACGAGCCGGGAGATCCGTAAGTCGGCTACCGCGGCCGCGCGCGGAACGGACGTGGAGCTCACCGTGGTCAGTCCCAATCCGCCGACGGTGGACGGCGGTCTGGGGCTTGCCGAGCAGGTCGCCGGCTCCGGAGTGACAGCCGTCCTGACGCACAACGACCTCATGGCCGTGGGCCTGATGGAGGGCCTCGGCTCGCTCGACGTCTGTGTACCCGACGACATCAGCGTCGTCGGTTTCGACGACATCGAGATGGCGCAGTGGGTCCGTCCCAAGCTCACGACGGTAGCCAATCCGACGAGCAGCGCCGCGCGGACCGCCGTCGACATGTTGCTGCAGCTCGGCGACGATCGGCGGGCAACGGCTCAGGTCACGCTGCGCACCGAACTGATCGTGCGCGACTCGACCGGACCGGTGCCGTCGGGTTCGAGAGGCGACGGGTGAGCCGATGGTCAATACGCTGAACCAGGCCGAGACGGCGACGCAGCGGCGGGAGCAGCCTTCCCCGCCCACCCGCCGACGCAAGAGGAGCCCGTTGCAGAAGCGGGAGAACCGCGCCGCCTACCTCTTCCTGGCCCCGTGGTTCATCGGGCTGATCTTCATCTCGATCGGTCCGATCATCGCCTCGCTCGTCCTGTCGTTCACCGACTACAGCCTGCTCGCGCCGCCGGAATGGATCGGGCTGGAAAACTACCAGCGGATGATCGACGACCCGCGGCTGCACAACTCGCTGGTCGTGACGTTCACCTACGTCTTCGTATCGGTGCCGCTGGTCCTTGTGTTCGCGCTGGCGCTGGCGTTGGCGCTCGACCGAGGGTTGCGCGGCCTGCCGATCTACCGTTCGGTCTACTACCTGCCGTCGCTTTTGGGCGGCAGCGTGGCGATCGCGATCCTGTGGCGCCGGATCTTCGGTTCCGATGGGCTGGTGAACCAGTTACTGGGCCTGCTCGGCTTCGAGAACCTGCCCGGCTGGGTCGGGCATCCCGATTATGCGCTCGATACGTTGATCGCGCTGAACGTGTGGACGTTCGGCTCGCCGATGGTCATCTTCCTGGCCGGGCTGCGCCAGATTCCGGTGATGTACTACGAGGCCGCCGCCGTGGACGGCGCCGGCCCGGTACGGCGGTTCGTCACGATCACCCTGCCGTTGCTGACGCCGATCATCTTCTTCAATCTTGTGCTCCAGATGATCAACGCGTTCCAGACGTTCAGTCAGGCGTTCATCGTCAGCGGAGGTACCGGTGGACCGGCCGACTCGACCATGTTCTACACGCTGTACCTCTACCTGCGCGGGTTCAGCGCGTTCGACATGGGCTACGCCTCGGCGCTGGCATGGTTCCTGCTAATGATCATCGCCGGCTTCACGGCCGTGAACTTCATCGCTTCGAGGTACTGGGTGCACTATGGCGACGACTGAGCTGGTCCAGGAGATCGCGGTACGGCGCAAGCAGGCGGCACGCCGGAACCGGCCGAAGCGGCTGCTGCTGCACGCGGGGCTCATCCTGTTCGGCTTCTCCATGCTCTACCCGCTGCTGTGGATGCTGGCCAGCTCGTTCAAGCCGACCGAACTGGTCTTCCGCGAACCGGGACTCTGGCCGAGCGAGTTCGCCCCGGAGAACTACATCGAGGGCTGGACGGCGCTCACGCACCCGTTCCACGTCTACATCATCAACTCGACGATCATCGTCGCCGGCGCGGTCGTCGGCAATCTGCTGGCCTGTTCACTCGCGGCCTACGCGTTCGCCCGGCTGACGTTCATCGGCAAGCGCACGTTCTTCGCGATCATGCTGGGAACGATCATGCTGCCGATTCACGTGGTGATCGTGCCGCAGTACATCCTGTTCTCCAACCTCGACTGGATCAACACGTTCTACCCGCTGCTGGTGCCCAAGTTCCTTGCCGTGGACGCGTTCTTCATCTTCCTGATGGTCCAGTTCATCCGCGGCTTGCCCAGAGAGTTGGACGACTCGGCCCGGATCGACGGCTGCGGCCACTTCCGGATCTACTGGCGCATCATCATGCCGTTGAGCTTGCCCGCACTGGCCACCACCGCGATCTTCACCTTCATCTGGACGTGGAACGACTTTTTCAGCCAGCTGGTGTTCCTGACCGACCCCGACCTGGCCACCGTCCCGTTGGCGCTGCGCCAGTTCGTCGACTCACAGGGCGAAACATCTTGGGGACCACTGTTCGCAATGTCGGTCATCGCGCTCGGCCCGGTCTTCGGCTTCTTCCTCGCCGGGCAGCGCTATCTCGTACGGGGGATCGCAACAACAGGGATCAAATAACCCGAATGAAGGGAGCAACATCATGAGTGCACGAACCAGGGCACGGCCGTTGCGCTGGAAGGCGCTTACCGCAGGCCTGTCCGCGTCCGTCCTCCTGCTCGCCGCCTGTGGCGGTGACGACGAGGACCCGCCCGCGGACGCCGGTGACGATCCGGCGGACGAGGACGCCGACGAGGGCGACGGCGACTCGGGTGATGATGGCGTCACCATCAGGTTCTCCTGGTGGGGCTCGGACTCGCGTCATGAGCAGACTCAGGAGATCATCGCGGCCTTCGAGGAGGCCAACCCGGGCATCACCGTGGAACCCGACTTCACGGACTGGGGTTCCTACTGGGACCGGCTCGCGACCGCTACGGCGGGTAGCGATGCGCCGGACGTGATGACCCAGGAGGAGCGGTACATGACCGACTACGCCCTCCGCGGTCAGCTGCTCGACCTGAACGAGCTGGACGTCGACCTGTCCAACATCGACCCGCTGGCGCTCGGCGGCGGGCAGATCGATGGAGCCCAGTACGCCGTAGCGACCGGCGTCAACGCGTTCACTCCAGTGGTCGACCCACAGGCGTTCGAGGATGCCGGGGTCGACATGCCGGATGACACCGCTTGGACGTGGGACGACGTCATCGCCCTCTGCGACGAGATCGCGTCCAACAGCGACTACAACGGAATCCAGGTGGACGGCAGCAACGAGGCCGGGTTCAAGATCTTCGCCCGGCAACGCGGTCAGGAGCTCTACAACCCGGACGGTTCGCTGGGCTTCGACGCACAGACGCTGGCCGACTTCTGGCAGATTCAGCTCGACCTGGTCAACGCCGACTGCACGCCGGCGGCGAGTGAGCTGCAAGAGATCGAGGGCCCGGACACGTCGCTGGTCGCGACCAACCAGGCCGCGATGACGACGGCGTACTGGACGAACCAGCTCGGCGCACTGTCCGGTACCGCTGGACGGACCCTCGAGTTGCTGCGCTACCCGGGCGAGGGAGAGCAGACCGGCATGTACCTCAAGCCGGCGATGTTCTACTCGATCTCGTCGCAGACCGAGCACCCAGAGGCCGCTGCGGCGTTCGTCGACTTCCTGCTCAACGACCCGGCCGCAGCGGAGATCATGCTGACCGACCGTGGTCTGCCGGCCAACCTGGAGATCCGCGAGCACATCCTGCCGATGCTGCCCGAGGACCAGACACAGGTGGCCGACTTCATGGCCGAGATCGGACCGGACCTGGCCGACCCGCCGCCACCGCCGCCGAACGGCGCCGGTGAGATCCCGGACATCATGACCCGGCTGTGGGAGGAGGTCATCTTCGAGCAGATGACCCCGATTGAAGCTGCAGAGCAGTTCATCACCGAGGCCGAAGCCGCCACGAGCGGATGACCCGACGCCCGACGAGCTGATCATGAGCCGGTCCACGAGGTGGGGCCGAATGGACCGGCCCATGATCAACTCCTGTCGACCAAGAGGAGTTGCGCAATGAGAAAACGTACAGTTCTGCTCACCATCAGCACTCTCGTGGCCGCTTCCAGCGTAGCGGCGCCGGCCGTCGCGGGCGGGCACGGACACCACTCGGATCTCGGTAGGGAGGTGCTCGGCGAGAACGACGGCTGGGCCGCTGCCGCGGGCGGCACGACCGGCGGCTCGGCCGCTGACGAGGACCACGTGTTCGTGGTGGACACGTGGGACGAGTTCCGTGCCGCGCTCGGCGGCGCCGACGCCCGCGGCGACACCACGGACCGGATCGTGTACGTCGACGGTGAGCTTCACGCCAACGTATTCGAGGACATCCAGGCCTCGTGCGACTACTACGCCGACCAGGCCGGGTTCGACTTCGACGAGTACCTTGCCCGAGCGGCGACCTGGACCGAGGAGGAAGAGGACGCCGACCCGGAGATGCACGAGGCACGCGAGGCGGCCGCCGAGGTGCAGGACGACCAGGTTCGGCAGTTCGTCGGCTCCAATGTGACGATCGTCGGGGTCGGCGAGGACGCCCGCATCGTGGGTGCGCACATCTTCGTCCGAGATGCCGACAACGTGATCATTCGCAACCTGACGGTCTCGGACGCGTACGAGTGTTTCCCCGAGTGGGATCCCACCGACGGCGACAGCGGAGCGTGGAACGCAGACTACGACAACGTCAGCGTGCGCACGTCCACGCACGTGTGGCTCGACCACAACACGTTCGACGACGGTGATCACCCGCCGAGCACCTATCCCGCGTTGCTCGGGGCGCCGTTCGAGGTGCACGACGGGCTGGTGGACGTAACCCACGGTTCGAACTACGTGACGATCTCGTACAACGAGTTCCTCGACCACGACAAGACCATGCTGATCGGCTCGAGCAACTCAGGATCGACGGCGCGGGGTGATTTCCGCAAGCTCAAGGTCACCGTCCACCACAACCTGTTCGACAACCTGGGCCAGCGGCTGCCGCGGGTCCGGTTCGGCCAGGTGCACGTCTACAACAACCATTACGTCGTGCCGGACGCAGATGGCTGGCACTACGCCTTCGGGGTCGGTGTGACCTCCGTGGACGCCGACCAGGACGGCGACATCGACGAACTGCCGGCCGGTATCTACGCCGAGAACAATTACTTCGAACTCGGTGATGACGTCGAACCCGCCACCATGATCCAGGATTGGGGCGGCCCGGCCATCCACGTCGACGGAACGTTGGTCAACGGCACGTCGAGTCACGATGAGGTCGACCTGCTCGCGGCCTACAACAGCACGGCCGACGAGCCGCTCAGCGGCGATGTCGGCTGGGAGCCGAGCCTCGTCGGCACGTTCCACCCGACGCAGGCCGTTCCCGCCCAGGTGAGCGCACACGCCGGCGCCGGCGAACTCGGTTAGCCCCCAACATTGATCATGTCGATGATCGTGAAGCCAATTCACTCAAAAACAAGGGGTTCAGCTTCACGATCATCGACATGATCACGATGTCAGTCGCCGGCTTGGCGGTCCCGGCTGGCGAGCAGGCGGCGGTACGACTCAACTCGGGCCGGGCCCAGGCGGCCGTCGCGCAGGGCGTCGTCCAAGGCGCATTCCGGTTCACTCGCGGTGTGGGTGCATCCCCGCGGGCAGTCCTGGCTGACTTCGTCGAGGTCGGGGAACGCGCTGATCAATCGATCGGGGTCGACGTGGGCGAGTCCGAACGAGCGGATGCCCGGCGTGTCGATCACCCAGCCGCCACCGGGTAGTTGTAGCGCGACCGCGCTGCTGGACGTGTGCCGGCCGCGTCCGGTGACGACGTTCACCTCACCGGTCGCGCGATCGGCGCCGGGCACGAGCGCGTTGACGAGCGTCGACTTGCCGACGCCGGAATGCCCGACGAGGACGCTGCGGCGCCCTGCGAGTCGTTCGCGAAGCGGGTCGAGGTCGCCGTCCAACTCGGTCGTGATCGTGCGCACGTCGAGCGGAGCGAACGCCGCGAGCAGCTCGGACGGGTCGTCGAGGTCGGTCTTGGTGACGCACAGCAGCGGCTCGATGCCCGCGTCGTACGCGGCGACGAGGCAACGGTCGATGAGGCGCGGCCGTGGTTCGGGATCGGTTACCGAAGTCACGATGGCCATCTGGTCCGCGTTGGCGACGATCACCCGCTCGACCGGATCGTCGTCGTCGGCGGTGCGGCGCAGCACAGTCTCGCGTTTCTCGACGCGAACGATGCGGGCGAGCGTCCCCTCGCTACCGGACGTGTCGCCCACCAGGCCCACGAAATCACCCACCACGACGGCTCGGCGGCCAAGCTCGCGGGCGCGCATAGCGGTGACCGTTCGCGCGTCCTCCTCGAGCAAGCAGGTGAGCCGGCCGCGGTCGACGGCCATGACGTAGCCGCGTTCGGCGTTCTCGTGCGCGGGGCGCAACTTACTGCGCGGCCGCGAGCCCGGTCGGGTGCGGGCGCGCGCATCGCTCTCGTCGTACGACTCGTAGCTGCGGCGCCGGCTCACGGGATCAGTCGTTCTGCCGGCCGAGCAGCCGGGCCCACTGGCCGGGGAAATCCGGGAGCGTCTTGCCGGTGCAGGCGATGTCGTCGACCAGCACGCCAGCCACGGCCAGTCCCAGCACTGCGCCGGCTTGGGCCATGCGGTGGTCGGCGTAACTCGCGAAAACGCCGCCGTGCAATGGTGCCGGGCGGATCGTCAGGCCGTCCTCGGTCTCGGCGATGTCGCCGCCGAGGCTCGAGATCTCCGCGGCGAGCGCGGCCAGCCGGTCCGTCTCATGACCGCGGATATGGGCGATACCCCGCAGGTGGGACGGCCCGTCCGCGAGCGCGGCGATGGCTGCGATCACCGGCGTGAGCTCGCTGACGTCGTGCAGGTCGGCGTCGATTCCGGAGATCGTGCCGGTGCCGCGCACGGTGAGCCCGTTCGGGTCCAACGTCACGTCCGCGCCGAATCGCCGGAGCAGATCTCGCAACTCGTCGCCGGCCTGGGTCGTGGACGCCGGCCAGCCGGGGATGCGCACCCGGCCATGGGTGATGAGCGCTGCGGCGAGGAACGGTGCCGCGTTGGACAGATCGGGTTCGATCCGTACATCGGTCGCGATGATCGGGCCGGGGGAGACGCGCCAGGTGTCGGGTTCCTCGTCGTCGACGGCCACGCCGGCGTTGCGCAGCGCGCCGACCGTCATGTCGATGTGCGGCTGGGACGGCACCGGCTTGCCGTCATGGTGCACCGTCACACCGTCGTCGTAGCGGGCGCCGGCGAGCAGCAGCCCGCTGACGAACTGCGATGACGCCGAAGCGTCGATCGTCACCGTGCCGCCCCGGAACCGGCCCGTTCCATGCACCGTGAACGGCAGCGTGGCGCTGCCGCCGTCCTCGATGTGCGCGCCGAGATCCCTGAGCGCACCGAGGGCGACGTCCATCGGCCGCTCGCGGGCGTGCGGGTCGCCGTCGAACGCGATCGCGCCGTCGGCGAGCACCGCGATCGGCGGCACGAACCGCATCACCGTCCCGGCCAGCCCGCAATCCACCTGAGTCGGCCCGCTGAGCTTACCCGGTCGGACGCGCCAGTCGTCGCCGTCATCCTCGACGGTCACACCTAGAGCGCGCAGCGCGCCGGCCATCAGCATGGTGTCCCGCGCCCGCAGCGGGGCCTGGATGAGGCTCGGCCCGTCGGCCAGGGCGGCGATGATCAGCGCCCGGTTGGTCAGCGACTTCGAGCCGGGCACGGTGACGACGGCGTCGAGTGGTTGGGTCGCGGTCGGCGCGGGCCAGAGCTGTGCGCTGGTGTGGGTCGTCACGCCATAGACCGTAGCGGATGACGTGGTTCGATCACGTTCACCACCTGCAGCCACACCACACCATGCCCGCAAGCCTGTTGCGATGTCGCTACGCCTCGTGGTGCTCGTCAATCACGTGGGAAGCTTGCTCGCGAGTCCGGCCTTCGCCGCGCGTGCGGACAGCCGTGCTTCCCGTGCCGTGTGTCTCGCCTCTCGGGCGGCATACCGAGCCCGCCGGCGCGAGTCGTCGGCGGCGTGCGACGCGCGCCATGCCAGCCCGGGTTTGCCGGCGGTGTCCGCTCCCGCGATCAACAGCCCGCCGGCCAGCGCGACGTTCCTCAGAAAAGCCTCTCGTTGCGCCTGCCGCTCGTCTGGGTCTTCGGCGTTCCAGAACGCGTGCTCGGCGAGCGTGGTGGGCACGAGCGACGCGGCGAGCGCAAGTGAGGAGATCCGGGGGAGGCGGCCGGTGGCCAGCAGCAGTCCGGCACCGACCTTGACGCCCGCGTTGGCCCGCACCAGGGTGCGGGCGTCAGTCGGCAGCTTGGGGGCGTATTTGTGCAGAGTCGGGGCGAGCCGGTCGGTGACCGGCTTGGCGGCAACCGTCGAGGGGTCGGGATTGAGCAGCGTTCGAGCGCCCTTCACGACGAAGACCGAAGCCAGCATCGGGCGGGCGATCCTGCGGATCAGGCTCATAACACTTACCTACCACGCCAGGCACCCAATAATCATCACTTCGCGCTGTCAGTGGCCCATGGCAGGCTAAAGACATGTGCGGCAGGTACGCGCTCACGTATAGCCCGGACGAGATCGCCGAGGAGTTCGGCGCCGACCGGATCGACGTCGCGGAGCGGATCGAACCCAGTTGGAACGTCGCGCCCACCGACCAGGTCTACGGGGTGATGGTGCGGCCCAGGCGGGACGACCGCGACGTGATGGAGCGGCGGGTGCGAGGGTTGCGGTGGGGGTTGGTGCCGTCGTGGGCGAAGGACGTCAAGATCGGTGCACGTATGATCAACGCACGGCTCGAGACGGTCGCGAGCAAACCCGCCTTCAAGCGCGCGTTCGAGCGGCGTCGCTGCCTCCTGCCGGCCAACGGCTACTTCGAGTGGTACGGCGAGGGCAAGGCCAAGCAGCCGTTCTTCATCAGACCGCGGGACGGCGGCGTGCTCGCGATGGCCGGCCTCTACGAGATCTGGCGTGACCCCGAGGTCGCCGACGATGACGATCCGGCGGCGTTCGTATGGACGTCCACCGTCATCACCACCGAGGCCGAGGACGACGTCGGCCAGATCCACGACCGCATGCCGATGCACGTTGAGCCGGAGCGCTGGTCGGATTGGCTCGACCCGGCGCGCGCCGGCGATGCCCTGCTCGAGTTGCTGGTGCCGGCTGCACCCGGATTGCTGGAGGCGTATCCGGTGTCGCCGGACGTCGGCAACGTGCGCAACAACGGCGCCTACCTCATCGAGCCACTGCCGGCCGACAACGACTCCGCCGCGCTGTTCTAGGGCTTGGTTAGCATCGCCCTCATGCGGACCGAATACGTCGCCACGCCGGCCGGGGACGCGCGTCTGCTGATCCACGAGGCGTCCGGGCAGCCGCATGCCACGCTCGTGCTCGGGCACGGCGCCAGCGGCGGGTCGGGCGCCCGCGACCTCATGGCTCTGGCGTCCGCACTACCGGCCATCGGAGTCACCGTCGTCCGATTCGAGCAGCCGTTCGTCGTCGCCGGCCGCAAAGTCGGCCCGCGGCCGCAGACGCTGGACGAAGCCTGGCTTGCGGCAATGCCGCAGGTGCCGGTGGCCGGCACGCTGTTCATCGGCGGGCGCAGTGCCGGCGCGCGGGTGGCGTGCCGGACGGCGGGTGCCGTCGGCGCCGCAGGCGTTGTCGCGCTGGCCTTCCCGTTGCATCCTCCAGGCAAGCCGGAGAAATCACGATTCGCTGAGCTGGCCGGGGCAGGCGTCCCCACCCTCGTGGTACAGGGGGAGAACGACACGTTCGGCCGGCCCGGCGAGTTTCGGCCGGGCTCGTTCCAGTTGGTGGCGGCCCCGCACGCCAACCATTCGATGGCGGTGCCCAAAGCGCACGACCAGCGGGGAACACTGGAGACGGTCGTTGCCGCGGTCCGTGATTTCCTGACCGCGCACACGCCTGCGGGAATGGAACGCGCGTCCGGTGATGTTCCTCTCACGTGAGCAACGCAGGTGGAACGTGCTTGGTAGCTCCGCGGGTACAGTCTCAGTTGGTGGAGTGGACGGCAGCCCGTCAGGACGCACCGATAGCATCACTCACGATGAACCAGCACGAAGAAACTTCCGAGGAGCGCGGCGCGCGGTTTGAGCGAGATGCGCTGCCGTACCTCGACCAGCTCTACTCGGCGGCATTGCGGATGACCCGCAATCCGGCCGACGCGGAGGACCTGGTGCAGGAGACCTTCGCCAAGGCATACGGGTCGTTCCACCAGTTCAAGGAAGGGACGAACCTCAAGGCCTGGCTCTACCGGATCCTCACTAACACATTCATCAATACATATCGCAAGAAACAGCGCGAACCACAGCAAAGCGCCACCGAAGAGGTGGAGGATTGGCAGATGGCCCGCGCCGAGGCGCACACCTCGACCGGGCTGTTGTCGGCCGAGGCCGAGGCGCTCGCGCGTCTGCCGGACTCGGATGTCAAAGAGGCGCTCCAGCAGATTCCCGAGGACTTCCGGATCGCGGTCTATCTCGCCGATGTCGAGGGGTTTCCGTACAAGGAGATCGCTGACATCATGGGGACGCCTATCGGCACTGTCATGTCCCGACTGCATCGAGGCCGGCGGCAGCTGCGCGACTTGCTCGAGGATTACGCTCGCGAGCGCGGACTGGCACCGGCAGGGGTAGAGGAGGTCGGACAATGAGTTGCGGTCGTCCACACGACACCGACTGTGCCGACGTCCTCGACCGGGTGTACGTCTTCCTCGACCACGAAATGGACGACGCGTCGGTCTCCTACGCCAAGATCGAGGAACACCTGGACGAGTGTGCGCCGTGTCTGCGCAAATACGACCTCGAAAGAGCCGTACGAGCGGTCGTGCAGCGTTCGTGCGGTTGCGAACACGCCCCGGAGGAACTGCGCGAGAAAGTGTTGACCAAGATCCGCGCGGTCCGCGTCCAGATCGACGAAGAGTGAGAACGCAGCGCTTCAGAACGAGCACGTAGCCGTTCGTCAGGCGTTGGGACGCTTACCGTGGTTCGCCGCCTTGCTCTTGCGGCCCTTGCGCTTGCGTGCTCGCTTACCCATCAGTGCTCCTCTTGGCTGGGTGCAGAAACCCAGCATAGAACCAGCCCGTCGCGGCCGATCGTCCGGACCGGTAGGCGAGACGGTACGGGTCACCGGGCCGAGGTGGACGCGTCGAACGTTTCGGAGTCGGACATGTCGTCCTCCTCGTACCACTCGTCGTCGACGTCCATCGTCGGCGGCGGCTCACGACGGCGGCCGGTCATGCCCATGCACACGGCGACGGCAAAACCGGCCGCGATCGCCAGATCGCCTGGACTCACGACCTCCGGGCGGGGCGGGAACGCGATCGGAATCGATTTACCGAGCCATGGCAGGCGCGAATCCTGCCCGGCCGGCTCGCTGAGCTGTGGTGCGACGGCCTCGGCGAGATCGGCACCGGCGCGCTCGGCGGCATCTTCCGAAACTGGCGTCGCACCGTTGATGAGCAGGACGAGTGCATTGGACACGAGCCCGGCGGCGATCAGCGGCGCGCCCTGGATCGACCGGTTGAGCCAGGCGTAGAACGCCCAGAGCAGCATCGCCACCGATGCGAAGATGGCCAGTGCGGGGGCCCAGAGCAGGGCCACCATGACACCGACGGCGTACGCGCCGAGGCCGGTGAGCAACAGCCGGCTGCGCACCGGGCGGACGGCGACCAGGCGCACCAACCCACCGCCGCGGGCGAATCCGGCGACCGCACCCGCGAGCACTGCGATGATCACCAGTGTCACGCCGCCATGATCTCGCGAGATGGCTCGCCTACTGTGGTGCCACGCCCGAAACGGCGCCCGGATTTTGGCCCGCATTGCGGTTCGAGTGCCGTCTCGTGATGGAATGTGCTGCGCCCACCCGCGACGAAGGAGCACTCTGTGGCAGAGCAGGTCTACGCTGAGATGGTGGCCAACGTCCTGTCCATCGACGTGCAGACGGGCCAGTCGGTCGCCGCCGGCGCCACCCTGCTCATTCTCGAGTCGATGAAGATGGAGATCCCGGTCGTGAGCGAGGCTGGAGGAGTCGTGGAGCAGATCAAGGTCGAGCCCGGCGACGTCGTGCAAGAGGGCGACGTGCTGGTGGTGCTGGGATGAGCCTTCCGGCAGCGGGCGGGACGGCCGCCGCGACGCACACCGTCACGTCGGATGACACCGCGATCGCGCTCGGTTCCGGTGACGTTCCCGTCCTCGCGACTCCCCGCCTGATGGCATGGTTCGAAGCAGCCACGGTTGCGGTCGCGGGTTCGGACGCCGAGAGCGCGTCCGTGGGTTCCCACGTGGAGATCTACCACCTCGCACCGAGCCCGGTCGGCAAGGAGGTCACCGTTCGCGCCGAGCTGGAACGGACGGACGGTCGGCGGCTGCACTTCTTCGCGGTGGCGGAGCACTCGGACGGCACGGTGGTGGCGCGCGCAAACATCGTCCGGGTGGTGGTCGACCGAGCGAAGTTCGGCCCGCCCGCGTCGGCGTGAGTCACGAAGTCGCCCGAGTACGGTTAGCGTCCCGTCGACGGGTCGTTAAGGATGCTGCAGGGTCGTTTACGTGATCATTCCGATGGTGGTGGGCTGGGGATGCCGGGCGGCCCGTCGCAGTCGTCGGCCGGGACCGTCTCGACCGCGGGACCGGTGATCTCAACCGCTGTGACCGCGGTGTTGTCCGTGTCGTCCGACTCGACCAGCAGGTTGTACGGGTCGGCCGAGTTCCAGAGGCAGTAGACGCCGTCCGCGAGGTCGTCCGGCAGATTCAGATGTTGATCGGACAGGTCGTTGCCGTATACGTCGGCCCAGCCAGGCGTGATGCCCTGGACGTCACCGTGGCCGCACTCGTCCTCTTCGGGGTACCACTGCGCATATGTTTGTTCGGCCGCCGACTCGACCTCGACGTTGTCTCGCCAGCAGAAGCTGACTTTGTCGGCCGAGACGATGGGCCGGTCCGAGCCCGGCTCGGTCAACACGTAGCGAGCCGCCGCGTCGAAGTGCCAGTGGTCGTGGTCCGGGTGGTCGAGCATGCAGCCGGCCGGACGGCTCGTCCTCTCATCGTCGACCTGCCGGTCGAACCGCCCGTCACCGTCCACGTCGTGGTAGATGATCTGTGACGCGTGCCGCTCGCCCTCCGGGCAGCCGACGGCGTCGTTGGGCCGGGTCTCGACCGGCCCGATTCCGGTGTTTCCGATGGTCGAGGTGAACCTGAGCCGCCGCGTGCCGTTCCCGGCGACCTCGATGATCACCTCTGTCGGCGGCTGACTGGCGAGGTTCGGTAGCAGGCGGGTGTCGCTGGGGGTCGGGCTCGGCTGCGGCCTGGGCGGCGGCTCCGGCGTCATGGTCGGTGCCGTGGGCGGCGGCTCGGTGACGATCGCGACTTCAGGGGTTTCGGCAGGTTCGTCGCTGGTCACGGCGTCGTCGCCGGTGACGACAACGATCGCTCCCACGGTGCCGAGCACGGCAATGGCACCGAAGGCGACGACGGCGACCCTGTTGCGGGCCGCCCCCAGATTGAGTGTTGGTCTGTTCACCGCGTCCCACCAAAGGTCCCCACCATGCTAAGCCGCACGAATCGGCCGAGTACACGGTTCACCCCGATTCCTGGTGATCACTCTACGCTGGACCGGGCGCCGAACCTACGACCTAGACACCTGTCGTCGACCTCGGATACGGCACGGCGGGATCGCACTGCACGTTGACCAGGTACGGAACATCGGACTCGAACGCGCGGCGGAGTGCCGGACCGATCCGGTCGGGACGGCTGACCGCCTCGGCTGCCCCGCCGAGGGCCCGGACGATGTCGTGGTAGCCGGTCTCGATCCGCAGATCGGCGGCGACGTCGTAGCCGTACAGGAACTGCATCGGATGCTTCTCGAGGCCCCACGTCCCGTTGTTGCCAACGATCATGACCACAGGGAGCTTGTGCCGGACGAGTGTGTCCACGTCCATCAGCGACATGCCCGCCGCGCCGTCGCCGTAGAGCAGCACGACCTGACTGGACGGCCGGGCGATCCGCGCTGCCGCCGCGGCTCCGGCACCAGCACCGAGGCAACCGAACGGCCCGGGATCGAGCCAGCAACCGGGCTCACCCGGCTCGACGAACTTGCCCGCCCACGACACGAAGTCGCCGCCGTCGCCGATGACGACAGCGTCCGAGTCCAGCAGCGGCAGCAGTTCACCGTAGATGCGGGCAGGATGGATCGGAGTGCTGTCGGCCCCGAGCAGGGCCGCGTCGCCGGCGATGGCTTTGGCCGCGGCATCCTGCAGCGAGCCCATCCAGTCCGCGTGGGACGCCCGCCGTTCCACCCGGTCGAGTTCGGCCAGGATGCCGTCGAAGACCAGGCTCAGGTCGCCGGCCGCACCTGCCGCCGGCTTCACGTGCGCCGCAAGCTGGCCGGGGGAGTCCGCGAGGTGAACCACCTTGGCGGGCGCTTCGTCGCTGCCGAAACGGCCATAGCCGAGCCGGAAGTCCAGGGGCGTGCCGGCGACGATCACAAGGTCGGCGGCTTTGAACGCCGCCGAGCGTGCACGCGTGGCGAGCAGTTCGTGACCCCGTGGCAGGATGCCACGCCCCATGCCGTTGGTGATGACCGGCAGGCGTACCTGCTCGGCGAACGTGCGTGCGGCCCGCTCGGCGCGATCGAGCCAGACGTCTGAGCCAAGGACGAGTACGGGACGCTCGGCCGCGGCGAGCAGTTCGGCGACCGCCCGGAGGTCGTCGGGGTCGGGCTCGGCGGCCGGGTGCGGCGTGACGTCCGGGATCGGCACGGTCGCCCGGCTGTACAGCTCGTCCATCGGCACGTCGACGAACACGGGCCCGCGGTGTGGCTTCGTGGCCAAGTGGAGGGAATCGTTCACCACACCGGCGACGTCGGCCGCATGAGGTGCTGTCGTGGCGCTCTTGGTGATCGGTTCGACGATCGGCGGATGGTCAAGTTCCTGGAGTGCACCGCTGCCCCAGCGAAAGGCGGGCGCCCGACCGCCGATCGTGAGGAGTGGGACGCCACTGGCGTTGGCCTGCGCGAGCCCGCTGACCGCATTGGTGACGCCTGGACCGGCCGTAACGACCGCAAGCCCCGGCGTACGCGTGAGCTTGGCGGTTGCTTCGGCGCCGAAGACAGCGGTCTGTTCGTGACGGACGTCAACGAGCCGCATCGGCGGGTCGCTCTGGGTCGCCGCGTCGTACAACGGGAAGACGTGCGCGCCGGACAGCGTCCACATGGTCTCGATGCCGTGGTTCGCGAACACCGCCCGGGCATGCTGGCCGGCATGCCCCTCCATGGGCGGGTTGTTGTCTTGCGAACTATTCATCCGGACAACATATCAGCCGCGATACCCGCGGCGAGTTGAATCAGGCAGGTCAGGACCGGAACAGCGACGGATCGCTCGACCGGAGCTGGCGTTGAAGTGCGATCAGCATGTCCGGCCGGGCCGTGGGGGAGGCGCCGGGCCGGCCGATGATCTGCTGGGTCGGCGTGCCCTCCACACCGAGGATGAGCTGCAGATGCAGCGCGCGGGCGTACGCGATGCAATTGGCCCGCACGGTCGTGTCCGAGCCGGCGCGCGCGGCATAGCGGCCCGGGCCGTTGCGAGCGGCCGTGCGTGCGCTGGCGCCCGCACCGGAATCCGGAGCCTCGCCGCTGGTGTCGTCGGCAGGTTGCCAGCCGCGGGCGAGCCGGTCGAGCCAGGCCTCGATGGTATCGCTGGGGACGAGGTCGCGGTGCAGCAGCGACATCGTCGCGAACGCCAGCCGGTCGGCCTCGTCCGGGCTGACGACGTGGTCGGTCGGAATGAGCAGCCGCTCGGCGATGACGTCCAGCATCACGCTCAGCTCGTCGCTGCCCAGATGCCGTGACGCCGCGAGCGTTCCCACAAGATCGGCCCCGTGCGCGAGTGCACCGACTTCGCCGGCGCCGGGCACGTTCGCCCGCAGGTCGCGCTCGTCCACATACCATCCGACGCTTCGATCCGCCCAGGTCAGCACCGTCGCCGATGGCAGTGTCTGGGTGGCGTTGTCGCGCCGGACGACTTCGGTGAGCGCCATCGCCGAGAGGGTACGGCGGATGACGGAGTCGGTTTCGGTTTCCCCGATGCCGTGCCGCAGCCCGACCAGCAGTCCGTCACCGAGGCCGCTGAGCAGTTCGTCGTAGATACCCTCGCGGGTCCACGTGGACAGGATGGAGAAGGCGATGTCCTCGCGTACCCGCCGGTCCGGATCGCCGAGCATCGTGACCAGATCGGTGGTCAGCTCGTTGAGCGCTGCTCCGTGAGGAACCCGGTAGCCGTCTGCCACCACCCGCTCCCAGTAGGACATCCGCACATGAGAATCTAAACAGACCCGCGGGGGACGCCCCCGGCGGACCCCCGCCGTGGCTGCGTCCGGAAAGGAGCGCTCCGGGGGGTTTGTAACTATTCCACGGCGTCCTGTCCAGGGATGCAAAGTGCACTTCTTCCAAGCGTCCCGTGCCCGGAACGCCCAGCCGGGTCGGTGCCTTACGCTCTGTGTCGTGCCGTCCATGAATGACGTCGTGCGCTCCCGTACCGACCTGTCCGAAGCCGATCTGGAGTGGCTGCACGCGCTTGTGGCGGACTGGCAGCTGCTGGCGGATCTGTCCTTCGCCGATCTCGTGTTGTGGGTGCTGGACCGGGACGACACCAAGTATTGGTGTGCGGCGCAGATGCGTCCGACGACCGGGCCGACGGCATACGTCGAGGACCTGGTCGGAACGTCGATCGGCCGGGGCCGCCGTCCCCTTGTCGACGCCGCGTTCGCCGAAGGATCGATCCGGCGGGACGGCGATCCGGAGTGGTGGGACGACGTGCCGGTGCGCATCGAGGCGATTCCGGTGCGGCGCGGCGACAAGGTGCTCGCGGTGATCTCGCGCAACACGAATCTTGTGGCGGTGCGCACACCGAGCCGGCTCGAGCTCGCCTATCTGGAATGTGCCGGCATGCTGGCCAGGCTGATCGCGGAGGGACGGTTCCCCCAGCCGGGCACCGATATGGGGCGCCGCGGTGCGCCGCGGGTGGGCGACGGAATCATCCGCCTGGATCAAGACGGTGTGGTCACCTACGCCAGCCCGAATGCGGTCTCGTCGTACCGTCGCCTCGGGCTCACCGCGGATCTTGTGGGACACCGCCTGAGTGAGCTGACCGACGAGGTCGCGCCGCGTTCCGGCGCGGTCGACGAGTCGCTGGAGGATGTCGTAGGAGGCCACGCGCACCGGCGCACCGAGATCGAGGGGAACGGGACCTACCTGGCGTTGCGCGCCATTCCGCTGAACCCGGGTGGGACGCACGCCGGCGCGATCGTGCTGTGCCGGGACGTCACCGAGGTCCGGCGGCGGGAGCGTGAGCTCGTCACCAAGGACGCGACGATCCGCGAGATTCACCACCGGGTCAAGAACAATCTGCAGACCGTGGCCGCCTTGCTGCGCCTGCAGGCTCGGCGGATCGAGGACGATTCCGGGCGCGCTGAGCTCGAAGAGGCCGTGCGCCGGGTCGGCGCGATCGCGGTCGTGCATGAGACGCTGGCGCAAACGGTGGACGATACGACGAACTTCGACTTGATCGCGGACCGCCTACTCGCGATGGTCGGCGACGTCTCGAGCGCCGGCTCGGAGGTCACGGTGCGGCGGATCGGCAGCTTCGGAGTCCTCGATTCCGCTGTGGCGACGCCGCTGGCGATGGCGTTGACCGAAGTGCTGCAGAATGCCGTCGAGCACGGGCTCGCAGGTGGGCCCGGACACGTGGAACTGAACTCGTCGCGGGCGGCCGGGCGGCTGCGTGCCGAGGTGACCGACGATGGCCGCGGCCTGCCCGAGGACTTCGATGTCGAGACGTCCGGCCGGCTCGGCCTGCAGATCGTGCGCACCCTCGTCGTCGGCGAGCTGGGCGGGATCCTCGAGATCGAGCCACGAGAGTCCGGCGGCGCGCGCGCTGTGATCGACCTCCCGGTCCCCTGACGGACCGACGGAGTGATCGCGCAAGAAACGACTGCGCGGCCAGTACTCTGCGCGAATGTGACGCTTAGCGGCCCTTCGACGGGTCGTCAAGCGGTGCAAAGGGTCGTTTTACGTGGTCATTCCGCCAGAGCTGCGGCGGCGTTGTTGGCTTGCAGCCATCCGCTGGGCTGGCCACAGTCGTGGTACTCGCCCGTGACGGTGTGTACGAGAACGCGATGACTCTTGGCGTAGTTGATCAACGCCGCGATCGACAGGTACTCGCCGGACTTGTCGTCGGGCTTGAGGTCGTCAAGCGCGGTGAAAAAGTCCGGGCCGAGCAGGAACCGCGAGATCGATGCCAGATTCGACGGCGCGTCTTCGCGAGCGGGCTTCTCCACCGCTCCGTCGAGCAGCAGATTGCCGTTGTCGTCGCGTACCTTCACCACGCCGTAGCGCGACACCTGCTCCCACGGCACTTCGGTCACTTGCATCGCGGCGTCGGTGCCGGCCGCCTCGTGCGCGACGGCCAGGTCGGCGAGATCCGAGCCGCCGTCCGCGCGCAGGATGACGTCGTCACCGGACAGCAGGAACCAGTCGGAGTCGCCGATCCATTCGCGGGCGAGCAAAGCGGGGATGGCGGTGCCGTACTTGCCGTCGACGGGCTGCTCGATCCAGGTGAAGCGCACGTCCGAGAGCTGTTCGTACAACTCGGCCAGCGGTTCGTACTTGCTCTCCCACCCACGGTTGTGGAAGTAGTCCTTGACCCACTCGCTCTCTTCGAAGTAGCGGCGGATCTGGTCATCGCCGGGGAGAGTGACGAATGCGATGTCGTGGACGTCGGCCGCCACCAGTTCGCGGACCAGATAGTCGATGACCGGACGGTTCAGAATCGGCAGCAGGCTCTTGTTGACCGCGACGCTCACCGGGAAGAAGCGGCTGCCGAATCCGGCTGTGCTGATGACAGCTTTACGGGTCCGCTTAGGCGCGGTGGATCCGGTACTCATCTGTTCCCGTTAAGGCTCAGTACACCCGGGCGCGGGCACGCGTGCGACGCCGCTTGAGGGCGCGGCGTTCGTCCTCGGACATGCCGCCCCAGACCCCAGCGTCCTGCCCGGTATCGAGCGCCCACTGCAGGCACTCCTCCCGGACCTCGCAACGACGGCAGACCGCCTTGGCTTCCTCGACCTGCAGCAGGGCAGGGCCCGTGGTGCCGATCGGGAAGAACAGCTCGGGGTCCTCGTCACGGCAGGCGGCACGGTGGCGCCAGTCCATGAGTCTCTCAGCTCCTTGTACAGTTAACGGCGCCGGACAGTTCCCCGTTCCGGCACGCGCATTGGTAACACGTGAATTCGTTCACGAGTCCGGACACACCGAACCGACACTCCTACACCCGGGGACGGTGACGCCAGACTCAGCCGCACGGCGCCGGTCGCGTCCCGTAGCCCCGCGGCAGTACAAGGGTGGCAAACCTGTGACCCTTGTACAAGAGACTTGTGGTGCTTCTCTCATCGATCTTAGACAATTCTCAGCTCACGCTCAGGTACGAAAGTACTTTTTCCGACATTTCAACAGATTATGTCGATGGCTGAGGGCACCGATCGGAGCTTGACGACGCTGCGCTCACCCACGTAGTCCCCGTCGACCTGGATCGGAAAATGCTCATCGGAGCGGAATGTCAACTCGGACTGATCATGCAGCGAAACGACGTTTGCGCCCTGCGCGCCACGGTTCGTCAAGGTGATCTCGGCGAGACGCCGGAGCGTGCGGAACGTGCCGAGCGAGGTCAGCGCGAACACGTCGAGGCCGCGGTCGAACGTCGCGTCCGGGGACGGGTTGACAGCACGGCGTCCCAAGTATGTCCAGGGCGCCGAGTTCGTGATGACGGCGATCGCGATGTTCGGCACAGCCGGGACGAAGCCTCGCTCCAACGTGATCGTGCCGCCCCGCCATCGGTGCGGTTGGGCGAAGTAGCGGCGCAGCGCCGTCCGGGCGTAGAGCGGGACGGTGGAGCGCCGGCCACGCGCGCGTTGTTCCTCTACCGCGCGCACGACGTCGGCGTCGAAGCCGACACCGGCACAGAACGTGAACCAACGCTCGTCGAGCCGGCCAAGGCCGATCGGCCGGCGGCGGCCTTCCCGGACGGCGCCGAGCAGCTGCCCGGTCGCCTCGACCGGATCGGCAGGCAGGCCGAGATTGCGAGCGAAGACGTTGGTGCTACCGCCCGGAACGATCGCGAGCCCCGGAACAGGCGAACCGGCGGCGGCTCCCTTGTCGTCGAGCAGACCGTTGACGACCTCGTTGACGGTGCCGTCCCCGCCGACCGCGACCACGAGATCGGCACCGTCCTCACGCGCTGCGCGGGCCAGACTTGCCGCGTGCCCCCGGTGCTGGGTCTCGGCGACGTCCATCTTGAGGTCATGGCGCAGCGCGGCGAGCATGACGTCAAGCGTGCGAGGCGACGTTGTGGTCGCTTTGTGGTTGACGACGACGAGCGAGCGCATGCGAGCTAGCGTATCCAGGTCGCGCATGAAGATCGGCTCATCAGGTCGGACGGTCATCCACCACGCGATCTGCCCGGGCCACCAGCACGTGTAACGATACGGCTGCACGTGGACAGCGTCATGCCCCGGATCCGGCCGGACGGCATCCGTCCAGCCGGATCGCCGGCGCTACCGGCGCGGGTGATCACACGGCGCTAGGCCTTTTTGGTTTCCCAGAAGATCTCGGCGATCGCGTCGATCTTGGCGAGCAGCTCGTCGGCGGTGGCCACGTCCGCCGAGGCCTTCGAGCCACCGGCGCCGGCGAGCTTGGTGGCCTGGTTGAACAGCTCGTGCAGCTGTGGGTACTTCTCGAAGTGCGGTGGCTTGAAGTAGTCGGTCCACAGCACCCAGAGATGGTGCTTCACGAGCTCGGAGCGCTGCTCCTTGATGATCAGCGCGCGAGTGCGGAAGTCCGAGTCGTCGTTGCCGGCCATCTTCTCGCAGATGGCCTTGACGGACTGCGCCTCGATCCTGGCCTGCGCTGGGTCGTAGACGCCGCACGGCAGGTCACAGTGGGCGGTTACCTCGATGGTGCGGGCGAAAAGGCGCGAGAACATCGTGTGGTTGTTCCTTCCCTCGTACATGCGGTTGCCTAGGTGACACTACTCCGGAATGACCATTGTGGGATGCGAGGGTGCGCCGATGTCGCGGTTCGGGTTCGCGATCGTTCGCGGGCGGTCGATGGAGCCCACACTGCGGGACGGCGACCGCCTCCTGGTTCGCTACGGCGCCACACCGCGGGCCGGGCAGGTCGTGATCGTCCGGCTGCCCGGGCGGAGCGTCGTGTCGGTCAAACGCCTGGTCCATCCGGACGGCGACGGCTGGTGGGTGGAGCGGGACAATCCGGTCGAGGGTGTCGACTCCTGGCTCGTCGGCGCGGTCCCGGCGGGTGATCTCCTCGGCGTCGCGATCGCTCGCGTCTGGCCACGCCCACGCCGCTTGGGTTAGCGGGCGGCCGGTGCAACGTCGATCGAGGTGCTCCCGACCTCTTCGACGAGAATCCGTGCCGGTAGGGTCCGGATTGTGCTAGCTGCCTACGCCGAAAGCTTGGACGCTGAGAATCCGCTCAACGGGCTCGCGGTCGGGGAGCGGCCCGACCCGGACGAGTTGGACGGCTGGACGACGGTCGAAGTCCGCGCCGCCACGCTCAACCATCACGATGTGTGGTCGCTGCGTGGTGTGGGCCTGCGATCCGAACAGTTGCCGATGATCCTCGGGTGTGACGCCGCCGGGGTTACGCCGGATGGTGAGGAGGTCATCGTCCACTCGGTGATCTCGTCCGCGGACTGGCTCGGTGACGAGACGCTCGACCCGAGGCGGTCGCTGCTGTCCGAACGCTATCCGGGAACGCTGGCCGAACGGGTGGCCGTCCCGCGACGGAACCTCGTGCCCAAACCTGCTGAGCTGTCGTTCGAGGAAGCCGCATGCCTGCCGACGGCATGGTTGACCGCCTACCGGATGCTGTT
Source organism: Jiangellaceae bacterium (assembly GCA_036374835.1). Classification (GTDB taxonomy): domain Bacteria; phylum Actinomycetota; class Actinomycetes; order Jiangellales; family Jiangellaceae; genus DASUTB01. The sequence goes on along the minus strand of DASUTB010000043.1, from coordinate 106,312 downwards.
CACCCAGGCGGAGGTGCGGCCGGGAGCGACCGTGCTGGTGCAGGGTGCCGGTGGTGGTGTCGCGACCGCGTTGATCACGCTCGGTGCGGCGGCCGGTGCCCGCATGTGGGTCACGTCGCGCACGCCGGCGAAGGCCGAGCGGACGTTGTCGCTGGGTGCGGCGGCGGTCTTCGAGTCGGGGGAGAAGCTGCCGGAGCGGGTCGACGCGGTGATGGAGACCGTCGGCGCGGCGACATGGCAGCACTCGATCCGGTCGCTGCGGCCGGGTGGGACGCTCGTCGTGTCCGGTGCGACCTCCGGCCGGGTCGCGGAAACGGAGCTGGCCAGGGTGTTCTTCCTTCAGCTGCGGATCCTCGGCTCCACGATGGGGACGCGCGACGAACTGGCCCGGCTGGCGACGTTCTGCGCGCGTTCCGGCGTCCGTCCCACCATCGACCGGACGATACCGCTGGCCGACGTGCGGGACGGCTTCGCGGCCATGGCCGAAGGGGACCTGTTCGGCAAGATCGTGGTCACTCCGTAGATCGATCACGTTCGGCAGGATCCACGTAGCTTCGCCATGCATGCATGCCTGGTGAAGCTATGTCACGCCTAGTGGCCCGAACTCGTGCCGCGTCGCGGTGGTTCGACGTCGAGCCACTCGTACCAGCCGCCGTCCAGGATCACCCGGGTGAGTAGTCCGTACCCCGTTTGGTTCGGGTGGCCGTCCTCCGTGCGCGCGTCGTGCCAGGGCTTGCGGCCGTTCAGCGGGGCGAACGTGGCGATATAGGGCACACCGAGACGCTCGCACGTTGCCGCGTACGCGGCGTCGAGTTCGGCGACACGCTCGCGCAGGGCGTCGTCCCCGAGTGGTGGCGGCCCGACGACCAGGCGCGGCACACCGGTCGCGGCCAGTCCGAAATCGAGCGCGGCCGCGGCCCGCGCCGCCGGTACGTTCCGCTCGGCATCGACGACTCCCGGCGCGAGAACGATCCGGTGCTCGTCGCCGCGGGCGAAGCGGGACGCGGACTCGAGCGGCATCCGCACGACGATGTCCTCGATCGACTCACCGCGCACGCCAAGCGGGTAGGCCGTCAGCGCGATGCCGGTGGACGGCGGGGTGCGCGCGGTGACCCGGCCGACCCACCCGAGTGCCTTGGGATCGCCGAATCCGGTGACCAGGGCATCGCCGAACACACACAGCCGGACATCGCGCATCGAGCCAGCGTAGCGTTTGCGCGCTGGGCGATCAGGTGGGGAACTCGACCGTCAAGCGCTGGGTTGGACACCTGATCGCCGGAGGAGGTCCTCCAATGACGTCGGCGGATAACCGGTGAGCTGTTCGACGTGGTCGGTCACGCCGGCCAGCTCGCCGGCCGCGATCGCGGTATAGGTGCTGACCCACGCCTCGACCTGCCAGTCAGGTGCGCCGTAGGCTGCGCGGGAGGCGTACGCCTCATCGATCGTTTCGGGGTGATACGTCACGGGCTTGCCGGTAGCGCGGCTGATCGTCTCGGCGGCGTCGCTGAGAGTGATCGCCGCCGGGCCGGTGAGGTCGTACGTCCGTCCTTCGTGCCGCCCCGGCTCGCTGAGCACGGCCGTAGCGACGTCGGCGATGTCGTCGAGTGCGACGGCACTGACCTGACCGGCTCCGGCGGGTCCCCGAATGATGCCGTCCTTCCCGACGAACAGCGGCAACATGTCGAGGTAGAGGTTGTCGCGCAAGAACGTCCAGTTCATACCGCTGGCGCGAATGTGCTGCTCGGTCGCGTAGTGGTCGCGGGCGAGCGTGAACGTGGCGTCCGGCGCGGCGGCATAGAACGAGGTGTAGACGATGTGCTCGATGCCGACGTCGGCCGCCGCGTCGATGAAGGTACGGTGTTGATCAACTCGATCGACGGCCTCGCTACCCGACACCATGAACAGCACCTTGCCGCCGTCGAGGGCACGGCGGGCGGCGTCCGGATCCGCGTACTCGGCCTGAACGATCTCGGCGTTCCGGAGTTGGAGCGCGCGGGACGGGTCGCGGACGAGCAGGCGCTGCGCCATCCCGGCCACCTCGAGGCGATTGGCGACACGACTGCCGAGTCGGCCGCTGGTTCCGGTGACGATCAGCGTCATTCTTCGGGGTCGTCGCGAGCCAGCCAGGTGGCGAGGCGTTCGATCGGAGTCTCGAAGTCCGGGTTGAGGTCGACGAATTCGCGCAGCTTCTCGGCCAGCCAGCCGATGCTGACCTCCTCGTCGCCGCGCCGGTCTTCGAGCTCCTCTATACCGCGGTCGGTGAAGTACATGACCTAAGCGAATGCCTCGTCCATGAGCATGTCGTGCTCGTGCTGGTGGAGTTTGGGTGACCCGGCCGCAGGCGACGCACTCGCCCGCCGGGTGACCGAGGAGACTCGGCGGTCGCCGAGCTCCGGCAACAGGTTCATCACCATGAACGGCCACGGACCCATGTTCTGCGGTTCGTCCTGCACCCAGCGCACCTCCTGAAGCGACGGGTAACGATCGAGCTCGGCCAGAATCTGTTCGGTCGGCAGCGGCGAGAGCTGCTCGACCGTGGCGATGGCGGTCTTCTCGTCCGAACGCTTGGCCCTTTCGTCCCGTAGGTCCCAGGCGATCTTTCCGCTGCACAGCAGGACGCGCTCCACCGAGCCGCGCGCGACTTCGCCGTCACCGAGTACCGGGTGGAAACGGGTGTCGCCGGTCAGCTGGTCCGGCTCAGAGACCGCCTTGCGGTTCCGGAGCATGGACTTCGGCGTGAACACCACCATCGGCCAGTGCCTCGGCGAGAGTGTGTGCTGCCGCAGCAGATGGAAGTACGACGCCGGGGTGGACGGCTGGGCGATGCGCATCGAGTCGCCCGCGGCGAGCGCGAGGAAGCGCTCGATGCGGCCGGACGAGTGGTCCGGTCCCTGTCCCTCGTAGCCGTGCGGCAGCAGCAGCACGACTCCAGAACGCTGACCCCACTTGGTCTCGCCGGCCGAGATGAACTCGTCGATCACGGTCTGCGCGCCGTTGGCGAAGTCGCCGAACTGTGCCTCCCACAGCACGAGGGCATCCGGACGCGCGACCGAATAGCCATACTCGAAGCCCACCGCCGCGAACTCGGACAGCAGCGAGTCGTACACGTAGAACTTCGCGGCACCGTTGTTGAGGTTCTGCAGCGGGATGTACGCCTCTGCCGTGTTCCGGTCGACGATGGCGGCGAACCGCTGCACGAAGGTGCCGCGACGCGAGTCCTGGCCGGCGAGCCGCACCGGGCGGCCCTCCATCAGCAGCGTCCCGAATGCGGCGATCTCCGCGGTCGCCCAGTCGATGCCGCCTTCAGTCAGCATGGCGGCACGCCGCTGCAACTGCGGGAACACCTTCGGGTGCGGGGTGAAGCCGTCCGGAAGTGAGACGTGCGCATCTGCGATCTGCTTGAGCGCCTCCGGTGTGACACCGGTGCTGCCGATGTCGACATCGGGCTTTTCCGGATAGGACGGCACGGTCATCGGGTGCGGTGCGGACTCGGCCTCGCGCGTCTCCTTGAACGCACGCTCGAGCTCGGCCTGGAACTCACCGAGCGCGACCTCCGCCTCTTCGACCGTGATGTCGCCGCGGCCGATCAGAGCTTCGGTGTAGAGCTTGCGCACCGACCGCTTCTGCTTGATCAGATCCGACATCAGCGGCTGGGTGAACGACGGGTCATCGCCCTCGTTGTGCCCGCGCAACCGGTAGCAAATCAGGTCGATGACGACGTCTTTGTTGAATTCCTGGCGGAACTCGAACGCCAGCCGCGCGATGCGCGCGCACGCCTCCGGGTCGTCCCCGTTGACGTGGAAGATCGGCGCCTGCACCATGCGTGCCACGTCGGTGGAGTACATGGACGAGCGCGCGTGCGTCGGTGACGTCGTGAACCCCACCTGGTTGTTGACGACCACGTGGACCGTTCCGCCGGTGCGGTAGCCGCGCAGCTGCGAGAGGTTCAGCGTCTCGGCGACGACACCCTGACCGGCGAACGCGGCGTCGCCGTGGATCAGCAGCGGCAGCACCGGGAAGTCCTCGCCGCGGTCGAGGATGTCCTGCTTGGCCCGGGCAACACCTTCGAGAACCGGGTTGACCGCTTCGAGATGGCTGGGGTTCGACGTCAACGACACCTTGACCTTCGAGCTGTCCAGCGCGGTGAACGAACCGTCCGCACCGAGGTGGTACTTGACGTCGCCGGTGCCCTGGACGGTCCGCGGATCGATGTTGCCCTCGAACTCGGCGAAGATCTGCTTGTAGCTCTTGCCGACGATGTTGGCCAGCACATTGAGCCGGCCCCGGTGGGCCATGCCGATCGTGACTTCCTCGAGCTTGGCCCCGGCTGCGGCCTGGCAGAACTCGTCGATGATCGGGATCACCGACTCGCCGCCTTCGAGCGAGAAGCGCTTCTGGCCGACGTACTTGGTCTGCAGGAACGTCTCGAACGCCTCGGCCTGGTTCAGCTTGTGCAGGATACGAAGCTGCTCGTCATGGTCGGTGCGCTCGACCGGCTTCTCGACGCGTTCCTGGATCCAGCGCCGCTGTTCGGGTTCCTGGATATGCATGTACTCGATGCCGACGGTGCGGCAGTACGAGTTGCGCAGCACGCCGAGGATGTCGCGCAGCAGCATGAAGCGCTTGCCGCCGCCGAACGAACCGGTCGCGAACTCGCGGTCAAGGTCCCAGAGCGTGAGGCCGTGCGTCGTGATGTCGAGGTCGGGGTGGCTGCGCTGTTTGTACTCGAGCGGATCGGTGTCGGCCATCAGGTGGCCGCGCACCCGGTAGGCGTGGATGAGTTCGAGGACGCGGGCCTGCTTGCTGACCTCGTCGTCGTGGCTGACCGGTGTGTCGGCGGCCCACCGGATCGGCTCGTACGGGATGCGCAGGGCGTGGAACAACTCGTCGTAGAAGCCGTCCTCGCCGAGCAGCAGTCCGTGCACGATGCGCAGGAAGTCGCCGCTCTGGGCGCCCTGGATGACGCGGTGGTCGTAGGTGCTGGTCAGCGTCATCGTCTTCGAGACTCCGAGCCGTGCCAGCGTGTCCGGCGATGCGCCCTGGAATTCGGCCGGGTACTCCATGGCCCCGACGCCGATGATCGTTCCCTGGCCCTTCATGAGACGGGGGACGGAGTGGACGGTGCCGATGGTGCCCGGGTTGGTGAGCGTGATCGTCGTGCCGGTGAAGTCGTTGACGGTGAGGTCCCCACCGCGCGCTCGCCGGATGAGGTCCTCGTACGCCGCCCAGAACTCGGCGAAGTTCAGCGTTTCAGCCTTCTTGATGCTCGGCACGAGAAGCTGCCGCGAACCGTCGTCCTTCTGCAGGTCGATCGCGAGGCCGAGGTTGGCGTGGGCCGGCTTGATCAGCACCGGCTTGCCGTCTTCCTCGCCGTAGGCGTAGTTCATCGCCGGCATCGAGCCGAGCGCTTTGACCAATGCGTACCCGATGATGTGCGTGAACGACACCTTGCCGCCGCGGCCGCGCTTCAAGTGATTGTTGATCACTATCCGGTTGTCGACCAGCAGCTTGGCCGGAATGGCGCGCACGCTCGTCGCCGTGGGCACCTGCAGGCTGGACTCCATGTTCGTGACGACGCGGGCCGCCGGGCCGCGGAGCCGCTCGGACTCGGTGGCGGTCGCATCCCCGACCTCCGGCGGCCGGGTAGTCAGCAACGACGTGTCCGGCGTGGCGCGGCGAGCCGGCTTGGGCGGCGTCTCGGCCCTCTCCGGTGCCGGCTCGGCTGTTGCCGGTTCTGTTTTGGCCGCCGGCTTCTCGGGCGGTGCGGCCTCGGCCGACGTTCCAGCGCTCGCACCGGCCTTCGGCTGTACTGCCGCCGATTTCGTGGCCGGTGCCGCCGGGGCTCTGTCCGCCTCTTTTGTCGTGCGCTCTTGAGGCTTTACCGGTTGCGCGATCTTGGCAGCTGGATCGCCGGACGACGCCTGCGGCGCCGATGCCGACCCGGGAGCACCGTTCGCCGACTTGCGCTTGTGGTAATCGCGGAAGAAATCCGACCATGCGGGGTCCACTGCGTCGGGGTCGGAGAGCCAGCTCTGGTACAGCTCCTCGACGAGCCATTCGTTAGGTCCGAAACCTGTCTGCGGGCCGGGATTCGTGGCCACTTTGGCGTTCGCCTTCTTCCACTGCTCAGGCTTATCAAGTCTGCTGGTATACAGGCTAATCTGCCGGAGCCGATCTCCGCAGGTCGGGCACCGTGTGATCACATGATACGCGGACTGTCCCGACTTTGCGGTGCCTGTAAACGGCGTTTGGCCGGGAAGGGCCGGCTTTACATGGTCATTCAGGCGGAAGCGCGGATGATCAATTCGGTGGAGAGTATCTCCGGACCGCTCGGGGATTGCGCGCCCTGGATGCGCTTGAGCAGGATCTCGGCGGAGCGCTGACCGAGTTTCACGGCGTCCTGACGGACCGTGGTCAGTGGCGGGGTCGTAGCCGGCGCGAGCATCGAGTCGTCGAAGCCGACGACGGCAACATCGTCCGGGATGGTGCGACCGGCGTCCCGCAGCACCCGCAGCGCGCCGGTCGCCATCAGGTCGGACGCGACGAACACCGCGTCGAGGTCGGGATGCGCCGAGAGCAGTTCGGTCATGCCGCGGGCGCCGCCGTCAGCGGTGAAATCGCCGTACGCGACTGCATCGGTGGGCAGCCCCGCGTCGTGCATCGCAGCCCGCCAGCCGGCGAGCCGGTCGACGCCCGCGGGCATGTCCGGGTCGCCGGCGACCGTGGCGATGCGCTTGGCTCCTCGCTTGATCAGGTGCTCGGTAGCGGCTCTCGCGCCGCCGGTGTTGTCCGCGTCGACGTAAGGGACGGTGACGCCGCCCGGATCGAGCGGACGGCCGACGAAGACGCACGGTAGACCACTGGCGATCAGTTCGCCGGGCAGATGGTCCTCCCGGTGGTGGCTCATCACCACGGCACCGTCGACGTGGCCGGCGCGGAGGTAGGCCAGCAGGCGGTCGGTGTCACCGGCGCGCTGCGCGATGAGCAGCACGAGCTGCATCCCGCTGTCGCTGAGGCCATCGCTGACGCCCTGGAGCGCGCCGGTGAGGAAGGGGTCGCCGACGAACTTGCCACCGGTCTCCGGGATCGCGAGCGCGATCGAGTCGGTGCGCCTGGTCACGAGCGAGCGAGCGGCACGGTTCGGCACGTAGCCGAGTTCCTTGACCGCCTTGTCGATGGCCGCGCGTGTCTTGGGATTGACTCGGGCGCCTCCGTTGACCGCACGCGACACGGTGGCCCGGGAGACCCCGGCGACCCGGGCGACCTCTTCGAGCGTGGGCATTCGATGGTCCTGCAATCCCCGTTCCTTCCTACCAACTTGAATCTACCGCCGACCGCAGCCGTTCAGCGGAAATGACCGCACGCTACACCTTTACGCTTTGACCGCGCCCTCCATGATCCCGCTGATGATCTGCCGGAAGAACACGACGAACACGATGACGAGCGGAACAGTCGCGACGAACGTCCCGGCGAAGATCTGCGACAGGTCTTGGTGGTAAGCCGAGTTCAGCGTCTTCAACGAGATCTGCACGGTGGGGTTGGACGGGTCGGCGAGCACGATGAAGGGCCAGAAGAACTCGTTCCAGTACTGCATGAACGTCAGCAGGCCGAGCACCGCTGCGGCCGGGCGTAGTGCCGGCGCCACGACGTGGTAGAAGACCCGCCATGTCGAGCACCCGTCCACCCTGGCCGCCTCGATCAGCTCGTCCGGGACGGACTGGATCGTGTACTGGCGCATCAGAAAGATGCCGAATCCGCTGATCAGGAACGGCACGATCACGGCCTTGATGTCGTTGAGCCAACCGAACGTGATCATCAGGTCGTACAGCGGGACGATGTTCAGCTGCACCGGGATCATCATGGTCAGCAGGATCGAGATCAGCAGTGCGTTGCGGCCGCGGAAGCGCAGCTTGGCGAACGCGAAGCCGGCCATCGCGCTGAACAGCACCGTGCTGAGGGTGATCGTCCCGGCGACGATGAAGGAGTTCACGATGCCTTTGAGGATCGCGGCGTCGCTGTTGTCGAGTACCCGCTGCACGTTCTCGCCGAGATTGCCACCGGGCAACAGGGCTGGTGGCCACTGGTACGCCGACTCGTTGGTCCGCGAGGCGATGACGACCATCCAGTACAGCGGGAGGGCGGACAGGATGGCGGCGACGATCAGGCCGGCGACGGCCAGGGGTCCGGCTCGGCGGATCCGCCGGCCCGCTTCGGCACCCGGCCGCAGGTCGGTGGACTCGGGCGCTCGCTGGATCGCCGGCACGGCACGGTTCGTGATGGTCACGGTTCTCACCTCTCCGAGCCGAGTCGGCGAATCAGAAGGAAGTTGATGGCCGCCACGACGATGATCATGAGCAGCAGGGCGAGGCCGGCGGTTGCGGCGTATCCCCACCGGTTGTGTGCCCGTAGCGCTTCGACGATGAACATCGTGACGGTCTGGAACTGCCCGAGCGATCCGCCGCCGAGTGCGCCGGAGCCGCTGCTGAACATCACGGGTTCGGCGAATAGCTGCAGACCGAAGATCGTGGAGATGATGACGGTGAAGATGATGGTGGGGCGCAGCAGCGGCACCGTGATCTGCCAGAACTGGCGCATCCGGGACGCGCCGTCGATCTCGGCGGCCTCGTAGAGGTCATTGGGAATCGCCTGCATGCCGGCCAGGTAGATGAGTGCGTTGTAGCCGGTCCAGCGCCAGTCGATCATCGTGGAGATCGCCAGCCAGGACGACCACTTCTCGGCCCGCCAGTCGACCGGCTCGACGCCCACGAGCTCGAGCAGCCCGTTCGCAAGGCCGAAGTCACGGGCGTAGAACGACAGCCCGAAGATGAGGGCCACCACCGCGGTGGACGTGACGATCGGGATCGCGGTCATGGCACGGAAGAAGTGCATGCCGCGCAGCCGCCGGTTCAGCCAGTTGGCCAGGATCAGGGCCATCAGCAACTGGGGAACCGTAGCCAGTACGAACATGCCGATGGTGTTGACCACGGCGTTCCAGAAGTTCGGGTCGCCGAGCAGCGTCGTGTAGTTCTCCAGGCCGACGAAGTTGGTCGTCGGGTTCAAAGGAGAGGTGTCGGTGAACGAGAGGTAGACGGTGTACGCCGTCGGGTACAGGCCGAAGATCGCAAAGAGGACGAAGAACGGCGCGATATACAGGTACGGCGAAACCTTGTAGTCCAAGCGGGCCACGCGTACCCCGATCGGGCGGCGGCCACCGGGGTGTCGTCTTCTCCGGCCATGTCGCGGCGTTGGAGCCGGCGGTGCTGGCTGAGTGTCGAGGCTGCTCATGAGGGTTCCCGGTTCTGCGTGACGTGGCTGCGACATGAGAGCGGGGTGGCGCCGGCCGGGCCGGACCGGCGCCACCCCGGGTCTGTGACGTCGCGGAACGGCGGTCGGCTAGCCGATGCCTTCCGCGTTCTGCCGTGCGGTCTCCCAAGCCGCGTCAGGGGTTGCCTGACCCTGCTCGACCGAGCGCAGCGCGTCCTCGTATGCGGTACGGATCGCGTTGTTCTGTGGTCCGAGGTAGACCGGCTGGAAGTCCATGGCGCCGGATCCGAAGATCTGGCCGGTCGGTGCGCCGCTGAAGTACTCGTTCTCGGCGTCGAGTACGGCCGGGTTCTCCAGCGCCTCCGGGGACGACGGCAGGTTGCCGAGCGCCTCGAATGCGGCCACGTGCGCGTCCGGACTGGTCAGGAACATGGCCAGCTTGGCGGCCTCTTCCGGGTGCTCGGTCTCGGCCGGAACGGTCAACCACGAGCCGCCCCAGTTACCGCCGTCGCCCGGGGCGTCGGCGATGTCCCAGAGCCCTGCGGCGTCTTCCCCTGCGGCGCCCTGGATGACACCGGTCATCCAGGCCGGGCAACCGATCGTGGCGAACGTGCCCTGTGCGAAGCCGGCGTTCCACTCGTCCGAGAACGAGTTCAGACCCGCGGACAGATCGGCCTCGATGATTTCGATGGTCAGATCCCATGCCGTCCTGATGTCCGGGTTGTCAAGGTCGAGCTCGTTGTCCGGCGTGTAGTACGTGTGGCCGCTGTTGTTGCCGGCGACCTGCATCAGGATCGTGTTGTAGACGTTGGTCGCCGCGTCCACGAACCCGACGTCCGGGTTGTTGGCGACGAACTCCTCACCAGTGGCGATGAAGTCCTCCCACGTCTCCCACTGTGCGGCGACCTCCTCACGGTCGGTCGGCAGACCGGCATCGGCGAAGTGGTCGCTCCGGTAGCACATCGCCATCGAGCCGACATCGGTACCGAGGCCAAGGACGAAGCCTCCAGGGGCTCCGGCCTCCCACTTCCACGGGAGGAAGTTGCCCTGTAAGTCGTTCGCGCCGTACTCGGACAGGTCGACGAACTTGTCCAGCTGCGCGTAGAACTGGGTGATCGTGCCCTCTTCGACCGCGACGACGTCGCCCGCGCCCGAGCCGGAAGTGATCTGCTGAACCATGCGCTCGTTGTAGTCGCCAAGGCCAAGACCGGATCCGCGCTCCTCGATCGTGACATGGGGGTTCTCCTCCATGTACTGCTCGTAAAGCGCGTCGTAGCCGAAGCCCTGCTCGCCGAAGACGTCGACGGTGAGCGTGATCGGCTCTGCGTCCTCCATATCCTCTTCGTCGCCGGCGTCGCCGGACTCTTCGTCCTCCGCCGCGTCGCCACCCTCGTCCGTCGTGTCCTCTCCGTCGTCGCCGCACGCGGTAAGCGCAAGCGCGGCGGCGCCGGCGAGGGCGACGACACGGGTCCAACGTGCTGTTGTGCGTGTCATGACCGTCCTCCAGTGTTGCCCTCGGTTGTCTTGGGAGCGCTCTCACTTGCTGACCACGAGTTTGGGAGCGCTCTCAAGCGACGTCAAGACCCGTTACCAAACGGTGACGAATTGATTTCCGACGTGTTCGCGATGCGCGTCACTGCACAGAATGACCACGTAAACGCCTCAGCGAGTCCGTTAGCGCCTCGTCAACGGGTCGCCAACCGTTACTGAAGTCGCATTGCCCTGTGCCCGGCCCGTTACCACTCGCCGGCCGCACCGAACCGCCGACGGTCGGGTGAGCTGCAGAGCCATCGCGTGCCAACTGCCTGTGGTCTTCGAAATGCGTGAAAGATACGTCGGACGGGTCGAAACAGCGGGCAGGTTCGGCACGATCACGACGCAGAGTGGACGGTTAGCGACCCGTTGACGAGGCGCTAACGGACTCGCTGAGGCGTTTACGTGATCATTCTGAGGTCGGCGAGGATACGGTGCGCGCTGTTGTAGCCCGCGGCGCCGATGACCGAACCCGCCGGATGGCAGCCTGCGGCCCCTGCGTAGTAGCCGTCCAACCCGGTCGCATAGGGAATACGGTCGGCGAACGCGATGGTGTTGTCCACGTGGTGGATGTGGCCTCCGGTGATGGCGAAGTGCTCCTCGATGCCCGGTGGTGGCAGCGCGAACACGTCGGCGACAAGCTCGGAAGTTCCCGGCGCGAACTCGTCCGCGATCGACAACAACCGCGTCACGTACTGATCCAGCGCCTCGCCCCATGTCGACCCGGCAGGTTCGTACGGCACGGACTGGACGAACAGTGCCGACGAGTGGTGCCCACCCGGGTCCTGCAAGGACGGATCGACCGTGGTGTGCACGTACCACTCCATCGTCGGGAAATCGGCCAGCCTTCCGGTCTGCACCTCGCGCCACATCGCGCGCAGCGCGTCCAACGGACGCCCGTCCGCGTCGGGAAGCAGGTGCACCGTGGCGCCCCACGGCGAAGGCGATCCGTCCGGCGCCGCGGTGAGGCGGGGCAACTCCCGCAGCGCGAGGTTCACCTTCAGCGTCGAGCCGGGACGACGCACAACGGCGAGCCGGTCGGTGAACTCGCGCGGGGCGGCGTCCCCGGCCAGGTCGGCGGCACGCCACGGATCGCAGGCCGCAAGCACGGCGCGAGCGGTGAGTTCCCGGCCATCGGCCAGTGCCACGCCCCGCGCCACGCCGCCGGTCACCGTGACCTCGTTGACTTCGGCGGACGTCAGCAAGCTCGCTCCCGCACCGGCGGCGGCGGTGGCGAACGCGTTCGACACCGCACCCATCCCGCCTTCAGCCACCATCCAGGTGCCGTCCGAGCCGGGCAGCCGGCACATGTTGTGGACGAGGAAGTTGTGGCCGGTGCCGGGTGTGTCCGGGCCGGCGGTGAGCCCGGACAGGCCGTCGGTGACCGCGTACATCGCGATGAGCAGTTCGGAGGCGAACCCGAACTTGGTCAGATAGTCCACCACCGAGCCGGTCACGAGATCGACGAACGCCGCGCGCAGCTTGGGCCGGACGTAGCGCTCGGCCGTCTCCTCGACCGGCACCGGTTCGGCCAGCCACGCGGGCGCGAGATCCTCCCGGAGTGCGGCCAGTTCGGCGGCGAGCGCGTCGTCGGCCCTGAGGTCGGCCGGAGAGAACATGCTCTCGAGCTGTTCGCGGGTCGCGGCCCGGTCCCGACCGAACGTGAGGTACCGGCCGGCCGGGGTCGGCAGCACGTAGTGCGGATCGCGACGCAGCGGACGGATGGCGTCGCCGGCGAGTGCGAGGATCTCCGGCGGCATCAGGCCGAGCAGGTACGCGCCGGTCGAGTGCTTGAGCCCGGGGACGCGGTCGAAGCACTCCTCGGTGCGCGCTGCGCCGCCCAACACCGAATCCCGTTCGCAGACCACCACGTCGAGACCCGCGCGGGCGAGCACGGTGGCGGCGACGAGGCCGTTGTGGCCGCCGCCGATGATCACTACGTCGTGCATGTGTCGTCTCACCTCTGCGTTTCGGGAAGAACGTTCGTACATCACAGCATCCCGGCGACCGGTTTCGGCTTCAGGTGGCGGTAGCCTCGAGGTCATGATTCGCTCCGATGGCCGCGCGTCCGATCAGCTTCGTCCCGTCACGATCTCCCGCGGCTGGCTCAGTCACGCCGAGGGATCGGTGCTGATCGAGTTCGGGGAAACCCGGGTCCTGTGCGCCGCCTCGGTGACCGAGGGTGTGCCTCGCTGGCGCAAGGGTTCGGGCGAGGGATGGGTGACCGCCGAGTACGCGATGCTGCCGCGCTCCACCAACACCCGTTCGGACCGTGAGTCGGTTCGTGGAAAGATCGGCGGCCGCACCCACGAGATCTCCCGGCTGATCGGACGGTCGCTGCGCGGCATCATCGACACGTCCGCACTGGGCGAGAACACCGTCGTGGTCGACTGCGACGTGCTGCAAGCCGACGGCGGTACCCGCACCGCGGCGATCACCGGAGCCTACGTTGCGCTGGCCGACGGGGTCGGCTGGATGCGCCAGCGCGGACTGCTGCGCTCGGACTCCGTGCTCTCGGACTCGGTCGCGGCGATATCGGTCGGGATGGTGGACGGTGAACCGCGCCTCGACCTGCATTACGACGAGGACGTGCGGGCCGAGACGGACATGAACGTCGTCATGACCGGCGACGGCAGGTTCATCGAAGTACAGGGCACTGCTGAGGGGACGCCGTTCGATCGGGCCGAGCTCGACGCACTGCTCGAACTCGCGCGCACGGGCTGTGCCGAATTGACGCAGATCCAGCGCGCTACGCTCGCCGGATGAGCGAAGGCCAACTGCCAAGGGTCATACTTGCGACGCGCAACCAGCACAAGGTCACCGAGATCCGGCGGATTCTCGTAGCCGCCGGTGCCCGCATCGATCTGATCTCGGTCGCCGAGTTTCCCGGTGTCGACGATGTTGTCGAGACCGGCTTGACGTTCGCCGACAACGCCCTGCTCAAGGCGCGCGGCGTTGCGGTGGCCACCGGCCTGCCGGCGCTCGCGGACGACTCCGGCATCTGCGTCGACGCGATGCACGGCATGCCCGGTGTGTTCTCCGGGCGGTGGTCCGGCCGGCACGGCGACGACGCCGCGAACCTCGACCTGCTGCTGGCCCAGCTCACCGACGTGCCGGACGACGAGCGCGGTGCCTCGTTCGTCTGCGTTGCCGCTCTTGCCCTCGCCGATGGCACCGAGGCGGTCGCGGAGGGACGCGTCCCCGGCACCCTGCTGCGCGCGCGGCGCGGCTCGGGCGGCTTCGGATACGACCCGATCTTCGTACCGGACGGCGACACGCGGACGACAGCGGAGATGAGCCCGGCCGAAAAGGACGCGGTCAGCCATCGCGGACGAGCCTTCACCGCCATCACGACCGACTTGAAACAGCTCGTCTCCACCCAAACGTGATAGGTTGCGGCAGTATATGAGTGTGGCGCGGATCACACGAGAGACGTTCGTCTACCCGGCGCTCACCGGCATTGTGGCCGCCGGGCTCGGCGTCGGCATCGCCGAACTGCTGACCGGCGCACTGAGTCGTGCCACCACGCCGGTGCTCGCCGTCGGCGATGCGGTGATCGACCGCACACCCGGATGGCTCCGTGACTGGGCGATCGACACCTTCGGCGTGCACGACAAGACCGTGCTGCTGATCGGCGTGTTCACCGTTCTCGCCTTGGCGGCGGCCGCGATCGGTGTGCTGGCGCGGTTCAACCTCGTCGCCGGTGTGGTCTGCGCCCTGCTGCTCGGGGGCGTCGCGATGGCGGCGGTGGCCGACCGCCCCGACAGCGAGAGCACCGACATCGTGATCGCGGGCATCGCCGGACTCGTCGCGATCGGAGCGCTCTGGTTCCTCACCCGAAGTCAGCCCGTGCGGACGGCCGCTGATGAGACCGAGTCGCGAATGACCTATGGCGAGATCGATCTGGAGGAGCACGAGCGGATCGTGACCTCCAACCAATTCGCCGGACTCCGGTCCGAGGTCAGTCCCGTACCGGGGCGGGAGCCATCGGTTCACCATTACCGAGGCGTTGCGCGTTCGGACCGTCGGCGCTTCCTGACACTCCTTGCCGGCGGTGCTGGGTTGGCAGTGGTGGCCGGCGGTATCGGGCAGTTGCTCGGAGGAAGGCGCCGCAGCATCGAGAACGTGCGCGACGACATCACCGGAAGTGGTGATTCCGGCACCGCCGAGCTCGACCTGCCCCGGGTCACCGTCCCGGACGGCGCTGACCTCGGTACACCGGGCGCCGCGCCGTGGCAGTCACCGAACTCGACGTTCTACCGGATCGACACCACGGTTTCGCCGCCCCTTGTCCATCCGGACGACTGGCGGCTGCGCGTGCACGGCATGGTCGACCGGGAGATCGAGCTGGGGTTCGACGACCTGCTCGCGCTCGGCCTGGTGGACAAGTGGGTCACGCTGTGCTGCGTCTCCAACCAGGTGGGCGGAGATCTGGTCGACAACGCGCTCTGGACGGGCGTCCGGACGTCGGACGTGCTGGGCATGGCGGGTCCACATGCGGACGCCGACGCCGTGCTGTCCACGTCGCAGGACGGCTGGACGTGCGGCACGCCGCTCGAAGTCCTGGTGGACGGTCGGGACTCGCTGTTCGCGGTCGGCATGAACGGCGAGCCGCTGCCGGTCGAGCACGGGTTCCCGGTGCGGATGGTCGTGCCGGGTCTGTACGGGTACGTCAGCGCCACCAAGTGGGTCGTCGACCTCGAGGTATCCAGGTTCGACGCCTTCGACGCGTATTGGACGACGCGTGGCTGGTCCGAGCGGGGGCCGGTCAAGGTGCAATCGCGGATCGACGTCCCGTCCCGGGGCACGTCCGTGGCGGCGGGCCAGGTGCCGGTCGCAGGTGTGGCGTGGGCACAGCATCGCGGCATCGAGGCGGTCGAGGTCCGGGTGGACGACGGCGAATGGCAGCCTGCCGACCTTGGCGAGGTCCCGACCGCGGACACCTGGCGGCAGTGGGTCTACGCGTGGGACGCGACTCCCGGCGATCACACGCTTTGGGTGCGTGCCACCACGTCGGACGGCGAGGTACAGACCGGCCAGGAGGCACCGCCGGTCCCGGACGGCGCGACGGGCTGGCACTCGGTCGACGTCACCGTTTCGTGATCACGTCCCGGCGGGCGGTCAACTCGTAGCGCTATCCCGTTCGGCGACGAAGGAGCCACGCTGCGGCAGGGTGTACACGTAACCCTCCTCGCGGAGCAGGGCGATCGCGTGTCGCACCGTCTCGCGCGCCACACCGTGCTCCTGCTGCAGCTGCTTCTCGGACGGTATGGGGTCGCGGGGTTGTAGTTCCACCCGCACGATCTGCCCGCGGATGATCGCGGCGAGCTGACGGTAGATCGGCTCGGGGTCGTGGTGGTCCACGGTGAGCCGCTTGGCAGCGGCCCGATCGTCCGTGGGGTCGTGCGTTGCCATGGTGCGAAAGTAGGGAACCTATGGGAGGTCACTGACGTGATATACGTACTAGACGTCTGCCACGTCTACGTCTAGCCTAGACCTCATGTGGGGGTGGGTGTCGCCGGTCGGGGAATCGACTGTGGCGTTCGCGGTCATGGACGACGATGGAGGTGTGCTCGCGAGCCGGGTGCTCCGGGTGGACGATGCGGATGTTCAGAACTGGGACGCGGTGGTCTCGGCCTTCGGCTATGAACGGCTGGGTCGGTGGCGTCCGGCCGGCGGCATCTTCTGGTGTGTGGTCGAGGACGGCCGCAGGCGCCGGTAGGCCGGTGCGCAGTTCCCGGCACGCCTCCGGGACGCAGGTGATCCGGCTGCGTCGGTCACGAACGCAGCCAGGCGAGTACCGCCATGACGCGCCGGTGGTGGTCTGCGGACGAGGACAGGTCCAGCTTGGTCAGGATCGACGAGATGTGCTTCTCGACCGCGCCCTCCGTGATCACCAGCGTGCGTGCGATGGCGGCGTTCGTCCGTCCCTCCGCCATCAACGCCAGCACCTCGCGCTCACGGGCGGTCAGCGTGTCCAGCGGGTCTTTGCGGCGGCGGGCGAACAGCTGGGCGACGACCTCCGGATCCACCACTGTTCCACCGGACGTTACGCGTTCCAACGCGTCGGTGAGATCAGCGAGCGCCGCAACCCGGTCTTTGAGCAGGTAACCGACTCCGCCGCCCCCGTCGGCCAGCAGGTCGGCAGCGTAGCTTTCTTCGACGTACTGCGAAAGCACCAGCACGGCGATGCCCGGGACCCGTCGCCGTGCCTCGATCGCCGCCCGCAGACCTTCGTCGGTGAACGAAGGGGGCATCCGGATATCGACGATCGCTACGTCGGGTCGGTGCTCGGTCACCGCGGCCAGCAGTGCGTCGCCGTCGCCGACCGCGGCCACTACAGCGCAGTCGGCTTCCTCGAGGAGCCGTACCAGCCCCTCCCTGAGCAGCAGCGAGTCCTCGGCCAACACCACGCGCATGGAGGGACAGTATCGGCTCGCCGGGTCTTCAGCCGACCGGGATCTGTGCGCTGACGATCGTCCCGCCGCGTAGCGGGCTGTGGAGTTGGAAGGTACCGTCGAGCCCGGCCAGCCGGTCGGCCAGCCCCGCGAGCCCGTGGCCCTTGCCGATGTGGGCGCCGCCGATGCCATCGTCCTCGACCTGAACGTGCAGGACATCGCCGACGCGCGCAACCGAGACCGTCGCCGACGTCGCCGCACTGTGTTTTGCGACGTTGGTCAACGCCTCGGTGACGGTGTAGTACGCGGCGTTCTCGGCCGGGGCCGGCAGCCGGTCCTCGCCGCCGAGCGATACCTCGATGTCGACCGGAATGGGGCAACGGGCCGCGGCTGCGCTGAGAGCCGCCTCGAGTCCACGATCGGCCAGGATGGGCGGGGCCACACCCCGGGACAGCGCGCGGAGTTCGGCGAGCGCTTCCTTGGCCTGGCTCAGCGCCTGGTCTACCAGCGGACGAGCGGCGTCGGGATCGTCGTCGAGGCGTCGCTGGGCGGCCTTGAGATCCATCGTGGTTCGCACCAGGCGCTGCTGCGGCCCGTCGTGGATGTCCCGTTCGACCATTCGAAGCGTGATGGCCTCGGCCTCGGCGGCCGCGGCCCTGCTCATCTGCAACTGCTTCGCCCGTGCCCGCAGCGCGGCGTTCTCGGCCGCGCCCGGGTTGGTGAGCAGCAGCCGTCCGAGCGTTGTGTCGACACCGACCATGCCACGAGCGACGTAGGGCAGCGTGACCAGGAAGACCAGGCCGAGCAGCGTCTGCAGGAAGACTCCGGCGGGCACCGAGTCGATACCGAGCAGATTCCAGAGGGACTCGTTGTCCGGTTGCGTCTCCGCCCACCATCCCCAGGCGAGGTAGGAGATGCCTCCCACGGCGCTGGCCGTCCACGCGAACGCGATGGCCCACGTGGCGACGCGGATCGGGAACGCGACTACCGCGTGCGCGACATCCCGCCAGTACTGCGGGTCACGCAACAGGGCGAAGAGACGACCGGCGAGGTTGGCGGAGTTGGTCCGGTAGTAGGTGGGTGGCAGGGGGCGGGATTCGCAGGCCCGGATCCGGAATCGCTCCAGCTCGGCGAACCCGCGGGCGATCACCAGCGTGAGGACGAGGATCGGGATGCCGACCCAGATGATCAGCATGCCGAGCCCGACGGCGAGGCCCGTGATCACGACGATGAACGCGGCGACGGCGATCGGGAAGTCGAGCAGGAGGAAGACGAGGTCCCGGCGCAGCTGCCGCCAGTTCGGCCGGGGTAGCCGATGAGTGCTCATGGCACCGGCATCAGGTTCAACGGCTGCCGGGTCCGTCGGGTTCGTCTTCATATGCCAAGCCTTCCGTCCCGCCGCCGGCGAACCCATCCGGCAGGCCAGTGGGTTCGGATTGAGGCTAGCCCCACCCCTGTTGTCGACGCCGGGCAAGGTATTGCCGCGCATGGCGCTCGTAGCGGTCCGACGCGCAGACGAGGCAGGCGAGTACGAACGTCACAGTGGCAAGCCGCAGCGGCGCCTCCACTTCCCAGCCGGCGACGAACCGTCCCGTGACGTCATGGCCGATGGCGGCGATTCCGGCGACGGCCGCGAGGGCCGGAACGTGCCACAGGTAGATCGTCATGGTTCGAGCGGAGATCCATTCGAGCATGGCCGCGACGGGACGGTGCGACGCCCAGCGCTCGATCGCGTTGCGGATCCCGAGCAGAAGACCCAACTGGGCGGCGGCCAGACCGAGCAGCGTGATCGCGGGTGGACTCGAACTCGACGACGGCTCACCTGGACCTGCGAGCATGCCGAGGGCATACGGGCCGAGCGTCAGCACGCTCGCCAACAGTGCGCCGGCGGCCAGCGCCAGCATCCGCGCTCGCCGGACGTGGTCGAACCTTCCCCGGCTGTACGCGATGCCGGCCTGGCAGACCACACCCAGCACCAGAACGACGTTCGCAGCGCCGAGCCAGTTCGTTCGGTCCACGCCGATCAGGCGGACGGCCTCGATCGCGGCCGCACCCGCGACCATGACGATCATTTCGAGCCCTCGGCATCGTTCGTGCAACCGGACCAGAACGGGTGTCAGAGAGGTGAGGACGGCGTAGACCGTCCAGAACCAGATCAGTCGGCCGACCAGACCGGCGACCGAGTGGACCGGCTGCTCGGGCACCCCGGCGGCGACGAGCGGGTGGGGGAGCAACAGCCAGGCCACAACGAGTGGGAGTACCGGTGCAGCCGACCGGATCGCGTGATCCGCCGACCAGGACCACGCGGGACCGGCCCCGGTCTCGCGGCCGCGGGTGTGCAGGCTTGCGGCCGCCGCGGCGCCACCGGCGAAAAAGACGAGCGGCAGTACCGGACTGATCCATGCGCTCAGCCAATCTCCGCGTAAGGTCGGTGCGCCGGCCGCCGGCAGGAATGTGCCGTCGCCGCACAGGACCGGCTCGGTCCAGTGCTGACCGACGATCGCCAGGATCGCGACAGTGCGCAGTAGGTCGATGAACCGGCCGCGGTGGACCGCTGCTGGCAGGCGCTCGGGGTCGTGGCTCGTCGCCATGCCTCGACGATCGTCGCTCGGCCGTTGCGGCACATGGCAGCCAGCGGGTCAACCGATCCTCCGGGTAGCCCCAGTGACGAGGTGGAGCCAGCCCGCGATCGAAACGATCACCAGTTGGCCGCCGGGGTAATCTCGGAGCGTGACGGACATGACTTTTCGCCGGCTCGGCCGGTCCGGGTTGACGGTCTCGGCCGTTGGACTCGGATGCAACGCATTCGGCCGGCGGATCGATGAACGGCAATCTGCGGCCGTCGTGCACGCGGCACTCGATGCGGGTATCACGTTGTTCGACACGGCCGACGCGTACGGCGACGGCGAGAGCGAGCGGTTCCTGGGTGCCGCGCTCGGATCGCGTCGCGACGAGGTGATCGTCGCGACCAAGTTCGGTGCGGACATGCGCGGCGCGAACGGCCCGGACTGGGGAGCTCGGGGTTCCCGGCGCTACATCCGCAGGGCGGTCGAGTCGAGCCTGCGGCGGCTCGGCACGGACTGGATCGACCTGTATCAGTACCACTTCCCGGACTCGATGACGCCGATTGAGGAAACGCTGGCCGCGTTGAGTGAGCTGGTGGCCGAGGGCAAGGTCCGCTACGTCGGGTCGTCCAACTTCGCCGGGTGGCGGGTGGTGGATGCCGACTGGGTGGCCCGCACCGCCGGCTATCCGCGTTTCATCAGCGCGCAGAACAAGTACTCGCTGTACGACCGGGCCGCCGAGGCGGAGCTCGTCCCTGCGTGCGAACGCGTAGGTGTCGGCATTCTGCCGTACTTCCCACTCGAGCACGGGTTGCTGACCGGGAAGTATCGCCGCGACGCGCCGGCGCCGGCCGGGACCAGGCTGGCCGATCGGACCGGCCCGCTGGACAACGCCGACTTCGACCGCATCGAGGCGCTGGAGCGGTACGCCGCCGAGCGAGGTGTGACGATCCTTGACGTGGCGATCGGCGGATTGGCCGCGAAGCCGGCCGTCGCATCGGTCATCGCGGGCGCCACCAAGCCGGAGCAAGTGGTCGCGAACGCCGCCGCAGGGGCATGGCAGCCCGCCTCGGGCGACGAACTTCCATGATCCGGTGCACTTACTGATCTATATGAGCAATAAGTGCTCCGGATCATGAGTGCTGGTGCGGGAGGCGGGATTCGAACCCGCACATCCTTGCCGGACAATAGGACCTAAACCTATCGCGTCTGCCTGATTCCGCCACTCCCGCCAGGCTGACCAATCATAGGTTATCGAGCTAGTCGAGGCCGAGGTCGCGCCGCAGCTTGGCGACGTGGCCGGTCGCCTTGACGTTGTACATCGCCTTGTCGACCGTGCCTTCCGCGTCGATGATGAACGTCGAGCGGAGCACGCCTTCGACGACCTTGCCGTACAGCTTCTTCTCGCCGTAGGCGCCGTAGGCGAGCAACGTCGAGCGGTCCTCGTCCGACAACAGCGGGAACGTCACGTTGTCGCGGTCGCGGAACTCGGCGAGCTTGGCCGGCGGATCCGGGGAGATGCCGACCACGTCGATGCCGGCCGCGGCCAGCGACGAAAGGTTGTCGCGAAAGTCGCACGCCTGCGTGGTGCAGCCGGGTGTCATGGCCGCCGGGTAGAAGTAGACGATCACCCGCCGGCCGCGGTAGTCGGACAGCGATACCGGCTTCGCGTCCGCGTCCGGGAGGGTGAACGCCGGCGCTTGGTCTCCTTGAGCGAGTCGGGTCACGCGCCTACGGTAACCGACGCCCGCTCGGGCTCTCGTTGCTCCACCGGCCGCAACCCGCCCGGCCACCAGTTCGCCCGCCCGAGCACTGTCATCAGCGATGGCAGCAGGAACAGGCGGACGAGGGTGGCGTCGATCGCGATCGCCGCCGCGAGGCCGATCCCGAGTTGCTGCATCTCGACCATGCTGAGCGTCGCGAAGATCGAGAAGACGGCGACCATAACGGCCGCGGCGCTCGTGACGACACCCGCCGTCCGTGCGGTGCCGGCCCGAACCGCGGCGCGGATGTCGAGGCCGGAAACGGCCGCCTCCCGGATCCGGCTCACGACATAGACGTGGTAGTCCATGGACAGTCCGAGCAGGATGACGAACAGGAACAGCGGTACCCAGTCGACGATGCGTCCGGTCGCGTTCATGCCGAGCAGGTCGGCCGCGAAGCCGTGCTGGAACACCAGGGTCAGCACACCGTAGGCGGCGCTGACCGACAGCAGCGCCAGTGCTCCCGCAACGCCTGCCACGACAACCGAGCGGAACGTCAGCGCCATCATGCCGACGGTGAGCACCACGACGAATCCGATGATCCAGGGCAGGCGCTCCACCTGCTGGCTGGTGTAGTCGTTCGTCAAGGCGACGTTGCCGGTGACGGCGTAATCGGCGTCCGGGACCGAGGCCAGCGCGGCCGGCACGAGGGTGTCGCGCAACTGTTCCAACGACCGCTCGGCGCGGGGGTCGTCGGCCGAATAGGCGAAACCGAGATCGAGGATCGAGACGCTGCCGTCCAGCGAGGTAGTGACCGCCGGCTCCGGGCCGGTGGCGAACAGCGGATCGTCCTGCACGTTCTTGTGGAGCTCGGCCAGTGAAGCGGCCACGGCGTCGGCCGAGTCGGCCGGCGCGCGGACCACCACCTCGTGCACGTCGCCCTCGCTCGGATACGCCTCGACCATCCGGTCGTACGCGGCAACGGCCGGTATCGAGCGCGGCAGGTCGTCGGTCGTGGGGCTCTTCATATTCATGCCGAGTGCCGGGACGGCGAGTGCCACGAGCACGCCGATCACGACGACGGCCGTCGTGCGTGGCGCGCGAAATGCCGGTGCGAGCAGGCGCGGCCACAGCCTCGGCTCACCGTGCGCGCGAGTTGCGGTCAGCCGCCACAGGAGTGGGATGCGGGGACGGTCCATGGCCCGGCCGAACTTGACCAGCAGCGCCGGCAACACGGTCAGCGACCCGACCATCGCAACGCCGACGACGATCATGACTCCGGTGCCGAGAGCCCGGAAGATCGCATCGCCGGACAGGTACAGCCCGGCAAGTGCCACGAGCGTCGTCAGTGCTGAGACGACCACGGCGCGTCCGGACGTGGCCGCGGCGATCCGGACCGCGTCGACCGTCCCGTGACCGCGCTGGCGTTCCTCACGCTCGCGCTTCAGGTAGAACAGGGAGTAGTCCACGCCGACGGCGAGCCCGAACAGCAGGATCAGTTGCGGAACGCTGCCGATGTCCGGAATCACCTGTGAGGCGAGTGCCCACAACCCGGTCGCGGCGGCAACCGCGCTGAACCCGAGCACGAGCGGGACGCCGGCCGCCACGAGGGCACCGAAGACGACGAGCAGAACACCGAGGGTGATGGGCAGGCTGAGCATCCCGGCGTTGCCGAGATCCTCGTTCACGGTCTGATCGATGCCGTAGCCGATGGAGGTGCTGCCGACCGATTCGATCCGGAGATCCGGGTAGGCCGTGTTTACCGCCGCCACCTCCTCGTGAATCGGCTCGATCAACGCATCGGCTTCGTCGGGCTCGGCGTTGAGCGTGATCGGCACCAGCAAGGCGTCCGAGACCGGCGACGGCACGGGCTCGCCGACGCCGGCCACCTCGTCCATGGCTGCGAGCCGGGAGCCGACATCGGCTGCGGCTTCCTCGGCTGTTGCCGCGTCCCATCCGCCCTCCGGGGAGATGAGCACGTTGTCGGTCGCCGGGTCATCGAACTCCGCGGACTCGATGTACTCGGCGGCCCGTCCGGATTCGCCGACCGCCACCTCGCTCTCGGTGACTTGCCGGGTCTCGACCGAGCCGCCCACGACGACGGCGGTCGCGACGAACGCCAGCCACAGACCAATGGCCCACCACGGGTGCCGGATGCTCCAGTGCGCGATCCGGCTCGCTGCTGTTGTCATGTCTCCTCATAGTTGTGTAGTGACGCGCGATGTGGATCAGGGAGCAGCCCTGACGCGTCCCTGACCCGACCCCGACGCCGTCTCCGGTATGTCACCTCCAGCGTCCGTCGCGCTCGCGCGGAGAGCACTGGGTCTACGCCCCGAACATGAGTGGGCTTAACCCCACTGCCGGCGAAGCTTCTTCCGGCGAGAATGGACGCGTGAATCGAAATTTCCGGGCCGGCCTCCGCGACCGGCTCCGCATGACCGGTTTGGCCGCCTTGCTCGTGCTCGGTGTCCCGGTCTCGTACGCACTGTTCGCATTGGGCGTCGTCGGGGTCCCCCTGATCTTCATTCTGGCGATCCCGTGGTTGCTTGCCGTCGTATGGCTGACCCGTAAGCTCGCCGATGTGCATCGGTACGCTTTCACGACGGTGGTCGGTGTGCCGATCAGGCGTCCGTACCGGCCATGGGAGGGCCGTGGGCTGCGGTCGCTCTGGCCGAACTTCCGGTCCGCATTCACCGAGGCCGCGACGTGGCGGGACTTCCTGTGGCTGCTCGTCAACGCGATCGTCGGCCTGGTGGCGTACGTACTCGTGCTCTCCGTGTTCGGCGGCATCCTGTGGTACGCCTCGCTGCCGCTGCTGTGGGCGATTCTCGAGGACAGCGCCGGGCAGGATGTCGCGGTCAACGTGCTGCAGAGCGAATTCGGCCTCTTCCGGCTCGACCGGCAGAGCGAGATGTTCTACGGCCTCGGTGTCGCAGGGCTCGCCGCTCTGCTGTGGTGGTGGTCGACACCGCCTATCATGCGCGGGTACGCGCTGCTGAGCCGTTTCCTCCTCGGGCCGGTGGGCTCGGCGACGCTCGCGGCTCGCGTCCAGGAACTCACCGAGTCACGGGCCGAGACCGTGGACATCCAGGCCGCCGAGCTGCGCAGGATCGAGCGCGATCTGCACGACGGCGCGCAGGCCCGGCTGGTCTCGCTGGGAATGAGCCTCGGCATGGCCGAGGAGCTGATGCGTACGGATCCGGACGCGGCCGCCCGGTTGCTCGCCGATGCCCGAACGGACAGCACCGAGGCGCTCGCTGAGTTGCGCTCTCTGGTGCGGGGCATGCATCCGCCCGTCCTCGCCGATCGTGGCCTTGCCGGGGCGGTCGAGGCGCTGGCTCTCGCGACGTCGGTTCCGGTGGCCGTTGCCGCGGACCTGCCCGGACGGCTGCCCGCACCCGTCGAGTCGGCGGCCTACTTCGCGGTGGCCGAGGTGCTGACCAATGTGGCCAAACACGCGGACGCCACGTCGGCACGGGTCCGGCTCGGCTATGCCGACGGCAGGCTGCAACTGACGGTCAGCGACGACGGCCGGGGCGGTGCGGCCGTCACGCCTGACGGCGGTCTGCGCGGTATGCAGCGGCGGCTCGGCGCGTTGGACGGCACACTGGACGTCACCAGCCCACCCGGCGGCCCGACCGTCGTCATCATGGAGATTCCGTGCGAGTTGTCCTCGGCGAAGACCACGCCCTCCTCCGAGACGGCCTGACCCGCCTGCTGGCCGCGCACGACTTCGAGGTCGTGGAAGCCGCCGACACCGGGCCGACGCTGCGGCGCGCGCTCGTCACGCATCGTCCCGACGTTGCGGTGGTGGACGTACGGATGCCGCCGACGTTCACCGACGACGGGCTCCGGGCCGCGATCGAAGCGCGGGAAGAGATACCCGGCCTGCCGGTGCTCGTCCTGTCACAGTACGTCGAGCCGCTCTACGCACGTGAGCTGATCGCCGGCGACGCCAGGGGAGTGGGCTATCTGCTCAAAGACCGGGTCTCCCAGGTAGGCGAGTTCGTCGACGCGTTGCGCCGCGTGGCCGCAGGCGGAACGGCATTGGATCCGGAGGTCGTGGCGCAGCTGCTCGGCGGCGCGAGGTCGAAGCTGGATGCCCTCTCCGAGCGTGAGACGGAGGTGCTTGCGCTGATGGCGCAGGGACGCACCAACGCAGCGATCGCCGGGTTGCTGTTCGTCAGCGAGAAGGGCGTCGGCAAACACATCGCGAATATCTTCCGCAAGCTGGACCTGCACGAATCAGCGGACGACAACCGCCGTGTTCTCGCCGTCCTCGCCTACCTCCAGAATTAGTCGTTCGATCACGTTCGGCAGGCGTAGCGACATCGCACCACCCGGGCATGCATGGTGTGATGTCGCCACGCCTTGTGCGGTTCTGTATGCTCTGCTCTTGAGAGCGCTCTCACACCCTCAAGGACCGAGGCTATGCCTGAATTCGCAACGCGCCGGGCCGTCATCGCTGCCGCCGTCGTCGTGGCGATCGGAGTGATCGTGATCTATCTGATCGCAAGGACGGACGACGGCGCGAACCCGGTTGTCGACTCCGCCACCGGCGAACCGTCCGCCAGCGACGCTGCGTCCGGCGGGGACGACGATCCGGCCTACCTCGACGGATCCCTGCCGGTCGAGCAGCGGGTCGACGACCTGCTCCCGCGGATGAGCCTGGACGACAAGCTCGGCCAGCTGACGCTGGTCGACAGCACCGCCCTGTTCGACTCGACCCCGGTCACCGAGTACCGGCTCGGCGCGGTCCTGTCCGGAGGCGGCTCTGCACCACCCGACCCGTCGGTCGACGGCTGGACCGACACGTACAACCGGTACCAGCGCCGCGCTCTCGCCACGCCGCTGGAGATTCCCATCATTTATGGCGTGGACGCGGTGCACGGGTTCGGGCTGATGCGTGGTGCGACGGTCTTCCCGCACAACATCGGGCTCGGCGCGGCGGACGATCCGGATCTCGTCGAGCGCGTCGGCGCGGCGACGGCCACCGAGGTGGCGGCCACCGGTATCGACTGGAGTTTCAGTCCGTGCGTGTGCGTCGCGCGCGACATCCGCTGGGGCCGCAGCTACGAGTCGTTCAGCGAGGACCCGGACCGGGTCAGCGCCATGACCAGCGTCATCACCGGGCTGCAGGGCTCGGATCTCGGTGCCGAACCGACGTCTATCCTGGCCACGGCCAAGCACTATGTGGGTGACGGGGGCACGTCCGGAGGTGACGACCAGGGCGACACCCAGATCTCCGAGGAGGAGCTGCGCGAGATCCACTTGGCACCTTTCGAGGCTGCAGTTGAGCGTGACGTCGGCTCTGTCATGGTCTCGTTCAGCAGTTGGAACGGCGACGAGTTGCACGGGCACGAGTACCTCATCACCGACGTGCTCAAGGAGGAGCTGGGATTCGACGGGTTCGTGGTCTCCGACTGGGGAGGCGTCGATCAGATAGACGGCCTGCAGGGTCTGTCCGCCGACGATGTGCGTGCTGCGATCAATGCCGGCATCGACATGGTGATGGTGCCGCTCGCCTATGAGAGCTTCATCTCACTGCTGCGCGCCGAAGTGGAGTCCGGTGCGGTCCCGATGGAGCGCATCGACGACGCGGTCCGTCGGATCCTTACCGCCAAGTTCGAGCTCGGGCTGTTCGAGCGGCCGCTGGCCGATCCGTCGCTGGAACCCGAGGTCGGCAGCGACGAGCACCGTGAGCTCGCCCGTGAGGCGGTGGCTCGGTCGCTGGTCCTGCTGAAGAACGATGGTGACGTACTGCCGCTCGACACGGGTGCCCGCATTTTCGTCGCCGGCAAGAACGCGGACGACATCGGCAACCAGAGCGGCGGCTGGACCATGGGCTGGCAGGGTGCGAGCGGGCACGTCACACCCGGCACGACGATCGTGGACGGTATTCGGGACGCCGCGGATGCCGCGACCGTCGAGTACAGCCTCGACGGTAGTGGCATCGACGACTCGTTCGACGTGGCGGTCGCTGTGCTCGGCGAGACGCCGTATGCCGAGTTCGAGGGTGATCGGGTCACCGTCCCTGCTCTCGACGATGAGGACCGTGCGGTGCTCGACCGCCTGCAAGGAGCCGGCGTCCCGGTGGTCGTCGTGCTCGTATCCGGACGGCCCATGGACGTCGCCGGGCAGATCGACGAGTGGGACGCGCTCGTGGCCGCCTGGCTGCCGGGAACCGAGGGCGCCGGGGTCGCCGACGTGCTGTTCGGCACGGTGCCGCCTACCGGAACTCTGCCCATGACGTGGCCCGCAAGTGGTGACAGCCAAGAGCCGCTGTTCCCCTACGACTTCGGCCTCACGTACTGACGTTCGATCACGTTCGGCAGGCGCAGCCACATCACACCACCCGCGCGTGCATGGTGTGATGTCGCTATGCCTAGTGGTACCGGGCAGGCCTCCGCCCGGCACGCTCGAATAGCTCGCGGAAGCGGTGTCCGACCAGGCCCGGCTTGTCGAGTTCGGCCCAGACGACGCGTCCCACCTGGAAGCCGAGTTCGCGAAGCCGATCCTCACGCTTCTTCTCCCGCCAGACCACGTCGCCCGGGTCGTCACCGGGCTTGAGGTCGCGAAAGTACTTACCTTTGCCGTCGAACTCCCCGAGGGTCCGAAACTCTTCGAAGTGGTAGTCGGTGCGTCCGATGAGCCCGCCTCCGGAGTTTCTCACCTCGTACTGCAGCTGAGGTCGCGGCAATCCGGCCTCGCGGAAGCACACTCTGCAGCGCGACTCGCCGACACTCTCGGAGCGTCCATCGGCGAACTCGACGACCGAACCTGCCTGACGAGCACCCGCCCAGTCGCGCATCGTGTCGAGCCGCTCGAGAGCGCGGCGTTGCCCGTCGTCGTCCCGCGCGAACGCGGCGTCCGCGACGACCACCCCGGCCTCGAACGTTGATATCCGGGCCGTGTCGATGACCGTCCGAGCCAGGTTCGTCACCCGGATCCCGGCGACGGTGACGACCTCCTCGTCGCGCAACGCACCCGAATGATGATGCACACCTGCCTCGTGACGCGGTGCATGCAGATCCCGCCGGCTGACGTGCACCTCGGACAGGTCTAGACCCCAGACCGGCAATCCGTGGATCAAGGCCGCGGAGACGTGGCTGACCACGGCAGGAAAGCGGAGACTCCGGACGACGGCGTGGACCAAGGCGCGATGGCGTTGTTCGTCGGACATCGAGTCCGCCAGGTCGCGCTCGACGTACGCACCTCGACGCAGCGAGATCCATTCGCCGCGCCTGACGAGGAAGTCGATCTCGTCTCTCGGGTAGCCGGCTTCGCGGGCTTGGGCGCGCATGACGACGCCGCCTTGCCGGGCCGCGATGGCTGCTAGGGCTGCGTTCATGCCGGCCAGTGTCGGCTTGGCTGAATGGCGTGTGCACCTGCCGCGAACCGATCTGTGGATAACTGGGCCGTTTGGCGTCACGGTGTCAGAAGCCACGCGTCACAAGGCGTAGCGACATCACACTATGCATGCACGGGTGGTGTGATGTGGCTGTGCCTGCCGAACGTGATCGAACGACTATTGCGAATAGTTTGCAATTAAGATAAGCGGTATGCATGTCCCGGATGGATTCTTCGACGCACCGACCTCGATCGCCACGGGTGCGGCCGCCGCAGCCGGCGTGGCGGTCGCGCTGCGAAAGTCCCGTGACGAACTGGACGAGAAGCAGGCGCCGCTGGCCGGCCTGACCGCGACGTTCATCTTCGCCACCCAAATGGTCAACTTCCCGGTCGGTGCCGGCACCAGCGGGCACCTGATCGGAGGAGCGCTGGCCGCGGTGCTCGTCGGGCCGTGGACCGCGGTGCTCGTGATGTCGGTCGTGCTCCTGCTCCAGGCGCTGCTCTTCGCCGACGGAGGGTTGACGGCGCTGGGCACGAACCTCACGCTGCTGGGTCTGGTCGCCGTCGGGTTCGGCTGGCTCGTCACCAAGGCGGTCCTCGTAGTGCTGCCGCGGCGCCCGATGTCCGTCGTTCCCGCCGCGGCGATCGGGGCAGCGCTCTCCGTGCCTGCGGCGGCCGGCGTCTTCACGGTGCTGTTCGCGATCGGCGGTGCGGCCGAACTGCCCTTCGGAACGCTCTTGACCAGCATGATCGGGGTACACCTCGGGATCGGCGCCGGAGAGGCGGCCATCACCGCGCTGACCGTGAGCGCGGTGCTCGCGGTTCGGCCGGATCTCGTCTATGCGGCGCGCGGGCTGCGCGCACCGTTGCTGCTCAAGCTGCCGGATGGCACGGTCGTCACGCCCGAGCCGCAGCCGGCGCGCGAACCGGCGCGGGTGAGCCGGCGCGGGCTCCTGATCGGCGGCGGAGTCGCGGCGGCACTGGTGGCGGGAGTGATGAGCTTCGTCGCCAGCGCGTCGCCGGACGGTCTGGAGAGCGTCGCCGACGCCGAAGGCTTCGCCGACGCCGCACGCGACCACGCGTTCGGCCGCTTCGCGCTGGCCGACTACGGCGAAGTGGGCGGCATCCCGGTCGGGGTCGCCGGCCTCATCGGCGCCGCGGCGGTGCTGGCGGTCGGCCTCATCCTGTTTCGTATCGTGCGGACCCGCGGTTCGACGGTGGAGAGGCACAAGGCGTCATGAGCGGGCATTCGCACCTGCTGTACCGGCACGGCGACACCGTCGTGCACCGGCTGCCGGCACACGCCAAGGTGGTTGCGTTGCTGGCGTTCGTGCTGATCGTCGTCGCGACGCCGCGGGAAGAGTTCGCCGCGTTCGCCGGGTTCGGTGTGCTGCTGGCCGCGGTCGCCGCGGCAGCACGTGTGCCGCCGAAGTTCATCGTGACGCGTGCGCTTGTCGAGGTGCCGTTCCTGGTGTTCGCCGCGCTGTTGCCGTTCGTCGTCGCGGGGGAGCGCGTGGAGGTGCTCGGGCTGTCGCTCTCGTCCGAGGGCCTGTTCGCCGCATGGAACATCGCGGTCAAGGGCACTCTTGGAGTGGTCGCGTCCATCCTGCTGGCCGCCACGACGGACGCTCGTGACCTGCTGCTCGGTCTGCAGCGGTTGCGGCTCCCTGCTCGGCTCGTCGAGATCGCCGCGTTCATGGTTCGGTATGCCGACGTGGTGGCCGCCGACATGCGCCGCATGCGGATCGCCCGCGAGTCGCGCGCATTCGATGCGCGCCACCTCGGTCACCTGCGCGTTGCCGCGCAGAGTGCCGGCGCGTTGTTCATCCGGACCTACGAACGAGGGGAGCGAGTTCACCTGGCGATGCTTTCGCGTGGCTACACCGGCGCGATGCCGCTTGCCGGCTCGGCGACCGCGAGACCGGCGGACTGGGCGTTGGCGGCGGTGCTGCCCGTCGCGGCCGCGCTCATCGTGCTGTTGACGGCGGTGGTGCTTTCATGACCGTCCCACCATCTCTTGACGTGACCGGGCTCGCGTACGCCTATCCGGACGGGCACCAAGCGCTGTTCGGCGTGGATATCACCGTCGAGCGCGGCGAACGGGTGGCGCTGCTCGGGCCGAACGGGGCCGGTAAGACGACACTCGTGCTGCACCTCAACGGCATCCTGTCCGGTGGGCTCGGCTCGGTGCGGGTCGGCGGGCTGGACGTCCGTCCGGACGACAAGGCGGCGCTGAAGGAGATCCGGCGCCGGGTCGGCATCGTCTTCCAGGATCCGGACGACCAGCTGTTCATGCCTACGGTGCGGGACGACGTGGCGTTCGGTCCGGCCAACCTGGGACTGGCCGGCGCGCAGCTCGATGCGCGGGTCGCCGAGGCGCTGGACGCCGTCGGAATGAGCGAACACGGCGGCCGGCCGCCACATCACCTGTCATTCGGACAGCGCCGGCGGGTCGCCGTCGCAACCGTCCTGGCGATGCGGCCGGAGATCCTCGTCCTGGACGAACCCACGAGCAACCTCGATCCGGCCAGCCGGCGCGAGCTGGCCGAGGTGATCGAGCGTCTTGACGTCACCGTGCTGCTCGTGACGCATGATCTTCCGTTCGCGTTACAACTGTGCCCGCGCTCGGCCGTGTTGTCTGGTGGCACGATCGTCGCAGACGGCAGCACAGCCGACATTCTGAGTGACGATGAGCTGCTCACTGCCCACCGGCTGGAGCTGCCGTTCGGATTCGATCCCGGTTCCACGGTGGCGCCTAGGGCGATGTGATCCACTGCGAGTCGGCTTGTGATCCGTTTGACGGGTCGGGAACGGTCTTCCTGCAGTAGCGTTGGAGCATGACCGACAGTGCCGTTCCCGCCTTGCGACAGTCCGAGGTCGCGACGTCCGCCGGCGACGGCGACGCGGGCAAGGAACGTCGTCGCAGTGCGGCTCAGATCGAGGCGGACCTCGAGGCGACCGCACAACGCCTGTCAGCGAACATCGATGCCCTGGTCGACCGGTTGAGCCCCAAGCACGTGGCGCGCAGCAGCGTGCGCGGCGCGAAGGGTCTGCTGTTCACCGACCGTGGCCGACCGCGCCCGGAGCTCATCGGAGCGGTGGCCGGTGCGCTCGTCGGGGCCGCCGTGCTCGTGTTGTGGCGGCGCCGCTAGCCCTGGCCCGCGCCATCCGTGCGCGGTAAGGTGCGACTGTATGATTCGTGCGTGACGATCACGGCGCCGGCGAGCATTCTCGGCCCGGCACATCGTCGGCTGACCATCGGCATCGTAGCTACCGTCGTGGTCATCGCCTTCGAGTACATGGCGGTGGCGACGGTCATGCCCAAAGCCGTCGACGAACTCGACGGGATCAGCCGTTATGCCTGGGCGTTCTCGGCCATGCTGACGATGAGCCTGTTCGCGATGGTCGTCTCTGGCGAGGTGTGCGACCGGCGCGGTCCCAGGTTGCCGCTGCTGACCGGCGCGGCGGTGTTCGCAGCCGGGCTGCTGGTCTCCGGCACGGCGACCGGGATGTGGACGTTCATCGCCGGGCGAGCCACCCAAGGTCTTGGTGCGGGCCTGGTCATCGTTGCGTTGTACGTCGTGATCGGCCGGGCGTACGGCGAGGATCTACGGCCCCGGATCTTCGCCGCGCTGGCCGCCGCCTGGGTGCTGCCGTCGATAGTCGGGCCGCTCATCGCCGGCTCGATGGCCGACTACCTGAGCTGGCGGTTGGTGTTCGTCGGTGTGATGCCGCTGGTCGCCGTTCCCATCCTGATCGCACTGCCGCAGATCATGGCGTTCGACGGGCCGCAGGACGGCGTAGGAGTGCGCCGCCGTGGCAGGCTCTGGTTCGCCGCGGCGACCGCAGCGGGCATGGGCCTGCTGCAGGCGGCCGGGCTGCAGCGCGACGCCGGCGCGATCGTGCTGGCTCTGGCGGCGTTCGTGATGCTGGTGCCGAGTGTGCCGCGCCTACTGCCGCCTGGGGCTCTCATCCTGCGCCGGGGCCTTCCGACGGTCGTGACGATGCGGGGCATCCTGGCCGGCGCCTTCCTCGGCGCCGAGGCGTTCGTGCCGCTGATGCTCGTCGACCAGCGCGGCCTGTCGACGACGCTGGCCGGGCTGGCGCTGACCGGCGGCGCGATCGGCTGGGCGGCCGGCTCGTGGTACCAGGGCCGGCCTGGACTCGCCGTCCCGCGTTACATGCTCCTGCGGATCGGCAGCGGCGTCGTGGCCACCGGAATCGCGGCGACCGGTCTGGTGCTCATCCCGGCCGTGCCGGCATGGGTCGCCGCCGTGGCGTGGTCGATCGGCGCAGTCGGCATGGGTATGTCGATCGCCACGATTTCGGTGCTGCTGTTCCAGCTCTCGCCACCCGCGGATCACGGGGCCAACTCCGCGGCTCTGCAGTTGTGCGACGCGCTGTTCTCGCTCGCCTTCGTCGGCGTGGCCGGCGTGATCTTCGGTACGTCCCATGAGGCGGCCGGCGGCACCCGTCCCGGTGTGTACGCCGTCATCGGAGGAGTGATGGTCGCCGTGGCCGTCGCCGGATCGTGGGCGTCCGGGCGCGTTCGGGTTCACCGTGGCATGGAACCTGCGGCGCCTGATCCGGGCGAGCCGCGTGTGCCAGGCGTGGCGTGACGGTCTGGAGTGCGGCTAGCCTCGGTTCCGTGACCGCGGAGATCTCCAAGACGCTCGACCGGGGTTTGCAGCTGCTCTCGCTGCTCGCCGACTCAGGCGGCAGGATGACGATCACCGAGGCGGCCGCAGCGCTCGGCGCGAACCGCACCGCGGTGTATCGGCTCGCGGCCACCCTGGAGCGGCACGGCCTCTTGCGGCGCACTCCCGATGGCCGGATCTCGCTGGGCTTCGGCGCGCTTCGCTTGGCCGGTGCCGTCCACCCGTTGCTACGCCAGGCGGCATTGCCCGTCCTGCGCGAGCTCGCCGAAGAGGTGGGCGCCACCGCGCACCTGACCGTCGCCGACAGCGGTGAGGCGCTCGCGGTCGCCGTCGTCGAGCCCACATGGACCGCGTACCACGTGGCGTACCGGGTGGGTAGCCGACATCCGCTGGAGCGCGGCGCGGCCGGCCGGGCGATCCTGGCGGCGAGGGAACATCCGGAGCGGCGGGATTACGTCGCGAGCGTCGGTGAGCTGCAGGCCGGGGCGCACGGCGTCGCCGCGCCGGTGCTAGGTGCGATCGGTGTGGAGGCGAGTGTCGGCGTGGTCGCGCTCGGCGAGTTCGATCCGGCGAAGATCGGCCCGAGTGTGGTCGCCGCGGCAGGGCGGGTGGCGCAACTGTTGTCGTGACGCCTGTGGTTCAGTCGTCATCGTCATCGTCGTCGTTGTTGCCGTTCCCGTTGCCGCGCCCGGAGTTGTCGTCCTCCTCTGTGATCGTCGCGGTGACGACGTTGGACTCGACGCGCTGCCCGTCGATCTCGCCGACGACGCGCCATTCGGCTTCGCCGGCGACACCGGTGATGACGTACCCCTCGTCCTCGCCGTCCTCATTGGTCTCGGCTTGGACCTGCGGATCACCGAACGGCTCCCAGTCCCGCCCGGGTAGTCGCCGTTCGATACCGAGCACGAGGCCCGGCTGTGGCGGATCGGTGAACACGCGGTACTCCAACTCCTCACCGGCGGACGCGCTGTCGTCCATCTCGAACGTGACCGCGATGTCCGACGACTCTTCGTCGTCGCCCTCGTCGTCGGCGTCGTCTGAGTCGCTCTGTTCGGCCGGCGTGCCTTGCGCAGCGCCTTCCTGGTCGTCGGCGGCCGTATCGGCCGGGTCGGCGCCGCTGGCGTTGCCCATGATCGCGCCGATACCGAACCCGACGATGGCGACGAGAACCAGGACGGCCGCCGCCGTGGTTCCTTGGACCTTGGCCGAGCCGGCCGGCTCATGGGTTGCCCGCCGGCCGGGTCGCCGGGGTTCGGGGCCGTACGAGTCGTTGTAGGACATCTCCTACATTCAACTCCTACAGCTCTAGGCGGACGCAAGCGGGATGCCGGCTGCTATCCGGAGTCGTCGCCCTCGCTGTCCACCACGTTGACGCTGATGGGGTTCGAGGCGAGGCCGTCCGGACCGACGACGCGGAACTGGTTCTCGCCGGTCTGGCCCGTCCAGAAATTGGTGGAGTACGAACCGCTCCCCGACGTCTCGTCGGTACACGCGTCGCAGAACGGCTCCCATGTCTGGCCGCCGTCGAGGCTGCGCTCTACGCGGAGCGTCACGCCTTCTTCCCCGGAGTCGAGCGTGGCTTGGACGTCGATCGTGCCCGACTCTCCGGCCGGGACTTCGCCGCCGTCCTGTTGCGAGGTCAGCGTGATGCCCTCGCCGCCTGTGACCTCGTCGTCGCTGTTCTCGCCGTCGTCGGTGCCGTCGCCCTCGTCGGTGCCGTCGTCAGCCTCGGTATCGTCCGGGCTGGTGGTCTGGTCGTTCGGCGTGCCCAGCGGGGCGCCGTCCTGCTCCTGTGCCGCCGCAGGGTCCTGATCGTCGCCGCCCGAGTTGCCGATGATTGCGCCGATGCCGAATCCGACTATGGCGACGAAGACGAGGATGGCCGCCGCTGTGCTTCCTTGGACCTTGGCCGGACCTGCCGGCTCCCGCGCAGCCCGTCGGCTGGGACGCCGGGGCTCGTCACCATAGTCGCCGTAGTCGCTGTAGGACATCGTCGTACATTCAACCCCCATCCCCCTATGCCCTGGCAAGGGGGGTACTACGGTTCGCTCGCGCGGGTCACCACCTCGACCAGTGGAAGTATGCGCGGCTCGACGACGGTCGACAATGCGATGAGGGTCGACGTCCGCACGATGTCCTCGTCCCCCACGAGGTCGTCGATGACCAGCTGGAGGTCGTGGTTGTCCCGGGCGACGATACGGGCGAGCAGGTCGCCCTGCCCGGTGATCGTGTGAACCTCCAGGACCTGCGGTATCCGCCCGAGATGAGCCGCGACCCGGTCGCGGGCGCCCTGGCGGATCTCGAGCGTGGCGAACGCCGTCACGGTGAAGCCCATCGCCTCGGGGTCGAGCGTCGGAGCGAACGTCTTGACGACGCCGGCGGTCGTCAGCCGGTCGAGCCGCGCCTGGACGGTGCCCCGCGCGACGCCGAGCTGCCGCGACGCCTCGAGCACGCCAACTCGGGGTTCTGCGGTGAACAGGCGTATGATTCGGGCATCCAGGTCATCCACTATGCAATCTGTCCATCCAACAGGCTACTGCTGTGCTCATAACGTACAGCATGTCCAGCCCAGGCGCTGGGTGTTGCCCAGGTTCGCGGTCCGTTGCAGAGTTCCAAGCATGACGACCGACACCACCTTGACCCCCGAAGAACGCGCGGCCGATCTCGATTTCGAGCAGCTCAAGCAGCTTGTCGGCCTTGTCGACTACGACGAGAGCAACGACCCGTTCCCGGTTACGGCGATGGATGCGATCGTGTTCGTCGTCGGCAATGCCACCCAGGCCGCGCATTTCTACCAGTCGGCATTCGGCATGGAGCTGGTCGCGTACTCCGGACCGGAGAACGGCAATCGGGATCACAAGGCATACGTGCTGCGCAGCGGGTCGGCCAGGTTCGTGCTCAAGGGCGGCGTCGTGGCCGACAGCCCGCTGCTCGACCATCACCGCCGGCACGGGGACGGGGTGGTCGACCTGGCGCTCGAGGTTCCGGACGTCGACAAGTGCATCGCGCACGCCCGGTCGGTCGGTGCGACGATTCTGGACGAGCCGCACGACGTGTCGGACGAGCACGGCACGGTGCGGATGGCCGCGATCGCGACGTACGGCGAGACACGGCACACGCTGGTGGATCGGTCCGGGTACGACGGGCCGTACCTGCCTGGCTACGTCGCGCGCGAGTCGTCCTACGTCAAGCGCGAGGGCGCGCCCAGGCGGTTGTTCCAGGCCGTCGACCACTGCGTCGGCAATGTTCCGCTCGGGCAGATGGACGAGTGGGTGGCGTTCTACAACAAGGTCATGAACTTCGTGAACATGGCGGAGTTCGTCGGCGACGACATCGCCACCGAGTACTCCGCTTTGATGTCGAAGGTCGTGGCGAACGGCAACCACAGGGTGAAGTTCCCGCTCAACGAGCCGGCGTTGGCCAAGAAGAAGTCGCAGATCGACGAGTACCTCGAGTTCTACGGCGGCGCGGGCTGCCAGCACATCGCGCTCGCGACCAACGACATCCTGCGCATCGTCGACATCATGCGCGCCGAGGGCGTCGAGTTCCTTGCCACGCCGGATTCGTACTACGAGGACCCCGAGCTGCGAGCCCGCATCGGCGAGGTCCGGGTGCCGATCGAGGAGCTGCAGAAGCGCGGCATCCTGGTCGACCGGGACGAGGACGGCTACCTGCTGCAGATTTTCACCAAGCCGATCGGCGACCGTCCTACGGTCTTCTACGAGTTGATCGAACGACACGGATCGCTCGGCTTCGGCAAAGGCAATTTCAAGGCGCTGTTCGAGGCGATCGAGCGCGAGCAGGAGCGCCGCGGCAACCTCTAGAATGATCACGTAAAGCTGGCGTTTCCCGGCCAAACCACGGCTGTAGACCGGGCAAAGTAGGGACGCGCCCAGCATCGTCACGGGCGAGGTCGGTCATTCTTGGAGGAGTGAGTTGGCGGCGGCGTGGCCGGCCAGGCGGGCCGCCTGCCACACCGTGACCTGATTGGCGGTCAGCACGGGCTTGGCGGCCGTGCGCCGCAGTTCGGGAAGGACCCGCGCGGTGTGCAGCGCTGTGTCTGGGACGAGGACCGCCTCGGCGTCCGGATGATCGCACCGGTGAACAAGCTCCTGAACGGCTGCGCCGTCCACAGTCCCGACCTCGGTCGCGGTGATGATGCCGCTGCTGCCGGCCGCCGCCACCTCCACCCCTGCGTGGGCCAGGAATTCGACCAGATACTCGGTGACGTCCGCCGGATAGGTGGCCGCGATCGCGACCCGCGTGATACCCAGGTGGCCGCATGCGTCGGCGAACGCGAGCGACGTGCTCGAGGCCGGGACGGCGAGCCGCTTGCCGATCTCGTCCGCCTGGCGCCGGGCGCCGTCCCAGCCGAATACGAAGCTCCCGCTCGTGCATGCCCACACCACCGCGGCGACACCTCGTCCGGCCAGTTCGGCGGCGCCGTGGGCGAGCCGTACCGAGCTGCCGAGATCCAACAGCGCGTCGACCCGATGCGCGTCCTCGCCGACGCTGGTGTGCACAACCTCGGCCGTCGCGGTCGGCACCAGGCTCGCGGTGAGGTACGGAAGATCGTCCTCGGCGGCGTAACCCGGGTAGAGGAATCCGAGCGCAAGATCGGCTGCGCGCGCGTCGTTGTCCGGTAGCACCACCGTAGTCACCCCTTGAGCCATCTTTCCAGTGTGGGAATTTGTCGACAATCCTACGAATACTTGTAGTCCAAGGGTATGGACAATTCGTCGACAATCTACAAAGCTGTGCGCAACCTGGCAGAAGCTGATCACTGCAGAAAGGGCGCACCATGCTTGACACATGGGCTCGGAAGCTGGGCCTTCGCACGAATCCAGCGATCTTCTTCGGCGCCGCGATCTCCATGATCGTGATCTTGCTGATCCTGTTGATTGCGCCGGAATGGACAAGGGAGGTGTTCGCCGACGGGCGGGCGTGGGTCGTCGACCGGCTCGGCTGGTTCTTCATCCTCGGCGTGAC
Source organism: Jiangellaceae bacterium (assembly GCA_036374835.1). Lineage (GTDB taxonomy): Bacteria > Actinomycetota > Actinomycetes > Jiangellales > Jiangellaceae > DASUTB01. The sequence continues at coordinate 67,853 of DASUTB010000043.1, read as the reverse complement.
GGCATGGCTGGCCTTCCTCCTCTATGTCGCGTTCAGCCGCTTCGGCAATCTACGGCTCGGCAAGGACACCGACCGCCCCGACTACAGCAACATCTCGTGGTTCACGATGCTGTTCGCCGGCGGCATCGGCACCGTCCTGATGTTCTGGGGCGTTGCCGAGCCGATCTACCATTTCGAGTCCCCGCCGCGGGGAGCGGAACCGCACTCGGCCGAAGCGGCGAATGACGCGATGAGCATCGCGCTGTACCACCTCGGCCTGCACACCTGGGCGATCTTCGCCCTGCCGGGCCTGGCGTTCGCCTACTTCGTCTACCGGCACAAGCTTCCGCTGCGCGTCAGCTCGGTCTTCTACCCGTTCCTCAAAGAACGGATCTACGGTCCGATCGGCAAGACCATCGACGTGTTCGCGATCCTCGGCACGCTGTTCGGCGTCGCGGTCTCGATCGGACTGGGGACCTCGCAGATCAACGCCGGCCTGACCGCGCTGTTCGACGTGCCTGACAGCGTGCTGCCGAAGGTGATCATCATCGCGGTGCTGACCACAGTGGCGGTCAGCTCGATCGTGCTGGGCCTGGACAAGGGCATCAAGCGTCTTTCCAACATCAACATCGGGATGGCCACCGCCCTGATGGTGTTCGTCTTCGTCTTCGGCTCGACGCTGTTCCTGTTCCGGGAGGTCATCGAGACGGTCGGGTTGTATCTCACGAACCTCATCGAGCTCGCGTTCTGGAACGACTCGATCTCAACCGTTGAAGGCGACTGGGGCTGGCAGGGCGGCTGGACCGTCTTCTACTGGGCCTGGACGGTTACCTGGGCACCGTTCATCGGCATCTTCGTCGCACGCATCTCGCGCGGCCGGACCATCCGCGAGTTCGTGCTCGGTGTGCTCTTCGCCCCGTCGCTGTTCACGCTGGTCTGGTTCGCGATCTTTGGATGGGAGGCCATGAGGATCGACGGCATCGGTGGTAACGGCGGACCGATCGGTGAAGCCATCGGCGACGGCGGAGCGCCCATGGCGATGTTCGCGTTCTTCGAGAACTTCCCTGCGACCGGGCTGATCCAGGGAATCGCCGTGGTCATCGTGGCGATCTTCTTCGCGACGTCGTCGGACTCGGCGAGCCTCGTCGTCGACATGCTCTGCACCGGCGACTCGGACTCCGGCCCGGTGCGCCAGCGCATCTTCTGGGGTGTGTCCGAGGGCATGCTCGCCGCGCTGCTGATCATCGTCGCCGGTGACGTCGGCCTGGACGCGTTGCAGCAGGTGATCACTGTGGTCGGCTTGCCGATCTTCATCCTGGTCTTCGCCTCGCTCTTCGCGCTGTGGGCGGGCCTGCGCAGCGAGAACCTGCCGAAGTACGTCGTGCCACCACCTGCAGTGGTCACGTCGGACGAGGAGACCGCGCCATCATCGGCGGGTGACGCCGAGAAGCGGGAGACTGCGGTCACCTAGCTCGCCCTCTCGCTCACCCCGGGGCCGGTCCGTGTGAACAGCTGCTCGGGCCGGCCCTGCGGCGCGGCACCCACGTAGCGCAACGCCGACCACATCGACACCAGCGTGGCGCTGAGCACCGGCTTGCCGAGCTCGTGCTCCAACTGCGCGATCATGTCGACGGTAGGCAGATTGGTGCAGGCGAGGAAGACGGCGTCCGCGCCGTCGGCCGCGGCGAAGGCGAGCTCACGCACGGTGTCCGCACCGACCCATGGGATGTCGCCGGAGAGGCCGAGGTATGCCAGCGAGGTGAGCTCGACATCGGACTCGTCGAGGAAGTCCTCGAGGCTCGCGGTCAGCGCCTCGTCGTAAGGTGTGCCGACGCCGAGCCGACCGATGCCGAGATCACGCAACGCTTCGAGTAGCGCGCCGCTGGCGGTGACGGCGTGTCCGGCACCGGCATCTTCGATGGTCGCCCGCACGCGGGCTTCCCCGTCGAGGCCGCCGACGAAGCTGCCGGACGTGCACAGATACACGGTGGCCTGCGGGTTCAGCTTGCGTAGCGTCGTGGCCGCTGCGCCCGTGGCCGCGTAATCCGCAAGTTGCGCCGCCTGGTCGACGCCGACCGGCACGTCGAGGTAAGCGGTGCGCGTGATGTGCACCGACACGTTGGCCGGCGTCAGATCCCACAGCTCACGGTCCAGGGCGAGGTCGTACGGAGCGATGACGCCGATCCCGACCTGCCGGGGACGGTCGAGCCGCGGGGTGATGTGTAGCGCGGGGCGACTGGCCATTGTCGACCACCCTTCAGTACCGTAAGATTGTCGACAATCTTACGATCTCGCCGAAGTCAACGGAAGGCGCAGATGACTGCACTGTCTCCTGCCTTACGGCAATCATCCAACGTCACAGCCGAACGCGGGTCCGGCGTCTACCTCTACGGTTCCGACGGTAGGCGATACCTCGACTTCACCGCGGGCATCGGCGTCACCAGCACCGGCCACTGCCACCCGAAAGTGGTCGAGGCCGTGACGCGTCAGGCCGCAAAGCTGCTGCACGGCCAGTACACCACCGTGCACAACCCCCGGCTTGCCGAACTCGTCGAGCGGCTCGGCGACGTGCTGCCGACGACGTTGGATTCGCTGTTCTTCGCCAGCGCCGGAACCGAGGCCGTCGAGGCGTCGGTCCGGCTCGCGCGACACGCCACAGGCCGGACGAACATCATCGCGATGGAGGGCGGCTTCCACGGCCGCACCGCCGGGGCCCTGGCCCTGACGACGTCCAAGGTGGCCCTGCGCGCGGGCGTCGCACCGCTGATGGGCGGCGTCGTCACCACACCGTTCCCGTCCGCGTTCCGGTACGGATGGGACGTGGAGGAGGCGACGCGGTTCTGCCTCGCCGAGCTGGACCACGTCTTTGCGACCCGCAGCGCGCCGGAGGAGACGGCGGCGATCATCGTCGAACCCGTGCTCGGCGAGGGCGGCTACGTGCCGGCCACGGCCGGGTTCATGGCCGGGCTGCGGGCGCGGTGCGATCGGCACGGGATCCTTCTGGTGGTCGACGAGGTGCAGACGGGTGTCGGCCGCACCGGGCGGTTCTGGGGGCACGAGCACTTCGGCGTGGTGCCCGACGTCCTCATCACGGCCAAGGGCCTGGCCAGTGGTTTGCCATTGTCGGCGATCGCCGCGCCTGAGGCGATCATGTCGCGAGCGTGGCCGGGTTCGCAGGGTGGCACGTACGGGGGAAACGTGGTGGCGTGTGCGGCAGCGCTGGCCACACTGGACGTGGTTGATGAGGAGGGCCTCGTGGCCAACGCCGCGGCCATGGGAAGCCGGTTGATCGGAGCGCTGGACAAGCTCGCCACGGAGTCCGCGGCCATCGCCGACGTGCGCGGGCTCGGGCTGATGGTCGGGACCGAGCTGGTGGACGAGCATGGACGTCCGTCCGGCGCGGTCGCGCGTCGCGTGCTCGACCGATGCGAGGAGCAGGGTCTGCTGATGCTCATCTGCGGGCCGCATGCCAACGTCGTGCGCTGGATTCCGCCGCTGATCGTGACCGCCGAGCAGATCGACGAGGCGGTCGGCATCTTCGCCGAGGCGGTGAGCTGATGGCGGCCGAGCCGCAGGAGCCGCTGCTGCGAGTCACCTGGACCGATCCGGTGACCTTTGCGCGCGGTTACTGCGTGGTGGACCGGCTGGTCGGTGACATCGCCACCGGCGGGACGCGGATGCGGCCGGGCTGCACCCTGACCGAGGTGGAGGACTTGGCCCGCGGCATGACGGCCAAGGCCGGGGTTTTCGAGCTCCCAGTCGGCGGCGCCAAGGGCGGCATCGACTACGACCCCAGCGCACCGGACGCGCGCGACGTACTGGCACGGTTCGTCGCGGCCATGCGGCCGTTGCTCAACGACTGCTGGGTCACCGCCGAAGATCTCGGCATCTCGCAGACCATGCTCGACGAGGTGTTCGCCGAAGCCGGGCTCGGCATGTCGCTGAACGCCGCGATCGTGCGCAGCGCGAACCCGGACGCGACGTTGCGGCGGGTGCGCGAGGCGTTCACCGTCGACGCCGACGGGGTGGCGCTGCCGGACATGGTCGGCGGTTTCGGCGTTGCCGAGGCAGCCGTCGGCGGCTTGAACGCGATCGGCCGAGATCCGGAGGTGAGCCGGGCCGTCGTCCAGGGTTTCGGCTCGATGGGCGGGTCGACGGCCCGCTACCTCGCCCGGCGTGGCGTGTGTGTCGTTGGGATCGCCGACCGGCACGGCCTGCTGCTGCGTGAGGACGGATTGGACGTCGAGGCCATGCTGGCCGCCCGCACGCCGTTCGGCGACATCGACCGCGCGGCGGTCGGGGCGGACGTCAAGGAGCTGCCCGGAGCCGAGTGGCTGGCGCAGGACGTCGACCTGCTCGTCCCGGCGGCCGTCTCGTACGCGATCACCACCGAGAACGCACCGTTCATCAAGGCGCCACTGATCGTTTCCGCGGCAAATGTGCCGGCGACGCCGGACGCCGAAGCGATGCTGCTCGACCGCGGAGTCGCGGTGCTGCCGGACTTCGTAGCCAACGGCGGGGCCGCGGCGTGGGCGTGGTGGACGCTGTACGGCGAGGTCGACCCCACTCCGGACAGCGCGTTCGCCAAGCTTGCCGCGGAGATGGCCGCGATCGTGGCCGAGGTGCTCGCGGTCAGTGAGCGGGACGGCGTCACCGGGCGCGACGCGGCGCTGGCGATCTCGCGGCGCAACCACGACCGGTTCGACGCCGAACTCGACGCCGGCGCCCCGCCCAAGCCAATCGTCTAACCACGAATGACCACGTAAAGCTGGCATTTCCCGGCCAAACCACGGCTGTAGCCCGCGTAAAGCATGGAATGCCCGCGCAAGGCTCGTCGTGTCGTCGCGAGATGCGGCCTGCAGGCCCGGAGTCACCGGCATGCGATTCGGTCGCCCGAGCCGATGCTCGGCGTTTACGGGCGATGCGCGGCTTACAGACGTGGTTTGGGCGGAAAGTTCGTGCCAAACATGGTCATTCTGGGAGGCGGCGGAAGGCGAGGGTTTCGCCTTCGAAGCCGCGGCGCCACATGTCGTCCGACGCCTTGGCGAGCTCGCCGAGCCCTTCGGTGATGGTGGCGAAGATGTTCGCCGGGACCCAGCCGTAGTCCGGGTTGAGCAGCAGGTTGTTGCGCTCGTAGAACAGCGCGAGATCGATGATCAGGTCGTCGCTCATTTGCTGCCCGCTCACGCTATAGCCGTGCCCGGGTGTGTTCAGCTGCCAGTTGTCGAACGAGAAGTACGCGACGTCACCGGCGATCGGCGTGATGGTCGGGTTCTCCCGGCCGGGTTCGGTGTCCGCGAAGCCGGGCAGCAGGGTGTAGATCTCGTTGCGGGCGTACTTGGCGTGGTACGCGTCGCCGGACAGCGGCAGCGCGTCCCACACGGCGGCGCAGGTGCGCGGCGCCAAGTCGTCCAGCAGTTCGGCCACGCAGGCGACCTGCCGCTTCTCCAGCACGATCTCGATCCGACGGGGCATTCGGTGCTCCTTCCTGGGTGTTCATTCTCACGAACCGGAGTCCGGTCGTCTCTGGGCCGGATATGTCGGGCTCATTCGCCGTCGCCGATCTGCGGCCGGCGAGTGTGCAGCGGGTTGGCGCGTTCGTAGGCGCGCGCCGCCCGCAGCACGAGCGCGTCGGAGTACTTGGGCCCGACGATCTGCAGCCCGACCGGCAGCCCGTCCTCGGTGAAGCCGCACGGCACAACGGCCGCCGGCTGCTGGGTCAGGTTGAATACGAAGCTGAACCGCGCCCAGCTCGGCCACCGCGGGTCGTCCCAGCCGGACGGAACGTCGCGTCCGGCCTCGAACGGCGGCACGGCCACGGCCGGTGTGACGAGCAGGTCGACCCTTTCATGGAACGTGCCGAGCTGCTGCCCGAGCGTGCTGCGGCGATCCATCGCCGCCAGGTAGTCCAGCGCGCTGTAGGTGGCGCCTTCCTCTGAGACCTCGGCGAGACCGGGGTCGAGCGTGGCGCGTTCGGCGTGGGACAATCCGCGCAGCCCTTGTGCAGTCCCCGCGTTCCACAGCGTGGTGAACGCGTCGATCGGGTCTTCGATGACCAGGTCGGCATCGCTGACGTCGGCGCCGAGTGCGGCGAACGAACGCGCCGCCGCCTCGCAGAGCGCGACTACTTCGGTATCGACGGAGACGAAGCCGAGATCCGGACTGTATGCGATGCGCAGGCCGGCGACACCTTCGTCCAGTCCGTCGGTGTAGGTCTGACCGTCATCGGGCAGCGCGAGCGGGTCGCGGTGGTCCGGCTCGGCCAGCACCCGCAGCAGCAGCGCGACGTCGCTGACCGTCCGGGCCATCGGTCCGGCGTGGGCCAGCGTCCCGAACGGGCTGGCCGGCCACAGCGGCACCCGGCCGTAGGTCGGTTTGATTCCGGCGAGGTTGCAGAACGAGCACGGGATCCGGATCGAGCCGCCACCGTCGGTGCCGAGCGCGAGCGGCGCCATACGGGCGGCGAGCGCGGCGCTGCTGCCGCCGGACGAGCCGCCGGGTGTGCACTCGGTGTTCCACGGGTTCCGGGTGATGCCGTGCCGGGGACTGTCGGTGACCGCCTTCCAGCCGATCTCCGGAGTGGTCGTCTTGCCGAGCAGTACCGCGCCGTGCTTGCGCAGCATGGCGGTGGCAGGGGAGTCGTCCGGCCACGGCTGATCGGCGTCGACACTGCTCAGCCCGCGTAGCGTCGGCCATCCGGCGGTGCGGAACACGTCCTTGACCGCGACCGGCACACCGTCCAACAGCCCCTGCGGAACACCCGCGTGCCAGCGGCGCTCACTCGCTTTGGCCTGGTCGAGCGTCTCGTCTGGGTCGAGGTGGCAGAACGCGTTGAGCGTGCTGTCCAGCGTGTCGATGCGCTCGAGGTGCGCCACCGCGACCCCGTACGGCGACAGTTCCGCGGCCCGGTAGGCCTCGAGCAAGCCGGTGGCGGTCAGCTCGGTTGGATCGGTCATTGCGTGCGCGCTCCCGTGGCGTATCCGGCGTTCTTGTCGATCACGTTCTCGAGCGGTTCGTCGTTGATCCAGCGCCGAAGGTTGGCGGTGAACTGGTCGATCAGGTCCTGGCGCCACCCGGCGACGTCGCCGGACATGTGCGGCGAAACGATGACGTTGGGCATGGTCCACAGCTCATCGTTGGGTGGTAGCGGCTCGGTGGTGAACACGTCGAGAGCGGCGCCGCCGAGCCGGTCGTCACGCAGCGCGGCCCGGAGGGCCTTCTCGTCCACCAGCTCGCCCCTTCCTACGTTGATCAGACGCGCATCCGGTCGCATCAGAGCCAGCCGCTCGGCGCTGAGCACGCCGTGGGTCTGCGGCGTGAGCGGCGCCGCGAGTGTGACGAAGTCGGCCGCTTTCATGAAGGCGTCCAGCTCTTCCGAGGCGATGATCGTGCCGAACTCATCATCGGTCCGCGCATGGCGGGCGGCGACGGTGACGTCGACGCCCGCGGCCGTGCTGAGCCTGGCGATTGCGCGGCCGATGCCGCCGGCGCCGACGACCAGCATTCGCTTGCCGGCCAGCCGTTCGCTTTCGCGATGCGACCAGGTCGCCTCCCGCTGCAGATCCCGGCTGATGTGCAGGCCCTTGCAGAACGTGAGCAGTACGCCGAGCACCCATTCGGCGATCGCGTCGTCGAACACTCCGCGCGCGTTGGTGACGACGACCGGGCTGTCCCGCAGCTCGGGGAACATGAGGTTCTCGACGCCGGCGCTGGCGGCGTGGATCCAGCGCAGCGAGCGGGCCGCCGGCCAGGCCTTCCGGACGACGCCGGCCCGGAAGTCGAGGACGAGTAGAACCGGCGCACCGTCGAGCGCGTCGGTGAGCTCGGCGGCGTTCGTCGCGAGCCGGACATCGGCCAGCTCGCCTATGCTGTCCAGCCTGACCTCGCCGGCAGGCTCGGTCATGGGATCGAACCCGAGGACGGCGACCGCCGGCCGGTGTGTGTGCGCCATCTCACCTCCCGCCCACGCTCCAACGCATCGTAAGATTGTCGACAATTGGTGACCACAGTAGGGCACCCCCGGCGATGGGTCCAGAGGGTGTGCTTGCGGGCACTGCTACATTGCAGACAATAGGACGATCCAGCCCCGGCAGGAGACACGGTCGTGCGCAGGCCAGCGAAGATCTCTCCGGTCAACCGACCGACCACCGCGTCGATCATCGCGGACCGGCTTCGGCAGGGCATCATGGACGGCACATTCGCACCCGGTACGCAACTCGGCGAGGCGGACTTGGCGGAGCGGTTGGACGTCAGCCGCGGCCCGGTGCGCGAGGCACTGCAGCGGCTCATCCAGGAGGGGCTGCTGCGCAGCGTGCCGCACCGCGGTGTCTTCGTCATCGACCTCGACGCCGACGACATCGACGACATCTACCTGGCGCGCGGCGCAGTCGAGCGCTCCGCAGTGCGTGTGCTGCTTGAGAACGGCACGCCGAAGGTGTTCGACCGGCTCGACCGGCTGCTCGAGCGGATGGCGAAGGCGGCCAAGCGCGACAACTGGTCGGTCGTCGCCGACTTGGACCTGAAGTTCCACGAGGCGCTCGTGGAGTCGACCGGCAGCAAGCGACTGGTGCGCATGTTCTCGACGCTGATCGTGGAAACGCGGATGTGCATGGGGGAGCTGGAGCAGGCTTATCCGGCGCGGCACGCCATCGTCGACGAACATCGCGAACTCTTCGAAGCGATCCGCGCAGGTGACGATTCGGCGTTGCAGACGATCGACCGTCACTTCACGAACGCTGTACGCGACCTCCGCCCCACAGAATGACCATGTTTGGCACCGAGTCCCGTGCCAAACGTCGTCTACAGCCCGAGCAACGCACGTAATAGCCCAGCATCGGCCCGGCTGGCCGCCAACGGGACGCCGTTGCCCGCCTATTACGTGCCTTGCTCGGGTTCTACGCCGTTACGCGGCGATTACGTGCGATGCGCGTTCTGCACGCGCCGTTTGGCACGGGATTCGGTGCCAAACATGGTCACTCTGCTAGGCGCGGGTGAGCGTGACGCGCAGCCGCCACGTCGCGACGGCGACCAGCACGATCGCCATGGCGGCCAGCACGCCCAGTTCGGTCAGCAGGTCGGCGAGTGTGGCGTCGTGCCGGATCATCGCGGTGAACGCGTCGATGCCCCACGCGTGCGGGGTCACGTGCGCCACGGTCGTCATCGTCGACCCGAACAGCTCCAGTGGGAACATGGAGCCGCCGAGCGCACCGAGCACCAGGCCGACCATGACGGTGATCCCGGCGGCCTGCTCGTCATTGCTCATCAGGGCTCCGATCAGCATGGCCGCACCGGCCGCGACGGCGGCGAACACCGCCAGCACCACAACGGCAGTTCCGAGGTTCCCCCATGAGACGGCGAACAGCAACGCGCTGGCCACCATGATGTAGACGCCCTGGAACATGCCGACCGCCCAGCGGCCGAGGCCCTCGCCGAGCACGATCGAGCGCAGGCTGGTCGGGGTCGCGACCATGCGGCGGCTGACGCCGTACTTGCGGCTCTGGATCAGGGCGGTCGCACCGGTCAGTGCGTTGAGGAACGTGAACAGCAGCAGGATCCCGACCGCGATCTGGTCGAAACCGAACTGGGCTTCCTCCAGCTCACCACCGCCGGCCGCGACCTCCACGATCTCCACCGGCGCGAGCGCCTCGGACGTCTGCGCTACGACACCGGCCACTTCGGCGGCCGGCAGCCCGGTTTCGGCAGCGAGCTCGCCGGTCACGCCGGGCACGACGGCCTGGCCGGTGAAGGCCCGAGCCGCTACTTCGGCGAGTTGCGGCGCCTCGTCGCTCTCACCGACCAGAACGGTGAGCTCGGGTGAGTCGCCTGCCTGCAGCATCGCCTCGACGTCGTCGGGCACCACAACGCCGACGGGCAGCGTGCCGTTGCTGACGTCGTCCCGAAGCGCGTCCGCGTCATCCACCGCGCGGACGGTGGCAGCGCCGGTGGCCTCCAACCGCTCGGCGGCTCCGTCGGTGAACGAGCCGCCGCCGGTCACGCCGATCTCGGGCTCGCCCTCGTCGCCGAACTGCGAGCCGATCACGGCAACCAACAGGATCGGGAAGATCAGCACGAAGAACAGGTTGGATCGCTCGCGGAACAGCCGCACCAGGTTGAACCAGGTGATCGTCACGATCTTCCTCATGGCACCAACCTCCGGCGCAGCATGATGGTGGCCGGCACGCCGGCGGCGACGGCAACCATGAGCAAGGCCAGGGCGTACGGCCCGACGACCGTCCACGAGGCCGCGCCGGCCAGTTGATCGAGACCCTCGAGAAACCAGTAGTGCGGCGTGATCTTCGCCAGCGTTCCGAGTAGGCCCTCGCCCGTCACCGGGAACCAGGAGCCACCGAGCAACGCCAGGCCGACCGCGAGGATCGACTGGACGGCGCCGGCGCTCTCGGCCGTTTTGGCGATGCCGGCGACGACGGCAATCAGCGCCACTGCGGTCAGGCACGCCGCCAGCACGAGCACGATGACGCCGAGCCACGGGCCCCAGTCGGCTCCGACGAGCAACGTCGCCGCAACCATCAGGATCATCGTGGCGGTGACGCCGAGCAGGTAGCTGACGAGCCCCTTGGCGGCCACGATCGCGTCGCGCGGTACCGGAGCGGCCAGCAGCCGCGCCAGCGTGCCGTCACGCCGTTCTTCGAGCAACGTCGTCACGCCGAACATCACCGTGAAGAAGACGAACATGATCGCCATGCCGGCCATCAAGCGGGCCGACGCGCCCAGCCGCTCGCCGCCGGGCGCCTCCTGGACGACACGCAGGTCGCTCTCGCCACCAGCCACCCCCGGCGTCACCCCCAGCTGGGCGCCGGCGGCGTTGAGCAGCCGGGTGCGGTCGATCTCGGCGGTAAGCCCGTCAACGATCGATCCGGCGATTCCGGCCTGGACCGGCCGGTCCGGGTCCTCGATCAGCTCCACCTCCGGCGATCCCGCCGACATCACCGCCTCGCCGAATCCGGGCGGGATCACGACGACGGCGTCGAGGTCCCGGTCGTCGATCGCGGCCTCCGGGTCGGCGTTGTCCGGCAGCGTCTCGACCGTCACGCCGCGGTCGCCGTCGACCCCGGCCAGTCCGTCGGTGAGATGACCGGACATCTCCGATCCGTCGTCGTCCACCAGACCCATGCGTACTTCGATCTCGCCCTCGCTACCACCGCCGAAGACAAGATTGAGCACCAGCGCCAGCACGAACGGGGTAAGGATCCCGAGCAGGAAGAACGACTTGTCGCGCAACCGTTGGCGCAGGTCTTTGGCGGCGATCGCGCGGATTCCCCTGATCACTCGCGCAGCGCCTTCCCGGTCAGGTGCAGGAACACCGCTTCCAGGTCGGGACGGCTCACCTCGATCGAGCCGACCTGGAGATCACCCGCGCTGAGCCGCGAGATGATGGAGGGCAGGTCGCGGGACGCGTCCTCGGTGAGCACCACCAACGTGTGACCTTCCACGGACGCCTCGAAGCCGTCGCCGATAAGCGAACGCACCCGATCCGGATCGCCGTCCAGCTGCCCGGCCACGTCGATGCGCAGCCGCTCCTGCTCACCGATCACGGCGACGAGCTCACGTGTCGTGCCCTCGGCGATGATCCGGCCGGAGTCGATGATGGCGACCCGGTCGCACAGTCGCTCGGCTTCCTCCATGTAGTGCGTCGTGTACAAAACCGCCATACCCTCGCGCGACAGCGCCTCGACCGACTCGAGGATCGCGTTGCGCGACTGCGGGTCGACGCCGACCGTCGGCTCGTCCAGCACCAGCAACTGCGGCTGGTGCAGCAGTCCGATACCGATGTTGAGCCGGCGCTTCATGCCGCCGGAGTACTTGTCGACGCGGTCTTTGCGCCGGTCCGCCAGCCCGATGACTTCGAGTACCTCGTCGATGCGGGACGCCGTCCGCGCGCGCGACATGCCGTACAGCGAGGCGAAGAAGCGCAGGTTCTCCTCGCCGGTCAGGTCCGGGTAGACCGCGATGTCCTGCGGGACGAGCCCGATCGCGTCCTTGCCATCGACCGAGCGCGCCCGGATCGGCGTCCCGGCGACCGTGACGCTGCCCTCGTCCGGCTCCAGCAGCCCGGAGATCATGGAGATCGCCGTGGTCTTGCCGGCTCCGTTCGGTCCGAGCAGGCCGTACGTCTCACCCGGACCGATCTGCAATGAGACGTCGTTGACCGCGTGAATCTCGCCATAGTGCTTGTGCAGCCCCGACGCCTCGGCCACTACCCTCGTCACTCGTCGCCCCCTCATCGTGTGCTCGGGCACTTACCCTACGACGCCGCGTTCGGAGTCGATCAGTCCGACCCACCAACCTGGCGATTGTTCCCGTCTTTCTGCTCGGGTGCATAAGTTGTCAGCTTGATGCAAGGCGAGCGGCGGCGTCGTCGTCATAGATGTTGGAAGGCAACCGCTGCGGAGGGAGACGCGGGTGGACGTGCACTCGGAGCGAGAGTTCACTGAATTCGTCGCTGCCAGATCTCGGGCTCTCCTTCGGGTTGCGCAGCTTCTCACGACTGATCGTCATCAGGCGGAGGACCTCGTCCAGTCGGCATTGACCAAGCTGGCCGGCCGGTGGAATCGGGTGGATGATGCGGACGCATACGTGCGCCGGATCATCTACCACGAGCAGGTCAGCTGGTGGCGAAGGCGCGCTCGGATCCGTGAGGACCCGAGCGCAGAAATATCCGACCGGGTTGAGACCGACGGTTCTATCCACGTTGACCGCCGTCTCGACCTGGCAGCCGCGTTGCGGCAGCTCGCGCCGCGCCAGCGCGCGGTGCTGGTGCTGCGGTATTTCGAGGACCTGTCCGAAGCCGAAGTCGCGGACATTCTCGGCTGCGCACCGGGAACGGTCGGTAGCCAGGCCCATCGTGCGCTGGCTCGCCTGCGGGAAATCGCTCCATGGCTAGCCGACCATCACCGTACGCCCGAGAGAGTTCCAGCCGAGGAGATATGACGATGAAGTTCGACGATGCAGTCCGCGACGCGCTGAGGGATCTTGCCGACGACGCCCCGCCCGGAGACGGGTTGGCCAGGACCGCGCTACGGCAGGCACGTCGCCGACGCGCGCGCACCTGGGTCACCACGACTGTGGGAGTCGCTGGCGTAGCCGTCGCGGCAGTTCCGGTCAGCGCAAGCATGTTGTCCGAACTGGAAAACAGTAATGCCGTTCCGACCGGCGCAAACGCATCGTCCGAACCCGCCAACACCGAACCGGCCGTCGAGCCTAGCCCGACCAGGCAGGAGTCGGAACAGCAGGAGTCGGAACAGCAGGACTCGGAACAGCAGGACTCGGACGTCGTGCCCGCACCAGACTCACGGCTACTCACGGACGACGAGCTGACCGAGGCGTTCGCGAGCTGCCAGGTCGACGTGTTGGGCGAACGGGTTCCCGGGTACGACGGCTGGGAGCCGGTGTTCGGCGTCACGCTCGACGTCGACGCGGCGCCGGGCACGCCAACCATGTGGGTCGCCGCCCGCCGTGGCGACGACTACCGCGCGGACTGCGCGCTGAACGCGTCGGGTGAGATGATCGGCGGTGGCGGTGAGTACGGAGCGAAGTCGACACCCACACTGCTCTACGCCGTGGTGGACGGGCAAGGAGGTATGGGGTCCGGACGATTCGTCGAGCCGGTCGCCAGGATCACCGTGCAGCTCGAAGACGGGCCGGAGCAGGAGGCGGTCCTCCACAAGGGGTTCTGGTTCTATCCCGAGATCGATACCGCCAGTGCCTGGTTCAGCGAGCTCGACGATGAAGAGCAGATGGAGGCAGACGTGTTCCCCGATTGGGACCTGATCGGCATCCCACTCGGATACACCTTCCGCGGCTACGACGACGAAGGTCAGCTTGTGTACGACTCGACCGTGGACGGTCCGTCAGTAGAGGACTGCTATGCCGATCCGACCGGCACGGAGTTCGTGGGCAACCACGCCGGACGCACCGACCCGGCCGAATGCGTACGCACCCACGTGTGGGAGCCCGTGCCCTGAGCCCGCCGCATAGCGTTGCCCAGGGAGTCCGTAGCCCTACGTAATGCAACTGCGACGGCATGTCGAAAGTCGCGCAGGAACTCGACGATCCCCGCCGCCTTCCGCTTCCCGGAGATTTTGCCCGGGCCGATCAGTGCGTGATCGGTGTAGGGGAACTCGAAGAGCCGGCCGGGCTCGACCACACCGCTGGCGGTGAGTTCGTCAACAGTCCATTCGTTGTGGTTTGTCGGACTAGCACCCGGTAGTGGCGCCGCCGAAGATTACGATTTGATAACGCGGGTACTGGGGAGGCATCGCCTGAACGGGTGGGGTTTCCGACGTGTTTCTTCGTCCAGCACAGGAAACCGCTGACGGAGAAGGAGCACGTATGCGGACCGTGGAGGCCGTGCAGAGTCACGGGTCTTCTAAGGCCCACGAAGCATCAGGCATCGCCTGGAACCGGCTTCGGGCTACCGTCCGCGCCATCGGTGTGTTCGCCGCTTTGCTGGCCTTCGGTCTGCTCGGGCTGCTGGCGGGGGTGTGGCACCTGACGCGAGGACGGCAAACTGCCGACCAGGCCTGCCGCTGCTGCCGACGACGAAGGAGTCTTGCCCTTGCCGGCACGTTTGCGCTGGCAGGACTGGTCTTGACGGGTTCAGCGATGGCGGTGCACCAACACGTAGGCGGTCCCGGATTGCCGCACTGCGACACAGAACTGCCCGGCAGCGCCACGGCCAACCTGGGCGACTCTGCCGTGGGGGTAGGTGGCAAGGCGTGGCTCCAGGCCCGGCAACTGCTGACTGCGCCAGTCACCGGCCTGGTCCGTCACTACGTGAACGATCGCGGCGGCGGGCTCTGCGAGGCGGGGTCCATGACCTTGGCGTTCCTGCCGTCCGCAGCCTCGGACTCCAGTGTCGCCGTGGGCAGCGTCGTCCTGACCGATGACGAGTCTCCGATCAGCGAGGGCACCGGTGAGGCACTGGCGCGCCATGAGTCGCGCCACGTCACTCAGTGGGCAGCGCTCTCGCTGGCGGGAGGACCGTTGGCGATGCCGCTGCTGTACGCCGTGGACGAGGCGTTCTTTCCCCACTCCCGTAACCACTTCGAACGCGCAGCCGACCTCGATGACGGCGGCTACTCGCATCCCGAGGGCTTCGGGCCACAGCCACAGTGGGTCAAAGTCGGCGTCCTGGGGATGCTCCTCGTCATCGTCGGCAGGCGACGACTCCGGTGGACCTCCCGAGTGCTCACCGGTGGCGAGGCAGCGGCGGTAGCGCGTGAGCGCGGACTCTGTCCGCTACACAGCCGGGGCTGGTTCAGGCTGCAAGCCACCTCGTGAGCGCCGAAGGCGCTCATGTCCGACGGCCGGATCCTCGTCTACACGAGGGACGACGGGATCCATGTCGCCCCTTCGGGCTGCCTTCGGTCATTAGCCGGCGCGGAGAAGCGCGAGGCCCGCGGCGGCTTCACCGAGCACTGGTGGTGGAAACCGGACACCTGATCGGAAAGGTGTGCCGCGCGGACGTCGAGCGGTCCGCGTGATGCGGGGACTGTCCGTGCGATACGCGGTCTACAAGCGTGGTTTGGCCGGGATTCCGGAGCTTTACATGGTCATTCTCGTGTCGATCAGTCGAGGTCGGTGAAGTGTTCGACCACCGGCGCAGCGGCGAAGTACGGCGCGATCTGCCCGCGCCACGCTTCGAAACGCTCCGACTCGCGGAAGTTCTTCTCGTGCGCCTCGATCGTGTCCCACTCCACGAGCAGTACGAACCGAGACGGCGACTCCACGCCGCGGGTCATCCGCACCGAGCGGCATCCCGGTGTACTGGCGACCAAGTCGCGCACCGCGCGATAGGCGTCGGCGAACTCGTCCTCTCGGCCGGGCGTCACGTCGATCTCTGCAACTTCGAGCACCACGCCGGGCAGCCTACTCGAGCGCCTTGACGGCCTTAGCACTACGGACGTATCTTACGCAGTAAGATTGTCTTACAACGTAAGGGAGTAGTGGGATGTGGCGGTTGATCGGGTTGGCCGTGCTCGGCCTCGTTGTCGTGGGTGTCGGGCTGTGGCTCGTCCTCCTCGTGGCGATGCGCACCAAGTACCAGCCGGTACTCACGTTCATCCGGCGGATGAACCGCAAGGTGACGAATCCGCGTGTGCTGAAGACCGCCGGGCAGGCGGGCTCGTCGACCGCGGTGATCCATCATGTCGGCAGATCAACCGGCGCCCCGTACCGGACGCCGATCGGCGTGGTGGACACGGCGGACGGCTTCGTGGTCGTCCTCCCGTATGGAACAAGCCCCGACTGGTTGAAGAACGTCGTGGCGGCGGGCTCGGCGGTGGTTGAATTCGATGGCCGGACGCACACCGTCAACGATCCTGAGGTAGTCGGAGCCGCGGAGGTCAGCGCGCACTTCTCGCGCAAGGACGAACTCGTCCGCCGGCTCTACGGTGTCGATCAGGTCCTCGTTCTGAAGCGCGTCGACGCGAATGTGGCCGGGGGAGTCGACTGATGAAGGCCGTCGTCCGCGACCGGTACGGATCTGCGGACGTGCTTCGGACCACCGAGACCGGCAAGCCGGCGGTTCGCGACGGTGAGGCATTGGTCCGCGTTCATGCCGCGTCCCTGAACACGGCGGACTCCGATCACCTGTCGGGTCGCCCTCGCCTCGCGCGGATCGGGACCGGGCTAGTCCGGCCGAGGACCGGGCGGGTGGGGCTGGACGTTGCGGGCACGGTCGAGGAGGTGGGCCGCGGCGTTACGGGGCTGCGTCCAGGCGATGAGGTGTGGGCCGATCTGTTCGCGCACGGCCACGGTTCGCTGGCCGAGTACGTCTGTGCAGCGGCGTCCGCCTTCGCGCCGAAGCCGACCGGCGTGAGCTTCGAGGAGGCGGCGGCCGTCCCGCACTCTGGTGTGCTCGCGCTACAGGCCCTGCGACCTGGAAGAGCCATCCGGGACGGCGACCAGGTGCTGATCGTCGGCGCCGGCGGGTGCGTCGGGCCGTTCGCGGTGCAGATCGCCAAAGCATACGGAGCCGAGGTGACCGCGGTAGATCACGGAGGCAAGCTCGATCTGCTGCGAAAGCTCGGTGCCGATCACGTCGTCGACTACACACGTGAGGACATCACGGCGAGCGGGCGGCGCTACGACCGCATCCTCGACATCGCCGAGAGCCGGTCCGTGCTCAGCTACCGTCGCTGCCTTCGTTCCGGCGGTCGCTACGTACTCATCGCCCGCACACTTCGGGGGTTCGCCGGGGCCGCTCTCTTCGGCGGCGTGATCTCCTTGGCCTCCGACAAGCACATGGGTGTGTTCGGGTGGCGGCCGAATGTGCGTGCCGACCTGGATATGTTGGCCGATCTCCTCGAACAAGGGCTGGTGACGCCGCACATCGACCGGCGGTTCGGGCTGGACCAGGCGGCCGACGCATTTCGCTACCTGCAGAGCGGGCACGCCAGGGGCAAGGTGCTCGTCATGCCATCGTGAGCGGTGCCGTGGCTCGCAGCCGTTTCGGTGACCGTACGGCGTTGCCGTGATTGATTGCTGACCGTACGGCGTTGCCGTGATTGATTGCCTGCATGACGTTGCCCGGCCCGTCAGATCCAGTACGACAAAACGGGCCAATGACGCCGAGGTGCGCTGTGTTGCGATCATCTGTGCGGGTCAAAATAATCCGTGCGGGTCAAAGTAACGTCGAGACGCCGAATCCGGGCTCGAAGCGTTCTTTTGACCCGCACGGATTATTTTGACCCGCACAGATGCGAACCGTGGCATCGACGGTCGCCCGCGATCGGTCAATACGTCCGGAATCAGGACTTGATGGTGGAATGCGCTCCGCCGCGGGCGCTGCGCACGAAGGCGCCGAATTTCTTCAGATCGAAGCGCTCCCACCACTTGACGGCGGCCCGCATCGAGAGCATCGTGTTGCGTAGAGCGCAATGCGATGCGGATAGCGCAACAACCCAAATCTCACCAACAATCGGCAGTTCAGCCGAAAAGGGGGGTCGCCCGATGACCGACATGCTTGATACGCGGAGCACCGAAGGCGCTGCGCTGCCCACCCCGCCGCGGGCGGTGGTGGAGGATCCGAAGGTTCTGCTGTACTCCCGAATCCGCAAGTCGCCGTATTTCTGGAAGTCCCGTGAGCACGGCGTGGCGATGTACAGCGTCTACAACCACACATACCACCCGCGGCACTACGGGGACCCGGTCGGTGAGTACTGGGCGCTGCTCAACGGCGTGACGCTGTGGGATGTCGGTGTCGAGCGTCAGATCCAGATCAGCGGGCCGGACGCATTCGACTTCACGAACATGCTCGTCCCGCGCGATCTGCACAAGTGCGCGGTCGGGCAGTGCAAGTACGTATTCATCACCGCGCCGGACGGCGGCATCATCAACGACCCCGTTCTGCTGCGTGTCGAGGAGAACAAGTTCTGGCTCTCGCTCGCGGACAGCGACGTGATGCTGTGGGCTCTGGGGCTCGCGCATTCCGGTGGCTGGAACGTCGACATCCGTGAAGTGGACGTCTCCCCGGTCCAGGTGCAGGGGCCGGTGTCCAAGGACGTCATGGTGGAGCTGTTCGGCGCGTCGATCCTGGATCTGCCGTACTACTACCTGCGCGACTACAAGCTCGACGGCATGAACGTCGTCGTCAGCCGCACTGGCTACACCGCCGAGATCGGCTACGAGATCTACCTGTTCGACGCGGTCAAGCACGCCGGTCGGCTGTGGGACCTGGTCATCGAGGCAGGCAAGCCGTACGGCATCCGGCCGATCGGGCCGTGCCACATTCGGCGTATCGAGGGCGGCATGCTCGCGTGGGGCAGCGACATCCGGCTGGACACCAACCCGTTCGAGGTCGGCTACGACTACCGCTGGATGGTCGACCTCGACCAGGAGGCGGACTTCGTCGGCAAGGAGGCCCTGAAGAAGGTCAAGGCGCAAGGCATCTCGCGGCTCATGGTGGGTTTGGAGATGGACGGCGAGCCGCTCGGCTCGTACAACGACGGATCGATGATCGAGCCGTTCCCGGTGTACGGCGCGGACGGCACCCGGCTCGGCGACGTCACGAGCGCGTGCTACTCGCCCCGGCTCGAGCGCAACATCGGCCTGACCATGCTGGCCATCGACCACACCGCATACGGCACGCAGGTGCAGGTCGCGACGCCGACCGGCTACCGGACCGGCACGGTGGTCGAGAAGCCGTTCGTCGATCCGAAGAAGACCACACCGAAGACGGATTTGAGGGCGTGAGCTGCTGTGGCGGTCACGACGCTGCGCCGGAAAAGCGCGGGTCGCCGTCAGCGAAAGTCCCGCGCTAGCAAGGTGAACGCACACCAGACGGCGGCGCGGTGGTTGGCCGCGCCGCAGTACGAGCTGGTGCCGCTGCACGGGGCGATCGACCAAGCCCGCCTGCTGCCGCACGGTGCGACGGTCACCGTCACGTCCTCGCCCAAGCGCGGCGTGGAAGCGACCGTCGCATTCGCCGAGGCGCTGGCGTCGCGCGGGTTGCGCACCGTTCCGCACCTTGCCGCCCGGCAGATCAGCGACGAGGCGCAGCTCGCGGAGATCTGCCGGCGGCTCGAGGGGGCCGGGATCGCCGACGTGTTCGTGATCGGCGGGGACGCCACGGAGCCGGCCGGTGAGTTCGCGGACGGGCTCGCATTGCTTGGTGCGCTCGGCCGAGTCGCGCACCGGCTCACGAGCATCGGCATCCCGGGGTACCCGGAGGGTCACCGCCTGATCGACGACGAGATCCTCTGGGCCTCGCTCAAAGCCAAGGCACCGTACGCCACGTACATCGTCACCCAGCTGTGCTTCGACCCGGAGGCGACGTGCCGCTACGTCCGGTCGCTGCGCGACGCCGGGATCGACCTGCCGGTGTACGCGGGCGTTCCCGGTGCGGTCGACGCGGCGAAGCTGCTGCGCATCAGTATGCAGATCGGCGTCGGCGACTCGTTGCGGTTCGTTCGCGGCAACGCGGCCGTCGCCCGTCGGCTGCTGCGCCCGGTCGGTTACCGGCCGGACGGTCTGGTCAGCAAGCTCGCATCCCGCGTAGCGGAAGATCACTGCGACATCGCCGGCTTGCACGTGTACACGTTCAACCAGGTGGGCGCCACGATCGGCTGGGTCCACCAGGCCAACCGAAGGAGCGTGTGACCATGCCACCGGACATCGAGATTTCGCGGGACGCCGTCCTACGGCCACTGGACGAGATCGCCGCACAGATCGGTATCGGGCAGCATCTGCTGGAGCCGTACGGTCGAGCGGCGGCGAAGATCTCGCTGGATGCGATCAGTGAGCTCGGAGAACCACGGGCGAAGTACGTCGTCGTGACCGCGGTGACGCCGACCCGGTTCGGCGAGGGCAAGACGACCACGACGGTTGGGCTCGGCCAGGCGTTCGGGCAGCTCCACCGCAGCGCCGTCGTCGCAATCCGGCAGCCGTCGATGGGCCCGACGTTCGGCATCAAAGGCGGCGCGGCCGGCGGCGGGTATGCGCAGGTCGCGCCCATGGAGACGCTGAACCTTCATCTGACCGGCGACATGCACGCGGTCACCGCGGCGCACAACCTGCTCGCCGCGGTCGTGGACAACCACCTGTACCAGGGCAACGAGCTCGGTCTGGATCCGCAGTCGATCAGCTGGCGGCGCGTGCTGGACGTGAACGACCGCAGCCTGCGCTCGATAGTCACCGGGCTCGGGGGACGGGTGGACGGCATCCCGCGGCAAACCGGCTTCGACATCACCGCGGCCAGCGAGGTGATGGCCGTCCTGGCGCTCTCGCGTGACCTGGCCGACCTGCGGGCGCGGCTCGGGCGGATCATCGTCGGCACCACGCGGGACGGCGAGCCGGTTACCGCCGAGGATCTCAAGGCCGCCGGCGCGATGTGCGTGATGTTGCTGGACGCGCTCAAGCCGAACCTGATGCAGACCATCGAGCAGACGCCCGTCCTCGTGCACTGCGGACCGTTCGGGAACATCGCGCACGGCAACTCCTCGGTGGTCGCCGACCTGATCGGCACGCGGTCGGCCGACTATGTGATCACCGAGGCCGGATTCGGTGCCGACATGGGTGCCGAACGGTTCTTCAACATCAAGTGCCGGACGTCCGGGCTGGTGCCGGACGCCGCGGTGGTCGTCGCTACCGCCCAGTCGCTCAAGGTCAACGGCGCGGAGAACCTGCGCAAGCACATCGAGAACGTGCAGCGGCACGGCGTCACACCCGTCGTGGCGGTCAACGCGTTCGACAGCGACGATCCGGACGACCGGCAGGAGATCCTGGACGTGTCCGCCTCGATGGGTGCCCGCGCCGCCGTCTGCCGGCACTACGCCGAGGGTGGCAAGGGTGCGGTCGAGTTGGCCGAGGCGGTCGCCGAGGCGTGCGAGGAGCCGAGCGAGTTCGGCTTCCTCTACCCGGACGACATGCCGCTTTTCAACAAGATCGAGACGGTCGCCCGCGAGATGTACGGCGCGGACGGCATCGACCTCGCGCCGGCCGCCGAGAAGTCGCTCGCCGAGTGCGAGCGGCTCGGATTCGGCGAGTTTCCGGTGTGCATCGCCAAGACGCACCAGTCGCTCACCGCCGACCCGACGCGGACGGGCGCCCCGACCGGCTGGCGGCTGCCGGTCCGGGAGGTCCGCGCCTGCGCCGGCGCCGGGTTCATCTATCCGCTGGCCGGCGAGATGCGGACGATGCCCGGCCTGTCGTCCGCACCCGCCGTCGAGCGGATAGATATCGACGAGGCGGGCCAGATCGTCGGCCTGTCCTGACACACGAGAGAAGGGGGACGCCATGGCACCGCCGAAGGATCTTCCAGCCCAAGCCGACGTCGTTGTGATCGGCGCCGGAATCGTCGGCAACTCGGTCGCCTTTCACCTGGCCGAGGAAGGCTGGCGCGACATCGTCCTGATCGACAAGGGACCGCTGCCGGATCCCGGCGGCTCGACCGGGCACGCGTCCAACTTCATCTTCCCGGTCGATCATTCAAAGGAGATCACGTACCTGACGCTCGAGTCGATGCGCCAGTACGAGAAGCTCGGCGTGCTCACCACGTGCGGCGGCATCGAGATCGCCCGCGAGCAGGCCCGCGTCGACGAACTGCACCGGCGGATGTCGTCGGCGAAGGCGTGGGGCATCGAGGCCGAGATGATCTCACCGGCGCGGGTCGGGGAGCTCTTCCCGTTCATCGACACCGATCTTGTGCTGGCGGGTTTTCACACACCGTCGGTGGCGGTCGTCGACCCGCTGCAAGCCGGCGCGCTGATGCGGGACGCGGCCATCAACCGCGGCGCGCTCACGGTCGTCGCCAACACCGAGATCACCGGCATCGACACCGAGCACGGGAGGGTGCGCGCCGTACGCACGAACCGCGGCGATGTGGCGACCGGACGGGTCGTGGTGGCGTGCGGCGTGTGGAGCCCGCGGATCGCCGCGATGGCCGGTGCCCGGATCCCGCTGACGCCGGCCGTGCACCAGATGATCGACGTCGGGCCGATCCCGGAGCTGGCCGCGACCGGGTCGGAGATCGGTTACCCGATCATCCGCGACATGGACACGTTCATGTACGAGCGGCAGTCCGGAGCGGACCTGGAGATCGGCTCGTACGCGCACCGGCCGATCCTGCACGACCCGGACGAGATCCCCTCGATCGAGGCGTCTGCGCTCTCGCCCACCCAGCTGCCGTTCACCGCGGAGGACTTCGACCTGCAGTTGGAGCAGGCGCTGGAGCTGTTCCCGGAGATCCTGGGTCGCGAGGACGCCGGAATCCGGCACTCCATCAACGGACTGCTCTCGCTGACCCCGGACGGCAGCCCGATTCTGGGGGAGACCCCTGAGGTCAAGGGACTGTGGTCGGCTGCTGCGGTGTGGATCAAGGAGGGCCCGGGTGTCGGGCGGATGATGGCGCAGTGGATGACCCACGGCGCGCCGGAATTCGACCTGCACGGCGCGGACATCGCCCGCTTCTACCCGCACCAGCGCACCTGGCACCACGTGCGGGCGCGCACGTCGGAGGGGTTCAACAAGACCTACGGCATCGTGCACCCCCGCGAGCAGTGGGCATCCAACCGGCCGCAGCGGCTGTCGCCGTTCCACGCCCGGGAGGTGGAGCTCGGCGCCGAGTTCTTCGAGGTCGGCGGCTGGGAGCGGCCGCAGTGGTACGAGTCGAACCGGGCGCTGCTGGACGAGTTCGAGGTCGAGGATCGTCCCTACGAGTGGGACGCGCGCTGGTGGTCGCCCATCATCAACGCCGAGCACCTCGCGATGCGCGAGCGGGTCGCGATGATCGACCTGACCGCGTTCGCCCAGTTCGACGTCACCGGTCCGGCTGCACTCGAGTACCTGGAAGGCATGGTCGTGGCCAAGGTGGACCGTCCGGTCGGACGCGTCATCTACACTCCGGTGCTCGACAACTCCGGCGGGTTCCGAAGCGACCTGACCATCGTCCGGCTCGGCGACGACGAGTTCCGGATCATCACCGGCGGCGCGGACGGTCCTCGTGACCGCAAGTGGTTCACTGATCACCTGCCGGTGGCGGGCGTGAGCTTCGCCGACGTGACGTCCGGCGTGTGCACGGTCGGAGTCTGGGGGCCACGTGCTCGTGACCTGCTCGCGTCGGTCACCGCGGACGACGTTTCGAACGAGGGGTTCCCATTCGGCACCGCGAAGGCGATCACGGTGGACGGTGTCCCGGTACTGGCGGTGCGCATCTCCTACGTCGGCGACCTCGGCTGGGAACTGCACGCGCCGTTCGAGCAGGGCCAACGGCTGTGGGACGCCCTGTACGAGGCGGGCCGCCCGCTCGGCGTCGTGCCCGCGGGCATCGGCGTTTACGGGACGACCGGCCGGCTCGAGAAGGGTTACCGGCTGATGGGCGCAGAACTCGACAACGAGTACAACCCCGTCGAAGCCGGGCTGGCGCTCAAGCGGGTCAAGGACGCGGACTTCATCGGCAAGGAGGCGTACGTGGCCGCGCGCGAGCACGAACCCGCGGCGAAGCTGTGCACGCTGACCGTCGATGAACATGGCAGCTCGGCGGGCGTCCGGCGCTACCCGCAAGGCGGCGAACCGTTGCTGACGCCGGACGGCGACCGGATCATCGACAAGCGCGGCCGGCCGTCATACGTCACCAGCGCGGGTTCCGGGCCGTCGCTCGGCAGCTACCTGCTGATGGCGTACCTGCCGCCCGAGTACGCCGAAGAGGGCACCAAGCTCGAACTCGCGTACATGGGCGAGAGCTACCCGGTGACGGTGGCCCGGGCCGGACGCACGCCGCTGTTCGACCCGGACGACACGCGGATGAAGGCGTAGCCATGCATGTGCTGGTCTGCATCAAACGGGTGCCGGGGACGGGCTCGTCGGTTGAGCTGACCCCGGACGGGCAAGCCGTGGACACGCGCCACCTCGCGTTCACGATCGGCCCGCACGAAGAGTGCGCCGTCGAGGAGGCGGTGCAGATCGCGGCCGCGCACGGTGGCAGCGTCACCGTTCTCACCGTCGGGCCGGACGACGCGGACGAACAGTTGCGGTACGCGGTGTCGATGGGAGCCGATGCGGCGGTGCGGGTCGACGCCGGTGCCGATCCGCTGGATCCGCAGGCGACGGCGGCGGCGATCGCGGCCGCGTTGCCCGAGCTCGATCCGGTCGACCTGATGCTGTTCGGCAACGAGTCCGCCGACGCCGGGCACTACCAGGTCGGTATCCGCGTGGCGGTCGCGCTCGGCCGGCCGATCGTCGGCGGGGTCAAAGGCGTGTCGGTGGAGAAGAAGTCGGTCCGGCTCGAGCGTCCGGTGCCGGGCGGCGTCCAGGTGTACGAGGCGCAGCTGCCGGCCGCGGCGGCCGTAATGGAAGGGCTGAACCTGCCGCGGTACCCGTCCATGCGCGGGCGGCTGCGTGCGGCCAAGGCTTCGATCCGGGTCATCGAGACCGAGGTGGCCGCCGGCGGGCTGCGACCGATCCGGCTGCACAAGCCGCCTGAGACGGTGAAGGAGACCGTCGTGCTCGGCAAGGGCCCCGAAGCCGCGCCGGAGCTGGCCGACGTCCTGGACGAGCTCCTGTCTCCCGCCGATCGATCACGTTCGGTAGGCTCCACGCCGCATCACGAGGCACGCGTGCCTAGTGAAGATACGTCGGGCCTGGTGGCCATTGAACTACGGCGGGTCGATGGGTCGATCGAGGTCGTCGAACTGCCCACTGCGACGGCCGAAGCCTGCGGCGCGGCGCTGGCCGCCGAGGTGCGCCGAACCGCACCGGACGCGGTCGTCGCGTCGGCAGACCCTTTCGGGGCCGAGGTGATGGCGCATCTGGCGGCCCGGCTCGACCTTCCGCTCGCGGCGAACTGCACGGCGGTGACGGACGGCGAACCGTGGATCGTGACCCGCCAGCGTGGTGGCGGCGTACTCCTTGAGGACGCCGAGCTGGACGCCCCGATCAAGCTGATCACAGTCGCGGCTGGGGCGACGCCGTTCGAGCGGCCGGCCGAACTACCCGAGCCGCGGAGTATCCCGCTGGACGGGGAACCGCGCGCCCGGCTGGTCGAGCAGACCTCGGCCGGTGCCGGCATCACGCTGGCGACCGCGCCGGTCGTGGTGTCCGGCGGGCGCGGTATCGGCAGTGCGGAGGGCTTCGCCGTCTTGGAGGAACTGGCCGAGCTGCTCGGCGGCGCGGTCGGATGCTCGCGCGTCGTGACCAACAACGGCTGGCGCCCGCACAGTGACCAGGTGGGCCAGACCGGAACCAAGGTGGCGCCGAAGGTCTACATCGCTGCGGGAATCAGCGGAGCCACGCAGCACTGGGCCGGCTGCATGGGGTCGAAAGCGATCGTGGCGATCAACACCGATCCGGAGGCACCGATGGTGACGCGCGCGGACTATGCCGTCATCGGCGACGCCGGTGATGTGCTGCGGGCGACGGTGAGCGAAATCCGGCGGAGGCGTGCTCGTTAAGATGGCCCAACATGAATGGGACGAGCGACGATCCGGACGTAGGAAGAGACGCCACCCGAGATAGCCATCGTGTGCAATCCGTCGACCGCGCGGTGACCGTGCTCGAGTTCCTGGCCCGCAACGGATGGTCGGGAGTGACCGAGATCGGGGAAGCGCTGGACGTCCACAAGTCGACCGCTTTCCGGCTCGTCGCCACGCTCGCCGCCCGCGGCCTGGTGGAACAGCACGCAGAGACCGGGCTCTACCACCTGGGGTTCGGCCTCGTGCACCTCGCTCGCGCGGTCACCGTCGGGCCTGATATCGCCCGCCGGGCGCGCACATGGTGCGAGTGGCTGGCCGAGCGCACATCCGAGACGGTCACGCTGTCGGTTCTGGAGGCCGGTGGCTGCATGACGATCGATCAGATCGTCGCCGACTCGACCGTCGTCAGCCGCAGCTGGCTGGGCCGGCGGGTGCCGCTGCACTGCACGGCGGCCGGCAAGACCTGGCTGGCGTACCTGCCACCGGACGAGCAAAGCGAGATCGTGGCCGGACCGCACAAGCGCTTCACCGACCGGACGGTCGTCGACCCGGAGTATCTTGCCGAGACTCTCGGCCAGATCCGGACCGACGGCTACGCGATCGCAATCGAGGAGTACGAGGAGGGCCTCGCCGCGGTGGCCGCACCCGTTCTCGCCGCGGACGGGCACATCGTCGCCACGATCGACGTGTCCGGCCCGGCCTATCGACTCGGCGAGGCCGAGCTCTCCGAGATGACGCCGCTCGTCGTCGAGGCCGCGGCTCACGCCTCGACCCGGTTCGGCTATTCCGAGGTCCCATCCACCGATTGACCGGTGCCACCCACGTGATGCCGTATTGAGCTATGAGCGGCACGTCCGGACCAGAAGGCCACCTGACACCATCTCGGTCATAAGCCGGGCGGCGTCCTCGACGGTGAGCGATTGCGAGGACAGCGACCGCCAGGTTGTGAAGTCGATCGCATGGGCGATTGCGACCGTGAGGTTGTGGTCGCGTGCATCTTCGGGCCATGCCTCGAGCAGTGCTGCGCGCATGCCGCTGAGTTGGGTGCGGATGAACTCGCCGACGAATGCCGGCATCAACTCGAAGTCGCGAAACGAGTTGGCCAGCATCTGGGTGTTGGCTTCGTAGTAGCCGTAGAGCTGGGTCAGGCCGAGTTCCAGGCGGCGGTCCGGATCGCGCTCGGTTCGCCAGTCGTCCGGGCGCGGCCAGGGATGGCCGGCCAGCCAATGACTCGTGCACGCACCGAACAGTGCTTCCTCGTCGGTGAAGTGGCGGTACACCGTCGAGCGCTGGACACCTGCGCGCTCGGCCACTGCGGAGAACGTCGTGTCTTTCGGTCCGACGGTTCCGTGCAACTCCACGGCGGCGTCGACGATGCGCTGCCGGGTCTGCTCGATGTCGTCGCGTCGCTTGCGCATCCGGTAGGAACGACTCTTCGTTGCCTCGGGCATGTATTCACCGTACATGGGCGTCCACTGTTTGGGCCTCGGCGGATGCGTCCAACAAGCAATGTGACCTATTTCACTGCACACAACCGTTCGATGAAGTTGCCACGGGCGCTTTCAGGGCATAGCGTTCTTTCATCGCACACAGATGTGCGATGAAAATTGAGTAACGGAAAGCAGGTGCGTCATGGCAAGAGCGATGTTCTCGGTGAGCGTTGTCGACGGCAGCGGTACCGAGGTCTATGGCGAACCCGTGACGGCGAGCTTCGAGCTCGCGGACGGCAGCCGGCGCGAGGTGACGCGAATCGTCGGCTCTGACGGGCAGGCTCACTTCGCCGAGGAGCTGGCGGAGGAGATGCACAGTGTCACATTCAGCGCCGCACGCGAGTGCGTCGGTCCGATCCGTCCGGGCGGCGGTGCCGGACTCGTCATCGAGGCCTGAGCCCGTTGCTTGATCGAAAGTTGTCTGCACAACACGAAGAGGAGATCATCATGCAGACCCTGACAAGCGAACACGCGCAGCAGAAAGCGGACGCAGCGCTCGTCTACCGCCTGGAGGGCACTCTCGCCGATC
Source organism: Jiangellaceae bacterium (assembly GCA_036374835.1). Classification (GTDB taxonomy): domain Bacteria; phylum Actinomycetota; class Actinomycetes; order Jiangellales; family Jiangellaceae; genus DASUTB01. The sequence goes on along the minus strand of DASUTB010000043.1, from coordinate 39,927 downwards.
TTTACCCGATCGGCTTGTTCCCGGAAGGGCTCCGGTTCCACAACGACTTCGCCGCGGACATCGTCGATGGCCCGTTCGAGGGCGGGCGCATCTTCGGGCTCGACGAGTTCATGGTGCGGCCGGACGGCGTCGGAGTGGTCGTGGCGCACGAGGTCGTCGAAAGTGCGAACACCCGGGTGGCGTTCGACATCCGCGGCTACGTACTGCCGCCGGATGGGATGGAGATGCCGCCGCTGGAAGTGCTCGCCTCGCCCGGCTTCGAGTTCCCCGACCTGGACTTCCGGGTGCTGGCTACCGCGTTGATGCGAACCGCGGACCCCAGGTTCGACTACCTGAACCGGGCCGTCGTAATCAACGAAGGCACCGTGAATCTCGGCACGGGTCGGCTCGTCATCGAGGCGCGGACCGTCTAGCGACCAGTGGCCGGGCTCTGCGATAGAGCCCGGCCATTTGCGCGTGAAATGCCTTCGGAAAGTTGTTGTTCGGAGCGCTCCTCATCGCTCATGCGAGTGTCCGGCAGCCGTTGCCGGGACGAGGAGAGGAGCCCCGATGAAGCTCAGAACAGACCCGCCCCAGCCGCGTCAGCTGTTGACCCGGCTCCGTGTCGCGCTGGCCGTCCCGGTCGTCTCGGCCGGTGCACTCGGGCTGACCGCGTTGCCGGCGGCGGCGGTCACCGTGGGCGATGAGGACGGTTTCCGCGCGGCGTTCTTCGACTCGGACGAGACCGAGATCGTTCTGGATGCCGACATCACGCTGACCAACTGCGCCGTCGCAGCAGTCCGCAACAGCACGACCGACGTGACGATCGAAGGAAACGGGCATGTCATCGAGCAGACCTGCGCCGGCGGTCGCGTCCTGCGAACCATGGGTGGCGGTGGGCTGACGCTCAATGACGTCACCATCGCCGGCGGTGATGTGCCTGCGGGCAGCGGCGGTGGCGTCGTGGCCGGCGGGAACGTGACGTTGAACGGCGCAACGTTCGACGGCAACAGCGCCGGCTTCGCGGGGGCATTGGTGGCACACGGCACAGTCGAGGTGGTCGACTCGATCTTCATCGGCAACAGCTCGGCAGCAAATGCGGGCGCACTGAACGCGGACGGGGCGATCACCATCACCGGTTCGGCGTTCGAGGGCAACTCGTCGGGCAGCTACGGCGGCGTGGTGGCGTCCAACCATCTCACCGTGACCGACTCGCACTTCTCCGGGAACACCGCCCTGGCCGGTGGCGTGATAGCCAGCAGCGGCACGGTTGACGTTTCCGACTCGAACTTCTACGGCAACAGCGCGACCAACGGCGAGGGCGGCGCGATCCGCGGCGGCGCGGGGTCGTCGATCTCGGTGACCGGCGGCGAATTCTCGGACAACAGCGCATCGACGAGAGGCGGTGCGATCTTCACCGAGGCAGAGTTGACGATTCATGGTGCGACCATGACCGGCAATACGGCCGAGTCGCACGGTGGGGCGATCGCCGCCGACGGTGAGCTCGACGTGTCCGGAGCGGTGCTCGAGGGCAACAACTCCGGCGCGGTGGGCGGCGCGATCTACGCGGGCGGCGGTGTGACGGTCGTCGACTCCGAACTGTCGGCGAATCAGTCCGATGGACCCGGGGGCGCCATCGGCGCGAGCGGGTTCGTCTCGGTGACCGGCTCCGGTCTCACCGGCAACGCCGCCGAGGCCGCCGGTGGCGGTGCGATCCACGCGATCAGCGGATTCGCCGAAATCACCGACAGCGTGCTGCACGGTAACTCCACGCCGAACGGCTCGGGCGGCGCGGTGTGGACGCCCGTCGGTGACGTGTTCGTGGTGCGTTCGACACTGACGGACAACGACGCCGGTGCCGGCAGCGGCGGCGCCATCTCCGCGGGCGAGGGCGTTTCGATTGAGGCCTCGACGCTGGCGGATAACTCGGCGGCCACCAACGGCGGCGCGATCCGCTCGGGAGCGGGCGCCGTCACGATGACCAATACAACGCTCACCGGAAACACCGCGTTCGGCGACGGCGGCGGACTGTGGGTGGACGGCGACACCGATCTCCGGCACGTCACGATGGCCGACAACACGGCCTCAGACGGAGGCAACCTCTACATCGGCAACGCTGCGGCGACCCTGACGTCATTCGGATCGGTGCTCGCGTCGGCCGCTCCCACCAACTGCACACTGGTCGGCGCAACGACGAGTTCGGCCGGCTACAACCTCGCGGACGACGCCGGCTGCGGGTTCACAAGCGCCACCGACGCCGAGAGCGCCGGAGATCCCCAGCTCGGTGCGCTCGCGGACAACGGCGGACCGACGATGACGCTGCTACCGGCCGACGATTCGCCGCTGGTCGACGCGATTCCCACCGGCGACTGCCTCGGCGTGGTGAACGTGGATCAGCGCGGTTTCGACCGGCCGCAAGATGGTGGCTGCGACATCGGATCCGTTGAGGTCGTATCCTCCGGATCTGACTCTGACTCGGAGGGCGGGGGAGGCTCCGGGTCCGGGGGTGGCGGGGGTTCCCAGTCCGAGCCGGGCGACGGGCAAGGTTCCGGATCAGGTCAGAATGACGAGCCGAGCTCCGGATCCTCGGCTGAAGGCGGCGACTCGGGGGCCGGCTCCGGGTCCGCGACGAAGACAGGGGAACCGTCCCCGACCCCAACCGTGAGCGACGTTGCCACCCCGGTCAGTAGCGACGGCGATGACAGGTCGCCGTCGACCGGGACCTCAGCGCTGGTTCTGGCCATCATCGCCGGCATCCTGCTCGCGACGGGCCTCGGCCTGCTCGGCTGGGCATGGTGGAAGCGCCGCCGCGACGATTCGGACGAGCAGCCGACCCAGACCATCCCGCACCTCTGATCCCCTCCCCGTGATCACCGGCACTTTTCACACCGTGCGTGTGAAAAGTGCCGGTGATCACGAGGCAGGGACCTACGGGCGGTCCCAGAAGATGTGGTCGTTGAGCATCTCGCGGCCGAATAGAACCTCACGCTCGGCGGTCGTGAGCATGGCTTGATCACAGATGTCATCCCACACCGAGCGGATCGTATCGACGATTCGGCCGATGATCTCGTCCGCTTCTCCTGCAGTGAGATTGACTCGGGCGCAACGTCTCGGCACATCCTGAGCTGGGAGTGGCGTCGGCCGTCGCGGGTGAATGTTGTTACCGATGCACACGTTGAAGACGAGGCGGCGGTACATCTGGTCCAGTGTCTGGCCGGCGCGTCGCCAGCCCTGGTGCTTGTTCGAGGCCGCTATGTCGGCGTACGTGGCGTAGCGCGACTCGGTCTCCCGCAGTCCGAGGATGGTCAGAGCCGACAACAAAGACCTGCGCTTCCGGTCGGGATCAGGCCAATACCGTGAGGTGGCAGGTCATTCTCGGTGATCGTCAAGACGTTTGAAACGTGATCCGGTACGTCACCACACCTTCGCACGGGCTACCCCGGCCTATGTTGACGGTCTCCTGAGCGTCGCTCGAGTAGGAGCGGGGTGCGGCAAAGGCGGTGGTGCCGATGCCCGACAGTGAGACAGAGAGGGATACCTCAAGCGGCGGCGACGGCGTGCCGTGCCACTCACCGGCGCGGTCGATGTCCAGCGTCCCGCTGGGACTCGACGCACTGATCGTTAGCTCTCGCATATGGATGGAGGAGAACGCGCCTTTGAATTCGCGCGAGAACGACAGGACGCGACTTGCCGTGTCACTGAAGCAGGCCGCTGGGTCGTCGATGGTATAGCTGAAGTCTCGGAAGGACACCCGCGTCCGGGCCGAGACCGCGTGTGAGTAGGTTTCGCGGGACGTTGCCCCGTGTGCGTCCGTCGCAATGATCGTTACCGCGACGTCGGCCGCATAGCCGACGTCCGCGAAGTCAAGCAGAACGGCGGCCCTATCCGGAAAGTCACCGGGCTGCTCCTCGCCCTTGCAGCCGATGGTGGAGCAGGTCTGCGCGGGGTCGACAGTCGTTCCGTTGACCTCGAAGAGCAACGTCACGTCGTCGCCATCGGGGTCGCTGACCTCCGGCGCGATCGTGAGCACCAAGCCGTTCGAAGAGAGTCCGGGCGTGTCGATGATTGGCGGTTGATTCGACGGCTGGTCATCGCTCGAGCCGCTGGACCCCGCACCGGTCGATCCGGAGCCCGAACTGCTGGAGCCTGAGTCGCCCGTGCCGGAGTCCGGGTTGTCGGTTGGTTGCCCGCCACCGGCAGGGGGATCATCGGCGGCGGGCTGTTCTCGGGTGCCGGGCTGATCGATGTCCAGTTCGGCGTCGCCGGCCAGGAAGTCGGCTTCACCTGGCGCATCCTGGCCCGGTCCGGCACCGGCCAGTCCCCAGATCATCCCGAGTGCTGCGGCCGCCACGAGCGCGGCGGTTGCGCCGATGACAATCGGTCGGCGGCGGAACCGGGCAGGTTTGGTGGCCGGTTTGGGTAAATGGATCTCGGCCGTGCTGTCGGCAGCGGGCTTGAGCGGTGTCGGTGGGAAGGCGGTGACGAACTCGACCGGTGTGCTTCCGGAGTCTGCGCCGGGGTCGGCCCTGACCGCGACCCCTCTGAGTCCGGCGTTTTCGACCAGCTGCTGCACCGGTGCCGAGTCCCCCTCGGCCGGCCGTCGTACGGCGAGGGTGACTCGTCCGGTCGGTGCGGTCACTCGAGCGACCTCGGCGAGTAGGTGGCTCTGCTCCGACGTAGGTGCCGATAGATCGATGGCCACGGCGTCGAACTCGCCGTCCGGATAGGGCAGCGTTTCGTCGGTGGCCAGCGCGGCCGGGTCGGCTTCGGCGATGTGGCCGGGAGGCCCGACCAGGATGGCGGCGACGCCGTGGAGCGGGCCGCCGGCCGGACCGAGGCACAGAACGCGCTCGTTCGGCCGGAGCGAAAGGGCATTGAGCATGCGTCGCGCCTGGGCTGGATCGAGCCGGCTCGAACCATCCCCTGGTTCACTCATGGCACATCTCCTCTGTACTCGGAGCGCACGTGATGCCTTCGTCCTGCCAGCGTCGGGCAGGCAGCCGCGCCGTGCATGACCAGAACTGGCTGACCTGACCGACCGCAACGGCTGGCCAGTCCTGACTAAGGCGAAGATAGGCAGCCAGGCGGTGCGATCACATCGGGGCGTGCCCCTATGTTTGCGGTGTCGGTGACCCCGACAACTCACCCACCTTGACGATCGCCTGCGCTCGGTTGGTGACGCCGAGTTTGGCGAAGATCGCTGACACGTGGTGCTCGACGGTCTTCGAGGCGATGAACAATCGGCCGGCGATCTCATCGTTGGAGAGGCCATCGGCCATCAGCGCGAGCACTTCGGCCTGGCGAACGGTCAGCCCGGCCGGATGCGCCCGGGCCGCAGCCTGTGGCCCACGCGGGATCGCCGTCACGCCCTTGTCGCGCAGTCGTGCACGGACCAAGGCGGCCGCGGGACGCGCGCCCAGATTGTCGAGGATCTCGACCGCCGCCAGCTGTGCCGCCGAGTCGCCGTCGGCCAGGGCAAGCGCCTCCTCATACGGGCAGCCGATCGTCCGCCACGCGGCCGCCGAACCGGCCCAGTCGCCGCGCATCTGGCGTGCGTACGGTTCTGCCGCCGATTCCGGCGGCTGCTCGATCACGCCGGCCCGCCACATCCAGTACCCGATCTCACCGCACGCCCAGGCACTGTCGGCCGCCAGTGCGTCCTCGTACAGCGATTCGAGCAGGTCGGGGATCTGATCCGTCCGTCCCTCCAGCCAAGCTAGCTCGGCCAGCCCGGACACAAGAAAGTACCGGTCAACCAGGCTCGCTCCGTCGGCGAGCTCGTCTGCAACCGCCAGGACCGGACCGCCGCCGTGGTCCCCGCGGCGTACTGCGACCCGGCCTAGCACGGCGTGGGCGGCCGACAGGGGGAGCGGGCTGCGTCCGGGCGTGACGCTGGCGAGGACCTGCTCGGCGTGCTCGATCGCGTCGTCCCATCGACCCTGCTCGAACGCGATCCGCGCGAGCAGCGTCCGCGCGAGGTCGACGTTGAAGTCGAAGTCGGCCACTTCGACCACCTGCTTCAACTGCGCGGCCGCAAGGGCGTACCGGCGGGCTTCGGTCAGCGCCCATCCGAGATGGACCATTCCGCGGTGCGCCGCAACGCGGTCGCCCAACTCCGTTGGATGGCGCAGCCCTTCCCGAGCCAGCTCCAGGCCGCGCTCCAGGTCAGTACCGAACAGGATCTCGGCCAGGCCGAGTAGCACAGTGGCCTTGGCGGCAACCGCGTCCTCGCCGACCTGTCGGGCGACGTCCAGTGCCTCGCTTCCGCGGTCGACGGTGGCCCGGTGCCGGCGATACAGCAACGACCAGAACCCGGCCTCGTAGTACGCCTGGCCCAGCTTGGCGGTCGGACCGAGCGGGCGCAGCAGCTGGAGCGCTCGGGCGATCGCAGTACGGTGCTCTGAATGGCGGTTCGCCAGCCAGTACGACCTGGCGAGCGCGATCAGCGCCCATCCCAACCGGGCGGGGTCGTCTTTGGTCCGGTAGTGGTCGACGACCAGTTCGCGTTGCCGCAGAGCTGCCTCGTTCTCGTCGATGATGAACAACTCGTCGGCGAGCGCCGTCCGGAACTCGGCGATACTCGCTTCGTCGAGATAATCCTGGCGGTCGATCGCCATCTGGTAGAAGCTCGCCGCTTCTCGGTGGGCGCCTTTGCTCGCCGCCCCCCGTGCTGCCTCGGGTGCGTACTGGACCACTTGCTCGCCCGCCTCGGCCAGCACGGCGTGATGAGCCAGCCTGGCCAGGTCGTGCGCCCCGTCCTTGGTCAGCAGGTCGAGCATTCGGCGATGCAGAAGTAGCCGCCGCGCGATGGGCAGCGACTCTGCTACGGCGGCGCGGGCGAGCTCGTGGCGGAACCGCAGTGCTTCGCCGGCTCCGACCAGCACGCCTCCGGAGCCTGTCGTCTCGTCCGCATCCTCGACGTTCGCGCCGGACAGTTCCAGGGCGTAGCCGACCTCCAGCTGGCGGGGTGCGATCGAGACCGCGTCCACCACGCGACGCGCCCCGTCGCCGAGCCGGCTCACTTGGGCCAGGACGGCCTCCTGCACGGATCGCGGGACGTCGTCACCGGTTGCGAGCACCTCGGTCAGGAAGAACGGGTTGCCGCCGGTCAGCCGATGCAAGTACTCCGGGTCGACCTCGCGGCCGGCTGACAGGTCGCTCACCGCAGCCACGCTCAACGGCTCGACGGCGAGGTGGACTGTGGTCCGGCTGGTCGCCAGGTCGCCCAGCAACACCTGCAACGGGTGATACCGGACCAGCTCATCGTCCCGATAGGTGCACAGCACCAGCGCGTTCGAATCGCCGATGCGGCGCCCGATGTACCGCAGGAAGTCCAGCGTGGCGTCGTCGGCCCAGTGGACGTCCTCCATCACGACGACGGTGGGCCGGATCGTCCCTTTCAGCCGGTCGAGAAGCACGCCGAACCAGGCGGTAGGTCCGCTGAGGTCGCGCGCCAGGTCCGGCAGGCCGGAGGTGGGATTGTCGGCGATATCCAGCAGCGGGCTCAGCGGGCGCGGGGTGGTCAGCGGGTCGCAGGCTCCGGACAGGACGGTCGCCCGGCCACCGACCTGTGCGGCGAACTCGTCGACCACGGCGGTCTTTCCGGCACCTGCTTCGCCCGCCAGGAAGATGAGCGTCCCAGAGCCCCGGCCGGCGACCGCCAGCCGGTCTCGCAGCTCACGGATCAGGTGCTTCCGCTCAAGCAGCGGTGCCCGTCCCATCATTCCCTCGCGGGTGGTGGCCTCTCGGCGCCCGGTGGTTGGCAACCCAGGATAGCCGGTGCGGGCGGCCGCTGACGATCACAGACGCCCCCGGGCGCTTGCTCGCACAGCCGGCGTAGCGGAGGCGGATCAGAGAACGTCGTAGGTGATCGAATAGGTGAACGTTGCCGAGCAGACGGGGTCGAGACCAGCCACCGACAGGCTGCCGTGCTCAGTCCGGCTGTGCGTCACCTCAGAGAATGTCGTCCACCCGGCAAATGTACGGAGGAACCCGAGCGTCACCGGCGGGGGTTCCTCACCAACGAACCTGGAAGACTCTCGGAGGCCGATCGGAGTCCCCGCGGCGAGTTGTTCATTGATACTGACCGAGAACGTGTCGGAGAATGTCACGGCCCCGCTCGTGGTGATCTTGCCGTCCAGGAACAAGTACTCCTCTTCCGTCGCCGCGAAGCAATCCACGGGCCGTTTCACTGCGAAATCGCGAGCCGCGAAGGTCACAACGGTGATCGCGGCAATCTCATGAGTGAACTCTTCACGCACCCTTGCGCCGCCGCTGTCAGTGACGACGAACGCGACTGTCGTGACGTGGCTGTAACCGACATCGGTCAGCTCGAACCTATGCTCGATCGGCCCGCTATCGAGGTTGGCGAGATCGACCGGGTTCCCATCGACTTCGATTGCCTCGAACATCACCCGGTCGCCATCCGGATCGCTCGCTGTGGGCGCGATGGTCAGAGTCAAACTATTGGACGACAGTCCCGGGTCGTCGATCATTGGAGGCCGGTTTACGGGAGCACCAGCCGAGCTGCCCGAATCGGACTCCGATCTGGCGGGTGAATCGCCCTCAACGTCAGGCGCATCGGGTGTGGCAAATGTGCCAGGTTCCGGCGTGGCCTCGCCGGTAGCAACGGGCCGGCTGATATCCGGCTCGGTGTCACCGGCCAGGATGTCAGCGTCACCTGGCGGATCTTCGCCCGGTTCGGCATCGGCCAGTCCCCAGATCATCCCGAGGGCGGCGGCCGCCACGAGCGCGGCGGTTGCGCCGATGACGAGCGGTCGACGAGCGAACCAGGCCGGCTTGCTCGCCTGATCCGGTCGGTGGATCTGAGCTGTGTTGTTGGTGGCGGCAGCGGGCTTGGGCGGCGCCGGTGGGAAGGCGGTGACGAACTCGACCGGTGCGCTTCCGGCGTCTGGGCCTGGGTCGGGCCGAACCACGACCCCTCGGAGCCCGGCTGTCTCGACCAGCTGCTGTACCTGTGTCGTGTCCCCGTCGGCCGCCCGTGGCACGGCGAAGGTGACTCGTCCGGTCGGCGCGGTAACCCGGGCGATCTCGGCGAGTAGGTGGGTCTGCTCCGGGCCGAGTGCGGACACGTCGACGGCCACGGCGTCGAATTCGGCGTCGCCGTACGGCAGTGTCCCGTCGCTGGCCGTGTTGTCCGCCTCGACGATATGTCCGGTGGGGCCGACAAGGATGGCCGCAACGCCGGGCAGCGCTCCACCGGCCGGGCCGAGGCACAGGATGCGTTCGTTCGGCCGGAGCGAGACGGCGCCGAGCATGCGTCGCGCCTGGGCCGGGTCGAGCCGGCTCGAACCATCGCCTGGTTCACTCATGGCACATCTCCACTCTCACGACACGAGGAATTCGACGTTGTAGGTCACCGCGCCCTCGCATTCAGTGCCGCGGCCGATCTGAAGGGTGTTTTCGGCGTCGGTCGAATACGACCGCGGCGCGGGGAAGCCGCTGGTTCCGATGTCGGAGAGCGTGACCGAGAGAAGCACGTCGACCGGCGGTGGCTGTTCGCCGACGAACTCATCGCTGTAGTAGTCGTTGTCCAGAGTTCCACGGGCACTTGACGAGAAGATGGTGCGAGTGTGGTCAACGTCGGCGACTACGGCGCCGGTAAGCACGAGCCGGAACGACAGCTCGCGGCTCTCCACGGTTCGGAAACAGGCAGAGGGGTTGTCGATGGCGTATCTCAAGCGGCTGACACGGACGTACGTTCGTGCCCTGACGGTGTGTGAGTAGGTCTCGCGGGTCGTGGCGCCGTTGCTGTCGGTGGCGATGATGCCCACCGGTACATTGCTCTGGTAGCCGACGTCCGCAACGTTCAGTGAGATCTCGCAGGCCGGTGCGGTGCAGCTCTGGGCAGGGTCGACGGTCTTCCCGTTGACGTCGTAGAGCAGCGTCACGTCGTCGCCGTCCGGATCGGTGACCTCCGGCTTGATCGTCAGGACGAGCCCGTCGGACGCAAGCCCTGGAGAGTCTATGACCGGCGGACGATTCGTCGACTCTCCTTCACCCGAGCCGGACTCCGCGTCCTCGTCGTCGGGTGGCGGCCCGCCGCCGGCAGGGGCGTTCTCGGAGCTGGGTTGCCCGTCAGTATCGTGCCGGTCGACGCCCGGCTCGGTGTCGCTGACGAATATGTCGGCTTCGCCTTCCGGCGTATCCCCTCCTGCTCCGGCTACCACCCAGACCACACCAACGACGACTGTCAGCACGGCAACTGCGACAGCGAGAAGCAGCCCGCCGCGGTGGGATCGCCACTCTTCGAATCTCATGCCTGCCTCCTCATCAGATCCGGTGGAACGTGACTTTGTAGAGGAGCCAGCCCCGGCATTGGGCGTTGGGCGACGTCAGCAATCTGGCGACCTGGTCACTGGTGCTATGGACCTTGTCGTACGAGCGGCTTTCGCCTTCGAATTCGATCTCGAGGGTCAGGCGCTGGCTCGGAGGGGTCTGCCTGATCGCCGTCAGGGTGCCGAACAGCTCCGTCTCGGGGCGGTCTTGACGGAGTTCCGTGCTGAATGACTTCACTTGTTCGACCGCTCCGCTCAGTCTGATGCTGCCGGTCACAGAGCGTCTCGGATCGTCGGCGAAACAGTCAGCGGTGTTGGTGATCCGGAACAGAACGCCGGCTACGCGCACGTAGTATTTGGCGACGAGTTGGTGGGTTTCGGTTCGCTGGCTGCTGTTTCCAAGTGTGTCGGTGGCGATGACGGTCACTGTGGCGTCGTGCGTTTCTCCGACCTCGTCATACGAGAACCTGAACATGATCCTCGGGCCGGCCGGATCCGCTATTTGCAGCGGCTCGCCGTCCACTTCGATGGCCACGGACACTTCGTCGCCATCTGGGTCGCTGACGATCGGTTCAATCAGCAGCGCGAGCCCTTCTGGCCCGGGCACCGACAAGCCCATGTCTTCGATCACCGGCGGCTGGTTCACTGGCTCGCCACCACCGGTGCTGTCGGATTCCGAGCCTGTGTTCGAGCTCGAACCGGAATCGGAACTGCCGGAGCTGGAGCCGGCGCCGGTCTCGGAGGTTGAGGCGGAGTTGGTGTCGGTGTCGTCGGTTTGTTGCCCGCCGTCGGCAAGGGGGTTGTCGTCTGCAGGTCGCCCGTCAGCGCCGGGCGGGTCGACATCCAGCTCGGCGCCGCGGGCCAGCAGGTCGGATCCGCCGTCTTGTCGGTCCGCGCCGGCCAGGCTCCACACCACGGCGACAGCTGCGGCACCCACCAATGCGGCAACGGAGCCGGCGAGTACCTGGCGCCGGCGGCGAGGTTGGGCGGGGTTGGCAGCCGGCTCGCGCAGGTGGATCTGGGCTGTGGTTTCGGTGTCGGCGCCGGGCTCGGCCGGTACGGGCGGGAAGGCGGTGACGAACTCGACCGGTACGCCTTCGTGGTCGGCGCCGGGGTCAGTGCGGATCGCGACTCCGCGCAGCCCGGCTGCCTGTGCCTGCTGTGCTGGTGCCGGGTTCCCGCCGGCCAGGCGCGGCACTGCGTAGGTGACTCGCCCGGTCGGCGTGGTTACCCGGGCGACCTCGGCAAGTAGCTGGTTGGTCTGCTTCGGATCCAGGGCGGACAGGTCGATGGCTACGGCGTCGAACTCGCCGTCCGGATAGGGCAGCGTCCTGCCGGTCAGCGCCGCCGGATCCGCTTCGGCGATGTGGCCGGAAGGGCCGACCAGGATGGCGGCGACGCCGGGTAGCGCCCCGCCGGCCGGACCGAGGCACAGAACGCGCTCGTTCGGCCGGAGCGAGAGGGCGCCGAGCATGCGTCGGGCCTGGGCCGGGTCGAGCCGGACCGGCTTCCCACCTTTACTCATGTCGATGCCTCCTCGGGGATCGGTTCGTCAACGCGTTCGAAAGACGACGCTGAACGTCAGCACGCCTTCGCATGGGCTGTCTCGGGCGATGGTCACGCTCACCTGCTCGTCGCTTGAGTAGGGACTCGCGGTGAACACGGTGCGGCGGAAGTCGGACAGCGTGGCTTGGAGCGACACGCTGAGTGGCGGGGGCTGCTCGCCTTCGAAGGACGCAAACCGCTGGCCCGGCAGGAACCCAGTCGGGTTGAGTGCGGTGATCCCGACGCTGTCGTCTATGACATCGACGATCGCCCCATCCAGGTGAACCCGGTATGTCAGCTCGCGGCGTTCCAACGAGCCCAAGCAGGCATGTGCGTCGTTGATGGCGTACCCAAGGTCGGCGAAGTGCACGTCCGTGATTGCCCGGACGGTGTGTGAGTATGTTTCGCGCGTTGTGGCCCCGTGACTGTCCGTGCCGATGATCGTCACGGCTACGTCGCCTTGGTATCCGATATCCGCGAAGTCAAGCTCGACGTTGCATGGCTCGGTGGTTCGGCACACTTCCATGCCGCCGACGTCGTACAGCAGCGCCACGTCGTCGCCGTCCGGGTCGTTGACGTTCGGCTCGATCAGGAGGACGAGGCCTTCGGAGGCGAGTCCAGGCGACTCGATGACCGGCGGCCGATTCGATGACCGGCCTGTTCCCGAGCTCGCTGAGCCGCTCGAACCAGCCGAGCCTGCCTCGGACTGCTGGTCGCCTTCGGCAACGCCGGTCTCGTTGCTGGGCAGCTCGCCGCCGGCAGGGGGCAGGTCGGCGGCGGGCTGCCCATCGGTGCCGGGCTGGTCGGAATCCAGCCCGGTGTCGCCTGCCACGCTGCCGGCGCCGCCCAAAGAGTCCTGGCTCGAGTCACCACCAGTCAGCGTCCAGGCGAGGCCGACGGTCGTGGCGACGCCGAGTGCGGCCGCCGACCCAGTGAGCGCTCGACGGCGGTGCGCGGACCCGCGGCGTCCGCTGGACTTGACGGGTGCGGGTTTCGCTATGTTGAGCTGCTCGGTTTCGGCGGTGTCATCCGTACCGGCCGGTGCCGGTGGCACGCGTCGGGCGTACGTCGGATCAAGCCCGCGCGGCTCGTTGACTGGCTCACTCACAACACGACTCCTTGGCCGAGCATGGCGGCTTGGCCGAGACCGGGCCGACCTCGCCGGTTGGCGAACCCAGCCAGTCATGACTACCGCGAAGGTAGGTAGCGCGGCGGTTCGGTCACATCGGGGCGCGCCCCTATATTTGCCGCCTCAGTGGTAGCACCCGTGCGTGTCGGATCGGCTCGGCCGGCTCCCGCACATGCCGATGAGGTCGGCCGCCCGCCGGGCGTCGCCGCGTCCTCCGCTGCGGCGCAGATGCTCCGCGTGCGCCGCCCGCACCTCGCCATGATCATGTTCAATCGACCAGCAAATTCCGTGGTCGATTGAACATGATCAGGGGATCAGGTGGTGACGGTCAGGGCGGTGGCCTCGGGGGCGGGGACGACGTGCAGCTCGGTGACCCCGCCTGCCGCGACGACGTCCGTCCTCGCCAGCGCCAGCCGAGCCAGGTCGGCCTCCAGCCCGCGCACCTCGACCCGGCCGAGCTCGGCGCGCATCGACAGGCCGCGCTCGGATTTGGCGGCCCGTAGCCGCGCCAGCACGGCCGAGGCGATCGTCAGAACACCCGGGTCACCACGGGTGGGCAGCTCGTCCGGGACCGGCCAGGACGCGCGGTGGATCGAGCCGTCGTGGTGCCACGACCAGACCTCCTCGGTGACGAACGGCATGATCGGTGCGAACAGCCGTAGCTGGACGTCCAGCGCCAGCGCCAGCGCCGCCCGCGCCGACTCGCGGCCCTGGTCCGTTCCGGCGTAGGCGCGGTCCTTGACGAGCTCGACGTAGTCGTCGCAGAACGTCCAGAAGAACCGCTCCGTCGTCTCCAGCGCGCTGGTGTAGTCGTAGCGCTCGAACGCATCGGTGGCGTCACGCACGACGCTGGCCAGCGTCGCGATCATCGCCAGGTCCAAGGGTTCGGTGACCTCGTCGTGCTGGGCCGCCAGACCGTCGATGAACCGGGCCACGTTGAGGATCTTGGTCGCGAGCCGCCGTCCGACCTTCATCTGCGTCTCGTCGAACGGCGTGTCGACTCCGGGCCGGACGCTGGCGGCACGCCACCGCACGCCGTCGGTACCGAAGCGCTCGAGGACGCCCATCGGTGTGGTCGCATGCCCGGCCGACTTGCTCATCTTCTTGCGGTCGGGTTCGACGACGAATCCCGAGATCGCGGCACGTCGCCACGGCAGCCGGCCGTGCTCGAGGTGCGCGCGCAACACGCACGTGAACAGCCAGGTCCGGATTATTTCGTGCGCGTGGGCGTGCAGGTCCATCGGGAACGTGCGCGCGAACAGGTCCGGATCGCGCTCCCAGCCGCAGACCAGCTGCGGGGTCAGCGACGAGGTCGCCCAAGTGTCGAACACGTCCGGATCGGCCATGAAGCCGTTCGGCCGTCCCCGCTGGTCCTCGGGGTAGCCGGGCGGGGCGTCGGATGCCGGGTCGACCGGCAACGTGTTCTCGTCAGGCAAGATCGGCGCGTCGTACCGCGGTGCACCGTCCTCGTCCAGCGGATACCAGACCGGGATCGGGACGCCGAAGTAGCGCTGGCGGCTGACCAGCCAGTCGCCGGTCAGCCCCTCGACCCAGTGTTCGTACCGCCGACGCATCGACTCCGGAACCCATGCAAGCTCGCGCCCACGGTCGAGCATGGCCGCGCGCAGGTCGCCGTCCCGCCCGCCGTTGCGGATGTACCACTGGCGGCTGGTGACGATCTCCAGGGGACGATCGCCCTTCTCGTAGAACTTGACCGGATGGGCGATGGGTCGAGGCTCGCCGACGAGTGCGCCGGCCTCGGCGAGCAGATCGGCGATGCGGCGGCGCGCCTGCTCGGTGGTGAGCCCGGCGAGTTGATCGTAGGGTGCGGCCGGGACGCCATCCGGCGGCTCGGTGAGTAGGCGTCCGTCCCGTCCGACGATCGAGCGAATCGGCAGGTCCAGCTCGCGCCACCACGTCACGTCGGTGACGTCGCCGAACGTGCAGATCATCGCGATGCCGGTGCCCTTGGCCGGGTCGGCCAGCGGATGTGCGACGACCGGGACCTCGACGCCGAACAGCGGCGTGCGGACGGTGGTCCCGATGCGGCCGGCGTACCGCTCGTCGTCCGGATGCGCCACCAGCGCGACGCACGCCGGCAGGAGTTCGGGTCGTGTCGTATCGACGCGGAGTTCGCCGAACGCCAGGCGATAGTACGCGCCCGGGCGCTCGCGATCCTCCAGTTCGGCCTGGGCGACCGCCGTCTGGAAGGTGACGTCCCACAGTGTCGGCGCTTCGGCCTGGTACGCCTCGCCGCGGGCGAGATTGCGCCGGAACGCGCGCTGCGACACGGTCCGCGCCGGCGCGGCGATCGTCGAGTACGTCATCGACCAGTCGACCGACAGGCCCAGCCGCCGCCACAACCGCTCGAACGCCTGCTCGTCGCGGGCGGTCAGCCGCTCGCAGAGTTCGACGAAATTGCGTCGCGAGATCGGAATCTGCTTCTCCGGGTCGGGCTTGTCAGGCGGGGTGAACGACGGGTCGTACGGCAGTGCAGGATCGCACCTGACGCCGTAGAAGTTCTGCACCCGGCGCTCGGTGGGCAGGCCGTTGTCGTCCCAGCCCATCGGGTAGAAGACCGCGCGCCCGCGCATGCGCTGGTAGCGCGCGATCAGGTCGGTGTGCGTGTAGGAGAACATGTGCCCGACGTGCAGATCGCCGGACGCCGTCGGCGGCGGTGTGTTGATCGAATAGACCTGCTCGCGAGTGGCGGAGCGGTCGAACCGGTAGGTTTCCTGCTCCTCCCAGCGGGCGGTCCACTTCTCCTCGAGCCCGTCCAGGGCTGGCTTGCGGTTGGGCATGGTTGGCTCCAGCGGTAGCTGTGGGAACCGGCGGCCACATAGGTTGGTGGACGGCCGGTAAGACGGATCTATGGCCGGGGTGGGCGCGCCTCAGGCGCGCACGGCTACTCGCGCCCGGGCGGAGCCGGCGCGGAGGAAGATCCGGCGGTGAGCCATGCCGCAATCGTACGGCCGACGATCGTGTTGAGGCAACGGATCTGATGTCGCTGTCGACCTCCGCGGTACTCCCGCCGAGCGAGCGGCCCACGCTGTCACACGGCAGTCACGCCGTAATCACGACCCTCCCTGGTAACTGGGCTGAGGCACAAACCGACGCCGAGGAGGATCACAATGAGTGGCACTAATCGTTCGGCAGGTGCACCACCTCCGCTTTGGAGGCTGTGATGAGAGCCCTCGTAACAGGAGGAGCGGGCTTCATCGGTACGCATCTGTCGCACCACCTGCTCGCTGGTGGACACCACGTCCTGTCCGTGGACGACCTGTCGACTGGGGACGCGGCGAACATCTCAGAACTGACTTCGAGGCCCGGCTACGAGTTCGTCAAGGGCTCGGTGCTGGACGGTGCGTTGATGGATGACCTGGTGGCCCAGGTGGACACCGTCTTTCACCTGGCCGCGGCAGTGGGCGTCAAGCGTATTCTGGATCAGCCTTTCGAGGGGCTGCGCACGAATCTCCAAGGCACCGAGACCGTTCTGGACTGCGCTCACCGCCACCGCACTCGCATCATGGTCGCGTCGACCAGTGAGGTATACGGCAAGAGTTGCGCAGACTCGCTGAATGAAGAGTCGGACCGGGTCGTCGGCTCACCACTGACGATGCGCTGGTCCTACGCCGAAGCCAAGGCACTGGACGAGACGCTTGCCTACCTCTACTGGACTGAGCATCAAGTGCCTGCTGTCATCGTTCGCTTGTTCAATGTGTCCGGTCCCCGCCAGTCCGGTCGATACGGCATGGTCATCCCGCGGCTCATCGACCAGGCGCTGCGAAACGAGCCGCTGACCGTCTACGGAGACGGCCAGCAGACCCGCTGTTTCTGCCACGTCGCAGATATCGTGGCCGGCCTCGTGGCGCTCACCGAAGCGCCGGACGCGTACGGCAATGTCTTCAACTTAGGACGGCCAGAAGAAGTCACGATCCTGCGGCTTGCTGAGCGCGTGATCGAACTCTCCGGTTCGGCAAGCCCGATCCGGTACGTTCCCTACGACGAGGCGTACAGCGACGGTTTCGAGGACATGCGGCGCCGCGTGCCCGACATATCGCGGGCTCGCGAGGTCGTCGGTTTTGACCCGAGACGTGACCTGGACGAAATCATCCTGAGTGTGATCGAAGATCACCGACTTCCCGGGGTGGAGAAGGACCGAGAACACCGACCGAAGGCTGGCAATGTTCGGTAACGACCTTCTTTCCCGACAGCGGCTACTGGTCATCACACCGCATGCCGACGACGAGACCTACGGCTGCGCCGGCACGATGGCGCGGGTCAAGGCACTGGGCGGTGAGGTCTACGTCGTATTGGCGACAGCGGGTGACGTGGCGCATTACGGCCAGGACGACACCACGCTTGTCACCCACGACACGAGGCTGCGCGAGTTCGAATCGGTTATGCAGTTGCTCAGCGTCGACGATTGGGACCTCCTGGTGACCGACCCGGAGGCACATCTGGCCCTGGACGCCATGCCGCGCAAGGAACTCGTCCGGCTGCTGGAGAGGGACGGCAAGCTCGCGATCAACCGGGTTCGCCCGACGATGGTGATGATTCCGGCGAGCAGCTACAACCAGGATCACGAGGCGCTCTTCCGGGCATGCGTCACGGCTACCCGGCCCGGTGTGCGTGGCCAGCGCCATCTGGTCCCGGTGGTGCTGGCCTATGACAACACATCCCTGTTCTGGTCCTTCGGCTCTGACCGGTTTCATCCGACCTGGTACATCGATATCTCCGAGTACCTCGACGTCAAGATCAAGGCGATGCGACTCCACGCCTCACAGGTGCGTCCAGCGATCTATCACGGGAGCCCGGAGAGCTTGGAGCTGGCAACCATGCTTCGCGGGCGTGAGGTGAGTGTGGAAGCAGCCGAAGGTTTCGAAGTACTTCGAGCTCTGCTGTGAGAGGCGGTCGACCATGAACTCCGTCACGGTCTCCATCCATCAGCCGAACTTCATGCCGTGGCTCAAGCTGTTGGACAAGATCCTTGCCAGCGATGTGTACGTCGCGTACGACACGGCGCAGTACACCAAGACCGAGTACCACTCCAGGCAGAAGGTGAAGTCTCCGACGGGAACGGTCTGGCTGACGGTCCCCGTTCGGCACGTTCGCGGTGTCCGTCAACCCATCATGGATGTGCGCATAGACAACAGCCAGCCATTTCGGCGCAAGCACCTCAAGATGCTCCGGATGTCATATGAGAGGGCCCCGTATTTCGACGAGGTCTTTCCGATCGTCGAAGAGGTCTACGCGCGTGAGCAGCAGTTCCTGGCGGATCTCAGCCTGGAGCTCATCGACGCGATCTGCTCGTATCTCGGCAGCCCGGTGCGTACCGTCCGGTCGAGCACCCTGCCACACGAAGGCGACCGGACCGAGCGCCTGGTCCAACTGGTGAAGAACGCCGGCGGCACCGAACATCTCACCAGCACGCTCGGCGCCGACCACCAAGACGTCGACTGGCCACGATTCGAGCAGGCCGGCCTGGGTCTTGTCGCGCAGCGGTTCGACCATCCCGAGTACGAGCAGGTCGGACCCGGCTTCGTCCCCGACCTGGCCGCCGTTGACATGCTGTTCACCTGTGGTCGCCGTACCCGCGACGTTCTCGAGCGGGGCCAGCGGCTGGAAATGGTCGACCCAGCACTTACCGGCACGGCATCCGGGTAGGTAACGGACGATGGAGTGGGCGCTGATCGTCGCCGTCTTCGGTGTCAACCTCGTGTTGTGGACGCTCGTCGGCGGACTTCGACTCACATCCGAGCGCCGGCCGCAACCACCATGCGCCGATCCGCCACGGACCCTGCGCCCATCCGACGTTGCGGTACTGATACCGGCCCACAACGAGGAGCCGGTCATCGCGGCCACGATCCAGTCGGCTCTCCGGCTCGTTCAGCCGCAGAACGTCCATGTGGTTGCCGACGGATGCGATGACGCCACCGCGCAAATCGCCAGGGCGAACGGGGTGAACGTCCTGGAAATCAGCCCCGGGCGTGGCAAAGCGGGCGGCATCGAAGCGGCCGTGGAACATTTCGACATCCCGACCAGATTCGCCGTGCTTCTCATCCTCGACGCTGACACCAAATTGGACGACCACTACCTCGAGCGTGGGCTGCCACTGTTCGACAGGCCCGAAGTCGTCGCGGTCGCGGGGTACGCCAGGGCCGGCTGGCACCCGCAGGAACTCACACCGGTCGGCCGGTTCCTCATCGCGTACCGCACCCGGCTCTACGCCGTGATGCAGTGGCTCAAATACGGCCAGACCTGGCGCTGGACGAACGTCACCGCGATCGTGCCGGGCTTCGCCAGCATGTACCGGACGACCGTGCTCAACGAGATGGACCTCAACCCGCCAGGTCTGGTGATCGAGGACTTCAATATGACCTTCGAGATCCATCACCGGCGTCTGGGGAAGATAGCCTTCCAGCCGGACGTGCATGCGACGACACAGGATCCGGACAACGTCCGCGACTACTACCGGCAGGTCCTGCGCTGGTACCTCGGCTTCTGGCAGACGCTTCGCCGACACGGATTCTGGTTAAGCGGTTTCTCCGCCGCGCTCGCCCTTTTCGTCACTGAAGTCGTGGTCGCGTCGTTAGGTTTGGTTCTGCTGATCGGCGCGGTGGTGCTGCTGACCCCGATCGTGCTGATCAACACTCTGGCACAGGCACTCGGGTTGGCCCTGGATCTTGGCGGTTTCGTCGAGGCGTTCGTCGTGTTGAGCATGATCTTGGTGCTCGCAGCCGGCGTCGACTACGTACTCACTCTGCTTACGGCGGTGGCCTATCGGCGGCCGGTGCTGCTGCGGTACGGGCTGGGATTCCTCATCCTCCGGTTCGTCGATGCCACCGCCGCGCTGCGGACGATGCCCCAGGCCTGGCGTGCTCGCTCCGACGGCCGGTGGATCAGCCCGACCCGACGCCCGTCAACAGACTCTGATCCCGCCGCGATACCAGGTCGGCACCCATGAGACATCGAGCCGAACGTCGGCGGCGACGCCGAACTCGAGTCTTGACCGCGGTGGTTTGCGCTGCCATCACGGGCGGGCTGGTGGTCGCTCTGCTATCGGCTTGCGAGCCACATGATGAGCACAATGCCGTCCTCAATGAACGCGACACCGCGGAGACGGAGACATCCCCTATGCGAATCGGGTACGTGCCCTACTGGGATCAGAAACGCGCGTTCCGCGTCGTACGGCGCAATCCTGAGCTCTTCGACGAGGTGAGCCCGGTCTGGTACGCCCCCGAGGCGAACGGTCACGTCGTCCTCACCGACGCCGAGAACACCAAGGTCGACCTGCGTATGGTGCGCAATCTGCAGGCGCGCGGCATTCGTATCGTCCCGACGGTGACGAATCTCCGGGACGGCGACTGGGATCCCGAGGTGGTACAGACCGTGCTCCACGATCCGGCCACGATGGACACCCACGTCGATGCGCTGGTCGAGCTGGCAGTCACCAACGGCTACGACGGTATCGACATCGACTACGAGCACCTACGTGCACGCGACCGGGAGGCCTACTCGGAGTTCTTGACCAAGCTCGGTACCGCGCTGCGCGCCAGGGGCAAGCAGCTGACCGCCGCCGTCCACCCCAAGATGACCGAAGCCGGCGACGACGAACGGAACGTCGCTCAGGACTACGAGGCCATCGGCGCGGCGGTCGATCAGGTACGGGTCATGACGTACGACTACTCGTGGGAGACCTCACCGCCGGGGCCGGTAGCCCCTGCGGGCTGGGTCGAGGACGTGATCTCGTGGGCCGTCACTCGGATCCCGGCTGAGAAGGTCATCTTGGGAATCGTTCTGCTTGGCTACGACTGGGGGGATGGACCTGGCGTCACCGTCGACTACCAACAAGCAAGCGCTCTCGCTCATCGTCACAGCGTCACTATGCAGCGGTTCCGCGACGGCTCACCCTGGTTCGCCTACCGCGATTCCTCGGGCGTGCAGCACGAGGTCTGGTACGAGGACACCCGCAGCGTTCGGACAAAGCTGGAGCTGGTGGACGAATACGGCCTAGGCGGCGCCTTCTTCTGGCGGTTGGGGGGAGAAGATCCGTCCGTATGGCCCGTAGTGCATAGCAAGCTGTCGTAAGGAGGTGGTATTGGACATGACGCCCCCGTCTTCTAGGCTCGGCCCGATGCCTTCGCCGACGCCCGACGACCGACCGCGAAACCGGGCTGCCCTGCTGGTTATCCGTGCTTGGGTCGAGGATCCCGCCGAGCCTTCGCTGCGGGCGCAGATCAGGGAGGTGGCGAACGTTGACGATCCCGAAGAGGTCGTGCAGCTCGCAAGTACACGCGAGGAACTCCATGCGGTGCTCGACCGGTGGCTGAACGACCTCCTCGGACTCCCTTGAGTTCCAGGGCGCGACCCGCATGTCTTGACGGTTTAGCGCCGGACCTCGGGGGTAGCTGGGTCGGGTAGGTTTCAAATCAGGCTACGGAGGCGGACCGGGGGACATCGAGATGAGCCAGCCTCCATCACCGCACCTCAGGCTGTTCAACTACTGGCAGCTCACATACGACCACCGAGCGATTCTCGTACCCTCACGGAGCCAGCGCCTGGTGGCTCTGCTGGCGCTGCGTGGGCGGCAGAACCGTGCACGGTTGGCCGGAACCCTCTGGCCGGACGTACCCGAACCTCGCGCCCAGGCCAGCCTTCGCGCGGCGATGTCGGTGCTTCATCGTCGCCTCCCGGGACTCATCGCGAAGGACCAGAGCGACGTGTTCCTCAGCGAAACCGTGACCGTGGATGTTGCCGAATTCCGCGCGTGCGCAGACCAGGTCCTCTCCGCGCAGCTTCCTGATCCGGTCACGGCTCTCGAGCATTCCGCGATCGGCGGTGGCGAGCTGCTCCCCGGCTGGTACGACGACTGGGTGCTTGTGGACCAGGAACGGATTCACCAACTGCGATTGCACGTCCTCGAAGCGCTCGCTGACGCACTCGTAGCGCGCGGCGCTTATGCACACGCGTTGCAGGCCGCGTTGCAGGCTGTCGCGATCGATCCGCTCAGGGAGAGCGCCCGCCGATCGGTGATCATGGTTCACCTCGCGCAGGGCAACACCGCCGATGCCGTACGCGAGTACCGGCGTTTCCGGTCCCTTCTACGCGACGAGCTCGGCGTTGCCCCGACGCACCATTTGATCGAGCTCGTGCAGCGACTGGGTGAGCACCTTCCGGCATGAACGGACTGAGCTGCCGGGTGGAGCCGGTGCTACCGCAGCGCCGGCGAAATTCGCCGCACATCAGGCTTGGGTGCGCGTAGCGTACTGGGATGAACGATCCGTTCGGCTACCGCATCACTAAGGACGGCCGGGTGCTGATCTCCCGCGGCGGCCGTATGATCATGACCGTCGCCGGTGGCCGCGCGATGCGCCTGATTGCGCAGTTGGAGAACGCCGCCGACGATGCCGAGGAGCAGCAGGCGCTGGCCCGTATCACCGGCAACTACCGCCGCGGCAATGAGCGCGCGGGCAAGCTTCGCGGCAGCTAGCCGCCTTGGGTGAAAGAGGTGTTCTATGGCGGACCGGGCGATCGAGGCCGATGCGGTCTCACGCTGGTTCGGCCGGGGTGACGATCGAGTCGAGGCGCTTTCGGAGGTTTCGTTCGCGGTCGAGGCTGGGACGATCACTGCAGTGCTCGGCGAAAACGGGGCCGGAAAGACAACGATGACGAAGATTCTGGCGACGCTGTTGCTGCCGTCGTCGGGGCGCGCCAGTCTGTTCGGGCACGATGTCGCCCACGACTCGGGGGCTTGTCGCCGGCTGGCCAGCGTCGTGTTCGGTGGCGAGCGCGGTCTGTACGCCCAGCTCAGTGGCCGGGACAATCTGCGCTTTTTCGGCATGCTGGCGGGAGTCAGCCGCCGCGATACCAAGGCACGAATTCCTGAGCTGCTCGAACAAGTGGGCTTGTCGGATGCCGCGGACCGCCGGGTCGAGACCTACTCGAAGGGCATGAAGCAGCGGCTGCACATCGCGATCGGGTTCTTGCCGCGACCGCGGATTCTGCTGTTGGACGAGCCGACTGTCGGTCTGGATCCATTGGAGGCGGACCGGCTGCGGGACGCGATCGCGGTGGCGCGGGACGACGGTGTGACCGTGCTACTGACCAGCCACAACCTGATCGACGTGGAACGGCTCGCGGACCGGGTGTTACTGCTCGACCGCGGTGTGATCATCGAGGATCTGCCGTTGGCAGAGTTCGTTCAGCGTGCTGGGTATGCCGCGGCAGTGACGATTCGTGGGGTGGGCGACCCGCCGTCCCTGGACTCGGCGTCGTCCGACGGGATCAGCCCGGTAGCTGATTCGATAGTGACCGCGGACGGCTGGGAGCTGACGTTGCGGGTTCTGGAGTGGGGTCCGGGTGTGTTCGGGAAGCTGGCGGTGATGCTTGCCGGTACCGAGGTTTCCGATGTGCAGGTCCGCGAAGTCCGGCTGGAGGAGGCTTTCGCGCAGGCTGCCGGCGGCACCCGGTGATGAGGTGGGCGATGATCGCCGATGTGCTCATGACGAGTGCTCGGCATCAGATGGCCATGGTTCGCGCGCACCCGCTGTTTCTGATGCAGGGCGTCCTGATGCCTGCCGTGCTGCTGCTGGTGATGTTCTACACGCGTAGCCGGCCGTCTGGTGTGGACGTAACGGCGGTCGCGACGGCGGTGCTGTTGATGGCCTACTGGGGGTCAACGGTGTGGCAGGGCGCGGTCATTCTGGTGCGGGAGCGCAATGCGGGCACGCTCGGGGCGTCGATGCGCGGAGTCCGAGACCCGATTCTTGTCCTGACCGGGCGGTCATTGGGCGCAAGCCTGGCGCCCGCGCTACTGACCGCGGCCACGGTATCGGTGATGTTGGTGGCGCTCGGCGAGTCGATCGTCGTCGATGCGCCGGGGTGGTTCGCCGTCGGCCTGGTCGCCGCGCTCGCATCTGGGACGGCCCTCGGAATCGTCCTGTCCAGTCTGTTCCTGCTCACTCGTTATGGCGCGCAACTGGCCAGCGCCCTGCTGTACCCGGTCTTCCTGCTCGCGGGTCTGCTGATTCCACCCGACTTCTTTCCGGCGGCCATCAGGTGGCTCGGCTGGCTGATCAGTCTGCGATGGGCGCAGGAGTTCCTGGTAAGCGCCGCCGCGGGCGCTCCGGACTTCGCGGCGCTCGGGCTGGTCGGGACGCTGACCGCCGCCTACGCCGTGGCCGGAGTGATCGCGTTTCGGCGGATCGACACGCTGGCACGAGAAAGAGGCAGCCTTGAACTCGGCTGACCGTGCCGAACGCACACCCGCGTCCGAACGCTGGGCGATGTGGTGGTGGCGCATCAGCGAGACCGCGCGGATCGGTTATCGGGAGCATCGCGCCGAGGAACCCTGGAAGATCACTTTCACCACGCGCTGGCCGCGGGCGCTACTCCAGTGCCTGTTCTTCACCATGATCGGCCGAGTCGTCGGCGGCGCAGACGGGCAGGCGTACACGTTCGTGGGCTCGGTGGCGATCATCATGACATTGTTCGCCATGTCGATCACCGACGTGCCGATCCGCGACCGGTGGAACGCGACGTTCTATCGGCTTCGATCGTCTCGGCTGCCGGTGCCGATGATCTACATCATCCGGAGCTGGCCGGCGGCCGTGGAAGCCGCCGCGGCTGCGGCGTCGTGCATCGTGGTCGTCGGTGTCGCAACTGGTCAGGCCGCACTCGCTCTCCAGCTACTACAGGTGATTCCGATCTACGTGCTGATGGCGTTCACGGTCAGCGCGGCGGCGTTGGCGGCGGCCTCGGCCGGCCTATTCGGCCGAGCCGGCAACGACATCATCGTCGGTAACCTCGGCCAGTATCTGATCATCGCCTGCAGCGGCGCATTGATCCCTCCCGGTCGGGTCGCCTGGCTCGATGCGGTCGGCTCGATCCTGCCGACGCGGCACGGGATCCAAGCGATCCACCACTACCTCGCCGGCGAGCCGTGGCTAGCGGACGTTCGCACCGAAGTCGTGGTGGGAGCCGCATGGCTGACTGCCGCCATCGTCCTCTACAGCGCGCTTACCCGCCGGGTCCGCCACACCGACCACGACAAAGTCACCTGACGGTGCCGAGCCAGCGGTGCAGTGTCGTGGCCAGCGCGGCGGGAGAGTCCAGCTGTACCAGATGACCGGCTTCTGGAATCAGTTCGAGACGCGCGCCCGGGATGAGCCCGGCGAGCCGGTGGGCGCGGTCGACCGGGATCCAGCTGTCCCGCTCGCCCCACACGACGAGGACCGGCAGGTCAAGCGACGGGTATCGCGGTTCCACCTCGTCGGTGTACGCCTGGTCGGCCTGCGCGATCTGCCGGTAGAACGCGGCCTGCCCGGCGGGGCCCTGCCATGGCTCGGCGAGCATGTCGAGCTGCCGTTCGGTGAGGCCCAGATGGCTGGCGCCGGAGATGTAGGCGCGCACCGCTGCCTCATGGATGGCGGGCGGCAGTGCGGTGAACGTCGCGGCGTTCTCGCGGACGAGGTTGAAGAACTCGGAGCCCCACGGAGCCAGTGCCACCACGTCGACAAGGGCGAGCGACGCATAGTCGGCCCCATGCAGCAGGTGCGCCCGCAGCGAGACCGCACCGCCGTAGTCGTGGGCGACCACGTGCGGCCGATCCAGGCCCCAGTGCTCCATCAGATCGGCCAGCAGCTCACCTTGCAGGTCCAGCGAGACCGAATGATCGTCCTCCATCGAGGAGCGGCCGTACCCGGGCATGTCCCACAGGTAGCAGCTCATTTCCGTACTGAGGGCGTGGGCGAACGGCCACCACAGCGCCGACGACCACGGTGTGCCGTGGCAGAACACCACCGGCGGGCCATTCCCGATCCGTGTCCAGCGTAGGCGCCGTCCGCGCCAGACGTACTCCTCGCCAAGGTCCACCCGCCCGAGTATGCCGGACGTGCGGGTCGTCCCCGGCGCGGGCTCAGATACGTGCGTGTCAGCGAATAGTCATTGCTGGCTCGCCGCCGCTTCGGCCCCACCTGGCCGGTGTGAAGGCGGCCATCCATGTCCACGAGACGGAGGACGTTGGCCCACCGTTGAGTCCCAGCTCACGCCGCGGCGGAAGCGCGCGTGCTTCTGCAGCTTGGCTGTCGTATCCGGCCCACCTCGAATCAGACGAGTCTCCGCTGGAACGGTCTCGTCGCGCCATGACGCTACGCTATTCATCCGGACTGACAATCCGGGGACCTTGCTCAGAGTGACTCGAGTGGATGGATGATTCGCTGAAGAACTGGGTCGCGCCTGTGTTCCACAACCGAGCACAATGATTCCGGCATCACGGCGGAGCTGGACCCCACCGTGCGCCACTTCCACAGCCGGCCGTTCCGCGTCCTTTTCGCCGAACGGTTCGCCGCCGCCTGCCGGAGGCGATCACGGACGAATGGCTTCGCGAGCTTCCGCTGGTCGGTGCCGTCGATCAGTTCGTCGACTCGACCGACGTGCTGTCCGTACCGGCGCGGCCGCAACAGCTGCGCGGATTGCACACCGAGGCAAGTGTCACAGGGAGAAGTCCGGGCAGGATCGTGCTGGTGAGCGGGCCTCCAGGGGCGGGGAAGTCGACGGTTGCGGTGCGGCTGGCCGCGATGGCCGAGGAGCCAACAGTGCATTTGCCGACCGATTCGTTCTACAACTGGATCTGCGCGGGCTACATCCCGCCCTACCTGCCTGAGTCCGAGCGGCAGAACCGCGTGGTCCTGAGCGTCATGATCGAGGCCGCGTGCGCCTACTCCGCCGGGGGATACGAGGTCATCCTCGACGGCGTCATAGGGCGTTGGATGCTCGATCTCTTCGACGCCGCCTGCCGGGAGCGCGGCCTGGATCTGTCGTATGTCGTCCTGCGTCCGAGCCTCGACGTCACACTCACGCGGGCCGTCACCCGAGAGGGCGACGGCGAACTGCGCGAGGCCGATCCGATAACCGAACTGCACGGCGCGTTCTCGGACCTCGGCGAGATGGCGAGGCATGTGATCGACTCAAGCGGTCAGTCGGCGGACGAGACTGCCGTGGCGATCAAAGACGGCTTGAAAGCGGGCCGATTCGCCATGGTGTGACCACCGAATGATCACGTTCGGTAGGCGTGACGTAGCTTCACTAGGACTGCAACCCTGGTGAAGCTACGTCACTCCTACCGAACCTACGATCCGCCCAGTGACGGCGCCGAGTCCGATTCGCGAGTCGTCGGGGCCGGGTGCGGTGGCCGAGATCGTCACCTCGTCGCCGTCGTCCAGGAACGAGCGGGTGGTGCCGTCGTCCAATGCGACCGGTTCGGTGCCGTTCCACGACAGCTCGAGGAACGAACCACGCTGGTCGCGCTGCGGTCCGCTGACCGTGCCGGATGCGTAGAGGTCGCCGGTGCGCAGTGACGCGCCGTTGGCGGTCAGGTGCGCGAGCTGCTGGGCGGCCGTCCAGTACATGTACTTGAAAGGCGGCCGGGCGACGATCGTCCCGTTCCACGCCACCTCGAGGTCGAGCGCGAGGCCCCACGGGTCGCCGTCCTTCAGGTAGTCGGGCGGTTCGGGATCGCGGGACGGCGGATCCACCCGGGCGTGCTCCAGCGCGGCCAGCGGGACGACCCACTGGGAAGTGGATGTGGCGAACGACTTGCCGAGGAACGGCCCGAGTGGCACGTATTCGAACGCCTGGATGTCGCGCGCCGACCAGTCGTTGACCAGCACCAGACCGAACACGTGGTCGGCGAACGAGCCCACCGGAACAGGTCTGCCCAGCTCCGAAGGTACGCCGACGACGAAGCCGACCTCCGCCTCGATGTCGAGTCGAAGCGACGGTCCGTACTCCAGCGCGTCGCCGCTACGGCGCAGCCCGCACGGTCGGACGATGTCGGTGCCGGACGGGACGACCGTCCCGGCCCGCCCGTGGTACCCGATCGGCAGGTGCTTCCAGGCCGCCGGCAGGGACGGCGAATCGGGCCGGAAGATCTTGCCGACGTTCTCGGCGTGGTGCTGGGATGAGTAGAAGTCGACGTAGTCGCCGACCGTGAACGGCATGTGCAACCGCGCGGCGCTCATCGGCACCAGGTGCGGCTCGACATGCTCGCGCTGTGCTTCGTCGCCGACCAACTCGGTGAGCCAGCCGCGCACCGCCGCCCATGCCCGTGGGCCGAGGTCCATGAACGGATTGAGGCTGGGCTCCTCGAATACGTGCGCGCCCTCGAGGTTCCCGACGGCGGCCAGCGGCGCCAGGTCGAGAATGTGCTCGCCGATCGCGACGCCGACTCGCGGCGCCTCATCGTCGGTCGAAAACACCCCATACGGCAGTGTGTGCGCGCCGAACGGCGCATCGTCGGGCACGGGAAGCCAAGTGGCGGACATGGAGGATGAGCGTAGTAGGGGCGTGGCGCACGTTGGGCACGGACCCGGGACCGCAGTGTTCTGACACCTCAACGCAAGCGGGCGAGTTATCCACAGATCATGTTCTGCGTCTCGTGGTCTCGAATTCATGGCGGTGACGCTGGTTGGTGATCAGTTCCAACGAGGCGGAAAGGGTGAGACCATGGCAGTGGACGAGCAGGCGCGGCACGAACTGCACACGAAGCTCCAAAGAAATACTTGGACCCGTGAATGCGGCGAGGATGATGGCTCTGACGCCACCGGCTGGATGGGGCGAGGTCGCGACGAAGCGCGATCTCGACCAGCTTGACGCCTCGCTGCGGTCCGCACTCGACCAGCACCGTGCCACAACGAAGCGCGATCTCGACCACCTCGATGTTTCGCTCCGGTCCACTCTCGACCACTACCGCGCGACAACGGATGCGGTCGTCGAGCAACTTCGTGTCGAGAAGAAGGCGGCGATCGCGCACCTCGGCGCCGAGTTCAAGGACGATCTTCGTCAGCAGACTCGTACAATCATGATGAGTATGGTGCTGATGGTGATCGCGACAGCCGGGCTCGGGTTCAGCGCCGCGACTTTGGCCTAACGCCCGGTCGGCGCGCTCACGAGCTTGAGGTCGAGCAGGTCGCCGATCGGCTCGGTGACGCTGCACGATCCGTAGGAGCCTAACCAGGCCCGCACGCTCGACGCACGTCCCCCCGGCAGTGCTGCGATCCGGTCGGCGATTCCCTGGGCTCCGCGGTCGGCGAGGGTGTGCGCGATGGCCTCGACGTCACCGCCGTCGAGCGCGACCGCGACGGCGAGCAGCGCGTTGAGGAAGCCGTGCTCCTCGCGCCCGTCCGGGGTGGTGCGCCGGACCGCGTGGTGCAGGCCCGCGGTGAACTTGAACGGGACGTCGAGTTCCAGGCAGGCGACGATGAAGCGCGCGACCTCGTCCTCGGGCGGGAACGCCTCGGGCGTGGGGCCGCCGGTGCGCAGCTTGGCGCGGTATCCGGACTCGGCGACGATCTCGAGCGCGTCGCGCCAGCCCTCGGCCTGGGGCACCTCGATATAGGCCGGCTCCTCATCGTCCGGCCCTCCGAGTGCGGCGTCCAGTGCGGCGACGGTGCGGCGGGCGGCGTCCGGCAAGGGTTCACCGCGCAATGGAGCCTCGGCGCCGCGTAGTGTCATACGCCGGTCGGCGGCGACCTCGTCCACCGCGGGTCCGATACCGCCGGTGCCGGTGTCAACGATTATGGTCACACCGAGTGCGGCATCATCGTCCAGCCGGCCGGCAAGTTCGGTCAGCCGCGACGCGGGGCACAGGAACGGCCCGATCATGTCGGCGTACCACGCCGAACGGTGCTCCTGATGTGTCGGGACGGCGATCTCCATCGGCGCGTTGCCGGGCGGGAAAAGCGCGGCGTCGTCGATCAGCGCGTGGAATAGGGGAGAGGTTGACACAGGACGCACTCTAACGCATCGTGTCAGTAAGCGAGCAAGTCCGTCCGATTATCGAACAAGGACATCTCATGGCTTTCTACCGCAGCGTTGGTGAGATTCCGCCGAAGCGCCACACCCAGTTCCGGCGCGAGGACGGTGGGCTGTATTACGAGGAGCTGATGGGTGAGGAAGGCTTCTCGTCCGACTCCTCGTTGCTCTACCACAAGGGCGTGCCGTCGGCGATCGTCGACTCGAAGGTGTGGGACGTCCCGGACGCGCGGACCGTCCCGAACCATCCGCTCAAGCCGCGGCACCTCAAGCTGCACGACCTGTTCCCTGGCCGTGACTGGAAGGCCGCGGACGTCGTCACCGGCCGGCGCATGATCCTCGGCAACGGCGACGTGCGGATCTCGTATGTCGCGGCCGGCGAGTCGTCCCCGTTGTACCGCAACGCGATCGGTGACGAATGCGTGTACGTCGAGTCCGGCGAAGCGACCGTCGAGACCATGTTCGGCGTGCTGCAAGCGCGGCAGGGGGACTACGTGATCCTGCCGCGGGCCACCGTGCATCGTTGGGTCCCGACCGGGGACGAGCCACTGCGCGGATACGTCATCGAAGCCAACTCGCACATCGCGCCGCCGAAGCGCTACCTGTCGCGGTACGGCCAGTTCCTCGAGCACGCGCCGTACTGCGAGCGCGATCTCACCGCGCCGTCCGAACCGCTCATTGTCGAGCAGGAGGACGTCGAGATCTACACAAAGCACCGCGGGCACGGGCCGTCCGGGCTGGTCGGCAGCATCGTCACCTATCCGACGCACCCGTTCGACGTGGTGGGGTGGGACGGCTGCCTCTACCCGTACATGTTCAACGTCTCGGACTTCGAGCCGATCACCGGCCGCATTCACCAGCCGCCGCCGGTCCATCAGGTCTTCGAGGGCTACAACTTCGTGATCTGCAACTTCGTGCCGCGTAAGGTCGACTACCACCCGCTCGCCGTTCCGGTGCCGTACTACCACTCGAACGTGGACTCCGATGAGGTCATGTTCTACTGCGGCGGCGACTACGAGGCGCGCAAGGGTTCGGGCATCGGCCAGGGCTCGATCACGCTGCATCCGGGCGGGCATACCCACGGCCCGCAGCCCGCGTCGATCGAGCGGGCGCTCGGCAAGGACTACTTCGACGAGCTCGCGGTCATGGTCGACACGTTCCGGCCTCTGGAGATCGGCGAGGGCGGGAGCGAATCCGACGACGGCTCGTATGCGTGGACGTGGGCCGGCCGCGGCCCCACCGGCTGAGAATGACCATGTTAAGCCGGTTCTTACCGACGATGCGCAGTCTGCGGGCCGCGCATCGTCGGTAAGAACCGGCTTAACATGGTCATTCTTGATTACGCGGCTCGGCTAGCTACTTGACATCGGATGCTTGAGTGAGAATACTCGAACTCAAGTAATCGATGCCGAGTAGGGGAAATGCCATGGCGAGCCGTCCGTCCAACCCGTTGGCGCTCGCTGTGCTGGTGCTGCTCTACGAGCGGCCGATGCACCCGTACCAGATGTCGGCCACGCTCAAAGAACGCCGCAAAGAGGACAGCATCAAGATCAACTATGGGTCGCTGTACTCGGTCGTGGAGTCACTCACCAAGCACGGCCTCATCGAGGCTCGGGAGTCGGCGCGCGAGGGCAACCGTCCGGAGCGGACCATCTACGCGATCACCGGGGACGGCGAGCGCGAGATGATCAGCTGGCTCAGCACGTTGCTGAGCGATCCGGTCAAGGAGTATCCCCAGTTCGAGGCGGCGCTGTCACTGATGATGGCGCTTCGGCCGGAGCAAGCGACGGAGCTGCTCGAGCGCCGTCTGGTCAACCAACGGGCCGCCCTGGACACATGTCGCGATCAGGTGAACCGGGCATATGCGATCGGCATGCCCCGGGTGTTCGGCGTCGAGCACGAGTTCGAGGTCGCGCTGCTGGCCGCTGAGGTCGACTTCCTCGCCTCGCTGCTGGACGACATACGGGACGGCTCGTTCAGCGGGCTCGCCGGTTGGCAACGGATGCACGAGCTTCGCGCCGAAGGCATGACCCGAGACGAGATCGAGCAAACGCTGTTCACCGAGTTCAAGGAGGACTTTGCCTGGCTGGATCGTCTGGACGAGCTGACGTAGCTGCGGCCCCGGTCGCCGGTGCGGCAACACCGACGGCCGGGGCCACCTGAAACCCAGAGCCGAACCTGCGTCCGACCCGGGACTCGCACCTTCAAGGGTAGGCCAACCGCGGGCATCGGCTCACCTCACCTGCGAGGGAGCATCATGTCCGAAACCACCGGTCTCGCGATCGAGGCCACCGACCTGACCAAGACCTACGGCAAGGGCGCCAAGGGGATCACGGCACTCGACGGTGTCAGTTTCACCGCTCCGGCCGGCGCGGTCTTCGCCGTGCTCGGCCCGAACGGCGCCGGGAAGTCGACCGCGGTCAAGATCCTTACGACGTTGGCCGCGGCCGACGCCGGACGTGCGGTCGTCGCCGGCATCGACGTCACCGCCGACCCTGCGGGGGTCCGGCACGTCATTGGACACGTGCCGCAGAAGCCCTGCTTCGATCCGACCGCCACCGGCTGGGAGAACCTCTCCCTACAGGGCCGCATCCACGGGATGCCGGCCAAGACGATCAAAGAACGCTCGGGCGAACTGCTGGAGCGGTTCGGATTGGCCGAGGCCGCCGGGCGCATCACCAAGACCTGGTCCGGCGGCATGCAGCGCAAGCTTGATGTCGCCCTGGGTCTGATCCACCGTCCCCAGGTGCTGTTCCTGGACGAGCCCACGACCGGCCTCGACCCGGAGGCGCGCGCCGGCATGTGGGCCGAGATCGCCGGGTTGACCTCCGCGGACGGGCTCACCGTGCTGCTGACCACCCATTACCTCGAGGAGGCCGATCAGCTTGCCGGCCGGCTGGCCATCGTCGACCGCGGTACCGTCGTCGCGGCCGGCACGCCGGACGAGCTCAAAGCCGCGCTGGACGGTGACACGGTCCAGATCGAGCTGGCCGAGCCCGCGGCCAACGGGGACGCGCGTGCCGTCGTCGAGGCCGTCAGCGGTGTCCGTGACGTGTCGGTGGAGGGTGCCTCGTTGCGGGCCCGTGTCGGCGGCGGTGCGGCGATCCTGCCGGCAGTGCTCGGCGCGCTGGATGCAAGGAGCATCGGGCTCGCATCGGTCACCGTCGCCCGCCCGTCTCTCGACGACGTCTACCTGCACCACGCCGGCCGGTCGTTCCGGGCCGCCGACGAGGCCGGCACGAAGGAGATCACCGCATGACCACCGCCATCGCTCACTCGTCGCAACTCGCGGCCCGCAACATGCGGATCGTCTACCGCCAGCCGGTCTACCTGGCGTTCACACTCATCCAGCCGATGGTCTGGCTGCTGCTGTTCAGCCAGCTCTTCGAGCGGGTCGTGGATCTGCCGGGTTTCGGCAGCACGAACTACGTCGCCTACCTGGCGCCCGGCGTGGTCATCATGACCGCCATGATGAACGCCGGCTGGGCGGGAACCACGTTGATCGAGGATATGGATCGAGGCGTCATGGACCGGTACCTGGCATCGCCGGTACGCCGCGTCGCGATCATAAACGGCATCCTCGTCTACCAGGCGGCGGTGACGGTCGTCCAGTCCCTCATCGTGTTCGCTGTGGCGCTGGCCATGGGTGCACGGTACGACGGTG
This sequence comes from Jiangellaceae bacterium, assembly GCA_036374835.1. GTDB lineage: Bacteria > Actinomycetota > Actinomycetes > Jiangellales > Jiangellaceae > DASUTB01. Next base: position 6,497 of record DASUTB010000043.1, on the reverse strand, counting down.
GTGTAACCGGGCCGGCCGTCATGCTGGCGGCCGCGGTCCTACTGGCTGTGGTGTTCGCGGCACTGTCCTGTGCAGCTGCGCTGACGCTGCGGACCCAAGAGGCGCTCATCGGAATCTTCCAGTTCCTGGCGTTCCCGCTGCTGTTCCTGTCGTCCACGTTGATGGCGGACGCGCTGTTGCCGGGCTGGATCGACACCGTGGCCCGCTTCAACCCGGTGGACTGGGCAGTCGTCGCGAGCCGAGAGGCGCTGGCCGCCGGTGCGGACTGGGGCATGGTCGGCGGGCGGATCGCGTTGCTGGCCGCGCTGGCCGTCGCCATGACCTGGCTGGCGACGCGCGCCTTCCGGTCATATCAGCACTCGATCTGATCCTCGTAGCGTCCAGGCCAGGCCGGTCACACCAGGCCCGGTGTAGAGGGTGATCGCGGTCCCGAACGCACCGGTGAGCCGGCGCCCGATCGTCAGCCGGCCGGCCGCGACGGCGTTATCGAGTCGCTCGTCCAACCCGTCGGCTCGGCCGAGCAGCATGACGTCGGCAGCATGCTCCGGGTCGTTCGAAGCGAGACACAGCTCGACCAATCTGTCGAGGGCCGACGCACGGCTCGTAGCCGGCCGGGCCGGCTTGATCGATCCGTCCCGCAGCGTGAACATGAACTGCAGCCCGGTCTTACGGGCCGCGTCGGCGGCGAGGCCGGGGACGCGACCGCTGCGGGCCAACCCGTCCAGGTTTTCCAGGAATCCCGCGACTCGCACGCTCCGAGCAGCGACCCGGGCGGATTCGGCCACGGTGTGGACGTCACGGCCTTGGGCAGCCTGGTCGACGGCGGCCAGCACAACGAGGGCCTGTGCACCGGCCGCCGTCCTGCTGTCGACGACCTCGACCGGCGCGTCGCACACCGAGGCCGCCATGTGTGCCGCCGCGTTTGTGCTGCTCAGTGATGCCGCGACGGTGATGACGACGGCGCCGTCAGGGGCGTCCTGAAGGGCTGCCATGAACTCGCCGGGCGTCGGTCCCGCCGTGGTGACGCGGCCCGCGGCCAGCATCGCCGGATTCAGGTCGGTGTCGCGGTACGACCGGCCGTCGACCGTAACGGTCAGCGGGACGAGCCGCACACCCCACGATGCGGCGAGCTCGGATGTCAGCGCGGCGGCGGTGTCGGTCACCACTCGGACGGACACGACGATCTCCCGGGCTGGTCCCGATCGAGCAGCAGCCGCCACAGGTAGGTACTTGCGGAGGCGGCGGGCCGGTTGCCCATCAGCCGCTTGACCAGTATTGGAGTCAACATGGCCGCCGCGGTGAGCGCACCGGTTCGGCCGCGGGTGCGGATGAGGACCGGAGTGAGTGCGGCATACCCGGCGAGTGCACCGATGGCGGTCTCGCCGACAAGTCGGCCGGCGGCGACGCCGGCGAGCAGTACAACAGAGCCCTCGGGCGCGGTGACGAGTAGCGCGCCGATGGCCGGCGACAGTCCACGGCCACCGGCACCGCGCAGGAACGGCGACCAGTTGTGCCCGGTTATCGTCGCGGCGCCCGCTGCAACGGCAAGCGGCGTGCCTGCCCGCCGCCGCGCGACGAGCGGTCCGATGGTGCCTTTGGCCACGTCGAGAACTCCCGCCACGACCACCGGGCCGACGCCGACGTCGCGCAGCCCACTCGCCGACACCGTGCCCGTACCGCGCTGCCGCAGGTCGGTCGAGTTCGTCAGCCGTGCGACGAGTTGGGCGAACGGTACCGAGCCACACAGGTGAGACGCCGCAAGCACCGCGACGCCCGAGCCGAGACGTCCTGCGTGGATCACCAGGAGCGAGTCTAGTGTGATTTCCCCGGCACGCGGTGCGTGACCGCGTCATACTGGCCGGGGAGTGGATCAACGTTCGTCGGCAGGGAGGTCGGTACCATGCAACAGCCCACTGGACGACGGTTCGAAATCGGCGAGGCGCTTGGAGCCGGCTGGCGGCTCTTCTGGCCCAACATCCTTCCGATGGCATTGTTCGCGCTCATCGTGTGGGCGGTCAACGGCCTGCTTCAGCTGCTACGGGACGACGCCGGTTGGTTCGTCAGCTTCCTACTCGGCCTGACCGGATTCATTGTCGGGCAGCTGGTGGCGATCGGCTGGATCAAACTTGCCCTCGACATCACCGACGGCCGGCCGGTCAGCGCCGAAGCCGTCCTCGACCGGTTCCGGCTGGTCGTGCCGTATCTCATCGCTGCCGTGCTCTTCGGCCTCATGGTCGGCATCGGTCTGGTGCTGCTCATCGTGCCGGGAGTCATCGCCTTCATCGTCTTCGCGTTCTACGGCTTCCACATCGTCGATACCGGCGAGCAGAACCCGTTCGAGGCGCTGCGGCGCAGCGCGGAGCTGACCCGGGGACACCGCTGGCAACTCTTCCTGTTCGGCCTGGTGCTGATCGGGATCAACATCCTGGGCTTGCTCGTACTTCTCGTCGGCGTATTGATCAGCTCCGGGATCTCGCTGCTGGCCGTCGCGTACGTCTACCGCCGGTTGGCCGCTCCGGTGGCGGGCCCGGCCTCTGAGGCTGCGACCTCGTAGCACTCGCCGTCACCCCAGGGTTGGTGTCGATGTTGAGCCCGCGAAACCTACCGGTAAGCTGGTGGCACAGGCGAAGGGGAGTTCGTGGAAGAAGATTCCGCATCGTTGGTGACCAACGGTGACGAGCTGCCGCTTGCATCGCCGGAGATGCACGTCAACCTGAATGTGCGCGGCATGGGCCGGTCGGCGACGCTGGCGATCAACGAGCGGATCGCGCAGCTGCGCCGGGAGGGACGCGAGGTCGTCCGGCTCGGACTCGGTCAGTCACCGTTTCCGGTTCCGGAGTGCATGGTGCAAGCGCTTCGCGAACACGCCCATGAGAAGGATTATCTGCCCGTGAAGGGCCTGCCGGCGCTGCGGCAGGCGATCGTCGACTACTACGACCGGCACGAGGGTCTCACCTACCGGCCGGAGAACGTCCTCGTCGGGCCGGGCACGAAGGAGCTGATGTTCCTCGTTCAGCTCGTGTATTACGGCGATCTCGTGATCCCGGCGCCGAGCTGGGTGTCTTACGCGCCGCAGGCCCGCATCATCGGCCGTCACCTGCACTGGCTGCCGACCGACATCGAGTCGGGCATGGGCGTCACGCCGGAAGCGCTCGAGAACGTGTGCCGAAACGATCCGCAGCGGCCCCGGCTACTGATCCTGAACTACCCGGGCAACCCGACCGGAACGGCGTACTCCGAGCCGCAGCTGCGTCGCATCGCCGAGGTCGCGCGGCAGTACCGGGTGCTGCTGCTGGCCGACGAGATCTACAGCGGGCTTCGCTTCGACGGCGGTCACGTGTCGATCGCGCGGTTCTACCCCGAGGGAACGATCTTGTCGAACGGCCTGTCCAAGTGGTCCGGTGCCGGCGGCTGGCGGCTCGGTGCGTTCACCTTCCCCAAGACCCTGACCTGGCTGTGCGAGGCCATGTCGGCGGTGGCGAGTGAGACGTTCACCTCGACCTCGGCACCGATCCAGTACGCCGCGATCCGGGGTTTCGAACCGAGCGACGAGATGGACGACTACCTGCGTCGCGCGCGTGCCGTGCTCGAAGGCCTACTGATGTACGGCTACGACCGGCTGCACCGCGCCGGCGCCGAACTCACGCAGCCGCGCGGCGGCTTCTACCTGTTCCCGAACTTCCCCGCCTCGAGGTCGCACCTGGTCGACCGCGGCATCACCACCAGCGACGAACTGTGCGAACGGGTGCTCGACGAGCTGGGTATCGCCATGCTTCCGGGCCATTCGTTCGGACGTCCGGAACACGAGCTTTCGGTGCGCATCTCCTGCGTCGACTTCGACGGCGCCGCTGCGCTGGACGCGGCTGCCGAGCTGGCGCCGGGCGAGCTCCCGGGCGAGGACTTTCTCGAGAAGTACTGCAACCCGACGTACGACGCGATCAACCGGCTTTGCGACTGGGTCGCGAGCTCCTGACCGCGCCGAACCCGGCGACGTTCGATCACGTTCAGCAGGCGAGCACCGTAAGCCTGCCGAACGTGATCGAAGTCATCCTAGGATCAGCGCCCGCCCCTCCGAGTCGTGAACTGGTAGATCGTCGTCGTCTCGTACTCCTCGCCGGGCCTAAGGACGGTGGACGGGAAGTCCGGCTTGTTCGGCGTGTCGGGGTAGTGCTGGGTTTCCAGCGCCAGCCCGTCGCCCTGCCGGTACGTGTTACCGCCGGTGCCGACCAGTGTTCCGTCGAGGAAGTTACCGGAGTAGAACTGGATGCCCGGCTCGGTCGTATGGACCGACAGCACCCGTCCGCTGTCCCGGTCACTGAGTCGGGCGGCCAGCTCCATGCCGTCGCCGTGGCGATCCAGCACCCAGTTGTGGTCGTAGCCGCGGCCGAACAGCAACTGCTCGTGGCTTCCCCGGATCCGTTCGCCGATCTCGGTCGGCCGGGTGAAGTCGAACGGCGTGCCGGCCACCGGGGCGATCTCGCCGGTGGGGATCAGAGTCTCGTCGACCGGTGTGTAGTGGCTCGCCTTCAGCTGCAGCTTGTGATCTTCGATGGTTCCGGTGCCCTCGCCGCCCAGGTTCCAGTACGCGTGGTTGGTCAGGTTGACGTGGGTTGGCGCATCGGTCGTGGCGTGGTAGTCCATGACGATCTGGTTCTTATTGGTCAGGGTGTACGTGACCGTGGTGTCCAGCTCGCCCGGGAAGCCCTCCTCGAGGTGCTCGCTAGTGTACGACAGCGTGATCCACGCGCTGTCCCGGTCGGTGCCCGTGTCGTCCACCGACCAGACCCGCTTGTCGAAACCGAAGTCTCCGCCGTGCAGCGTGTTGGGCCCGTTGTTGGCCGGCAGGTTGTAGGTGGTCCCGTCCAGCTCGAAGCTCGCCCCGCCGATCCGGTTGCCGTAGCGGCCGATGATGGCGCCGAAGTACGGGCCGTTGTTGTTGACGTAGTCGTCGAGGTTGTCGTAGCCGAGGGTGACGTTCGCCAACTTGCCGCGGCGGTCCGGTACTTTGATCGACTGCAGTATCCCGCCGTAGGTCAGGACCGTCACCTCCATGCCGCGCGAGTTCGTCAGCGTGTAGATCTCGACGGCCTTGCCGTTCTCCGGGTGGTCGGGGTCGTCGGCCTCCACGGTGCCGAACGGCTCCACGTCGATGGTCGGCTCGGCCGGTTTGCCCCATCCGTGACTCGCGCTGGACGACGGCGCTGCGATGAGGCCGATGGCGCTGATCATCGCGATGCCGACGAAGAGGCGCTTGGCATGTGGTCTCCGTTCTGCACCGGTGTGCTTGTGGAACATGTCCTCCGTGCTCCTCTCTGTTGCCGAGGCGGTCGCCTCGTTCGGTCCCTTATGAGAGCTCGGTCCGTATCCCCGTTTGAGAGGTGCTTGTGAGCGTTAACATAGTCCTCTCTGTGAGCGCTAACAAGGGCGGACGCGCAACAGATTTCGCGATCGCCCCGTCAGTGCCCGGAAAGGACCAGGGTGTCCTGGTCAGCGCGGGCTAGCGCTGCGCTCGGTCGATCGCCACCGCGAGTGTGTCGATCGCGTAGTCGGCCCACGTGCCGCTCGTCCCTGTCGTGGGATCGCCGAAGGCCGCGAAGCCGATCACCACCACGACGTTTTCCGACCGCGCCATGCCGACGCCGTGGAATGCGGGCGCCGAACCCGGATCACTCGGCAGGACCTGCTCGTCGATGGTCCAGACGAGCGCTTCGTCCGCGCCGGACACGTCGACGGACGCCGGCTGGTTGACCACCTGCTCGTGGGTCTCCACGACCTCGCCACACTGGTCCGGCAGCTCGGAGTAGTCGGCCACGAAGTCGGCCGCCTCCTGCGCGTTCAAGAACTGTATGACGGTCTCGTAGAAGCCGCCCTCGCCCTCGTGGTACCACTCGCCCTGATAGATGGTCGCGGCCTCGCCACCGACCTGCACCGGCTGGGACGACGGATGCACGACCGTGCCTTGATACACGAGGTCGGGGAGGCAGAAGTACTCATATCGGTCGGGGTTGACCAGCGTCTCCGACCAGACGAAACCGGAGTAGGTTCCGATCGGACTGACGTCCTCGTCGAGCAACAGGGGGAAGTCCGCCGGCAAGGTTGCGTCCGAGTACGTCAGGCGGGGAGTGATCTCACCGACACAGTCCGCACCGCACACTTTCGATACCGCGGCGGCGAGCATTTCGGATTGGCCGTCGAACTCCTCTTCGATGTAGACGCCGGTGATGGTCACAACAAGAGTTGAGCCGGTGTGCGCAGCGCCGACACTGATGGCGATGCGACGTGGACCGATGTCGTTAAAGACCTCGCTCTGGAACGCGGCGTCGCCGATGCCGTCGTACTCCCATGTTCGGGTGAGCTCGACGTCGTCGCGGTCGGTCGCGCACTGGCCCAGCTCGCCGCGTAGTGCGGCCATCGCGGCGTCCGCCTCCGCCTCGGACGCGAGCACGTAGATGTTCTCGCTTGCCGATGCCAAGAACCCGCCGAGCTGACCCAGATCC
>DASUTB010000042.1:0-2768 GCA_036374835.1 Jiangellaceae bacterium | reverse complement strand
CGAGAAATCCGGCGAGGCGGGGCTCGCTTTGTTGACGAACTGGGTAAAGGAGCTGGTGGCGTCGTGACGACATGGGACGCGGTGACATACGACAGGGACTTCTCGTTCGTCTCGGCCAACGGCGAGGAGCTGATCGACTGGCTCGCGCCGGCTCCAGGCGAGACGGTCGTGGATCTGGGCTGCGGAACCGGTGTGCTGACCTCACGGATTTCCGAAGCCGGCGCCACCGTGATCGGCATCGACTCGGACCCGGCGATGATCGACGCGGCGCGGGCTCGGATGCCGGAAGCCGAGTGGAGGGTCGAAGACGGCCATGACTTCAGTGTCGACCCTCCTGTCGACGCGGTGTTCTCGAATGCGGCGCTCCATTGGATGCCGGCGGTGGTCGAGGTGCTCGGATGCGTATCGGACGCGTTGCGCGCCGGCGGACGTTTCGTCGGCGAGATGGGCGGCGCCGGCAACGTCGGTGCGGTCACCGCGGCGGTCGACGCGGCGTGCAAGGAGGCAGGCCTTCCGACGCGCCACTGGCCGTGGTTCTTCCCGACGGTGGCGCAGTACGCGGCGATGCTGGAGGATGCCGGCTTCGAGATTCGCACGATCGAGTTCTGGGATCGTCCCACCGAGCTGACCGGCGGATTCGACGGCTTCGCCGACTGGTTGTCGATGTTCGCCGGCGACCTGCTGGATGACCTGCCGGGAGCCGTGCTCGAGCGCGCCGCCGAGATCGCCCGTCCCGCGCTGTGGCGCGACGGTACGTGGTGGGCCGACTACCGCCGCCTGCGCTTCCGGGCGGTGAAGACCGCATGATGTCGTTCGATCACGTTCGGCAGGTTCTACGTAGCTTCACCAGGCATGCATACCTCGTGAAGCGACGTCACGTCTGGTGGAGTACGTCATGACCGCGCTCCAATTGCTGCCCGCCGTCGATGTGGCGAACGGGACGGCGGTCCGGCTCGTTCAGGGCGAGGCCGGGACGGAGACCGACTACGGCTCCCCACTGGATGCCGCTTTGACCTGGCAGCAGGCCGGAGCGGAGTGGATCCACCTGGTCGACCTGGACGCTGCCTTCGGTCGCGGCACCAACCGCCGGCTGCTGGCCGAGGTGGTGGGACGGCTCGACGTCGCCGTTGAGCTGTCCGGCGGCATCCGCGACGACGCATCGCTCGAGGCCGCGCTGGCCACGGGTTGCCGGCGGGTCAACCTCGGCACGGCGGCGCTGGAGGATCCAGAGTGGACGGCGAAGGCGATAGCCGAACACGGTGACCGCATCGCCGTCGGGCTCGACGTGCGCGGCCGGACGCTCGCGGCACGCGGCTGGACCCGTGAGGGCGGCGACCTGTTCGAGACGCTGGCCCGCCTGGACGCGGACGGGTGCGCGCGGTACGTCGTCACCGACGTCACCAAGGACGGCACGCTGCGCGGGCCGAATGTGGACTTGCTGCGTGAAGTGTGCGCCAGGACCGACCGGCCGGTGGTGGCCAGCGGGGGAGTCTCGAGTCTCGACGACATCGCGGCGCTGCGGTCACTCGTGCCGTCCGGCGTTGAAGGGGCGATCGTCGGCAAGGCCCTCTACGCCGGCGCGTTCACCCTGGAGGAAGCGTTGAAGGTGGCCGCGTCGTGACGAAGCGTGTGGGGTCCGGCGCACCGTGGGAGCCGGTCGTCGGCTACAGCCGTGCGGTGGCCGCCGGCAACAACGTCTGGGTGACGGGGTGCACGTCCATCGCCGACGGCGAGGTTGTCCACGAGGGCGATGCGTACGGGCAGACGGCGCAGGCGATTCGCAACGTTGCCTGGGCGTTGGAGCAGGTCGGCACGTCACTGACCGACGTCGTCCGGACGCGCATCTTCGTCACCGCCATCTCCCGCTGGGAAGAGTACGGACGTGCGCACGGCAAAGCGTTCGGCGAGACCATGCCGGCGACCTCGATGGTCGAGGTCAGCGTGCTGATCGATCCCCGTATGCTGGTCGAGGTGGAAGCCGTCGCCTACCGGCCGGGAATCGGCTCATGAGCGTCGCCGTGCGGGTGATCCCGTGCCTGGACGTCGATGCGGGTCGCGTCGTCAAAGGTGTCCGGTTCACCGACCTGCGCGATGCCGGCGACCCGGTCGAGCTGGCCCGTGCCTATGGCGCCGAAGGAGCGGACGAGCTGACGTTCCTGGACATCACCGCTTCGTCCGGCGATCGTGAGACGGTTTACGAGGTGGTCCGGCAGACCGCGGAGCAGGTGTTCATCCCACTGACCGTGGGCGGCGGCGTGCGCTCTGTCGAGGACGTCGACAAGCTGCTGCGCGCGGGCGCGGACAAGGTCGGCGTGAACACCGCGGCGATCGCCCGCCCGGACCTGATCTCCGAGATCTCGGCCCGGTTCGGTTCGCAGGTGCTCGTGCTTTCGGTCGACGCGCGTCGCGGCGGTGGCACCGAGTCCGGCTTCGAGGTGACGACGCACGGCGGGCGCAAGGGCACCGGAATCGACGCCGTCCAATGGGCCGCCGAGGCCGAGCGCCGCGGCGCCGGCGAGATCCTGCTGAACTCGATGGACGCCGACGGCACTCGTAACGGCTACGACCTCGAGATGCTGGCCGCCGTCCGGGCCGCAGTTCATCTGCCGGTCGTCGCAAGCGGCGGTGCCGGCTCGCTCGATCACTTTGCCCCCGCGGTCGATGCCGGCGCGGACGCCGTCCTGGCCGCCAGCGTCTTCCACTTCGGCGACCTTCGAATCGGCGAGGTCAAGGCCGCTCTCGCGTCGTCCGGCCACCCCGTCCGCTGA
>DASUTB010000041.1:0-21377 GCA_036374835.1 Jiangellaceae bacterium | reverse complement strand
AAGAGGCTCGCCACCACCCCAGAACGCGCGACCTGAGTCAGCTAGCGTGCCGACCTTCGGTGTACTACTCCTGGGCCATCACCATTTGACCGTACTCGGGGTCGTTGATGGGGTTCCACACGAACTCCTCGACGTTCTCCGACCAGACGGCTGTGGTCTGGCCCCAGAACATCGGGATCACCGGCAGCTCGTCGACGATGATGTCCTCTGCCTGCTGGTAGAACGGAATCGCCTCCTCCAGGCTGGGCGCGGTGTCACCCTGTGCGACGGCCTCGTCGAACTGCTCGTTCGAGTACCGGCTGTAGTTGCTCGTGTTGTCGGACTCGTACAGCGGCGCCAGGTAGGTCTCCGGCACCGGGTAGTCCGGGCCCCAGCCGAGCCGGTACGCGCCGGTCATGTCGTCCGAATCCAGCTTCTCCAGGTACTCCGGGAAGTCGAGGTCGACATGCAGCGTGTAGTCGATGCCCAGGTTCTCCCTGATCTGGTCGCCGACGGCCTGCATCCAGTCCTCGTGGCCGGCACCGGCGTTGGCCCAGAGCTCGAGCTCGCCCCACTGCCAGCCACCGGCGTCCTCGAGCAGCTGCGCAGCTCGCTCGGGGTCGTATTCGCAGTACTCGCAGATGCCTTCGCGGCCACCGTCGAAGCCCGGGTAGACGACGCTGGTCGCCGGCGTACGTGCGCCGAAGAAGATTGCGTCGATGATCGACTGCCGGTCGATCGCCATCGACAGTGCCCTCCGGATGTCGGCGTTCTGGAACTGCTCCAGGTACTGCGGCAAACCGACGTAGGTGAAGCTGTTGCTCGGCTCGTCGTAGACCCGGTCGGCGTAGGTGCTCAGGATCTCCTCGTAACGCTCAGGAGGCGTGAAGTACATCACGTCGAGCTCATTGGCCTGGAACGCCGCGTAAGCGCCCTGCACGTCCGCGAAGATCACGTACTCGATCGAGTCCGGGTTGGCCAGCTCGTCGCCGGCGTAGTCCTCGTTGCGGACCAGCGTGATGCCGACGTCGTGCTCCCACGAGCCCTCGATCATGTACGGGCCGTTTCCGATCGGTGTCTCGTTGCACGCCTCGAAGTTGTCCAGGCACTCCTGCGCCACCGGGAAGTAGCCGGAATAGCCCAGGATCGCCGGGAGACCGACGAACGGCTCGTTCAGCTCCACCTCGATGGTGTAGTCGTCGACCTTGGTCACACCGGAGAGTTCGTCGGCGCCCTCCTGCGACTCCTCGAAGCCGACGATACGGCTCTGGAAGTACGCGTTGTTCTGAGCGTTGTCACCGTCGGCGGTGTAGTTCCACGACCGGATGAACGCGTCCGCGTCCACCGGCTCGCCGTTGGTGAACGTGTGCCCTTCCTTGATCGTGATCGTCCAGGTCTGGTTGTCCTCGGACTCGATCGACTCGGCCAGATCGTTCACCGGGGAGCCGTCCGCGTCGTAGTCGACCAGACCGCGGTAGAGCTGGCGGATCACCAGAATCGACGGCTGGTCATTGGCCGCGGTCGGCACGAGGAAGGCGGGCTCGTTCGAGTAAACCCGAAGCGTGCCACCCTGCATACTCTCGGCGTCTTCGCCGTCTTCCGCCGTTTCTTCCTGCTCGCCGTCCTCACCGCTGGGCTCATCACCTTCGTCGTCCTCGCCGCCACAGGCCGTGGCGAGCAGGGACAACGCTGCGGCACCGACAAGCAACTTGTACGGTCGCCTCATGCGCATTTGTCCTCCTAGGATGGGGAGATAGCCACAAGCCACGCTCATGGCAGCGCAACGACCGTATGTTGAAACAGCTCTTGCGCACTAGTGCGCACCTAGGTGCTTTATCAACTCGCAACACGAGTGAGACCGGTGTGTTGAGTTATGGCGGCTATTTGCAGGTTTGCGCCGCCGGTGTCATATCCGCCGCCGGCTCGCCGACCGTCGGCACACCGAGCAACACGCCGCTCGGCTGCGACGTGCCCACGGCGTTCGCGCGCTCGTACGCGTCGCCGGCGGCCGAACGCCGCACGCTGAAGGTTCCGCCGCCGAGGGCGGAGTCTGCGACGAGGTGGTGCGGTGCGGCATGGGTCACACCGACGGTCACGAAGTCGCCCGGTCGGGGACGGCTGCCGCCTTCCGGGACAGCGAAATGCACCAGCCGGTTGTCGCGGGCTCGTCCCGACATACGGCGCGTCGCGGCGTCCTTGCGCCCTTCGCCTTCGGAGACCAGCACCTCGACATCGCGACCCTCGAACGCCTTGTTCTCCTCCCAGGTGATCTGTTCGCACAGCGCGGCGAGCCGCTGGTACCGATGGGCGACGAGCTCGGGCGGCACCTGGTCGGGCAATTCGGCGGCCGGAGTACCGGGTCGCTTGGAGTATTGGAACGTGAACGCCTGCGCGAAGCGGGCCTCGCGCACGACGTGCATCGTCTGCTCGAAATCCTCCTCGGTCTCCCCCGGGAATCCGACGATGATGTCGGTGGTGATCGCCGCGTCCGGCATGGCAGCACGGACCTTCTCGACCAGCTTCAGGTAACGCTCCTGCCGGTACGAACGGCGCATCGCGCGCAGGACGGCGTCCGATCCGGACTGCAGCGGCATGTGCAACTGCGGCATGACAGCCGGCGTCTCGGCCATCGCCTCGATCACGTCGTCGGTGAAGTCGCGCGGATGCGGGCTGGTGAACCGCACCCGCTCGATGCCGTCGACCGCCCCGACCGAGCGCAGCAGCTTGCCGAAGGCGTACCGGTCGCCGAACTCGACGCCATAGGCGTTCACGTTCTGCCCCAGCAGCGTCACCTCGATCACGCCCTGCGCGACGAGCGCCTCCACCTCGGCGAGGATGTCGCCGGGACGGCGGTCCTTCTCCCGGCCGCGCAGCGCCGGCACGATGCAGAACGTGCACGTGTTGTTGCAGCCGACGCTGATCGCGACCCACGCCGCGTAGGGGCTCTCCCGCCGCGACGGCAGCGTGGACGGGAACATCTCCAGCGACTCGGCGATCTCAACCTGCGCCTCGTCGGCGATCCGGGCACGCTCCAGCAGCGCCGGCAGGCTGCCGATGTTGTGGGTGCCGAAGACGACGTCGACCCACGGCGCGCGCTTGACGATCTCGCCGCGGTCCTTCTGCGCCAGGCAGCCGCCGACCGCGATCTGCATACCGGGATTGCGCTGTTTGGCCGGCGCGAGCTGGCCGAGGTTGCCGTAGAGCTTGTTGTCCGCGTTCTCCCGCACCGCGCAGGTGTTGAACACGACGACGTCCGGATCGACATCGCCGCCGGCCGGTGCCTTGACGTATCCCGCCGACTCGAGCAAACCGGATAGCCGCTCGGAGTCGTGGACGTTCATCTGGCACCCGAAGGTGCGGACTTGGTAAGTGCGTGCGCTCATCTCAACAGACAAGGGTACGTCCTTCTCCGAATGACCATGTTTGGCACCGATTCCCCGGCCAAACTACGTCTCCAGGCATGCCAAAGGCGGTAGACGCCCAGCATCGCCGAGATCATGCCTCAAGGCCCAACTCCGCGATTGCCCGCTCGACCCCGATGCTCGTCGGCAGGCCATCGAGGTGACGGCGCCACGTCCGTAGATCAGAACGCCAGCGCGCCACATACTCCGCACACAGGTCGGCCGTAATCAATGCGTTCGTCGCCTTCGCCGCCTCGAGCGACGCGAGCAGCCGCTCCCGCGGGACGCGATGGTCGACGGGCCGGTTCGCCAGCCAGAGCAAGCGGTCGAGAAAACGCCTTCGACGACTGAGGAAGTGCTTCCAGTACTGACGATCCGCGCCTTCGAGTCCGCGATGTCGGTCAAGCAGCCAATACAAACCCTCGGCGAGACAGTCGCCGAACTCCTCACGCCGTGCCCGGCCCGGATCGGCGAACGGGTCGAACGCGGCCTGCTTCATCTTCCCGGTGACGGCCAACTGTGGCGGAACCGACTGCCCGATGACGAAGAACCAGTCGTCGTTGTATATGCGGGGAAAGAACGATCGCGTCCGTAGCGGCGACACAGCGAGCGCGCCGCCGCCGACGAACTGGTCTTGCACTCCACCGACCGCGCGATGCGCATGGCACACCACTGAGTTGTCCGGGAAACCCGCATTGTCCAGGCCTGCCGCACGGTACCGATCGAGCAGCGACACAGCCGAATCCACGTCGGACGGACCTAGGTCGTAGATGTCATCGTCCAGAAACATGACCGAATCCCACCCCGCGAGCCGCGCCAGCAGCAGACCCAGATTGCGCTTGTCGCTCAGGTCGGAGATGCGCTCGAAAGGCGAACCTTGCAGCACCAGACTCGTGCCGAGGCGCGGTGTCGGGCCGGTGTCGACTTTGATGTCGACCGCCGCCGTCGTTACACCGAGCTGTTGACCAAGCGCGACGACCTCGCGAGCGGTGACCTTTCGACTGCACAGAGCAACGAGGACGCATTCCAGAGCACCGGCCAGCTCCATCGCAGTCCGTAGCCAGACGACCGGGCGCGAGGTCGGCACGATCACCGCATCGACCCGGCCGGTCTTCCTGACCGGCGCTTCCGCTTTAAGTAGCTGCCGGTGCGAACGGTGATGTCTCCCCAGAGCGATCAGACGGCCGATCGGCTTGCTGATCGGCCACGCACGCCCGCCCATTTGGAAAGATTAGACGATCTTCACCCAATGATGCGACAGCTGGCCATGGTCGCTCGGACTGGACAACGCCCGGCCAGCCCAGGTGCTCCAGCGCCTTGGCGACACCCAGGTCAGCCGGCAACTGGGCGATGAACTCACGCCAGGTGCCGAGATCGGCGCGCCACCGCTGCACGAAATCAAGACAAGTCTCCGGTGTGACTTTTGCGTTCGTCTCCTGCGCGAGTTGCAGTGAATCGAGAACGCGTTCCCCCCAACTCTTTTCATAGCCGCCTGCCTCCACCCTGGCGATCAGGTGCTGGATGAAGTACGAGCGACGCTTGAGGAAGTCCGTCCAATGCTCGCTGTCGGCCCTCTCGATCGACACGCCTTCGTCAAGAAGCCAATACAACCCCTCCCCGATGCAGTCGCCGAATTCCTCACGGCGCGCACGATCCGGATCTGCGAACGGGTCGTAGGCCACCTGCTTCATCCGCCCGGTCACGGCTAGGCGCGGCCAAGGCCCGCTACCGAGCATGAACATCCAATCCTGGTTATAGATGTTCGGAAAGAACGACGGGTTGGATCGTGCGTCCACGGCCAATGCACCCACACCGATGAACTGCTGCTGGCCGCCCTCCTCGAGTTCTCGGTATGTATGGCAGACCACTGAGTTATCGGGATACCCCTTGTTCTCCAGCCCTACAGCGTCGAACCACTCGGCTAGGGCCGCCGCCGCACGAGCACCCGATCGTGTGATGCCGACGATGTCGTCATCCAGAAATAACAGCCGCTCCAAGCCGGCAACCTTGGCTACCACAAGACCCAGGTTGCGCTTAAGGCTCGTATCGGAAGGGCGTGCGAACCTGCTCGGAACCTTCTTGGTCTCGAATTGCGGCAGGCCGTAGTCCTCGCCGCCCACGTCGAGCGCGATCAAAGACACCTTGGCGGCGTTACCGGCTACGGCGGCCTCTGTCGCGGTTACGTTCCCGCTGCACAGGACGATGACACCGCAACTTAGATCCGTCGCGAGCGCCAATGCATTTCCGAGAGACTCCACGGACCGCGCAGCTGGCACGACAATTGCATCGACCCGCGTTCCAGGCACGTTGCTGGCCGAGATCCGGCGAAGCAACTGACGATGGCTCCCATGGTGGAGAATACGGTCAATGGACAGTGTGCCCGTACTCGCATCGTCCATGCATCTACTCCGGCCACTCGTGTAGGACGGTTGTCGGTGAAGTCCAGTCGGGTGTCAACGCGTCGTCGCCGTTCAGGACGTCGATTCGCATGAGCAAGCTGAACGCATCCGGGCGTTCAAACCGCTTGCGTAAGTACTCCTCGTTCCGCTCGCGAAATCGGGTGTCGGTGAGCGAGCGAACGACCCCGTAGGTGCCGAGGCTGTAAAGGCCGTTGCAGATGCTCAGCGTTCGATTCCGGTTGTATGGATTCGGAGTGCGGACGAACTGCCCCACATCGGACAGCAACTCGCCATCACGGACGGTTGCCCAATGCTGTTGCACCTCCTTCCCGCTCCCAGTTTCGAAGCACGCCTTGGCGGGATCGTCGCCAGGCGAGACCTGACGTACCGGAATTCCTAGTCGAGAATCGTCTTGCAGGCGCCTTGTCAGGTGATTCCAGTCGACCCCACCCAGCACCACCAGATGAGCTGCAAAGTCGTCGCGATGCAGTTTCGACTCTTTGAAGATCTGGACGTCACTACGCGGATTCGCGGCTCGAATATGACCGTGCAACTCGAACAGCGCGTCGATGTTGCCGAACGAATAAAGCTCGCCGTAGGCAAGCGTCGGGTGGGTGGGGGTAATCTCCGAGTTCAGTTGCGCTTTAGGCAACTCCGCGCAGACGATCCGCACTGGGCCGCCATCGGCGAAGTGCCATGAGCCGCCGAGCGCGCTCACCCGGTGCGGACTCGCCTCGGCACGGACCGCCTTCTCGCGAAGGGCGGTGAGCTCTTTCAACAACTCATCGCGAGTTGCCCGCTCGTCACGATCGAGATCGCCTACCGGCAACAATTTCGAGCCGCGACCCTCGATGGACCGACGGGTGGCGAAGAACGTCGCATACTCAGTCAAGCGACGCCGAGGCGGCGTGACCGGTTCACGCTGGTTCTCCCACGACGAGATCAAGGCCTCGCTCACGCCCAAGGCCTTTGCTAGCGCTCGCTGCGTGACGTGGACGTCCCATTGCTCCTCACGCAGCTGCTGCAGCCTGCGTGCGAGTACTCTGCGGGATTCGTCCGACGCCATCACCGAAGTTCAGTCCTTCAGCTGTAGCCGCTTAACTTGAATAACAAGGGCAACATACACCCCAGCCCGCTGGGTGGCAAGCATCGACCACACAACACGTTGGTTCTATTTAATATCACCACGAATATAGCCATAACATGTCCCAGTTCAGAGAAATACTCTGGACCCATCCGGTCTCAGTATCTTATCCTGAGGTTAAGTGACTTCAGTCTGAAGGGACTTGAGTTAGCTGAAGGGAGTGAGATGGATACCACCACGGCGTACCAGATCCCGCTGGTCCGACGTTCACATGTGATCGGCATGGTGACCCCAGAGCACTAGCAACATCGACGAGATCCGGCCGGTCACAACCGAAGGAGGTCGTCATGTTCCACGCATTCGAATCGCGGCTCGCAAGCGGTCTCGCCCGGTACGTGGCCGAAAGCACGGCCGACGCGACCGCTGCAGCCCAAACGATGCCGATAGTCTTCGTCATCGCGGCAACCATATTGGTGGCTCTGGCCCTCCGCACGGCGAGCCGGGCCGTCACCTCGATAGTCGTGCAGATTGCCCGGTCCATCGTCCCGGCCGGCATCGCGGCGCTGATGCTGCTGGCAGCATTCGCCATGGTCGTCTTCGTCGCCCTCACTCAGATCACCTGACGCTCGGCGCGCCCTCAACGTCGCGGGCACGTCGGCGTCCGGAGTCTCCCCCGCTCACGTCGTCAGTACCGATTCGCGATCACGATGCCCGAGCCAGCGGTACCAAGCCCAGACAGCCAGCGATCCACCGATCCCGATCGCATCGGTCCACAGCTCCGCGTTGACCAGCAGCAAGCCTGCGCCGCCGAGCACAAGGCGCGCCCACCAATCGAGCTTGCGGTCCAGATAGCCGGCGACTGCGACGCCCAGAACAAAGATGCCAATCAGGGCGGTCACACTCGCCCGAGCCCCGGTCAGCCAGGGGTTGTCGCCTTCTTCGAAGATCAGCAGAAGTTCGGGCGAGAGCAGGAACATATACGGGACGACGAACCCGCCCAACGCGATCCGCGACGCATGAACGCCGGTCCGAATCGGGTTGCTTTCCGCGATACCGGACGCCGCGAACGCGGCCAGCGCCACCGGCGGCGTGATGTCGGCCAGTACGCCGAAGTAGTAGACGAACAGGTGGGCGATCAGGATCTCCTTGGTCGAGATGTCGAATCCACCGGCCGTGATCAGCGCGGGACCGGCGACCGTCGCCGTGATCACATAGTTCGCCGTCGTCGGCACTCCGATGCCCAAGATCAAACACGCGATCATGGCGAGGATGCCGGTGATCAGCAGCTCGTTGTTGGCCAGATCCACGAGTTCGTCGCCGAGCTGAAGACCGATACCGGTCAACGTGATGACTCCGGCGATGAGACCCGCGGTCGCACAGGCCACGATGATCGGTAAGGCCAGCCGGGCCGCGTGAACCAGACCTTCGAGCAGGCTCCACGGGTTCAGCTTGTCTTCCATCGCCCGCCACCTGCGGAACAGCACGGCAACGAGTTGGGCGACGACGTTCAACCCGATCGCGACCCCGACCGCTACGATCGCCGCACGCATCGGGGTGAACCCCTGCAGCAGAATAACGAAGATCACGATGATCGGGATCAGCAGATAGCCCTTGCGCAAGATCAGTTGGCGTACCCGCGGCAGCTGGGCGCGTGGTATGCCGCCGATGCCGAGCCGCTTCGAGTCATAGTGGATCAGGACGTACTGCGCGGTGAAGAACAGGATCGCCGGGATCATCGCGGCTTTGATGATCTCCGAGTATGGTTGCCCGGTGAACTCGATCATGATGAACGCCGCGGCTCCCATGACCGGAGGTGCCAGTTGGCCACCGGTGGACGAAGCCGCCTCGACCGCACCTGCGTACTCCCCCTTGTAGCCGGAGCGTTTCATCATCGGGATCGTGAACGCGCCGTTGCTCACCGTGTTCGCGACCGAGCTTCCGGTGATCGTCCCGGAGAAGGCACTGGTAAGGACGCCCACCTTCGCGGTGCCGCCGGTCAGGTGGCCGGTTAGCCCGAGCGCTGTGTCGGTGAAGAAGCGCTCCAGACCCGTCCGTTGCAGCATCGCGGCGAAGATCATGAATATGTAGATGAAGGTGGACGACACCTGTACCGGCGTACTGAACACACCCTCGGTGCCCAGGAACTGCGTCGAGATGATCCGGTCTACCGAATAGCCGCCGTGCCGCCAGAAGCCCGGCGCTTGGTCGCCGAACAACGCGTACAACAGGACGGCGCCCGCCACGATCACCAACGGCGCCCCGATGACGCGCTGGGCGGCTACCAGAATCACGACGATGCCGATCGCGCCGATTGCCCGGCTCAGGTCGCTGTGAAAACCGCCGGCGCGCAGGATCTGTTCTGCGTTGAAGAAGATATACAGTCCGCTGAGGAAGCCCAGAAGCGACAGAAGGATGTCGGCCACCGGCATGTCGGCGATGCGGAGCGGCACGAACCGGGCACCCTGCACGAGAAGGAGAACGACGGCCGCCGGTACGACGACATGCCACCCGGCCTCTCCCGAGATATAGAACCAGGCCAGCCCGGCGAGGCCCAGTCCGGTGAGCACCCAGCTTCGTACCGCCTCGCGCCGGGTCAGGCCGGTCTTGCCCGGATAGAGCAGGAACGCCAGGCCCAGGCCCATTCCGACGTGAAAGGTGCGCTGCTCGTGGCTCGGCAGCGTGCCGAAGATGGCCGTGTAGAGGTGGAAAACGCTCAGCGTCAGGGCCAGCACGAAGAACACGGCCTGCCAGAACCGGTGCATCTGGGCCCGGGTCTTGACCGTGTCCTCGGTGAAGCCCGCCTCCTCGAGGCGTTCGATCTCCTCGGTGAGTTCACGCCTCACGTCGTCCGGCAGGTCGTCGGGAATGAGTGCGGTCTGGCTCTGCTCGTCCCGCCCTGTCTCGTCCGGCTTGCGCGACTGGCGCGGCTCCTGCCGATCGTTCGGTTCAGCCATCAACTCCGCCTTCGCTCAGCGGGGCCGCACGATGAACTCGACCGCCGTCCCCCGCTTGGCGATGTCCAGCAACCGTATTCGGTCGCCGTCGTCGAATGTCAAGGTGTGGTTCACTGACTCGCTCCCGACCAGCAGCGGCACCGTACCCAGCGGATACGAGTGGTGAATGACGCGGTACGACCCGTCGTCCTCGTAGATGAACGTCGTTTCGCCATCGCCGAGCGGCTCCGGCCCGGTGGGTAGGTTCGGCCCGTTCCGGTCGAACCACATCTCCTCGATCGCGATCGTCTCACCATCAAGCGCCGAGAACGTCTCGACGACCAGCCGCCGGGTCACCGAATGCGTGTGCTCGAGGACGAACGTCTCGCCGACGTCGATCGGCCGGCTGTAGAACACCTCTCCCGTGCGCTGATCGCGGACTTCGAAGTGCGGGCCGGCACCACCGATCAGGACGTTCCCGAGCACGATGCCGGTGACGGCGGCCACCACCACCAACGTGATGGCCGGCCACCGCCCCCGTGGACGTCCGGGTGGCGCCGACTTCGCAGCCGACACCACCCGGTCAGCGATAGACGTCACTCGTCGAGAACGCCCTGTTCGTCGTAGTAGCGCTCCGCGCCTGGATGGATCGGAATTTCGATCCGGCCGTCGAGCGCGGTGTCCAGGTTGATCTGGCTACCGGCCGTGTGAGCCTCCTCGATACTCCCGGACTGCTCGTAGAGCACGCGGACGATGTCGTACGCGGTGTCCTCGTCCATGTCGCTGGTCGTGTAGAGCGTCGCCCAGTTCGTCACCCACGTGATCGGCTCGTCCAGGCCGGGGTACAGGCCGGCCTCCACCTCGAGTGCGGACAGCGTCGGGTCCGCGTCCAGTAGGCCTTGAAGCAGGTCACCTTCGACCGAGATGAAGGTCAGGTCGACGGCGCTGGCGGCGTCCATCGTGCCACCGTGCGGCAGCGCGAGAATGCCGAACGCCGCGTCGGCCTGGCCGTCCCGAACGCTGTTGATCGCGTCACCGAACGAGTCCTGGCGTGCCTCGACGTCCGCGTCCGGGTCTATCCCGGCGGCCTCGAGGATGGCGCGCGCGGACAGCTCGGTGCCGCTACCGGCGGGCCCGAGCTGCACCACCTTGCCGGCCATGTCCTCGACCGACTCGATGCCGGAATCGCCCCTGGCGACGATCTGGGTGACCTCGCCGTAGACGTTGCCGAGGAACTGGATGTCCCCGGTGTCGATGTCCTCTTCGAGCTCACCGGCGAAGGCACCCTCCGCGGTGCCGTTGACCGCCATCATCATGTCGACCTCTCCAGCGCCGAGTAGCTGGAGGTTCTCGACCGAAGCACCGCTGGACTGCGTGCTGACACGAATCCCGCTGTCGCCGAGATTGTCGTTCCAGACGCCGGCCATGGCACCGCCGAGCGGGAAGTATGTTCCGCCCGTCGAGCCGGTGCCCATCGTCAGGACCTGGCTATCGCCGCCGCCGGCGTCGTCGCCGCACCCCACGGCGACCATCGCAAGCGCCGCTAGACCAGCCCCCATGCTGGCCAGCCGCGATGTCTTGCGCATTGTCATAGACATGCTGCTCCTCTCCCCTGATGTCGGGTGTGAGTATGCATCTTTGCGTGTCACTTGCGGCCCGTCCACTACCGGTAACCGTGTTGTAATCTGCCAAAGAATGATCGCGTTTGGGAGTGGAAGTCCGATCCATGCCCTGTGTCGAAGGTACCGCCAGGAAACAGGGCACAACGGCACGAAAGTCGAGCAAAGTGACGGACGGATGGCGGCCGGACGGACGCTGGCCGAGCCGATGCTAGGTGATTACGTGGTTTGCCGCGCCCGAAGACGGCGTTTGGCTCGGAATCCGGGACGATACGTGGTCATTCTCAGCGGGCGAACTCCGTGGCGCGGGACTCGCGTACGACGTTGATCCGGATCTGGCCGGGATAGGTCAGCTCCTCTTCGACCTGCTTGGCGATATCGCGGGCGAGCACACTCGCGGCGATGTCGTCCACCTGCTCGGGCTGCACCATCACCCGCACTTCACGCCCCGCCTGCATCGCAAAGGCCTTCTCCACACCGTCATGGCCGAGCGCGATCTCCTCGAGCCGTTCGAGACGCTTGACGTACGCCTCCAGCGACTCCCGCCGCGCGCCGGGTCGGCCACCCGAGATCGCGTCCGCCGCCTGGGTGACGATCGCTTCGATGGTCCGTACCTCGACCTCGTTGTGATGCGCTTCGATGGCGTGGACGACGTCCGCATGCTCGCCGTAACGCCGCGCCACCTCCGCGCCGATGATGGCGTGGCTTCCTTCGACTTCGTGTGTCAACGCCTTGCCGATGTCGTGGAACAGTGCGCATCGCTTGAGCATCGTCACGTCCATCCCGAGCTCGGCGCCGATCATGCCGGCGATGTGCGCCGACTCGATCAGGTGCTTGAGCACGTTCTGGCCGTAAGACGTGCGGTAGCGCAGCCTCCCCAGTAGCGCGACCAGATCCGGGTGGACGTCCGCGATTCCGGTTTCGACGAGCGCGTCCTCACCGGCGCGCGAACATGCCCGCTCCACCTCGAGCTTGCTCAGCTCGTACTGCTCTTCGATGCGGTGCGGATGAATGCGTCCGTCGAGCACCAGCGCCTCGAGGGCGAGCCGGGCCACCTCACGGCGCACCGGGTCGAAACACGACAGCAGGACGGCCTCCGGCGTGTCGTCGATGATGAGATTCACACCGGTCACCTGTTCGAACGCCCTGATATTGCGGCCTTCCCGGCCGATGATGCGTCCCTTCATGTCATCGCCGGGCAGATGCAGCACCGACACGACCGACTCGGCCGTCTGTTCCGAAGCGAGGCGCTGGATGGCCAGCGTGATGATCTCGCGCGCCCGCGCGTCGCCGTCCTCCTGCGCCTCACGTTCGATGTCGCGCACCCGGATGGCCGCCTCGCGTTTGGCCTGTGCCTCGACGACACCGACCAACTCTGCCTTGGCCTGCTCGGCGGTCAGCTCGGCGGTGCGCTCCAGCAACGCGCGACGTTCGTCCTCGAGCACGGCCAGCTGATGTTCCCGGTCGTCGAGTTCGGCCGACCGGGCGCCGAGCTGCTGCTCACGTTCATCCTGAACGCGCGCCGCCGCTTCGGCGCGCTCCTCCCGCTCGGCCAGACGTCTTTCCCGCCGCTCGATCTCCTCCCGCCTCGCCTTGATGTCCGCCTGCTTGGCTGCGAGCTCCGACTCGGCCAGTGTCCGCGCCTGTTCAGCCTCCTCGTCCAATGCCGCTCGATGTTCGCCGTCCGCACGGTCGTCGCCGTGCGTGGCCGCCTGCGCCGCGGGACGCCGCATCACCACAAAGAGAAGGACGCCGAGCAGAACGATGACGATGGGAAGACCGACGAGAAGTGCTACATCTACAACCTGCATCGTCGGCTCCTCCGGGTCGTCGGCAAGGACCATGCCGGAACCAGGCCCGGACTCCGGAGCCGCACGAGAGTAGCCTGCACCGACCGCCGGACGCTACCCGGCGGCGGGTTTACCTGACCGGCCGGTGGCCGAATCTCTCGTTGTCGAACGTGTCGAGTTATCGATATTGATCAACCGCGGAGTGCGGGGTGGTTCCTTGTCATTTGAGGCTACGCAGCCAGTAATGCGGGGGTCAAGGTTTCCCGTTACCAATTCGAGACTTTTCTTGATTTCCGGACGGCCGCCCGCCTCGCTTACTGATCTTCGAGCGGTGGCATGTCGTCTTCGTCGACGCCTTCGGACTCCAGCGCGTCGCGCACCACGCGATATGCCAAGCCCGCCGGATACCCCTTGCGCGCCAGCATGCCGGCCAGCCGTCTCGTTCGTTTCTCGGCATCCATGCCTCGCGTCGACGCCAGGCGTTTCGCAACGAGTTCGCGGGCTGTCGCCTCCTCGCTCTCCGGATCGATCTCGGCGACGGCTCGGTCAACGATCGCACCGTCCACTCCCCGCTTGCGCAGCTCGTGCCCCAGGGCGCGACGCGCCAGCCCACGGCCGGAATGCCGGGACTCGACCCACATTCGGGCGAACGTCGCGTCGTCGATCAGCCCCACGTCGGTGAACCTGTCGAGGACTTCGACCCTTACGTCGTCCGGAACACCACGCTTGGCCATCGCCTCGTCGAGCTGTGCCCGAGTCTGCGGCGCCGCGGCGAGCCGTCGCAGCGCGATAGTGCGTGCCACGCTCTCCGGATCCGGCTCAGGATCCTCCCGGCCGGGTACCGAGCCGCGCGTGTCCGTCATCTCTGCGCCACCTCACGCGCCTTCGCCTGCACTGCTCCAGTAGAACGTGGCCCGGGGCTAGGACGCCCCGGCCACACCGCGTCCCGAACTCAGAAATCGACCGGTGGGTCGGTCACCGGTTCGGCGTCGACCTGCGGACCGACCCCGAGCTTCTCCTTGATCTTCTTCTCGATCTCATCGGCCAAGTCAGGATTGTCTTTGAGGAACTTACGGGCGTTCTCCTTGCCCTGGCCGAGCTGGTCGCCGTCGTAGGTGTACCAGGCGCCGGACTTGCGCACCATGCCCTGCTCGACGCCCAGATCGATCAGGCCACCCTCGCGGCTGATGCCATGGCCGTACAGGATGTCCATCTCGGCCTGCCTGAATGGCGCGCTGACCTTGTTCTTCACGACCTTCACGCGGGTGCGGTTCCCGACCGCGTCCGTTCCATCCTTGAGCGTCTCGATCCGGCGGACGTCCAGCCGCACCGACGCGTAGAACTTCAGCGCCTTGCCGCCCGACGTCGTCTCCGGGCTGCCGAAGAAGACACCGACCTTCTCCCGGAGCTGGTTGATGAAGATGGCCGTCGTCCGGCTATGCCCGATCGCCCCCGTCAACTTGCGCAGCGCCTGGCTCATCAGCCGCGCCTGCAAGCCGACGTGGCTGTCGCCCATCTCGCCCTCGATCTCGGCCTTGGGGACGAGCGCGGCCACCGAGTCGACCACGATGACGTCGATCGCGCCGGAACGGACCAGCGTGTCCATGATCTCCAGCGCCTGCTCTCCGGTATCCGGCTGCGATACCAGCAGCGCATCGGTATCCACACCGATCGCCTCGGCATACGTCGGATCGAGCGCATGCTCGGCGTCGATGAACGCCGCCGTCCCGCCGGCCTTCTGGGCATTCGCGACAGCATGCAAGGCAAGGCTCGTCTTTCCGGAGGCCTCGGGCCCGTAGATCTCCACGACGCGGCCGCGCGGCAACCCACCGACGCCGAGCGCGATATCCAGCGAGATCGAACCGGTCGGAATGATGTCGATGGGCATGCGTGGCTCATCACCGAGCCGCATCACCGCCCCTTTGCCGTGTGCACGCTCGATCTGGGTCAACGCAGCGTCGAGTGCCTTCTCGCGATCTGCGGGAGCCGCCATACGTAAAACCACCCCTGGGTGTCATGGGCCGCTGCGCGACCCGGTACTAACAAGCCGTTGTCGATGACGCTACTCGTCGCCACCGACAATGTCGGCACGCGAAACGCCGACTGTGGATAACTTCGTACAACCGAACACTAGTACGGAACGCCTGTTCGATCGAGTGCGACACGCCCGATGCCAGATCGGAGATCGCTTCCTTGCTAGGACTGTCCGTGCGACGCCATGTCTACAGCCGTCGTTTGGCCGGGGATAGCCAGCTTTACGTGATCATTCTGAGGGCGGTGAGGGCGTCGGCGAGCTGGCTCACCGCCCAATCCAGATCGGGGCGCTCGATCACCAGGGGCGGAGCCAGCCGGATGGTCGAGCCGTGGGTGTCCTTGACGAGCACACCGCGCTCGGCCAGAGCCGCGCACACGTCCCGGCCGGTCCCGAGCGCCGGATCGATGTCCACGCCGGCCCACAACCCGCGCACCCGCACGCCGACGACACCCTTTCCGATCAGTGAGCGCAGCCCCTCCTCCAGCACCGGCGACAGTTCTCGGGCATGCTCCTGGTACTCCCCTGTCGCCAGCAGATCGACGACGGCCCCGCCGACGGCCGCGGCCAGCGGATTTCCGCCGAACGTGCTGCCGTGCTGCCCGGGATGCAGCACTCCCAGCACCTCCCGGCTCGCCAGCACCGCAGAAACCGGCACGATCCCGCCGCCGAGCGCTTTGCCGAGCACGTATACGTCGGGACGCACGCCCTCTACGTCGCATGCGAAC
Organism: Jiangellaceae bacterium; assembly: GCA_036374835.1. GTDB lineage: Bacteria > Actinomycetota > Actinomycetes > Jiangellales > Jiangellaceae > DASUTB01. The sequence continues at coordinate 5,412 of DASUTB010000041.1, read as the reverse complement.
GTCGCACCGGCCCGGCCCAGCCCGGACTGCACCTCGTCGGCGATGAACAACACCCCTTCGCGATCGCACAACGACCGCACACCTGCGAGATAACCTTCCGGCGGAATGAGGACTCCCGCCTCACCCTGGATCGGCTCGATCAGCACTGCGGCCGTCTCCGGCCGGATGGCCGCGGCCAGCGCGTCCAGATCGCCATAGGGCACGATGTCGAAGCCCGGCATGTACGGGCCGAAGCCGCCGCGCGCGTCCGGGTCGGTCGAGAAACTGATGATCGTCGACGTGCGCCCGTGGAAGTTGTTCTCGGCCACGATGATCCGCGCGGCGCCGTCCGGCACGCCCTTCACGTCGTACGCCCATTTGCGCGCCACCTTGATCGCGGACTCGACCGCTTCGGCGCCGGTGTTCATCGGCAGCACCATGTCGACACCGGCCAGGTCGGCCAACTTCTGCGCGAACAGGGCAAGTTGGTCGCTGTGGAACGCCCGGCTGGTCAGCGTCAGACGGTCCAGCTGCTCGCGCGCCACCTGCAGCAGCCCTGGATGCCCGTGCCCGAAGTTCAGCGCCGAGTACGCGGCCAGGCAGTCGAGGTAGCTGCGACCGTCAACGTCGGTCACCCACGCGCCCTCGCCGCTTTCGATCACCACCGGAAGCGGGTGGTAGTTGTGCGCCAGGACGCGGTCCTCCAGCGCGATGATCTCCGCGCTGCGCACGCCGTTGCGCTCAGTCGTCATCGACCTTCCCTCACAGAGCCGTCCACAGTGGTCCGCACGAGAGTACCCAGCCGGTCGGCCGCACCACGCAGGGCGGTCACCGCATCACGGCCCATGTCTATGAGCGCCATCGTTCCAGAAGCGGCCCTCGCCGGCGCGCCGATCTCCGAGGTACATTCAGGATTATGGCTACGAAGATCGGCGTCGGCGACAAGGCTCCTGACTTCACGCTACCCGCGGCCGACGGCGCGACCGTCCGGCTCGGCGACGTCCTGAAGGACCGGGTCGTCGTCCTGTACTTCTACCCGAAGGACGAGACGCCGGGCTGCACGGCTGAGGCGTGCGCGTTCCGCGACAGCTATGAGGTATTCACCGACGCCGGCGCGGACGTGATCGGGATCAGCGCCGACGACGCCGAGTCCCACACCAAGTTCATCGCCGCACACCGGCTCCCGTTCACGCTCGTCAGCGACGAGGACGGTGCAGTGCGCAAGGCGTACGGCGTCAAGGCTCTGATGGGAGCGGTTCCCGGACGGGTGACCTTCGTGATCGACCGGGACGGCACCGTCAAGCACGCATTCTCGTCCATGACCAACATCAACGGTCACGTCAACGACGCGCTGAAGGTCGTACAGGACCTCGCCGAATCACGCTAGCGCCGGGTGGTCAGCCACGCAGCGACCAACCGGATCAACAACAGGACCCAGCCACCGACACCGAGGCCCATTCCCCACAAGGAGCCTTGCGGGAAGTCTGGGTCGCCGGGGCCGGGCATATTCAAAGAGTCTGGTATGTCTCCGGGAAAGCCGGGCACATTCGTGGCAAAGGTGTAGGCGAACAGGGCGATCCCGCCTAGGAAGGCCACTAGGCCGATGACCGTGACGGTCTTGGTCCACCGTGGTGCTCTGACCAAGTCCGACCACCCAAACGGTTCGTCACGCAACCAACGCCGGTCGGGCCCAGCATGACGGCGCACCTCAAGTAATACGCATGCATGCCGCTGACCGCGCCGCGTATCGTCTCGACTGCTATGGACACCGTGGAATTCGGCCTCGAGACGGCGCGCGCGACGATCCGCCACTGGCGCCCGGATGAAGCCGAGCTGTTGTTCGACATCCGGCGCCGTCCGGACGTCGCGCAATGGCTCGGTGATCCGAGGCCATGGACGGGTGTGGAGCAGGCCCGTGCCAACATCGTCGCCTGGCGGGATCGGGCGACGGACGCCGTCCCGTCGACGTGTGCGATCGTCCCCAATGGCACAGGTGTTCCAGTCGGCTCCGTGTCGCTCAACAAAATGCCGCAGCCCGGTTCGGGCGACGTCCCCGTGACCGACGCGGACTGGCTGCGCGAGTACACACCTGTTGGCGGTATCACGAACGGTGTCGACGGCGAAGTCGAGGTCGGCTGGTACCTGCACCCGGACGCCCTCGGCCATGGTTGGGCGAGCGAGGCCGCCGCGGCGATGCTGGACCACGGCTTCAAGCACGGGCTCAGCAGGATCTGGGCGGTGATGTGGGCGAGCAACGGACCGTCGGCCGCGGTGTGCCGCCGGATCGGCATGACCGAGCTCGGCGTGCAGGTCGATCCCTGGTACGGCAGCTCGGACGACGCCACGTCCCGCTTCTTCCTCGCCACTTCCCCATGATCCGGTGCACTTACTGCTCCATATGAGCAATAAGTGCACCGGATCATGGAGACACTCTGTGGTACTTGACCTCAAGTTAACTTGAAGTTCTAGCGTCACTCCTACCACAACGAGTGAGTAGGAGATCGCCATGGAACTGGACGGCAAGGTAGCCCTGATCACCGGCGCATCGCGCGGCCTGGGACGCGAGATCGCCCGGACGTTCGCCGGTCGCGGCGCGAAGCTCGTCCTCGTCGCACGCGGCGCCGACGACTTGGAGTCCGCGGCGCGAGCGCTCAAGGACGTGACCGATGTCGAGGCGATGGCGCTCGACGTTTCCGAGGACGCCGAACGCGTCGTCGAGACGGCGATCCGGCGCTTCGGGCGCATTGACGTGCTCGTCAACAACGCCTCGGAGCTCGGGCCGAGTCCGATGCCGGCGCTGGAGGAGTACGACTGGCGCGACCTGGAGCGCGTGCTTCGGGTGAACGTGCTCGCACCGCTGCATCTCACTCAGCTCGTCCTCCCGGGAATGCGTGCGCGGCAGGAAGGCGTGATCATCAACGTCACCTCGGACGCGGGCGTCGAGGCGTATCCGGGCTGGGGTGGCTACGGCGCAAGCAAGGCCGCACTCGAGCACGTGTCGCGCACACTTGCCGAGGAACTCAAGGACACGGGCATCCGGGTCTACGTCGTCGACCCCGGTGACATGAACACCGAGATGCACCAGCTCGCTGAACCAGGCGTCGACCTGTCCGACCTGCCGGGTCCGGACGTTCCCGCGCCGGCGTTCGCGTGGCTCGTCGAGCACGAAGCCGTACCGTTCGCTCGAGTCTCGGCGCAGGATCTCGTCAAGGGGAAAGTCGGGGTGAGTGCCCCGTGATCGCGGATCTCGACACCGGCCCGGCACTGGAGTTCGCCCTACCGCCGGAGCTCGAAGCACACGAACCGCCCGAGGCTCGCGGCCTTGCCCGCGACGCGGTGCGGCTGCTCGTCAGCGACCGGCGGACCGACCGCATTGTGCACGCCACGTTCCGCGACCTGCCGTGGTTCCTCGACTCCGGAGACGTTGTCGTGGTGAACGACTCGGCGACGCTGCCCGCCCGCCTTTCGGCCACAGACGAGGACGGTCGCGAACTGACGCTCCACCTCTCGACCCGGCTCAGCGACGACACCTGGGTCGTCGAACCGCGCGGCACCGACGTCGCGACGGGTACCGTGCTGTCGCTGCCGGCCGGCGCGAGCATCCGGCTGGCGCGGCCGCACCGCGGCAACCGGCTCTGGGTCGCGAAGCCGTCCTTGCCCGAGCCGACCCTCGACTACCTCCACCGCTGGGGCCGCCCGATCCGCTACGACTACGTTCCACGCGACTGGCCGATCGAGAATTACCAGACGGTGTTCGCGCGGCGTCCGGGCTCGGCGGAGATGCCGTCGGCCGGACGTCCGTTCAGCTCCCGAGTCGTGACGGCTCTTGCCGCCCGCGGCGTAGCCGTCGAGACGATCACGTTGCACACCGGGGTTGCCAGCCTCGAGGCCGACGAGCCGCCCTACGAGGAGTGGTTCGACGTGCCCGAGCGCACTGCTCATGCCGTTCGCCAGGCGTTTGCCCGAGGGTCTCGGGTGCTCGCCGTCGGTACGACGGTGGTCCGCGCACTCGAATCGGCCATCTCCAATTGCGAAGTCCGCGCGGCCTTCGGCTGGACGGACCTCGTGGTGACCGGTCAGCACCCGATCTGCTCGGCGAGTGCGCTGCTGACCGGCTTCCATGAGCCCCGGGCGAGCCACCTGCAGATGCTCACCGCACTGGCCGACCGGGACCACGTGGCCCGTGCCTACGAGAGCGCGCTCGAACAGCGCTACCTCTGGCACGAGTTCGGGGACGTCCACCTCATCCTCTAGCGTCCACCCGCCTCGCCCTGGCGCACGGGATGTCTGCGACGGATTCGGTGTCTTCCTCGCACAGATCGACGCTCGCTTCACTTGCTCAGCACACCAGTCGCCCGGAACGTATGCGCCAAGGCATCGAGCGCTGCAGGGTAGGCGCTGTTGGTGGGAGCCCCATAGCCGACGATGAGGCCTTGCTCGTGGTCGCCGGACTCGTGCCAGTGGCTGCCGAGCTCGCCAAGGCCCAAACCGTACGCCGTCGCCCGGTTGAGCACCTCCTGCTCGGTCGGCCCCTGGCTGGGCAGCCGGACAAGCGCCTGCAGCCCGGCGGCGATCCCGCTGAGTGCGACGTCGCGACCGAGACGTTCGACCATGACATCGCGCCTGCGGCGGTAGCGCAGCCGGCAGGATCGAACGTGCCGGTCATATGCGTGGCCGGCGATCAGGTCCGCGAGCGTCAGCTGCGTCGTTGTCTCGGAGTGGATGTCGACGTGACGCTTGGCTTCTACCACCGACTCGACGAGCCGGTCGGGCAGCACCATCCAGGCGAGCCGGAGTGCCGGCCCGAGCGTCTTCGACGCGGTTCCGACGAATACGACATGATCGGGCGCCATTCCTTGCAGCGCACCGACCGGCTGACGGTCATAGCGGAACTCGCCGTCGTAGTCATCCTCGATGATCACGCCGTCGTGGTCGCGCGCCCAGTCGACGGCGGCATGGCGCCGCTGCGGGGCAAGGGTCATACCCATCGGGTACTGGTGGCCGGGCGTCAGGACGACGGCTCCGACGTCCGGCTGCCCGGCGGTCCCAAGCCGGTCGGTACGAGCACCGAGCTCATCGACGTCAAGCGGGACGACGCGCGTCCCGGCATGTCGCACCACGTCGCGGTGGAACGGCAGGCCGGGATTCTCCATCGCGATCGCCCTCGACCCGCCGACCACGGTAGCCAGCAGAGCGAGTGCCTGAACGTAGCCGGACGTGATCACGATCTGCGCGGGAGTCACCCGGACGCCTCGTGCCCGCCCGAGATACGCGGCCAGCGCGGTACGCAGTTCGAGGTGTCCACGTGGATCGCCGTAGCCGTACACGGCGGCCGGTGCACCGGTCAGCGCGCGGCGGGCGCTGCGTAACCATGCCGTGGTCGGAAAGGTCGTCACGTCGGGCTGCCCTGGACGTAGATCATGTTTCGGTGGC
>DASUTB010000040.1:0-23863 GCA_036374835.1 Jiangellaceae bacterium | reverse complement strand
ATCCGGCGCAGATCATCAGCAACGGCGTTCCGCACGACGGCGACGCGTCCGCGGTCTGGCTCGCCGATGTCTCCGACGCCGCCGCGCTCGCCCCGGTCCAGGCCATGGCGGCAACGGCCGGGGCGGCCGTCGTCCCGGTGGACGGTAGCGACCTGCTCGCCCACCCGGAGCCCGGTGAGGCGATCCGAGCTCATGAGGACGCGCCGATCCGGCTCATCGGCGAGATCCCGGCAGAGGCGGACTGGGAGCTGAACCTGCTGGCCAGCGGTCACCGACTGCCGGGCGGCGGCTACCTGATGTTCGACGGCGAGACGCCGCTGCGGTTCATCGCCTACTACGGGCATCCCGACTCGGCCGGCATGGGCGCGTTGGGACAACAGAACGGTCCGGAGGCGACCTACGAGGCGATGCGGCCGCTGCTGGACAAGTACGACACCGGCGATGCGATCGTCGTCCCGACGTTCAATCCGATCGCGACCGTCGCGCACAACGGCGGGTCCACCGATCGTCCCGACAACGTCTTCGAGTCCGGCGGGCCGCGGTACGTCGAGTTCAGCACCATGCATCCGCCGTCGCGGTTCACCGAGTACGTCGAGTACGCCGAACAGATCGACGGATACGTGACGCTCGACTTCCAGCCGGGCCGCAACGACTTCCTCTACCAGGTCAAGCACTACGAGGAGTTGCTCAAGAGGCCGAACGTCGGCATCGCGCTCGACCCGGAGTGGCGGCTCGGGCCGAATGAGGAACACCTGCAGCAGATCGGGTCGGTGCCGGCGGCCGAACTCAACGAGGTGATCAACTACGTCGCCGACCTGGTGCGGGACGAGGGCCTGCCGCAGAAGCTGATCCTGCTCCACCAGTTCCGCACCTCGATGATCACCGAGCGGGACACTCTCGTGGACCGCGAGGAGATCGCGCTCGTCATCCAGATGGACGGCGAGGGACAGGGCGGATTGTCGGTCAAGGACGACACCTGGCACGCGATCACCGCCGGAGCCGAGGACGCGCACTGGCACTGGGGTTGGAAGAACTTCTTCGAACGCGATAACCCCGGACCGAACTCACCGAAGGACACCCTTAGCAAGGACCCCCAGCCGGTCTACATCTCCTACCAATAGGAATGATCATGTTTGGCTCCCGTTTCGGTGCCTTACGAGGCGTGCGGAGCTGGCATCGCACGGATTCGCCGCGTATCGCATTGCACGGCGCGCCGGTACGCGGCTAATCCGGCCGCGCTAAGCCGATACGCGGACTATCCGTGCAATACGCGGTCTGCGGACCATGTTTGGCCGGTGAATGCCAGCCAAACATGGTCATTCAGGAGGGGCCCCAGCGGAGGACGGACGCGGCCCAGGTATAGCCGGTGCCGGCGGCAAGCATCAGGACGACGTCCCCGGTCCGGACGTCTCCCGACCGCACCGCCCGGTCCAGCGCCAGCATCGGATCGACGCCGCTCATGTGCCCGGTGTCGTCCAGGTAAGTGGCGCGATCCGGCGCAAGCCCGAGCGACTCGACCAGCACGTCGTGCATCGAGCGCTTCATGTGGATCCCGCACAGGTATGTGACGTCGTCCAGGCTCAGCCCCGAGCGCTTGCACGCCTGTTCGGCGGCCTGGACGAAGTTGGGCAGCGACACGACGTCGAGCCCCTGCTTCATCGCCGCCGGATCCACCACGTCGAAGAAATGCCGGCGACGCGCCACGGAATCAGTCGACGCCGGCTCGACGCTCCCGCCCGCCGGGATCCGCACCTGGTAGGAGAACGATCCGTCCGTGATCATGTGCGAGCCGAGCACCTCGTTGCGGTCGTGGTCACGATCCAGCAGAGCGGCGACAGCGCCGTCGGCGAAGTTGTACGTGAACCGGGCGCGCGGATTCTCGTAGTCGACCAGGTACGACTCGCGGCAGGCCGCCACCATCAGCACCCTGCTGACGTCGTCCTCGGCTTTCAGAATGCCGTTGACCACCCGCAACGCCACCGGTGTGCCGCAGGAAACGTAGTCGAGCTCGAGCGCGAAGGCGTTGCGGCAGCCCAACTCGTGTGCCAGCTTGGGCGCGACGTGCCAGACTCCGTAGTCCTTCCACGACGAACCGAAGTAGACGACCGCGTCCACCGAACCCGGATCGACCGCCAACTCGTCCAGCAGCTGCCGGCTGACGTGCAAAGCCATGTCGCTGACATGCTCGTCCGCCGCCGCGATGTGCTTGCCGCGCAGGCCGAACCGTTCGATGATCACGTCCTCCGGAATGCCGCTCATCCCGGCCATCTCGGCTGCGGACAGCCAGCGCTCCGGAAGGTAGGACGCCGTCCCGACGATGCCCGTCATGCGTTCGCCCGGCCGAGCGCGGCGCGCAACCGATCCACCACACCCGGACCTCGAAGGCGCGCGATCGACACCAATCCGCCGGGCAGGAACAGCACGAGCAGCACGAACATCGTGCCGAGAATCAGCAGCGGTTCGCCGAGCGCTCCCTCGACAGGTGCAGGCAGGTCCTGCGTGGCCGTCGACAGCGCACCGAGACGGTGCGTCAGGTACGTGTACACCAGCCCGCCGACGACTGCGCCATAGGGACGTCCGGTGCCGCCGAGCACCACCATGACCAGCAGGCCGAGCGTGAAGGTCGCCTTGGTGACCTCGGCGTGCGCGCCGCCGACGATCACGGCGTAGACGGCGCCCGCCACGGTCGCGAGGAACGACGCGAGCACGAACACCATGAGCTTGAACGTGTACGGACGCAGGCCCAGGACGGCGACCCGTTGCTCGTTGTCGCGAATCGCCTGCCACACCCGGCCCGGCCGCGAGTTCAACGACCACCGGACGACCGCGACGACCACCAGCAACAGCGCCAGTGCCAGCCAGTACCGGTACTGCGCGTTGAACACCCCCACCAGCCGGTCGGGCAACTTCGCGAAGTCGAGCACCAGACCGAGTTCGCCGCCGGTGATGTCGAAGGGGTCACGCAGCACGAAGATCGACCCGGCCTGGGCGAAGGCGAGCGTCACCATGGCGAACGCGATTCCGCTGACCCGCAGGCACACCGCGCCGAGCGTCAGTGGGACGGCCAGCCCCAGCACGAGGACGACCAGAACCGCCGCACCCAACCCGAGATCCGTGGCACTGAGCACCACCGCCGTCGTGTACATGCCGAGCGCGACGTACAGGCCGTGCCCGAACGAGAGGAGTCCGGTGAAGCCGAACAGCAGGTCATAGGTCATCGCGACGGCACCCATGACGCACATCAGCGACAGCAGATGCAGCACGCCGGGGCTGTCGAGCGTCCCGTCGAACACGATCGGTACCGGCACCGGGAGGAACGGCAGCACCACGGCGACGGCGACGAGCACACCGGCGGCAACCCACCGCACGCGGGCGCCCGAGCGCTGCACGGCACCGACCGGAGGCTCGTCCGGCTTCGCGACCCGGTCCGGAGTCTCGACCGACGTCATACCAGGCTCCTTCCGAGCAGACCTTGCGGGCGGGTGAGCAGTACACCGGCGAGCAGCAGCACGATGATCAGGTCGCCGATACCGACGAGCGCGTAGAAGTTGGCGTACTGCTGGGTCAGCCCGACGATGAGTGCGGCCAGCGCCGAGCCGTGGAACGATCCGAGCCCGCCGATGATCACGACGATGAACGCGAAGATCAGCAGAGTGACGCCCTGCTCCGGCGCGACCGCGCCGTTGACGGCGGCGACGAGCGCACCTGCCAGGGCGGCCAGTCCGGCGCCGATCGCGAAGACGAGCATGAACGCCTTGCGCACGTCGATACCCAGCGCCGTCACCATCGGACGGTTCTCCACACCGGCGCGCACGATCAGCCCGTACCGTGTCCGGGCCAGGAACAACGTCATGGCCGCGTACACTGCGAGCGCCACGAGGATCAGCACGAACCGGTTGTTCGGGATCGGCGCTCCGGCGATCGACGTGACGTCATTGATCCACGCCGGCGTTCTTATTGGGCGGGGGTCTGAACCGAAGACCGCCCGGACCAGCGCGGTGAACGCAAGCAGCAGTCCGACCGTCAGCAGCACCTGCGGCACGTGGTCGCCGTGCATCCGCCGCAGCAGCGCCTTCTCGGTCAGCGCGCCGAGCAGCGCGGCGGCCGCGATACCGCCGAACACCCCGGCGAGGAAGCTACCGGTCGTGTCGGCGATCAGCCACGCCGTGTAACCACCGAGAGTGAGGAAGGCCGCATGCGCGAAGTTCAGCACGTGCATCAGGCCGAAGATCATCGACAGCCCGGAGGCGACGAGGAAGTAGAGCGCGGCAAGGCCGAGGCCGGTGACGGTCATCAGGACGAAAGTGCTCATGAGGCCATCCCCACGCCGAGCAGGTCCCGGGTGCCTTCGGCGTCCGAGAGCAAGGCGGCGGCCGTCCCCGTCCACACCACCCGGCCCTGGTCGAGCACGATCGCGTCGCGGGCCAACCGGCGCACCATGGTCAGGTTCTGTTCGACGAGCAGCACCGTCACGAACTCGGCGACCTTCTCGAGCACGCCGGCGAACTCGGTCACCAGGTGCGGCGCGAGGCCCTGGCTCGGCTCGTCGACGAGCAGCAGCATGTTGTCGTTGAGCAACCCGCGGGCAAGCGCGAGCATCTGCTGCTCGCCGCCGGACAACGTGCCGGCCCGCTGCCCCCGCCGCTCCTTCAGCCTCGGGAACAGCGTGAACACCAGGTCATAGTTGTGCTCGCTCCCCCGCCGCTCGGCAAGGCGCAGATTCTCGTGGACGGTGAGCCCGGCGAACACCTCGCGGTCCTCGGGGACGAAGCCGACACCGCGGGACACGATCTCGTGCGTGAGCATCGCGGAGACGTCCGTCCCGGCCAGCGTGACGGCACCGGTACGGGGCACGAGGCCGAGCAGGCCGCGCATCGTGGTGGTCTTGCCGACTCCATTGCGGCCGAGGAGTGCGGTGACGCCGCCCTCGGCGACGCTGAACGACACGTCGTGCAGCACATGCGACTCACCGAGCACGACGTTGAGCCGGTCCACTTCGAGCAGCGAGCTCACAACGACTCCCCGACATAGGCGGATTGCACTGTCTCGTCGGCCATGACGTTCTCCGGTGTGTCGCAGGCCAGCAGCGCGCCGTGATGCATGACGGCCAACCGCTCGGCCAGGCCCAGGGCGACGTCCATCCGGTGCTCGACCAGCACGATCGTCGTGCCGAGCTCGTCGCGGATGCCCCGGATCGCCGCGATGAGCTCGGGCACGTCTTCGGCGCTCATGCCGGCGGTGGGTTCGTCGAGCAGCAGAACCTTGGGACGGCCGACGATCGCCAGCGCCACCTCGAGCTTGCGCTTGCCGCCGTGCGAGAGGGACGCGGCGTCGGCAACCGCATCACCCCCGTCGATGCCGGCCAGCCGCAGCGCCCGCCGCGCGTCTTCGTAGGCCGCGTCACCGCGCCTGACCGCCCGCCACAGCGCCAGGCTCTTTCCGGCATGCGCCTGCGCGGCGAGCCGCACGTTCTCCAGAACGGTCAGCGTCGGGAACACGCTGGTGATCTGGAAGCTGCGGGCCAGCCCGAGCCGAGCCCTCCGGAACGCCGGCAGGGCGGTGACGTCCCGCCCGGCCAGCGTCACGCTCCCGGAAGTGGGGCGGCGCAGACCGGACAACACGTTGAACAACGTCGTCTTGCCCGCGCCGTTCGGCCCGAGCACGGCCAGGATCTCTCCCGACCGCACATCGAGCGACACATCGCGCAGGATCTCGACGCCACCGATCGTGACGCCGAGCCCTCGCGTGGTGAGCACGTCAGCCATTGGCGACCGGTGGGGCTACCTGATCCGGCGCCAGCTCGGCGACCAGTTCGGGCTGGTATTCGTCGCCGTTAGTGGCGAGGCTCGCCTGGAACATCGGCTGCAACAGGGCATGATCCTCGGGCCGGACGGTGGACTCGCCCTTCGGGGAGGTGAACGTCCAGCCCTCAAGCGCCGCGACCATGCCGTCCACGTCGCTGCCGGCCTCCTCGACCGCCCGCACGACCATCTGTGCCGCGGCGAATCCATCGACGTGGAAGATGTCCGGCGTGCCGACCGCGTCGGCAAGAGCCGTCGCGGCCTCGTTCTCGCTCGCCTCGGCGAAGTAGTGCGACAGGAAGTTGATGTGCTCGGCGGCATCGCCGAACAGCGGGAAGCCGGCCCGGTCGGCCAGCCCGGTGACGACCTGCGTCTCGTCGAAGACTCCCTGCTGGGCGAGTGTCTGCCACATGTTCGCGGTCGTCTCGCCGGCCCATGCAACGAAGACCATGTCGGGTTCCGCGTCCACGATCTGGCGCACGAACGGTGTGAAGTCCGTCGTCTCAAGCGGCACGAGGAGCGACTCGACGGTCGCCCCACCGGCCTCGCCGAGCACCGCCTCGACGGCGGCGACGTTCGACTGGCCGAACGCGTAGTCCTGGGCGAAGACCAGCACCTCGCTTCCTTCGACATCGCCGAGGAACGACTGGGCGGCCCGCACGTCCTGCCATGTCTGCCGTCCGGAGCGGAACGTGTAGCCGTTGATACCGGTGACCTCGTCGGTGGCGGCCGGCCCGCTGATGTAGAGCGTCTGGTTCTGCTCGGCGAGCGGCGCCACCTGCACCGCGACGCCGGACGACACGGTGCCAGTGATGATCGAGTAACCCTGCCCGATGAGATCGGTTGCGACCGCCGTCGCAGTGGCCGGATCGGTTGCGTCGTCGTGGAACGAGACCTCGATGGTGTGCCCGCCGGCCATGCCGGTACCGTCCGTCGCGTAGTCCATGCCCGCCTCGAAACCTTCGGTGAACTGCTCGCCATAGCTCGACAGCAACCCACTGGTCGAGGTCAGGACGCCGACCTGAATGGTCTCGCCCTCGGGCACGTCCTCGGACTCGTCACTGGTCTCGTCCTGCTCGCTACCGGCGTCGTCGTCGGTCTCGGTCTCCGCCTCGGGCTCGGAGTCGCTGCACGCCGTCACGGACAGCGCGAGCGCGGCGCTCAGCGCACCGGCTCGCAGAAGAACTCGTCTGTTCATCGCCTTTCTCCTCTCGGGAGCAATAGCCGGGTCCCTCCACATGACAAACATGAGAGGTGATTCAGGTATAAGTTAAGGGCAGGTTACGTCCGATTCAAGACTTCTGTGAGAAGTGATTCAGCTGTTATATTCCGAGGCAATGAACGAGGTACTGACCGGCACCAGCGGAGCTCCCCTTTCCGAGCGCGGCGCCCGGACCCGGCGCAAGCTGCTCGACGCGGCCGAGCAAGTGTTCGGCGATCACGGCTACGACGCGGCGTCCATCGTCAAGATCACCGAGAACGCCGGCGTGGCGCAGGGCACGTTCTACCTGTACTTCGAGAGCAAGCGGCAGATCTTCGACGAACTCGTCGACGATCTGAACCGCCGGGTGCGCCAGGCCATGTCCGAAGGCGCGGCGTCCGGCACGACCCGCACCGAGCGCGAGCGGCTCGGGTTCGCGGCGTTCTTCAACTTCACTGCGCAGCACCCGAAGCTTTACCGGATCATCCGGCAGGCCGAGTTCGTATCACCCGACGCGATGCACCGGCACTACGCACGCATCGCGGAGGGGTATGTCGAGGGGTTGCGCGCGGCGATGGACGAGGGCGAGATCGTCGAAGCCGACCCGGAAGTGCTCGCCTGGGCCCTGATGGGTGTCGGCGAGCTTGTCGGCATGCGCTGGATCCTCTGGAACTACCCCGACTCGGCCGAGGTACCGGACGAGGTGCTTGACCAGATGTTCGCGTTCATCGCCCGCGGCCTCGGCGCCACCCCCTGATGTTGGTCACCTGATCGTCACTTCTTCACCTGATCGCTGCTGCGCAAACGATCAGGTGACAAGCACGCGGCAAAATGAGCCAGTTCCTCACCTGATCAACACCGTCGCGAGCCGGCCGAAACGATCAGGTGACAATTCGGCGGCCAAACGTGCCGGTTCCTCACCTGATCCATTTCAATGCGTCAACCGAAGGTCGCAGCAGCGAGCTTGACCAAGCCTGGCACGTCGTCGCCGAGCGGCTCCGGCAGCTCGTCGTAGCCGAACCACCGCACGTGCAGAGTCATAACCATCCTGTGGTTGCCGGAAGCTCGTGCCGTGGCGACCATATCCGTCCAGTGATGACGAGCGTCCTCGCCATCGTCCGCCTTGTCGTCAGTCCTGTGGTGCTGGGCGTGTTCGGAGTTCGTCCTTGAGCACCTTGCCCGAAGCGTTGTGCGGCAACGCGTCCACGATCTCGACGTGCTTGGGCACCTTGAAGGCGGCCAGCTCGGCCCGGCACAGCTCCAGCAGCCGGTCCGGGTCCACGTCCGCGCCGGCCGAGGGGACGACGAACGCCTTGCCGACCTCGCCCCACTGCTCGTCCGGCACGCCGACGACGGCGACGTCTGCCACACCCGGAAAGGCGATCATCACCCGCTCCACCTCGGCCGGATAGACGTTCTCCCCGCCGGAGATGTACATGTCCTTCCAGCGGTCGACGATGTAGTAGTACCCATCGGCATCGCGCCGGGCGACGTCACCGGAATGAAGCCAGCCGTCGGTGAACGCGGCCGACGTCGCGCCGGGCCGGCGCCAGTAACCCGGCGTGATACCCGCGCCGCGCAGCAGCAGCTCTCCGGCCTCACCGTCGGCCACATCACGGCCCGAACGGTCCACGATCCGCGCCTCGACGAACGGTTGCGGCTTGCCGACCGAACCGGCCTTCTCGATCGCGTGTTCTTCGTCGAGCAGGAACACGGTCGGCCCGGTCTCGGTCATACCCATACCCTGGCGAACCTGAATGCGGCGCGCTGCCAGCCGCTCCAGCAGCGGCACCGGCATGGCCGCACCGCCGCACGCCCACGAGCGGACACCGGACAGGTCGGTCGTGGCGAAGTCCGGATGGTCGGCCAGCATCTGGAACATCGTCGGCACGCCGAAGAACAGGTTCGCCCGCGTGGAGAGCAGGGCCAGCGTCTCGCCGGGATCGAACAATCGCGTGATCAGCGTCGTCCCGCCGGCGAGCAGCATCGGCAGCGTGTAGAGGTTGATGCCTCCGGTGTGGAACTGCGGCAGCACGGAAAGGAACGCGTCATCGCCGGTGATGCCGACGGCCAGCCCGATGTTGAGGTGATTGACCAGCGCCATGCCGAACGTCTGCCTAACGCCCTTGGGCGTGCCGGTCGTGCCCGACGTGTAGAGCAGGTACCAGAGCTCACCCTCGTCGCGAGGCGGGTGGACGATCGACTCTGCGCCTGCCTCACCGAGCGCCGTCTCGTAGCCGAGCTCAGCGCCGGATGGATCGGGACCGAATGCCATGGATCGCAGTCCACGCTCCTTGCAGAGCTCGCCAGCCGCTTCGGCATTGGGGTCGTCGTAGACCAGCCCGACCGGATCGGCGTCCGCGGCGATCTCTTTGAGCTCAGGCACCGAAAGCCGCCAGTTGAGGGGGACGAGCACCGCCCCGAGTTTCGCGCAGGCGAACAGCAGCTCGATCGTGTCCGTGCGATTGTGCGCGAGCACCGCAACCCGATCGCCGGGCCGGACACCCCAGGCGTCGCGGAACACCACGGCTGCCCCACTGGCACGTTGGTCGAGCTCTGCGTAGTTGAACTCACGCCCGGTCGCGACGTCGGCCAGTGCGCTCTTGTCGGCGTTCAGCTCGGCCCGCTTCGCGGTGAGGTCAGGAAACTGCACGTTCGCTCCAAGTCAACCCGACAGGTGGTTCATGTGTCATGTTCACCTGACCGACACAGAGAGTCAATCCCTTGACAGGAAGGTGGCGACTTCGGCGACGAACCGCTCCGGGTCGTCCCAGAACAGCAGATGCCCCAGACCGGGCAACACCACGACGCTGCCGCCCGTGATCAGCTCGCCGAGCACATCGGCATTGCGGACGTCGACGACGCGGTCCTCGGCGCCGTGTATCACCAACGTCGGGCACCGGATGGACGACACCCCGTGCCCGAGATCGTGCCCCGCCCCGGCAGCAGCCTGGCCCGCCCAGCCGACCGGGTCCTGCGGCGCCGCCAGCCGATGCTGCATCACGCGCTGCGCCACCTCCGGGCGTTCGGCCAACGTGCGATCTGCGAGGGCATTGTTGACGGCCAACTCCAGCGCCTCGGCGGGCGGAAGTTGCGGCATCCGAGCGATCAGGTCGACGGTGGCCGGCGGCAGCGGATACGCCACGTCGCCGCCAGGTGTCGTACAGACGAGCACGAGCCGGTCGATGCGCTCCGGCGCCCGGACGGCGATCCGCTGCGCGATCATGCCACCGAGGCTCGTCCCGATCAGGTGAATACGATCGAGCCCAAGGGCGTCCAGAACCGCGAGAACATCGCCGGCCATCGTCTCCGTGTCGTACGGTCCGCGCGGCACGTCACTCTCGCCGATGCCGCGATTGTCGATCAGGACGAGCCGGTACCGCGCGGCAAGCTGATCCAGGACCGGCTCCCAGCCCCATCGGGCGTAGCCGAGCCCGTGCACCAGCACGACCCAGGGCGCGTCCACACCGGCCGCCTCATGTGTCTCAAAGGCAATGGCAACCGACCCGTTATGAGCGTGCGGCACAACCCCTCCAGAATGACCACGTAAACGCCATTTTGTGCACCTTAACGACGCGTCGACGGGTTGCTAGGGAGACCTTTTCGGTTGACGATTTCATCGCGCGGTCCAACCGCCGTCCATGACGAGATCGGTTCCGGTCACCGACGCCGTCTCCCGCCGGCACAGATACGCCACAGCCTCGGCCACTTCGTCCGGCTCGATCAGCCGCTTGACCGCCGAGTTGGCCAGCAGTACGTCGTTGACGACATCGGCCGGATCGAGGTCGTGGAGGCGCGCCTGGTCGGCGATCTGCTTCTCCACGAGTGGCGTGCGGACATAGCCGGGGTTGATGCAGTTGGACGTCACTCCTCGCGATGCCGCCTCGAGCGCGACGACCTTGGACAGTCCCTCCAATCCGTGCTTGGCCGACACGTACGCCGATTTGTACGCGCTGGCCCGCAGACCGTGGGCGCTGGAGATGTTGACGATGCGCCCCCATGCGCGCTCGTACATCCCCGGCAGTACCGCGCGAACCAGTAGGAACGGGGCTTCGAGCATGAGCCGCAACATGAACGCGAACCTCTCCGGCGGGAACTCGTCGACCGGCGAGACGTGCTGTATGCCGGCATTGTTGACGAGAACGTCGACGTCCAGGGTCAAGTCTGCGAGCGACGGTGTATCGGACAGATCGACCTGCCACGCCTCTCCGCCGAACTCGCCGGCCAATGCAACCGCACGCTCGCCGTCGACGTCCGCCACCACAACCGCCGCGCCGGCCACGGCGAGCCTGCGGCACACCGCGGCGCCGATGCCGCCCGCGCCGCCGGTGACCAGGGCCCGTTTCCCGCTCAGATCCAGCTCACTCATAACGCCTGACCGTAACCCCCAACGAACATAGTTGACAGGTGATTCAGGTCACATTATCTTGCGCAAGATCAGCCCGCTACCGGTGACCAACGGAGGTCAACATGCGCACCGCACGGCAGCAAAGGCGCCGCACTATCGTCCTCGTAGCCGCGTTATCGCTGGTCGCACCCGCGACCCTCGTCGCAACACTCGCAGCACCCGCGAACGCCATCGAATGCCCGCCCCCGTTCGACGTCCTGCCCGGTTGCGACTCCGCCGGCGACGAAGGTGGGGCAGACTCCGCCTCTGCCGGCACCTGGTCCACCCGCACGACCGCCGGCATGAGCACCCACGTGTACCTGCCCGAGTCAGAGCCCGCTCTGCCCGCCGGTCGGGCACTGATGATCAACCTGCACGGTTGTATCCAGACCGCCACGGACCTGCGCGAGGGCGGCAACTGGACCTCGACGGCCGACGCCTACGGCATGGTCGTGGCCATCCCTGACGCCCCGAACGGCGGCGTACTGCTCGGGTGCTGGGACTACTACGACTCGAACCACTCGCGGTCGAACCCCTCGCGCCACGACGACAACCTGCTCGACCTCGTCGATGCCCTGCTCGCGGACGACTCCCTCGGGATCGACCCGGACCAGGTCTACATCTCCGGGCTGTCCTCCGGCGGTGGCGAGACCATGGTCATGGGCTGTCTAGCTCCCGACGTCTTCGCCGGCGTCGGCATCAACGCCGGGCCGACGGTCGGCACGTCGTCGGGCGAGATCGGCTTTGTCGCGACCACGGCCACGGAAGCTCGAAACACCTGCACCGGCTTCGCGGGCAGCTATGCGGACGGCTTCGACACTCAGGTGACGTCAGTCATCTACGGGTCGGACGACACGACCGTCGCGACCGGCTACAACACCCTCAACGCCGAGGTCATGGCCCAGATCTACGGCGCCGGTTCGCAGTCGTCGTTCTCGCTTTCAGGCCTTGACGGCGCCAACACCTCCGGTTCGGGCGCCCTCTGGTCGGACGGCGCCGGCCCTCGCGTGTCACTGATCCAGAACACCGGCATGGGACACAACTGGCCGGCCGGGGACGGACCGGGCGGGTCGTACATCACGACGAACTCGATCAACTACCCGGCCTATCTCACCGAATTCTTCTTCGAGAACAACCGTCGCGTCGATCGGGATGGGCAGCCATCGCCAACACCAACCCCGACATCCACACCAACACCGACGCCGACGCCCGACCCGACTTGTTGGACGGCGGCCAACGCCGAACACCAGACCGCGGGACGGGCCGTCTCCTATGGTGTCGACCCCTACAACCCGTACTACGCCCTGGGTTCGCAGGACTACCTGGGTCTCGGTGACGCGACGGTGACATCGCTGGAGCAGATCTCCACCGACCACTACGAGCAGGTAGACGCGTGCTGACGCCGCGCGTCGGTTCAACCGGCGACACTTCACGACTGAGCGTGATCACGCCAACTGCTTGCGCCAGTACTGGCCGACCAGGTCATGCCCGAAGCTGTGGTGAGGCTCCTCCTCGATCAGCTCGAATCCGGCTCGCTCGTAGATCCGGCGGGCGGCGTGAAGCACATCGTTGGTCCACAACACCATCGACTCGTAGCCGGCCGCCGTGGCGAAGGCCAGGCATTCGTCGACGAGCCGGCTCCCGACACCGAATCCGCGCGCCGACGGCTCGACCAGTAGCAGCCGCAACTGCGCCGTCTGGGCGTCCTTGCGAACGCACAAGACGCACCCCACGGGACGGCCGTCCAGCTCGGCAATCCACGCCTGTTCACAACGTGGATCGAAACCCGATCCGAACTCGGCGACGATCTTCGCAACGAGCGCCTCGAACGTCTGGTCCCACCCGTACTCGGCGGAGTACGACGCGCCATGGCGCTGCACCACCCACCCGAGATCGCCGGCACGTGGTCCGCGAATCACCACCGTTCGCGCCTCACCCGTGTCGGCGTCGAGCAGCGCCCGCACGTTCGCGAGCGAGCTCATCAGCGCCCACCGGTCGGGTGGCGCTAGCCGGCCGAGCAACTGCTCGGCCTGCCGGTCGGAACGCGCATTCAGGTCATCGAAGACTCGGCGGCCGGCCGCGGTGAGGCGCAATACCTGACGGCGCCCGTCACTTTCCGAACGGGACCGCTCGACCACTCCTGCGGACTCGAGCCGGCTCACGATGCGGCTCAAGTGACCCGCGTCGATCGTCAGACGGTTGCGCAGCTCGACGCCGTCGATTACGTCTTGCTGAGCCAGCTCGAAGATGACCCGCGCCTCGGTGAGGGTGAACTCCGACCGCAGTAGGCCACGGTCGAGAAGGCCCAGTACCGACGTGTAGAACCGGTTGAACGCTCGCAGTTCCTTCACCTGGTTGCCGTCGACTCCATCCATAGTTGTCAGTGTCAAACGATTCTTTGTCACCGTCAAGCATTCTCGACGAGACCGCAGCGATGAAGCTTGCACGTTGTGGCGATAATGGATGAATGAGCGAGCTGTACGAGGAGGCCGGACAGTCGCTGCGGGACGACCCGCTCTACGTCGACCCGGATGCTGAGCGCGAGCTCGAAGAAGCCGAAACCCCGTTCGACGCCGACTCGAGAGACTACATCCGCGAACAGCTTGACGACGCGAGCGTGCCAATCTACATCGCGATTCTTCCGAACGGCACGCCAAGTTCAGCGATCGACGACATCAGGCGGACCGCTGGTCAAGACGGCACCTACCTCATGTTCACGCCGGAGCGCTCGGGAAACGTCTCGTCCGACAACTTGCCATATGACGATGTCCTCGCTGCCGCCGAGTCTGCAATCGGCAACAACCCCTCGGTCCAGCAAGCCACAGATTCGTTCATCAATCAGATCGAACAGCTCGCCGAGGAGACAGGTGCCGGCTCGGACGGTGGATCCGACGGTGGCGGCGCGCTGCCGCTTGCGATCCTCGCCGCCGTCGGCGCCGGAGGGTTCCTCTACTACCGGCGGAACAAGCGCCGCCGTGAGCAGGCCGAGCTCGACCAGGTACAGCCGGCCGTCGACGAGGACATCACCGCCTACGGCGAGGAACTCACCGATCTCGAGCTCGAACCCACGGCCAGCCTCGAAGCACGCAATGAATACGCCCGCGCACTCGACCTGTACGAGACCGCCAAGTACTCGGTGCAGAGGGCCGAGACGGTCGAGCAGTTGCGGCCGGTCACGTCCAATCTCGAGGAGGGACGCTGGCTGCTCGCCTGCGTCCGCGCCCGCCGGGACGGCGAGGAACTGCCCGAGCGCCGGATGCCCTGCTTCTTCGACCCTCGGCACGGCCCATCGGTGGAGGACATCGAGTGGACGCCGCCCGGCGGAGTGACCAGGCGTGTACCTGCCTGCGCGGCCGACGCGATCCGGATCCGCGAGGGCGATGACCCGGACTCCCGGCTGGTGACGGTCAACGGCGAGCGCCGTCCCTACTGGGATGCCGGCCCCGCCTACGGCGCCTGGGCGGCGGGTTACTACGGAATGATGCTGCCGACCATCCTGATGGGCACCATGCTCGGCTCGTCGATGATGCACGCCGGTATGTACGGCTTCGGCGGCGGTCTCGCCGAAACCGGAGGCGGCATGGATGCCGGTGGCTTCGACGGAGGCGGCGGCTTCGACGGAGGCGGTTTCGACTTCGGCGGCGGCTTCGACTTCTAGCCTTGACAGCACCACGAGGCGTAATGGCATCACAACAGGTCTGCGTGCATGTTGTGATGTCGCCAAGCCTGCCGAACGTGATCGAACGACAGCTCTACGCGCGGCGGTGGAGCTGACGGGCGGCCTCGGCGATCGAGCCGGAGATCGACGGGTAGACGGTGAACGTCTGCGCAACGGCGTCGACGGTCAGCGACGACTTGACCGCCAGCGCGATCGGATGGATCAACTCGCTCGCCCGCGGCGCCACCACGACGCCGCCGACGACGATGCCCGTCACCGGACGGCAGAACAGCTTGACGAACCCGTCCTGGAACCCCTGCATCTTCGCGCGCGGATTGGTGGCCAGCGGCAGCTTGATCGTGCGGGCGTCGATGTCGCCGGCGTCGATCGCAGCCTGGCTCCATCCGACCGTCGCGATCTCCGGTGAGGTGAACACGTTCGCCGACACCTGGGTTGCGGCCAGCGGCGACACCGCGTCGCCGAGCGCGTGCCACATCGCGATTCGGCCCTGCATCGCGGCGACGGACGCAAGCATCAGCACGCCGGTGCAGTCGCCGGCCGCGTAGACACCTCGTGCATTGGTACGCGACACGCGGTCGACCTCGATGAATCCACCGGGTCCGAGCCGGACGCCGCACTCGTCCAGCCCCAGGTCGTCGGTATTCGGGACCGACCCGACCGCCATGAGGCAGTGCGATCCCTCGACGGTCTGCCCGCTCTCCAGCGTGACGACCACACCATCGCCGGAGCGCTGCACGGACGCCGCCCGCGACCGATTCAGCACGGTCAGCCCGCGCCTGGCGAAGACGCCCTCGAGAACGAGCGCGGCGTCGGCGTCCTCACTCGGCAGGACGTGATCGCGAGACGAGACCAGAACGACGTCCGAACCGAGGGCTTTGTACCCGCTGGCGAACTCGGCACCCGTAACGCCGGAGCCGACGACGATCAAGCGCTCGGGCAGTTCGTCCAGGTCGTAGACCTGTTCCCAGGTCAGAATGCGCTCGCCGTCCGGCTGGGCGGCAGGCAGGATGCGGGGACGGGCGCCCGTCGCGATCAGTGCGACGTCTGCGCCGAACTCGTCGGTGCCACCGTCCCGGCCTGTCACCCGCACCCGATCGCCCGGCACGAGACGTCCCGTCCCCTGGAGGACCTGCACCCCGGCTTTGTCCATCGACGCAACGATGTCGGCGGACTGCGCCTCAGCCAGCGACCGTACCCGGGAGTTCACCGCTCGGAGGTCGACACCGACGGCGTCTCCGCCGATACGCACGCCGAGCTCGCCGGACTCGGCCGCTTCGGTCATCACGTCCGCCGTGGCGATCAGCGTCTTGCTCGGGACGCAGTCGGTCAGCACAGCCGATCCGCCCAGCCCGTCCCGGTCGATCAGCGTCACGTCGGCACCGAGTTGGGCGGCCACCAGCGCCGCTTCGTAGCCGCCTGGCCCGCCGCCGAGAATCGCCACACGCGTCACGTGTCACATTCTTCCATCCGGCGTCGTCGCGGGTAGCCGTCCGCCGGCATGTGGCAGCGGAACACTCGCCGGTGGCGATATGGTCGACGCGTGACCGATCCCTTCGTCGCCGCCACCGAAGCAGCCCGTGTCATCGCCGACCGGACCGGTGTGGCCAAGCACGACATTGCACTCGTCCTCGGATCCGGCTGGTCCGGGGCCATCGATCATCTGGGCGGCGCCGAGACCGAGATTCCGCAGGCCGAGTTGCCCGGGTTCGCCGAGCCGTCCGTCGAAGGACACGTCGGGCTGGTCCGCTCAGTCAAGATCAATGAGACGAGCCGTGCCCTCAACATCGGTGCGCGCACGCATCTGTATGAAGGCAAGGGTGTGCGGGCGGTCGTGCACGGCGTCCGGACCGCGGCCGCGGCCGGTTGCCACACGATCGTGCTGACGAACGGCTGCGGCGGGCTGCGTCCCGAGTGGTCACCGGGAACACCGGTGCTGATCAGCGATCACATCAACCTGACCGCGACGTCACCGATCGAGGGCGCGAACTTCGTCGACCTGACCGACTTGTACTCGAAGCAACTGCGCGATGCGGCGCGATCCATCGACGGGTCGCTCGATGAAGGCGTGTACGTGCAGTTCCCCGGCCCGCATTACGAGACACCGGCCGAAGTGCAGATGGCCAACCGGATCGGCGGCGACCTCGTCGGCATGTCGACCGCGTTGGAGGCGATCGCCGCGCGGCAGGCCGGCATGGCGGTGCTCGGAATCTCGCTCGTCACCAACCTCGCCGCCGGCATCAGTCCGACGCCGCTGCGCCACGACGAGGTCGTCGAGGCCGGACGCGCCGCCGCGCCGCGGATCGGCAAACTGCTGGCCGACATCGTCGGAGCCATCGCGTGACGGACGTTCTCGACGCCGCGCGGGCGTGGGTGGACGACGACCCCGACCCGGCCACCCGAGCCGAGCTCACGGCGCTGATCACGAAGGCGGAGTCCGGGGAGGCGGCGGCACGCGACGACATCGCCGACCGGTTCGCCGGCCGGCTCGAGTTCGGCACCGCAGGTCTGCGCGGAGCGCTCGGTGCGGGACCGAACCGGATGAACCGGGCGGTCGTGATCCGGACCGCTGCGGGTTTGGCCGCATACCTTGGCGAACGCGGGGGGACGTCCGTCGTCGTCGGCTACGACGCCCGCCATATGTCGGCAGAGTTCGCCCGTGACACGTGCGCGGTCATGGCCGGCGCCGGAATCTCGGCTGCGCTACTGCCCCGCCCACTGCCCACGCCGGTGCTCGCCTTCGCCATTCGGCACCTGGGCACCGACGCAGGCGTCATGGTCACCGCATCGCACAATCCGCCGCAGGACAACGGCTACAAGGTCTACCTCGGCGACGGTTCGCAGATCGCGCCACCGGCGGACACGGACATCTCGGCGCAGATCGATGCCGTGCCGTCCGCCGGCTCCGTTCCGCTGGCGACCAGCGGCTGGTCCACCCTCGGTGAGGACGTGATCGATGCCTACGTCGAACGTGCCGCGTCGGTCGCCCGACCGGGCGGACCGCGAGAGGTGACAGCCGTCTACACGCCGCTGCACGGCGTCGGTGCGGAGGTCATCGAACGCGCCATCACGGCAGCCGGATTCGCCGCACCCGAGCCCGTCAGCGAGCAGGCCAGTCCGGATCCGGACTTCCCCACCGTCGCGTTCCCGAACCCCGAGGAGCCGGGGGCGATCGACCTGGCGGTCGAACTCGCCGCTGATCGCAATGCTGATCTGGTACTTGCGAACGACCCGGACGCCGACCGGTGCGCCGTCGCCGCCCCGATGGCCGACGGCGGCTGGCGCATGCTGCGCGGCGACGAGGTCGGCGGCCTGCTCGCGGCACACCTCGCCGAGCGGGAGCCGGGCCTGACCGGCACGTTCGCCTGCTCGATCGTGTCGTCGTCCCTACTCGGCAAGATCGCCGCCGCGTACGGCCTCGGATACCAGGAGACGCTCACCGGGTTCAAGTGGATCAGCCGGGTGGACGACCTGCGATTCGGTTACGAGGAGGCGCTCGGCTATTGCGTCGACCCGGACGCGGTGCGCGACAAGGACGGCATCTCCGCGGCGGTGCTCGTCCTGGAACTCGCCGCGACGCTGCGGGCTGCCGGCCGGACGCTCGCCGACGCGCTCGACGATCTCGCCCGCGGCTACGGGCTGCACGCCACCGACCAGTTGTCGGTTCGCGTCGACGACCTGTCGCAGATCAGCACCGCGATGGAGCGGCTGCGCTCCGACCCGCCCACTGAGCTCGGTGGACGCGCCGTCTCCAGCGTTGAGGACCTCTCGGAGGGGACGAGCGAGCTGCCGCCAACGGACGGACTGCGCTACTACCTGGCCGAGGGTGCACGCATCGTCGTCCGTCCGAGCGGCACCGAGCCGAAGCTCAAGTGTTACCTCGAAGTGGTGGTCCAGACCGACGGTGACGTGGCCGGCGCCCGGGCGTTGGCAGCCGATCAGCTCGCGGCGCTCAAGTCCGATCTCGCCGCCGCCGCGGGCCTATAGCCCTCGCGCGTCGAGCACCGTCGCTCCTTGTGGCGCAGCCGGCTCTTCTACGAACCACGAATCGAAGGCCGCATCTTGCCGCTTCGTCAGCATACGGACGAGCAGTAGGGCGAGGACCGCCGCCACGAGGTCGATCATCGCCGCCACGCCGCTCAGGTAATCCGACGTCGCCGACTGCTCCAGGTCCTGCGAGGTGAAGCCGTCCGCGTCGGTCCAAAGCCACCATGCCGCTCGGTCGAGCGCCTGGCTGACCCACATGGCGATGGCCCACCCCACGAGGAGCGCGATCGTACCGGAGGACGGCACAACGCGAGGCGCACGACTCGATCGGTAGATCTGCCGCGCGGGCAACACCAGGTTCGCGAGCGGAATGAACCATCCGCCGATCGCCCAGCCAGGGTGGGCAAGTCCACCGTGCACGCCGAGCGTTCGCGCGTTCACCGCGTGCCGGTACTGCCAGACGATGAACACCACGGCCGTGGCCAGGAACAGCAGCAGCCAGAGGCCGCCGTAGCCGACGCTGATTCCGTCGGCGACGTTCGCCTCCCCCTCGGAGACGATCGCGCCGTCGGACAGTCTGTCGAAGATCGAGCCGCGCCAGACGAAGTTCGCCGCGCCGATCACATCGAGCGCAATGAAGATCGCGAAGAGGACGGTCAGCGTCGTCACCAGACCGTGCAACCTATACCGGATGGGAGGAGGCGACGGTGGGCTGTACGGCTGCGGCTGGGCCATCCTCGTCCTTGTCGTCCGGATCCAGGCGACGTGATCTTATCGGTTGTCCTGCGGGATTGGAACAGCTCTACTGCGGCGTAGCGGACGCGCGCGCGGAGCCGCCTCCGACGGGCCATTTCTCGGTCGCCTCGTCCTGCCGGCGGCTGAACGTCCGCACGATGTAGATCGCAAATGACGCGGCAACGGCGCTGGTCAGCGCTGCAATGGCGATCAGGTAGTCCGCCGTCGAGTTGCGGATCAAGTCGAAGCGGTACTGCGCGCCGTCGACCCAGGCCCGAGATGCCAGCCAGAGGACCAGCAAGGCTAGCGCCAGGGCGATCGCCCACCAGGTGAGAACTCTGACCGGCAGCGTTGTGCGCCCGATACCAGGCGCACGGCTGCGGTAGATCTGACGCGGACCCAAGATCAGGTTGCCGAGCGGGATGAGCCAGGCACCGATCGCCCAGGCCGGATGGGAAAGGCCGCCGACCGCACCGAAGGCCTTCGCGTTCTGCGCGTGGCGGAACTGCCACATGATGAAGACGGCCGCCGTGACCGCGGCGACCAGCCACCAGACGACCGACGCGGTGACGACCACGGCGTGTGCGGCGTCGATCTCGGCTTCGGACACGACCACTTGCTGAATCAGCCGGCCCTCGGCCCGCCGGTCGAACACTCTCGCACGCCAGAAGTGGGCGCCGGTGAGCACGACGCCGACGACGATGAGTACGGCGAACAGGGTGGTCAACGCCGTCGCGTAGGTACCCAGCCGACGGTACGGCCGATGTGCCGTCGTTTCATGCCGGTCGAACGCCATCTCCTGCCTCACCTAGCCCAACGCATCTCATATGCACGATATCCGGCCGCACCGACAGGCCGTTTGGGCAAGACGCGTCCTCGTTGCGTAGCCTTGGACGTCGTGCACGACTTCGAAACTCTCGCGATCCACACCGGCCAGGAACCCGATCCGGCGACCGGTGCGGTAGTTCCGCCGATCTACGCCACCAGCACCTATGCGCAGGACGGAGTCGGCGGGCTGCGCGCTGGGTACGAATACAGCCGGACGGGCAATCCGACCCGGGCCGCGCTGGAGCAGTGCCTCGCGGCGCTCGAAGGCGGCCGCCGAGGATTCGCGTTCGCCAGCGGCATGGCCGCCGAGGACACCCTGCTGCGTACTGTGCTGTCGCCCGGCGACCACATCGTCATACCGGACGACGCGTACGGCGGCACGTTCCGCCTCGTCAGCAAGGTCATCGAGCGGTGGGGGGTGGCCTGGACGGCGGCGGCCGTCACCGACCCCGGTGCCGTCCGTGCCGCGATCCGCCCTGAGACGAAGCTGATCTGGATCGAGACGCCGACCAATCCGCTGCTCGGCATCGCCGACATCGCGGCGCTCGGGGTCATCGCCCACGAGGCGGGAGCGCTGCTCGTCGTGGACAACACGTTCGCCACCCCCTACCTGCAGCAGCCGCTAACGCTCGGGGCGGATGTCGTCGTGCACTCGACGACGAAATACTGCGGCGGCCACTCCGACGTGGTCGGCGGTGCCGTGGTCGTGCGCGACGCGGAACTCGCCGAACGGATCGCGTTCCATCAGAACTCCATGGGTGCCGTGGCGGGACCGTTCGATGCCTGGCTCGTGCAACGCGGGCTGAAAACCCTGGCCGTGCGCATGGACCGGCACTGCGACAACGCCGAACGCATCGTCGGACTACTGACCGAGCACCCGCGGGTCACCCAAGTGCTGTACCCGGGGCTCGAATCGCATCCCGGGCACGAGGTCGCGGCCAAGCAGATGCGCCGGTTCGGCGGCATGATCTCGTTCCGGGTCGACGGCGGCGAGGATGCGGCCCTGCGGGTCTGCAACCGCGCGCAGATCTTCACGCTCGGCGAGTCACTCGGCGGTGTCGAGTCGCTCATCGAGCACCCGGGCCGGATGACCCACGCCAGCGCTGCGGGCAGCGCGCTCGAGGTGCCCGACGACCTGGTGCGTCTGTCGGTCGGTATCGAGAGTGCGGACGACCTGCTCGCCGACCTGCGCCACGCCCTCGCCTGATGCCGCGCCGGCCGCAACGGCTTGGCCGGACCAGAGGAGCAGCGTCCTGCACACCTGGGCGCATGGATGCGCCCACGCCTGATCCGGCCGCCGACTCACTTCGACGGCGATGTCTGGGCGCATTTATGCGCCCAGGTGCGTAGTCGCCCTCTCCCAGTCGACATTGGCCAGGCACGATCGGCTTGGTAGCTTCGGCGCATGGTCGACGTCTTCTCCTCCGCCACCGAACAGCTCGCAGCGCTGCGGCGCGGCGAAATCAGCGCCGCGGAACTGCTTGATGCGCACCTGGCACAGGTCGATGAACACAACAGCACGCTGAACGCGGTCATATGGAGCGATGTCGACAGTGCCAAGGCGGTGGCAGCCGCCATCGACGGGCCGCCGACACCCGAACAGCCGCTGCTCGGCCTACCGATGACCGTCAAGGAGTCGTTCAACCTCACCGGCGCGCCCACGACGTGGGGTTACCCCCACCTGGTGGACAACGTGGCGGCCGAGGACGCGGTCGTCGTGGAGCGGTGCCGCGGCGCCGGAGCCATCGTGTACGGCAAGACGAACGTGCCAGTCGATCTCGGCGACTTCCAGAGCTACAACGACATCTACGGCACCACCAAGAACCCCTGGGATCAGTCCCGAACCCCCGGTGGATCATCGGGCGGATCCGCTGTCGCGTTAGCCACCGGCATGTGCGCACTGGAGTTCGGTTCGGACATCGCCGGCTCTATTCGAAATCCGGCGCACTACTGCGGCGTGTTCGGCCACAAACCGACGTGGAGCCTCGTCCCAGCCCGCGGACACGCGCTGCCCGGTGCGATCGCCGACCCGGATATCGCGGTCGTCGGGCCCCTCGCCCGGTCCGCTGCCGACCTCGACCTGGCGCTCGACGTGGTCGCCCATCCCGATCGGCTGCAGGAGGGCGTCCGCTACGATCTCCCCCGTTTCACCGGTGTGCAGGGCAAACGCATCGCCTTGTGGGCCGACGACCCGGTCGCGCCGGTGTCGGGCAACGTCGCCGAGCGCGTCCGCGCCGTCGGCCGCACTCTTGACGAACTCGGTGCGCACGTCGTCGATGACGCCCGCCCGGAGTTCGACACCGATCACGCGCTCAAGGTATATGCCGACCTGCTGCACGGCTTCCTCGGTGGGGTCAATCCTCCTGAAGTGTGGGAGCGGGAGCGGCGCAAGGCCGACGAGCTCCCGGACGACGACCACCGCCTCGCCACATTCCGGGCGCGGACGATGTCCCATCACAACTGGCTGCGGCTGCACAACCAGCGCGACATCTTGCGCTGGGCGTGGCGCCGGTTCTTCGACGACTACGACGTCGTGGTGATGCCGATCAGCGCGACGTCCGCCTTCCCGCACGACCACAGTCCGTTGAGCGGGCGGACGATCGATGTCGACGGTGCGCAGCAGCCCTATATCCTGCAAGCGTTCTGGGCCGGCCTCGCCGGCGTCGCCCATTTGCCCGCCACTGCCATTCCCACCGGTACGGACGAGAACGGCCTGCCGATCGGCGTCCAGCTCGTCGGCCCGGCTTTCGGCGACCGGATCACGATCGGGTTCGCCAGGGTCCTGGAAAATGCCGGCTACACGTTCACCCGCCCACCGGCGTACTGAGCACGGCGACGTTCCAGCGCGCGACGACGCTCGGCCACCACGTCGACGGCGGATCTGTCGTGCGGCCGGCGGCTGCACGGATGAGGCAAGATCGTATTGCCGATCGAAGGCTCTGCCGGCAGCGGGCTGCGCCTCGGGCCGCCGTCGTCGCGGATCGCCCGGTACGACCCGATGATCGCCGCCACAGCGACGACGAGCACGACCACCGAAACAATGAACTGCGTCATGGCAGAAAGTCTTGCAGCATCGAGGTACTGCCACGAGTGGCAAGAAAGCCATTGGGCATCGACATACTGCCATCGGCCATGAAAGACTCAGGACATGCTCCGAAACGTCGCGGCGTTGGCCCTCGACGGTGTCGCGCCCTTCGAGCTCGGCGTACTGTGCGAGGCGTTCGGCATCGACCGCTCCGCACAAGGCG
>DASUTB010000039.1:0-25972 GCA_036374835.1 Jiangellaceae bacterium | reverse complement strand
GCGTCCAGCGTCTCGTGCGACCACTCGATCGGGCAGCTCTCGTCGGCGGTGCCGTGGAACATAAGCACAGGTTCAGTGATGCGGTCGAAGAAGGGGCGAGGGGAGACGTTCCGCCAGAACTCCGGCGACTCGTCCGGCTCGCCGTACGCCGCCAGGATCTCGTCGCCGACCGGGCTGTCGCGCGTCCACCGGTTGAAGTTGTCCGCGGTGCGCGAGCTCACCGGCGCGTAGACGACGGCAGCGTCGACCAGGCCGGGCGCGGTCACCAGCGCGTTGTAGGTGACGCCGCCGCCCATGGACCGTCCCAGCAGCCCGACCCGGTCGCCGTCCAACTCCGCGATGTCCGAGGCACGGACCGCGTGAACTGCGTTGATGACGTCGGCGGTGTAGCCGAGCCGCAGCTCGAGCTGGTTATCCGGATCGTCGTCCGACCCGGCGTGGTTGCGGTAATCGGTGTGCAGCACGGCGTAGCCGTTGCGGGCCAGGTAGTCCTGCTCGCGGGCGAGGCCGCGTCCGGTCGTGTAGATCGCGGGGTCGATATAGCCGTGGGCGAGGATCAGCACCGGGAACGGGCCATCCCCGGCGGGGATGTTGAGGATGCCGGAGATCGTCAGCCCGTCGCTGGTGTAGGTGACCGCGTATCGCGTGTAGGCGCCGTTCTGGTCCAGGACGTCGCCGAGCTCGAGGTCACGGCCGTCGTAGTCCGCCTCGAACAGCGCAGGCAGCGACACCGGATGCGGGGGAGGCGTCACCGTCGCATCGGCGGGCGGCGCGCTCGGACTCGGCGACGTCGTCGGGACCGTCAGCTCCGGCGACTCCGCTGCAGTTTGGTTCGGGGTCGTGTTCCCGGCCGCCGGCGTCCCGTCGTCGTCCGCCGTGCACCCGAGCAGACCGAGGAGTCCGACGACAAGTAGGACATGGCCAACCCGCATGCGTTCATGATGCCTGCTTCGGCGCTCGCGCGGGTTCGCGGGCCGTTTGGAGAACTGACCGCTTCCCAGCGTTACGGTATTGGATCAGTCAAGAGCGGAAGACAGGAGGCATCGTGCTGGATTACGAGATCGAACAGCCGGCGGCACGCCGACTCGCAGCTGCTACTTGGGTCTTCTGGAGCTTGGCGGCTCTGGCAGCGGTCATGATGTTGCTCGGCCGCCCCTTGGGCGTCTTCGTGGTCGTTGCCGTTGGACTCGTAGCCGGCTTCGTCTTCTTCCTACTTGTATGGCGAAACCGGGCGATTTACGAGTTGATGCGCGAGTCGGGTTTCCGGTGGGTGGCCGTCCTCGTACGAGCTACCGGCTGGAATCCGAAGCTGGTCGGCGTGGTGCTGGCGATACCGCTCGTTGTTTTCGTCGGGATCCTCGTCTGGCTGGCGATCACCGGCGGACCTGATTTCGGCGATGAATTCGAGCTCGACCTCCGCGACGTCGGCCGACTACTGGCCCAGGCGTCCGTCGATCCGCTCGCGCAACAGGTCGACGTGACCCATGTGGCGGGCGTACTCCTCGATCGTTCCGACCAGCACCTCGCGCAGTGACATCGCCCCTCCACCGCTGCCATGCCGATTCAACGGATCGTCGGTGGTCATGTCGAGACTCGGCGCCTCGGCGACGAACCGAGTGGCGAAGTCCACCTCCGCACGCCATGCGTCCCATGCTTCGGTGACCACCTCGGCGTCCGGAACAGCGCCATCGAAGTCGCCATCACGGTCGGTGTCCGAGCAATACAGGCGGGGGACGTCCTGGCCCGCCATCAACACCCGGAACGTCGCGCGTTCCACCTCGGCAAGGTGCCGGACGATCCCCAGAAGCGACATGGTCGACGGCTCGACTGCACGCCGGGCCATCTGCTCGGCGTCGAGGTCCGCGCACTTGATCTCGAGTGTGAGGCGCAGGCAGCGCAGCGCTTCGACCAGTGTGGTGCGCTCATCGCCCAGCCTTGCTCGGTGTTCACGCGGGTCGTCGTCGGACGGCCTACCGTCCTCGGTGAACATGTCGGCTCGCCGGGTCGTAGCCATGACCGGATTCTCGGCGACGCGCGTCGCGGCGGGCAACGGATTTTTCGCACCGCATGATCCGGTGCACTTAGTGCTCGTATAAGTCAGTAAGTGCACCGGATCATGGTCATGCGGCACGGCGGCGACGCAGATCGGCCATCGCTTCGGCGATGGTGCACGCTGCCCCGCACTTTCGAGGCGTCCCGATCCAGCCGCGATCCATAAAGACGAGAGCCTCTTCGGCGGCCACGCCGCATGGATCGCCGCAGATCTCCGCGTAGCCGTAGCGCAGCGTCCACGTGCGCTCCACAACCCCGGCGTTGTCCCGACGACGGTCGCGGAAGATACCATCCTCTACGTGCCCGAGCCGACCGTCGAGCTCAATCCTTGTGGCGAACTCGTCGTGATCGACATCGACCCAGATCACGCGATGACCAGCGACGCGGCGCTGCCGGGTGCCTGCTGGAAGGCAGTGGGCGCGTTCGACCCGGTAGAGGTGCTCCAGCTCAAGCATTGAATGCGCACCCGCCGCCACGTCATGCAGCATTCCCTCGATCAGCCGCCGCCACTTGATCTTCTTGCGACGGTCCAGTGTCGCGGCCAGCCGATCAGTTGTCGTGAACCGGCGCTGAACGGCGCGAACCACCCAGCTCACCGCGGTACGCGGTGTTCGACTCGCATGGACCAGGTCGAGCACGGTCTCCTCGAGCCGAGTCCGCGGCGGTGTCTTGACCGGGTGACGAGCTTGGGCAAGGCGACGCGAATGGTGCACAGTGATGCCATCAAGTTTCCCGCGGACGCGACGCCCGGCCGGCACGCTCACGTGAACACGTTCCTCCGGCCGATCGGCCAAGCCGTGGAGTTCCGCGGCCGTCTCATGACTCGCGACCGCGTCGGGGCCGCAACGCAATATGGCGGCCCAGACCAGAGCGTGGCGGGTCGGAGCGCCGCTGAACGTTGCGTACACGTCGCGGTGGAGTCGCTGCCATCGCCCATTATGGGTTCGGCTTCGGACCAATGAATACGGAATGCCGATCGCCGATAGCTGGCGCCCGGAGACGATGCCGTCCTGTCGATCGAGTAATCGCTGGAGGTCCGTCACACACTCGATCGTGCTGTCGTTCGCCGTCGGGTGCAGTGCCGGCAACCGGGAATGTGGATAACTCCCTGCGTTGCGGTCATGATCCGGTGCACTTACTGACTTATATGAGCAGTAAGTGCACCGGATCATGGACGCACGGCAGACTGTGCCGCATGAACTCCTTGTATCGCGCCGCCGATGACCGCTACGACACGATGACCTACCGCCGGGTGGGCCGCAGCGGCTTGCAGCTGCCCGCGATCTCGCTCGGGCTGTGGCACAACTTCGGGGACGACGTCCCGCTCATGACCCAGCGCGAGATCCTGCGCCGCGCGTTCGACCTCGGCATCACGCATTTCGACTTGGCGAACAACTACGGACCGCCGTACGGGTCGGCGGAGAAGAACTTCGGTCGCATCTTCGCCGAGGACTTCGCGGCGTACCGGGACGAGCTGATCATCTCCACGAAGGCGGGCTACGACATGTGGTCCGGGCCGTACGGCGAGTGGGGTTCGCGCAAGTACCTGCTGGCCAGCCTGGATCAGTCGCTCGAGCGGATGGGCCTGGACTACGTGGACATCTTCTACTCGCACCGCTTCGACCCGCAGACGCCGCTCGAGGAGACGATGGGCGCGCTGCACACCGCGGTGACGTCAGGGCGCGCGCTCTACGCCGGCATCTCGTCCTACTCCGCGGAGCGGACGTTCGAAGCCGCAGCGATCCTCCGCGAGCTCGGAACGCCGCTACTGATCCACCAGCCGTCCTACTCCATGCTCAACCGCTGGATCGAGCAGGGCGAGCCCAGCCTGCTCGACGCGGTGGATGAGCTCGGCGTCGGGACGATCGCCTTCTCGCCACTGGCGCAGGGCATGCTGACGAACAAGTATCTCGACGGTATCCCGGCCGGATCGCGGGCGACGCAGGGCAAGTCGTTGTCACCGGATCTGCTGACCGACGAGGTGCTCGCGCACGTGCGCTCGCTCGCGTCCATGGCGGACCGGCGTGGTCAGACGCTGGCGCAACTCGCACTCGCCTGGGTGCTGCGCGACGGGCGGGTGACGTCCGCGCTCATCGGTGCGAGCAGCGTCGCCCAGCTGGAGAACAGCCTCGGCGCGCTGGCCAATACGACGTTCACCGACGAGGAACTCGACACCATCGACCGGGACGCGGTCGACTCCGGAATCAATATCTGGGCCGCCTCCAGCCACGCATGACGATCGTGTCGGCGGTGCGCGAGAGGATGCCGCCATGACCGAAGACTGGCGAGCCGGGCGGAATCCCGGAGAGCCTTCCAAGCGTGGCGGCGCCGGACCCGAGCGTTGGGCGGGCTACCTGGGTTGGTACCGGCGAGAGATCATCGACGGCGTTCTCGGCCTGTCCGCCGACGAGCAACGCCGCACGCGTGTGCCGTCCGGGTGGACGCCGATCGAGCTGCTGTCGCACGTGCTGCACATGGAGCAGCGCTGGTTCATCTGGGGATTCCTGGGGGAGCGGGTGGACGATCCCTGGGGCGACTGGGACGTCGACGAGCCGTGGAGCAGACCGGCCGAAGCACGATGGCAGGTGCCCGGCGACGTCACCGCCGGCCAACTCGCACGCCGACTCGACGAGATCGGTGAGCGGACGACTGCGATTCTTCGTGCTCACCCGCTCGACAGTCCCGCCTCCATCGGCGGCCGTTTCGATGAAGATCCGCCGACGCTCGAGTGGATCTGCTTCCACGTACTGGCCGAGTACGCCCGGCACGCGGGGCACCTCGACATCGTGGTCGAGCAAGCCGGCTCACCCACACCTTGATCCTGGAGCCGCGCCCACTCGAGAGGTCGAAGCCTGTGGCTGTGGCTACGATCGCTCCCGGGCGGGATGATCGTGCACCGCCCGCCGTGCCTCGTACCAGGTATCGCCGGCCGGCACGCCCTCCATGTTCCAGCTCCACGAGGTGGTCGGCGTGATGCGAAGGAAGGTTCCGGGCCCGACCATTCCGACCCGCACGATCGGCCCGTCAGCGTATCCGTACACCCGGATCCGGTCGGCTTGGCGCGCCGATAGGGATACTCCTCCATCGGACGCCAAGTCCTAACCCTCGGGCGGCGTCAATGCCCGGTGGTATCGGTTCGCGAGCGCCGGTTCAGTTCGACGGTCCACGTCACCCGTTCCTTGCCAGGGACGTAGACGCACCATCGCCCGGTGTGGACGGTGTGCTCGAGATGTCTGCCCAGCGCCGGGTGCAGGTGGGTGATCTTGCCGATGACTTCGCGGATCCGGTGGGTGACGGCGGAGCGGGCGCGTTCGACGCTGCTCCAGGTGCGACGTTCACGCCGCGCAAGGGCCATGCCGGCCGCGAAATGGTCGATGAATTGATCGAAATCGGGGCGGGGGAGTTCGGTGCGAGCGAGATTCCCCGGCGGCTGGGTTTCGTCGAGGGCTTCTGGCAGGTCACTAGTTCGCTGCTCATAGGCCCGAGGGGCCTGGCTGTCGATGACCGGCCCGAGATCAGAGCTGTCCGCTGTCACGCTCATCAGGTCGGTGGCGGCCACCTTGCGCCCAGGGTGGGACAGCAGGACGGCGAGGTCGGCGAGCCCCCTGGCGTCAGGGATCCGGACAGTCCTCCCGGCGAAGGTTAGAGCCCAGCTGGTTCCCTCGCGGATCCACGCGCCTGCGGACGATTTCGGGTGGGCCGGGCGCGGTACGGTGCGCGGCTGGTCGATGTCGTCGGCCGCGACCGCAGTTCTCCCAGTAGGTGCCTGGCCGACGTGCGACAGCCTCTCCCGGCCGAAAGGCTCCAGGTCGATCCGCTCCACCAGGTCCTGGCGGATCAGGTGCGCGAGGACCGGTTGCCACGCCTCGTCCGGCGCCGCATCGCCGGTGCGGAATGTCCCCAAGGCGAGGACGCGGGTTTCGCGCAGATTGTGTGCCAGGTAGACCAGCAGGTCCCGGGTCGGCGCGTCGGACCGGTGCAGATCCTCGAGGGTCAGAACGACCGGGGTGCCCGCGCTGAGCTGCTCGAGCAGGCACAGCAGCGCATGCCACAACTGTTGCTGCGACGATGCTTCAAGCTGGGCATGCGGCGAGCGGTCGAGCCGGTGCTCGGCGGGCCGGAGGTCGGTGCACAGCCGGCCCAGCTCCTCTTTGCGGTCGCCGGCAAGATCCCGCAACCGGCCGATCCCGATCTGCTCGCCGAGACCCTGCAAAGCCTCCGTGACCGGACCACAGGCAAGTCCACCGGCGCTCGGCCCCGAACAGCTCCCCATCAATACGAGCGCCTCGTGCTCGCGGGTCCGCGCGGCGAACTCCTCGACCAGGCGGGACTTGCCGACCCCGGCGTCACCGCCGATGAGCAGCATCGAGGGCGAGCCGGCACAAGCTCGGGCGAACACGTCTTCCAGCCGGCCGAGCTCGGCGACCCGGCCGACGAACGCCGGGGGACGCATTCGGCCCATGAGGACGAGTATGCAGCACGGAAATGGACGTCTACCAGGTTTACCGACATCACACCATGCATGCATGCCTGGTGTGATGTCGGTATGCCTGCCGAACGTGATCGAACGGAATGCCGAAAGTTTCAGGGCAGTAATGGCGACAGTAGATCAAGGCTTAGTCCTCGGTATGCCGTCAAGTCACGTCATTCTGGTGCGCTGAAAAGTGGGCATAACCATATCCATCGCCGAAAGTTTCTGAAAATACTTGACACAATTGTGGTGATCATTACAGTGTGATCAAAATCATCCATCGGGAAATGCAGGTGATTCCTAGAGCTATGTATCGGCCTGTTTCCGATACTTGCGGAGTGGCCGGCCGCAGCCGCGCGGGGTCACCGAGCATTCCCCTCCGAACGAAGGAGTGAGGCGATGTCGAAAGCGCCAACGTCGTCGAAATCGTTCACCAAGCCACCTCCCCGATCGCCGTGGCGGGCTCGCGCAAGGCGCGCCATGCTCGGCACACTGGCTGCGTTGACCCTGGTCATTCCCGCCGCGGTGGCGATCGACACCAACCAGGAAGGCACCCACGACGGGTACTTCTACTCGTTCTGGACCGACACCCAGGGCACAGTCACCATGGACTTGGGCTCCGGCGGCAACTACTCCACGCAGTGGAGCGGCACCAACAACTTCGTCGCCGGCAAGGGCTGGAACCCGGGCAGCAGCAGCCGGGTGGTGAACTACTCGGCGCAGTACAACCCGAGCGGGAACTCCTACCTGACCCTCTACGGGTGGACCCGGAACCCGCTGGTCGAGTACTACGTGGTGGAGTCGTGGGGCTCCTGGCGACCGCCCGGCGCCACCTCCATGGGTACCGTGACCAGCGACGGCGGCACGTACGACATCTACCGCACCGAGCGGGTCGACGCGCCGTCGATCGACGGGACGCAGACGTTCTACCAGTACTGGAGCGTCCGCCAGTCGAAGCGCACCAGCGGGACCATCACATTCGCGAACCACGTGAACGCCTGGGCGCAGCGGGGAATGAACCTGGGCAACCACTACTACCAGATCATGGCGACCGAGGGTTACCAGTCCAGCGGTAGCTCCAACGTCACCGTGGGCTCCGGTGGCGGTGGTGGCAGCGAGCCCCCGCCCGGCGGTGGTGGCGACGGGTCGTGCACGGTGTCGGTGACCCGGGCCAGCGAGTGGTCCGACCGGTTCAACACCACGTTCTCGGTCAGCGGCACGGACGACTGGGCCGTGACGATCAATGCCGGTTCCGGGCAGACGCTGCAGAACTCGTGGAACGCGAATATCAGCGGCACGTCCGGGACGTTGACCGCCACGCCGAACGGCAGCGGCAACGACTTCGGCATCACGCTGTACAAGAACGGCAACGATTCAACACCCACGGCGAGCTGCTCGACGGGCTGACGCAGCCTGCGCGACAGCGGCGTACGGAGAGGTCGGGCCGGGAGGCGCAAGCGGCGGCGCCTCCCGGCCCGGCCATGTCACCGCCAATTCGCCCTGCTCGGCCCACCCTTGTCGGGTGAGATGGGACGGCGAGCCGAACTTGGGCTGGTGTCCGGGGGAAACTTGACGATGTGGCGACCGTGCGGAAGGGTTTCCGCACATAATATATTCGCTTCTCGCGGTTCAACCCCCTAGGAAGGCGCCGGGCGATGATCGATTACCTATCGGATGACGAGGCCACGTTCGTGCAGACCGTGCGCAAGTTCATCGACCACGCCGTCAAACCCGCGGTCCGCGAGCTCGAGCACGCTGACGAGTATCCGGAGAGTTGGATCGAGCAGATGAAGCAGCTCGGGATCTTCGGGCTCGCCGTGCCGGCCGAATACGGTGGCACACCGATCTCGGTACCCGCCTACGCGCGGGTCACCGAGGAGCTGGCGCGGGGATGGATGAGCCTCGCGGGAGCGATGGGCGGGCATACCGTCGTTGCGAAGATCATCGCTGAGTTCGGGACCGAGCAGCAGCGGGCCCGCTACCTTCCGAAGATGGCGACCGGCGAAGTCCGCGCCACGATGGCACTGACCGAGCCGGGCGGGGGTTCGGATCTGCAGGCGATGACCACGGTGGCACGTCGTGCCGGGGACGAGCTCGTGATCAACGGTGCGAAGACCTGGATCACGAATGCGCGGCGATCGCAGGTGATCGCGCTGCTGTGCAAGACCGATCCGGAGGCAACGCCGAAGCACACGGGTATGTCGGTCGTGCTCGCCGAGCACGGGCCGGGCCTAACGGTGGGGCGGGATCTGCCGAAGCTGGGCTACAAGGGTGTCGAGTCGTGCGAGCTCGTCTTCGACGGGTACCGCACGGGTGCCGACGCGATCTTGGGTGGTGAGCCCGGCCAGGGCTTCGCCCAGATGATGAAGGGTCTCGAGGTGGGCCGCGTCCAGGTCGCGTCCCGGGCGGTCGGAGTGGCCGCGGCAGCGCTCGAGGACTCGGTCGAATACGCCAAGCAGCGCCGGTCGTTCGGCAAGCCGATCTGGAAGCACCAGGCCGTTGGAAGCCTGCTCGCCGAGATGGCCACCAAGGTCACCGCTGCGCGCCAGCTGACGCGGTACGCGGCCGAGCAGATCGACGCCGGCGGCCGCAGCGACATGGAGGCCGGCATGGCGAAACTGTTCGCCTCCGAGATGGCGATGCAAGTGGCGCTGGATGCGGTCCGGATTCACGGGGGCTACGGCTACTCGACGGAGTTCGACGTCGAGCGGTACTTCCGGGACGCGCCGCTGATGATCGTCGGTGAGGGCACCAACGAGATCCAGCGCAACATCATCGCGTCGCAACTGATGGCCCGCGGCGGGCTGGCCTGATCGCGCAACCGAGCCGTGACAGAACTGTAACCATCCGGACCTCTTGAGTCGGTTGCAGGGCCACGGTACATTCCTCCGAAACAAAAAATATTAAATATCCAAGTCCCCTGGAGCGTGACGAATGACGGTCAGAGTCGACCTTCGCATCGGAGCCGAGTGGCGCTCGTCCGGCGAGACGTTCCAGAGCATCGAGCCCTTCACGCAGCAGGCGTGGGCCGCAGTGCCCGAGGCGTCCGAGCAGGACGTCGACGACGCGGTGGCAGCGGCCCGCGATGCGTTTGATCGAGGTCCCTGGCCGCGGATGGCCGCCGAGGAGCGCAGCGAGGTCCTCTACCGGATCGCCGAGCTCATCGAGCGTGATGCGGACGATCTGGCGACTCTGGAGAGCCGGGACAACGGCAAAGGCATCCGCGAAGTCGGCGGGCAGATCCGGTCCATCGGCAACTGGTTCCGCTACTTCGCCGACCTGGCCGCCATCCACGAAGGTCGGGTGACGAACACCCGTAAGGCGAACTTCTTCGGCTATGTCACCGAGGAGCCGGTCGGCGTCGTCGCGGCGATCCTGCCGTGGAACTCACCGCTGTTCCTGCTCACGTTCAAGCTCGCGCCGGCGCTCGCGGCAGGATGCACGGTGGTCGCCAAGCCGTCCGAGGTCGCGCCGGTCTCGATTCTGCGTTTCGCCAAGCTGCTCGACGAGGCGGGCGTGCCCGAAGGTGTGTTCAATACGGTCGCGGGCTCACGTCCCGAAGTCGGCGAATGGCTCGTCAGGTCTCCATCGGTCGACAAGGTCACGTTCACCGGCTCAGATCGGGTGGGCGCCCTCGTCGCCCAGGGGGCCGGGGCGCACCTGGCGGACGTCGCGCTCGAACTGGGCGGCAAATCGGCCAACATCGTGTTCGACGACGCCAGGGTGGACGAAGCCGTCGGCGGTCTCGTTGCCGGGATCTTCGCCGCCGGCGGGCAGACCTGCATCGCCGGGTCGCGAGCACTCGTACACGAGTCGGTCTACGAGGAGGTTCTGGACCGCGTCGCCTCGCGGGCCGCGGCGATCCGCCTCGGCGACCCGGGCGACCCGGAGACCGACCTCGGCCCGCTGGCGAGCCAGGCCCAGTTCGACAAGGTCGCGGGTTTCATGGAGTCCGCACGCAACGCCGGGCTGGATGTCCGCGCCGGGGGTGTGCCGTCGTCATTGGGCGGTTGGTTCTTCGAGCCGACCATCATCGCCGATGTGCCGGACGACCATCCGGTGTGGTGCCAGGAGATCTTCGGTCCGGTTCTGGCCTGCCGAAGCTTCCGGACCGAGGACGAAGCCTACGAGCTCGCGAACAACTCGGACTACGGGCTCGCCGCCGGCGTCTGGACTACCGACGTGCGGCGCGTCTTCCGGGCCGCCAAGCGACTCCGGGCCGGCACCGTATGGGTGAACTCCTATCGAACGATGGGCATGACGATGCCCTTCGGCGGCGTCAAGAGTAGCGGGCACGGGCGGGAGAACGGCGTCGAGGGTCTGCGCGAGTTCCTCGTGCCGAAGGCCGTGTGGATCGAGACCGACGGTGTTGTCCGCGACCCGTTCATGGTCGGCTGACGAGGGGGCGGCGCGTGATCACTGCGGACGAAGCCGTCTCGAGCTTGGCGACGTGGTTCTCGGGCGGCGGCCTTCCGGCGATGGGGGCGATCGCCTTCGACATCGGCATCGGTGACGCGGAGCTCACCGTGAAGATCGATCAGAACGACGTGACGTTCTCCACGCACGAGCCCGGCAGCGAGTTCCGGTTCGCCGTCGGCGCAGCGGACTGGCAAAGATTCGTGCAGGAGCCGCCGCCGAGGGGCTACACGACCGCGCAGGCGATGCGCGCGGCGCTCGGCTGGGAGTGCGTGACCGGCGACCGGGCGCGATGGGCGGAGTATGCGCCGGTCGTGGACCGGATCTTCGAGGCATTGCGGCAGGCTCGGTCGCCGCGGCCGGCCCGGCACGTCGACCCGCCGTCCCCGGGGACCGGCCTGAGTCCGATCGAGGGCCGGTACCTCACGGTGGTGATCGGCGGGGAGTCGCAGCGTATCTACGTGGAGTCGAGCGGCTCGGGCGAGCGCACCATCGTCTGCCTGCATACCGCGGGCGCCGACTCGAGGCAGTTCCGCTATCTCCTCGAGGACGAGGAGCTGACCGGGCGCTTCCGGTTCGTCGCCTTCGACATGCCCTGGCATGGTCGGTCGGATCCGCCGCCGGACTGGCAGGAGCGCACGTACCGCCTGACCACGGACCGGTACGCGGCCACCGTCCTGGCCGTGGTAGACGCACTCGGGCTCGAATCGCCCATCCTCATGGGCTGCTCGATGGGCGGGGCGATCGCGCTCTACATGGCCTGCGTGCAAGGCGAGCGCTTCACCGCCGCGCTGGCGCTCGAAGGCGGCCTGGGCAATCCGGGGCGGTTCGTGCCGGAGACCAATCACCTGGAAGTCGATCACTCCCACTTCCTCACCAGCTGGGTGGGTGGATTGATCGCGCCGAGCAGTCCGAAGGCGACCCGCGCGCAGACGCTGTGGGGTTACGCCCAGTCAGGGCCGGGTGTGTACCAGGGCGACACCTACTTCTACTCGGACGACCTGCCGCGTGTGGCACCCACCCTGGCCCGGGCCACCTGCCCGCTGTGGGTGTTCAGCGGCGAGTACGACTACTCGGCGACCACAGAGATGAGCCGGGCGGCGGCGCAGCGCCTGGGCGGCACGCTCGTGGAGATGCCGGGGTCCGGGCATTTCCCGATGAGCGAGGATCCGGCCGCTTTCCGCCGCTACCTCGTGCCCGTGCTCGACGAACTGGAGGCAACCGCTGCGGCCTGATCACCTCAGACCACGCGATCGACACCTTCTGCAGATAGGAGACCAAGTGAGCGCGCTCGTCGCTTTGGAGAACGTCACCGTCGCGTTCGGTGGCGTCAAGGCGCTCGACGATGTGAGCCTTCGGGTCGAGCCGGACTCCGGCATCGTCGGAGTCATCGGTCCGAACGGCGCGGGCAAATCGACGTGCCTGGCCGTGATCGCCGGTGCCAGGAGACCGACCAGCGGCAGCGTCGAGGCCCTCGGCACGAGGCTGGGCAAACGGACGAACCCCACCACGATGGCGCACGCCGGCGTCGCCCGCACGTTTCAGATACCGCGGCCGTTCGCGCAGATGACCGTCCGCGAGAACGTCCTCGTCGCGCTCACCGCGGCGAACAAGGCTCGCACGGCAGAGCTCGAGAGAAGAGCCGATGAGCTACTGGTGCGGCTGGGGATCGCCGAGCACACGAACAACCACGCCGGTGGCCTCCCACTGGCGGTCCGCAAGAAGCTCGAGATGGCCCGAGGCATGGCGATCGGCCCGAAGCTGCTGCTCCTCGACGAGGTATTCGAGGGCCTGAGCGACACCGAGATCGAGGACGTGGTGGAGATACTCACCGGGCTCCACCGGGACGGCATCCATCTCATTCTCGTCGAACACGTTCTCCGGGCGCTGCGCCGGCTGGCCCAGACCCTGGTGGTGTTCGAAAAAGGCAAGATCATCGCGCACGGCGAGGTGGACCAGGTACTCGAGTCACCACAAGTGAAGCAGGCCTACCTGGGCCAGAACGGCGCAACACAAGCTGCGCCGGTCGCCGGGCCGGACGGCAAGCCCGACCAGAGCGTCGAGCAGCAATCCGAACAAGGAAGTCAAAGGAGCTAAAGATGCCAAATTCTCAGCATGGAGTGCGTAGCCGGCGGCGGATGGCCGCCGTCGCAGGGTTCGCAGCCGCGGGCCTGACCCTGGCCGCTTGCGGCGGCGACGACACGGCGTCCGGCGGGGACTCGTCGGAGCCGGTACAGATCGGCCTGATCTCGCCCATGTCCGGCCCGTTCGCCGACAACGGCACGCAGGCCAACCTCGGTGCGTCCCTGTGCGTCGAGCAGATCAACGACGCCGGCGGGATCGAGGCACTCGGCGGGGCGCCCTTGGAGCTTCGCAAGCAGGACACCGGGAACGCACAGCCCGGACAGGTGGCGAACCAGGCGCAGAGCCTCATCGACAACAACGACCTGTCGGCGATGATCGGCGCCTGGGCCAGTTCGTACACGCTGGCCATCGCTCCGGTACTCGAGCAGAACCAGGTGCCGCTGGTCACCGAGTCGTTCGCGGACGACATCGTGGAGCAGGGGTACCAGTTCATCTTCAAGATCCCCGCACCCGCCAGTGTGATGGGCGAGCAGGGTGTGAACGTCGTCCTCCAACTCGCCGAGGACAACGGCTATGAGATCACGACGGCGGCGGTGGTCGCGGAGAACACGTCGTCGGCTCAGGTGTCCGCCGAGGCGGCGGTCCAGCGACTCGAGAACGCCGGCGTGCAGGTGGCGAACGAAGAGTACTTCGAGCCCGGCCTCACCGACGCGAACTCGTTGGCGATCACGGTCCTGTCCGGCGACCCGCAGTTCCTCTTCGCCCAGGCGGGTCTCGCCGACATGCAGGTCCTGCAGGAGGCGTTGGCTTCGCACGGCTACACCGGCCCGATCCTGGGCGCGGGTTCGGCACTCGTGAATCCGCACTACTTCGAAACGGTCGGCGAGGTGGGCGACGGAGTCTTCACCAGTGCCGGGTGGAACTGGGACCTCCCGGGTGCCGAGGAGTTCGGGGAGCAGTTCGTCGAGCGCAATCCGGAGTTCGACTTCGCCGGGCAGGAAGCGGGCGAGGACTGTGCGGCGGTCTACGGCATCGCCGCCGCGCTGGAGGACGCCGGCTCGCGCGATCCGGTGGCGGTGCGTGACGCGCTGGCCGAGCTGCGCATCGAGGAGGGACCGGCCGCGATGGTCTCCAGCGGCGCACTCGAGTTCGAGGAGAACGGTCAGTTGAAGGACGCCGTCCCGGTGATCGTGCAGTGGCAGGACGGCAAGCCGCGCACCGTCTTCCCCGAGGACATCGCCTCGGCGGATCCAGTCTTCGTCGACTGAACGGGCGGGTGAGACAACGTGCCGGAAGTACCCTTGCTCAGCGGCGTTGAGGTATCCGCCGGATACGGCGACCTCGTCGCCGTCGAGGGCCTCTCCGTCGCCTTGGCG
Organism: Jiangellaceae bacterium; assembly: GCA_036374835.1. Taxonomy (GTDB): domain Bacteria; phylum Actinomycetota; class Actinomycetes; order Jiangellales; family Jiangellaceae; genus DASUTB01. The sequence continues at coordinate 11,572 of DASUTB010000039.1, read as the reverse complement.
GAGGGCACGCTGCTCGGCGTGATCGGACCCAACGGGGCGGGAAAGTCGACTCTGCTTCGCGCCCTGACCGGGGTCGTGCCGCTGCGCGCCGGCCGGGTCGTATGGCGGGGCATCGATATCGGATCGATGCCCCCCGACGCCCGCGCCCGCAAGGGGATCGCCATGGTCCAAGAGGGAAGGCGGCTGTTTCCCTCGCTGACCGTCAGGGACAACCTTGAGCTCGGCGCCTTTCGCGCCGACCGCGCAGAGCGCCGGGAGCGCGAGCGTGAGGTCGTCGAACTCTTTCCGGCTCTCGATGACATCCTCGATCGTCCGGCGGCGGTGCTCAGCGGTGGGGAACAGCAGATGGTGGCGGTCGGGCGGGCGCTGATGTCCCGCCCGACCTGCCTGCTCGTCGACGAGCCGTCCCTGGGGCTGGCGCCGTTCATCATCGACGAGATCTACCGCACGCTGCCGCTGCTGATCGATCGCGGGATGAGCATCATCCTGGTCGAGCAAGAGGTGGGTCGCGTCCTCGGTGTCGCGGATCACCTCGTCGTCCTGCATGAGGGCCGCAAGGTCTACGACGGCGACGGCTCGGAGTTTCGCGGCGATCCCGATGCGCTGGCCGCGGTCTATCTCGGCCATACACTCGACGAGAGGACGGCCGGGTAGATGGATATCCTCGCCAACGTACTCGTGTCGTCGGTCCTGCTCGCAGGTGTGTACTTCGTCCTCTCGCTGGGGCTGAACATCATCCTGGGCGTGCTGGACATCGTCAACTTCGCGCACGGAGCCATGATCATCCTCGGCTCGTACTCGACGTTCTATCTCAACCAGTACCTGGGTTGGGACCCGTTCGTTCTGGTCCTGGTCGACATGATCGTCGTGGGCGCGATCGGGGCGTTGCTCTATGTGGCGTACCTGCGCTTCACGGTCAACAGTCCGCTCGTCCGGATGTTCGCCCTGATCGGTTTCTCCAGCGTCGTCGCGGCGTTGCTATTGATCTTCTCCGGATCGAACTTCCGGACGGTGCACGCCGACTTCGGCAGGTGGTATCTGGGTTCGATCCCGATCCCCGTGACGCAGGTGATCGCGTTCGTGTTCGCCGTCGCGCTGGGAACCGCGACCGTCCTGTTGCTGAACCGCACGAGGGTGGGCAAGGCGGTGCAGGCGGTGACCGACGACCGGACCGCCGTGCAACTGCTCGGCATCAACGACCGAGCGCTGTCCCTGCTGGCGTTCACCGTCGGTGCGGCTCTGGCCGGCGCGGCCGGCGGCATCATCGCGACCTACATCACCTTCGGGTCCGAGAGCGGCCTGGCGTTCGCGATCATCGCGTTCGCCATTGTGATCATCGGCGGACTCGGCGACATCTGGGGCGGGGCCATCGCCTCGGTGCTCGTCGCACTGGTGCTGTCCGCGGTAACCGTGTACCTGAGCTCGGCACTGACGAACACGGCGTTGTTCCTGCTCGTCCTGCTGGTGCTCCTCGTCCGACCTCGCGGGATTCTCGGGAAGGGGCGGGTATGACCGTCGCCAGTAAACGTCTGTTCCGGCAGATCGCGCTCGTCGCCGCCGGCCTCGCCGGGGTCGTCGCAGTCGGGCTCGCGATCCAGCAGCCGTTCTGGATCCGCGTCCTGACGCTCGCCCTGCTCTTCTCGGCGGTCGCGCAGAGCTGGAACCTGATGGCCGGATACGCCGGGCAGTGGTCACTCGCGCAGTTGGCTTTCTTCGGAGTGGGCGCCTACGTCGCCGGAATCATGCAGCAGGAGGCCGGGATCCCGCTGCTGGTCGGACTCGTTCCGGCGATGGCGGTCACCGCCGCGTTCGCCGCCGGTGTCGGCTACGCGATGCTGCGGCTGCGCGGGCATTACTTCGCCGTCGTCACCTTCTTCCTGGTGGTGTCGCTGTTCGAGCTCGTGCGCTACTTCTCGGACTACACGGGCGGGCAGTACGGGCTGAACATTCCGTTCTCGGCGGACGTCGACGTGCTCGGCCTGCAGTTCCCGAACATCAAGACGTACTACTTCCTCGCCCTCGCCGTGGCGACGGTCGCGACCGGAACACTCTGGGTGATCGCCCGGTCGCAGTTCGGTCTCAAGCTACGCGCGATCCGCGACGATCAGGACGCGGCCGCGGCGCTCGGCGTGCGCGTCCTGAAACTCAAGGTGATCGCGATGGCCATCAGCGCGGCGATGGCGGCGATGGCGGGCGTCTTCTACCTGGCGACGTACAAGCTGATGGACTCGGACACCGCCTTCGGTGTGCACGCCACCCTGGATCCGGTCGTCGCCGGAATCCTGGGCGGCGCTGGGCAGCTGATGGGCGGAGTTCTCGGCGAAGCGGTCCTGCAGCCGGTCGTCGCACAGGTCAACACCGTCGCCGGGTCGATTCCCGGCCTCGCCTCGCTCGTGTACGGCTTGATCCTCATGCTCGTCATCCTCTTCCTCCCGAAGGGGATTCTCGGAGTGATCGCCAAGCGCCGTGGACACGGTGAGTCGACGCCGGCGAGCGTCAAGGCCGAGCAGGCGCCCGATACGGAAGGAGCCATGGCTCGATGACGCAGCCGTACGAGGTGTACGCGGTGCGCTACGCCACCCGCAAGACCGATGCCGCTTCGGTGTATCTCAATCACCACATGTACGGGGACGCCGAGAACCCGTCGTTGGTGATGGACTACTTCTTCTGGGTGATCAGGAGCGCCGCAAGAACGGTGGTCGTCGACACCGGATTCACCCCGGAAGTCGGCGTACCGCGCGGCCGGGAGATGACCCTGGCGGTTCCCGACGGGCTGGCTCGGCTCGGCGTGGACCCCGCCTCGGTGGAGACCGTCGTCATCACGCACGGGCACTACGACCACACGGGAAACGTGTCGCTGTTCCCGAACGCGACGTTCGTGATCTCGTCCCGTGAACTGGACTTCTGGTCCGGCCCCGCAGCTCGCCGGCCGCTGTTCGCGCATGCCGTCGAGCCCGACGACATCGGGTTGATCCGGGCCTACGAGGAGGCCGGGCGGGTACGCCGGATGTCGGGTGTGCTGGACGTCGCCCCGGGCGTCACGGTGATCGAGGTCGGGGGTCACACGCCGGGACAGCTCATCGTGCTGGTGGACGCCGAAGGCGGCGAGGTGCTGCTGGCCTCCGACGCGGTGCACTACTACGACGAGGTACTGCTGGACCGGCCGTTCCTGATGGTGCACGACCTGGAGCGGATGTACCAGGCGTTCGACATCGTCTCCGGGCTCGCACAGCGCCCGGGCATCGCGTACGTCGCCGGGCACGATCCGCTCGTATTCGACCGGTTCACCGCCATGTCGGCGGATGAGCCGGGTCGCGGCGTGCGGGTGAGGTAGCGCATGAACGTCGGCTTCGTCGGACTGGGGAACATGGGCTCGAGGATGGCCCGCAACATCGTCGCGAACGGGACCGCGGTCATCGGGTTCGATCCGGTCCGCGAGAACGTCGAACGGTCCGGAGCGGTCGCGGCCACCGGCCTCGCGGACGTGGCCCGGCGGTGTGACGTGATCCTGATGTCGCTGCCGTCCAGCGCGGTCGTTGAGGACGTCGTTTTCGGCCCGGACGGGCTCGAGCACGCGCTGCGGCAGGGGTCGGTCGTCGTTGATCTGAGCACATCGGCGCCCGAGTCGACGCGGCGCATCCACGCCAGGCTCGCCCGACAGGGCGCGCGGTATGTGGACGCCGGTGTCTCCGGTGGTGCGGCGGCGGCCGAGAAGGGTTCGCTGACGCTCATGGTCGGCGGTGATGAGTCCGCCGTTGAGGTCGTGCGACCCGTCTTCGCGTTGATCGCGGCCAAGGTGTTCGTCATGGGCGGGCCGGGCGCCGGCCACACCGCGAAGCTGTTGAACAACTTCCTGAACGGCATCAACCTGTCCGCCGCCGCAGAGGTCCTCATCGCCGGAGCCAAAGCCGGGCTGGACGTCGGCCGGTTGCTGGAGGTGATCAATGCCTCCAGCGGCGCGAACTGGGCGACCGAGAACCGATTCCCGTCCATCATCCGGGGCGACTATCTCGAAGGAGGCCTCACTTCGGCCTTGATGATGAAAGACCTCCTCCTGTACGTCGAGCACCTGCGGGAGTTGGGAGTCCCAAGCTTGCACGCCTCTGGACCGGTCGCCGCCTTCGGCGTGGCGCTGCATACCGATCGGGGCGAGCAGATCAGCAACCGCGTGGTGGACGCGCTCGGAGACCTTGCCGGGGGCGTTCGGCTGCACGCTGAAACGAATGAAAGGAAGCCGGAATCATGAAGATCATCCATGCCCGTGCCGAAGGCGCGAGGGCGGAGCAGCGCTCCGAGACGTTCACCGGGTCGGTGTGGGGAGATCCGCTCTTGCCGCCGACGGACGGCGTGATGATCAATACGGTGCACTTCGCACCCTGTAGCCGAACATACTGGCACCGGCACGAGAACGGTCAGATCCTTCAGGTGACCTCCGGCGAGGGCTGGGTGGCCACCCGCGACGGCGGCGCGCGGCGGATCCGGAAGGGCGACACGGTGTGGACCGCACCGGGCGAGGACCACTGGCACGGCTCGGATGACGACAGCTTCCTCGTGCACATCGCCATCACCCTCGGCACGACCGAGTGGCTCGAAGAGGTTCGTCCGGACGAGTACGACGCGATCGTGCACGCGGCCAGGGGGCGTGAATGACGTCGGGCGAGGTCCTCCGACCCGGGGATCGGATCGGCTTCGTCGGTCTCGGGAACATGGGTGTGCCGATGGTCGAGCGGCTGCTCGGAGGTGGCTTCGCCGTCAACGGGTACGACATCGACCCGCGCCAAGGCACCGCGCTCGACGGCCGCGACGGGTATACCAGAGCCGGAACGCTCACAGACCTCGTACGCGGCACGCGGGCGGTGATCCTCATGCTCCCGGATTCCCAGGTCGTCGAGGCCGTACTTCTGGGCGACCGCCTCCTGGACATCATGAAGGAGGAGGCACCCGGCTCGCTGCTCATCGACATGAGCTCGTCGCACCCTGGCGAGACCGTCCGGATGGCCGGTGAGGCGCGCACGCGCGACGTTCCCTTCCTCGATGCGCCAGTCTCCGGCGGTGTGCCCGCGGCGCGCGACGGGAGTCTCACCGTGATGACCGGCGGGCCCGATGAGATGCACGCGCTCGCGCGTCCGGCCCTCGAGCTGATCGGCTCGCACGTCGTTCATGTCGGGGGGACCGGCGCCGGCCACGCGATGAAGGCGATCAACAACCTGCTCTCGGCCTCGACCCTGGTGGCCAGTGCCGAGGCGATGGTGATCGGGCAGCGCTTCGGCCTCGATCCCAAGGTCATGATGGATGTGCTCAACGGTTCGAGCGGGCGAAGCTGGTCGACCCTGACGAAGTGGCCGCGATACATCATCCCGCGCACCTTCGATTCCGGCTTCACCCTGGGACTATTGCTCAAGGACATCAGAATCGCCACCGCGCTGGCCGAGCAGATGGGCGTCCCGGCGCCGTACGCGCACACGACGGAATCGCTCTACCAGCGCGCGGTCGACGAGATGCCCGAGGACGCCGATCACACGGACATCCACCGGTGGGTGGAGCAACTCGACGAGCAGGGAGAGTGACCTATGCCCTTCGTGGTGAACGCGATCTGGACGGCCGAGCCCGGAAAGGAGCAGGTCGTCGCGGAGGCGCTGGAGAAGCTGATCGAGCCGTCGCGGGCCGAGCCGGGGAACCTTCTCTACCAGCCCTACCGGTCGCCCGACGAGCCGTCGGTGTTCCGGATCTTCGAGGTGTACGAGGACGAGGATGCCTTCACCGCGCACGCCGGGTCGGACCATTTCCAGCGCTGGGGTTTCGGCGTCGCGATCCCGGCTCTCGCCGAGCGCACGCGCGAGTTCTACGAGACCTTCGGGGACGTCGCGCCGGGCGTCCGTCACCGTTGAGCCCGCGATCATGAGCACCATCGCCGGCCGGCTCGCCGAGCATGTCACGGACAGCGCCGAGCGCGAGGTCGATCAGTCGCTGGACGAGCAGATGCGATCGCTGCTGTTCGACTATCTGGCGGTGGCCGCCGCCGGTGCGGCCCTGCCGTCGTCCCGTGCGGCGGCGGCCTCGGTGGCCACGTCCGCAGCACGCAGCGACGTTCACCCGGCGACCATCGTCGGCACGGATCGTTTCGCCGCGCCCGGGGACGCCGCGTTCGTGGGGGGAGTCACCGGTCACGGCCTCGAGCTCGACGACACCCATGAGGAGGCGTCGCTGCACCCGGGCGTCGTCGTTCTGCCCACCGTCCTGGCGATCGGCGAAGTGCAGCGTTCGACCTGGGCGCAGCTGGTTCGGGCGGCCGTCGCGGGATACGACGTCATGTGCGCCGCCGGTGTGCAGATCGGCGCGGACGACACGTACCGGCGCGGATTCCACCCGACCGGGGTCGCCGGCGCACTCGGCTCGGCCGCCGCGGCGGCGCTGCTGCGCGGGCTCGACACGGCATCGACCACGATGGCCATCGCGCTGGCCGCCGACATGGCCGCCGGCTCGCTGGAGTTCTTGTCGGACGGCTCCTGGACGAAGCGGCTCAACGCCGGACATGCCGCTTCGGTAGGCATTCGGGCCGCTTCGCTCGCGGCCTCCGGGTTCGTGGGTCCGGAGACGGCGATCGAAGGAACCTCCGGCTGGCTGACCCAGTACGGGCACGGTGGCGGCGGGCGCGACCTCGACATCGAGTTCGGACGCGCCGCCCACGAGACGTCGATCAAGTTCTACCCGTGCTGCCGCTACATGCACGGAGCGATCGATCTGCTCCGGGAGATCCATCGCGACACTCCTGACGCGGCCGGCCGGGCACGCCGGATCGAGGTGGGCGTGATCCGGGCCGGCATGGCGCTGGTCGCCGATCCGCCGGAGCGCAAGCTCGTCATCGAAACTCCGGTGGACGCACAGTTCAGCATGCCGTTCGGCGCTGCGCTCGCGCTCGCGACCGGAACGGCGACGCCGGAGCAGTTCGGTAACGCGGCGGCCGAGGCGCTGGAGCTCGCGGAGCTCATGGCGACCGTCCGGTGCGTGAGCAGCCCGGCGCTGGAGGAGTCGTACCCGAAGCAATGGCGTGCCGAGGTGCGCGTCGAACTCGACGACGGCTCGGTCATCGAGCGCGCCGAGGCGGCCTTCAGGGGTGCGCCGGCGAATCCGGCGACGATCACCGAGATCCACGAGAAGGCGGTGGGCCTCATCGGACGAGAACGCGCAGACGAGTTACGGCGGAGCATGGCGGCGATGGAACCGGACGACGGCGCCGGGATCGGCCGCGTCATCGGTGCGGCCGGGTCGCCGAGCGGGCCGGCCGCGTGACGGCGAGAAAGGAGGCGTGCGGGGACATGGACGACAAGGACGCGAAACCGCCTGCGGAGGGTCGCGTGGTTGAAGGGTGGACCGGAAGGGTCTACGAGGACTTCGTGCCCGGCGACATCTACGAGCACCCGTTCGGGAAGACCGTGACGGACGCCGAGAACCAGTTGTTCACGCTGCTGACCCAGAACGTGGCCAAGACGCACGTGGATCACAACTTCGCCGAGGCGACCAGGTTCGGCCGGCCGCTGGTGAACTCGGCGCTCATCCTCGGCCTGGCCACCGGGCAGTCGACGATCGATCTGTCGATGAACGTGTTCGCCAATCTCGGCTGGGACGAGGTTCGGCTCCCGAACCCGGTATTCGACGGTGACACGATCTATTCGCGCTCCAAGGTGCTCGGCAAACGAGAGTCCAGGTCGCGTCCCGACGTCGGCATCGTCGAGGTCGCCACCGAGTCGTACAACCAGCGCGGTGAGATCGTCATCTCCTACCGGCGCACGTTCATGATCTATAAGCGCGGGCACGTGCCCGCCGGTCCCGCGACCCGGCCGTCGGAGTCGTCGTTCCCGGAAGCCGATAGCGGTGCGTGACCGGCCCATCCGCACCGTCCTGTTCGTGCCCGGCGACCGGCCCGAGCGCTTCGCGAAGGCGGTCCGGTCCGGCGCGGACGCGGTCATCGTCGACCTGGAGGATGCGGTCGCTCCGGACCGGAAGGACGCGGCGCGAGCGGCGACGATCCGGGCCGTCGGCGACGGGGTCGTGCTGCCGTACGTCCGGATCAACGCTTCCGGCGCTCCCGGGCACGAGGCCGACGTCGCGGCCGTCGCCGAGCTCGCCGGGTCCGTTCGGTTGCCGGGCGTAATGGTTCCGAAGGCGGAGTCACCGGAGGAGTTGTGTGCGGTCGCCGAGCGCTTCGCGCCGCACGTCGAGATGGTCGCCCTGATCGAGACCGCCCGCGGTTGGTTGGAGGCGCCCCGGATCGCGGCGGCCGAGCGCGTCACCCGGCTTGCGTTCGGAGCACACGATCTCGCCGCGGACGTCGGCGCCGACGAGTCCGCCCTCGACGTGGCCCGCTTCCAGGTCGTCGTCGCGTCCCGCGCGGCCGGGATCGCGGCTCCGTGGGATTCGCCGTTCACAGGTTTCACCGATCCCGCCGCGGTGCGCGAGTCGGCGGCGAACGCGAAGCGGCTCGGGTTCGGCGGCAAGCTGTGTATCCACCCCGCGCAGGTCGAACCGGTACGGGCCGCGTTCTCGCCCACGGCCGCGGAGATAGCCTGGGCGCGGCGAGTGATCGCGGCGGACGCGGGGGCGGCGACACAGGTCGACGGCGCCATGGTGGACAGGCCGATCGTCGAACGGGCAAGGCGCATCCTTGCCGAGCACGAGATGTCAGGGGAGGAATCGTGACGCCTTCGTTGCCGCTGTCCGGTGTGACAGTGGTGTCGTTGGAGCAGGCCGTCGCCGCACCCTTCGCGACCCGGCAGCTCGCCGATCTGGGTGCGCGGGTGATCAAGGTCGAGCGTGAGTCGGGCGACTTCGCGCGCGACTACGACGACCGGGTTCGCGGGATGGCCAGCTACTTCGCCTGGCTGAACCGGAGCAAGGAGAGCGTCGTCCTCGACCTCAAGTCCGGGACCGGCCGCGAGGCGTTGCGACGACTCGTCGAGCGAGCCGACGTCCTCGTACAGAATCTCGCCCCCGGAGCGCTCGACCGGCTCGGATTCGGACCCGACGACGCGCTCGAGCTCAACCCACGACTGATCCACGTCTCGATCTCGGGCTACGGCGCCGGCGGGAAGATGTCGAACAAGAAGGCCTACGACCTGCTCATCCAGTGCGAGACGGGCCTGCTCAGCGTCACCGGAACGCGATCGGCGCCGGTGAAGGTGGGGATCTCGATCGCCGACATCAGTGCCGGCATGTACGCGTACTCAGGCATCCTCGCCGCCCTGATCCATCGGGCCACCACGGGACGCGGCGACGTCCTCGAGATCTCGATGCTCGAGGCATTGGGGGAGTGGATGACCCAGCCGTACTACTACGCGGAGTACGGGGGCGAGCCACCTGCGAGGACCGGCGCCGAGCACGCTTCGATCGCGCCGTACGGACCGTTCGAGGCCGGTGACGGGACGGTGTTCCTCGGCATCCAGAACGAGCGCGAGTGGCGGGCGTTCTGCGCACGAGTTCTCGACAAGCCCGATCTTGCGCTGGACGATCGGTTCGCGACCAACATGTTGCGCGTTCGCAACCGCACGGCGCTGAGCGAGCTGATCAACGGCGTCTTCGGAGAGTTGAGCGCCGAAGAGGTCATCGCCCGGCTGGACGCCGCCGACATCGCCAACGCCCGGCTACGGTCGCTGCCCGAGTTCTCGGCGCACCCGCAGCTCGCCGAACGGGACAGGTGGCGACAGGTGGATTCGCCGGTCGGGTTCCTTCGCACGCTGCTGCCGCCGGTCACATCGAGGGAGTCGAGCGTCCGGATGGATCGGATACCCGAGCTCGGTGCGGACACCGAGCGGGTTCTCGCTGAGATCGGTATCAATGGTGTTGACTGAGATCATCGTCCGCGCGGCGGACCAACCCGAGGATGACGCCGCATGCCGGCGAACCGTGCGGCTGCGCGCGGCGGTGGTTGGATCTCGTCAGCAGAATGAAAGGAGGCCGCGGTGTCGTCGGTTCCACAGCTCTCTGAAGTGAGATATCGCCCGCAGCTGAGTGACGAGGCGGCGTCGTACGTTCGCGCCCTGATCATGTCGGGTGAGCTGCGACCCGGTGACTCGGTTCGGGTCGAGTCGATCGCCGAGGCGCTGAACATATCGACGACGCCGGCCCGCGAAGCGCTCAAGGCCTTGCGCGTCGAGGGATTTCTCGACCTCGTCCCGAGGCGCGGATTCCAGGTGGCCCAGCTCACCGGAGATGACATCAAAGATCTGTTCACCGTGCAGGCGCTCGTCGCGGGCGAGCTCGTATCGCGCGCGACCCAGAACGCCTCGAGCGCCGACGTCGAGCGGCTCAAATCGATCCATGCCGATCTGGAGGCCGTGGCCAGAACCGACGACGTCGAGCGGCTCGAAGAGCTCAATCACCAGTTCCATCGCGAGGTCAACCGGCTGGCCCGTGCCCCGAAGATCCTCTGGGTGCTCGCCCTGGTGACCCGCTACGTGCCGCGCATGTTCTACGCCTCGATCCCCGGCTGGCCGGAGTCGACCAAGAACGACCACGGCGCGATCCTCGACGCGATCGTGGCGCGCGATCCGGAAGCGGCCCGGGAAGCCATGCATGCCCATCTCAAATACTCCGGCACGCTCCTGGCGGCGAACTTCGACCGGCGGGCGCGCGATTCGACGTCCGAGTCCGACCACCAGCCGGAATAGCAACCGACACAGGAAGACGAAGTACATGACCGATGATGCCTACGAGGTGGGCCTCGAGATTCGCAAGAAAGTCGTCGGAGAGAAATACGTCGAGGCCTCGATGGCCAACGCGGACGACTTCAACAGGGACTTCCAGGAGCTCGTGACCGCCTATTGCTGGGGCGCGGTCTGGGCACGGGACACGCTCTCGCACAAGGTCCGCAGCATGCTCAACATAGCCATGCTCGCGGCCCTACCCCGCCCGCAAGAGCTCAAGACGCACGTCAAAGGCGCGCTGCGCAACGGCGTGAGCGAGGACGAGATTCGCGAGATCCTCATGCAGGTGGCCATCTACTCGGGCGTGCCGAACGGCATGGAGGGCTTCCGTGTCGCGCGCGAGGCGATCCGGGAGTTCGCCGCCGAGGAGTAGGCGTCAGCTGCTTCACGAGGCGTGACGTAGCTTCACCATGCATGCGTACCTTGTGAAGCTACGTGGAACCTACCGAACGTGATCATTCGGATGGCGCGGCGGCGGAGAGGCGGGCGATCTGGTCGGCGGTGAGCTCGAGCTCGGCGGCGCCCGCAGAGTCGAGGATGCTCTCCGGACGCGAGGCGCCGGGAATCGGGATCACCACGGGCGCCAGTGCAAGCTGCCAGGCGATCGTGGCCTGGTAGACGCTGACGCCGAGCTCGTCCGCGACCTCTTTGAAGGCGGCGTGCAGGTTTCCGAGTTCGGGGGCGTTGGCGATACCGCCCAGCGGGCTCCACGGCAGGAACGCGATGCCGAGCTTCGCGCAGTGCTCGAGCTCGCCCTCGCTGGACCGGAACGCCGGCGAGAACTGGTTCTGCACCGAGGCGAGCCGGCCGCCGAGGATCTCGTTCGCCTGATCGATCTGCTCGACGTTCGCGTTCGAGATGCCGGCCATCAC
>DASUTB010000038.1:0-42066 GCA_036374835.1 Jiangellaceae bacterium | reverse complement strand
GGCGCTCAGCGCAGAGTCGTCGCGGCGATCAACGTCTCCGCGCACATCAGCCGGGGATCGACCGAGGCGATCCGCAAAGAATTACTCCCTCCGCTCCTCGAGACGGCACAGACGATCTCCGCCGCCGTCTCCCGGCTGTAGAAGCATCGTCCGGAGTGGCGTTATGGAGCCGTTAGCTAGCTACCGTTGACGGCGCCTCTGCACCAAACTACGCTCACTTAGCGAACTCATGTGCGATATACGAACGCATCGACGTTCGCAGCCCCACTGGTTTTGGAAAACCTGCGCCGCACGGCGAGAGGAGACGTTATGACCAGGGCCCGTTCGAGGACGTACAGGGCTATCACGGCCGCCGCATCGGCGGTCCTTCTGCTCACGGCCTGCGGCGGAGACGACGCCGCAGATGAAACAGACGACAGCAGTTCTGCTGACGACGCAGACGAAACTGACGAGGGCGCCGATGACGCGGACGCCGACGACGAAGCCGCGGACATGGGCGAGCCCGTCAACCTCACCCTCGGCCACCCGTTCCCGGCCCAGCACCCGATCCAGGTCAACATGATCGAGCCATGGGTGGACGACGTGGCAGAGGCGACCGACGGGACGGTCACCATCGAGATCCACCCCGGCGGTGCGATCACAGGTCCCCCGGACGCCTACGACAACGCCGCGTCCGGCGCGATCGACATCGGCTGGGCGTTGCACGGCTATACACCGGGACGTTTCCCACTGACCGACATAATCGACCTGCCGTACCAGTTCGAAAGCGCGACGCAGGCCACCGATGCGCTGTGGACGCTCTACGACGAGTTCCCGGAGATCCAGGACGAGTACAGTGACACGCACATCCTCGCGCTGTGGACGCACGACGTCGGTAATCTCTACACGGTGAACGAGCCGATCACCGAGCCGGATCTGTCCGGGCTGACGCTGCGCGGCCCGGGACCTGTCCAGCTGGACATGATCGAGCAGATGGGCGGGTCCGGTGTGGGATTGCCGGCGCCGGAGCTGTACGACTCACTGGATCAAGGCGTCATCGACGGCCTCGTGATCGCCGACACCGGCATCCAGAGTTTCGCGCTGCACGAGGTCGTCAACTACGCGACTCTGCTCAACTTCTACGTCTCCACGCAGTTCCTCGCGATGAACCAGGGCACCTGGGACTCGCTGTCCGAGGCGCAGCAGGAGGCGATCACCGAGCTCAGCGGCCGCGAGCTGTCCATGGTCGGAGGCGAGACGTACGACACCGAGCACGAGGCCGTCGTCCAGCGGTACGAGGAGTGGGGCATGGAGGTCGTCGAGGTCGATGACCTGACGCCGTGGCACGAAGCGGGCCAAGCCGTGGTCGACGACTGGATCAGCACCCAGGAAGGGAACGGGTTGCCCGGCCAGGCGATCTACGACCGCTTGCAAGAGATCCTCGGCAACTGACCCGGCCGACGGCAACTATATGGGTCAGGCAAGCCGCGCCGTCACGGCGGTGAACAGGGCGCTGCATTACGTCGCCGGTGCTCTGATCATCGCCGTGATGGTGATGACCGTCTACAACATCCTCGGCCGTTGGCTGTTCAACGAGCCGTTCCGCGGGACGGTCGAACTCACCCAGCTGGCCATGATCGGGATCGTCTATCTCGGGATGGCGTACGCGCAGGACAACGGCAATCACATCGCGGTCGACCTGCTCTACAGCCGGCTGCCCAGGCTGGTCCGAATCGTTCTGGATTGGTTCGCGACGCTGCTGAGCCTGGTCATCCTCGCGCTGCTGGCCTGGCAGTTGTACAAATACGCCGGGGTGCTCGAGCAAGGCGGCCGCGTCACCGCCTCGCGAGGGATCCCGCTGTATCCGGCGGCCTACGTCGCGATCGTGGGCATCGCAGCGTTCGCGCTGGCCTTCATCCGCGGCTCGATCGACCGGATCCGTGCTGCCCGCAACGGCGACGGCCTGGCCGGTGAGCAGGTGCTGCGGTGACGCCGGAAACGATAGGCCTACTGGGCTTCATCGCCCTGCTCGTGCTAATCGCCCTGCGCGTACCGGTGGCGATCGCGATGCTCGCCGTCTCGATACCCGGGTACGCGTACATCACCACTACCGACGCGGCGCTCGCCCGGCTCGGCACCGACGCGTACTCCAGCGCCACGAACTACAGCCTCAGCGTGATCCCGCTGTTCGTGTTCATGGGCCTGACGCTTGCTCAGGCGCAACTCGGCAAGGATCTCTACGCGTTACTTGACGCTCTGATGCGCAGGATTCGCGGCGGGCTCGCCGTCGCGACGATCGGAGCGTCGGCGATCTTCGGGTCGGTCAGCGGCTCGGCCGTGGCTTCGGCGTCCACGATGTCCGTCGTCGCCACACCGGAGATGCGGCGCTACCGGTACGACGACGGCCTGGCCGCCGCGACGACCGCGGTCGGTGGCACGCTCGGCGCGCTGATCCCGCCGAGCGCGGTGCTCGTGCTGTACGGCATCCTCACCGAGGAGCCGATCGGCCGGATCCTCATCGGCGGCATCATCCCCGGGATCATGACCGCGCTGATCCTCATGGCGACGGCGTGGCTGCTCGTCCTGCGACGGCCGTCCCTCGCGCCGGACATCGACAGGGAGAACGCATACACCGGTCCGCATCCGGTGCGCCTCGCGCTTCGCGCCTGGGCCGTTCCGGTGATCTTCGCGGTCTCGATGGGCGGCATCTATCTCGGTGTGTTCACCCCGACCGAGGCCGGCGCGGCCGGAGCCGCGCTGGCGCTGCTCTACGGCCTTGTCAGCCGCCGGCTGACATGGACTGGGTTCAAGCAGGCCGTAAGCCAGACCGTGCTGATCAGCGCGGTCATCTTCCTGGTCGTCGTCGCCAGCCAGATCTACGGCTTCTTCCTCTCGGTGACCCGGATTCCGCGCAATCTCGGTGAGTTCGTCGAGGGCTTGGAAGTCGCGCCGTGGATGGTCATCGCGATCATCTTCGCGATCTACTTCGCACTCGGCGCCATCATGGACGAGATCGCGATTCTGGTGATCATGACGCCGATGATGTATCCGATCGTGATCGGGCTGGGCTACGACGGTGCGTGGTTCGGCGTGGTGTCGATCATGATGTTGCTGTCCGGCCTGCTGACGCCGCCGGTCGGGCTGATCGTCTACGTCGTGAGCAACATCAGCAACGTGCCGGTGGGACGGGTCTTCCGCGCGGTGACGCCGTTCTGGATCGCGCTGATCTTCGCGGTCGCCCTGGCGGTCGCCTTCCCGGACATCGTCCTCTGGCTCCCCGGCCTCATGCGGTGAATGACCATGTTTGGCACGTAATTCCGTGCCAAGCATGGTCTACACACGTGGCAAAGCACGGAAACGCCTAGCATCGGCCTCTACCAACCGATGCTAGGCGTTTCCGTGCGTTACCAGGCTTACAGGCTATGATTGGCAGGGAATTACGTGCCAAACATGGTCATTCTAGAGCGAGCCCCAGATCTCGGTGGCAGTCTCGACGAGCAGGCGCAGCTTGGCGAACTGCTGATCCTGGGTCAGTTTGTTGCCCTCGACCGTCGAAGAGAAGCCGCATTGCGGTGAGATGCAGATCTGCTCGATCGGCACGTACCGGCTCGCTTCCTCCACACGGCGCTTGAGATCGTCCTTGCTCTCCAAGTCGCCGCGTTTGGTCGTCACCAGCCCGAGCACGACCTTCTTGCCCGGAGGGACGAACCGCAGCGGCTCGAACGTGCCGGAGCGCTCGTCGTCGTACTCGAGGAAGAACCCGTCCACCGCAAGCTCGCCGAACAACGCTTCGGCGACGAAGTCGTAGCCGCCCTCGGCCGCCCACGACGACTGGAAGTTGCCGCGGCACATGTGTGTGGTGACCGTCAGCCCGGCCGGTTTGTCGGCCAGCACCCGGTTCAGCTGGCGGATGTAGTGCTCATGCAGGTGCTCACCGTTCTCGCCCCACGTCGCGACGCGTTCACGCTGGCGCGGGTCGTTGAGGTACGCAAGGCTCACGTCGTCGAGCTGCAAGTAAGTGCAGCCGAGATCGGCCATCAGCCGCAGCTGCTTGCTGTACGCCGCGGTCAGATCGGCCCAGAACTCCTCGTCCTCCGGATACACGTCGCGGTCGATGGCCGCCGGTCCGCCGCGGTAGTGCACCATGCTCGGCGACGGGATCGTCAGCTTCGGGGTCAACCCGGTGCCGGCGGCGGCGGACTTCAGGAAGGTGAAGGCGTCACCGAAGATCGGCTCATCGATGTCGATCTTGTCGTTGATCTCCATCGCCGCGCTCGTGAACGAGACCTCGCCCGACTCGTTGCGCATCGGGACCTTGATCTCGCCCTCGGCCTGCCGAACGCCCTTGAGCCGGTAGATGAAGTCCATGTGCCACGATGCCCGGCGGAACTCGCCGTCGGTCGCGGTGCGCAATCCGGCCTCAGCCTGCATCGCGACAACGTCCCGGATCGCGTCGTCCTCGATTGCGCGGAGCTCCCCGGCGCCGATCTGCCCGGAGGCGTGCCGTTCGCGCGCCTCGAGCAGCCGCTCTGGCCGGAGCAAACTGCCCACATGGTCAGCGCGGAACGGGGGTAGTCCGTTGTCGGTCACAGTTCCTCCAGCACATCGGCGGCGATTGCAAGGGCGTCAAGAGTAGTCGCCCAAGTGATCAAAGTGGACCGGGACTTCCGCATGACGGAAGCCCCTCCTGCGTGTCCCGCAGCGCGGTGTCTATGCTTCTTGGCCATGGCCTCTCCGGCGAGCATCGATGCGCGCCAGGTAGTACGTTCCGGTCCGGCCCAGGCCTCCGCGGCCGGCAAGGTTCTCAACATCCTCGGTACCTTCACGCCGCAACGCCGGACGCTCACCCTGTCCGAGATCGCCCGCCACGCGGGTCTGGCGCTGAGCACCGCGCACCGGATCGTGGCCGAACTGTCCGACTGGGGAGCTCTGGAACGTGACGCCGAAGGCCGGTACAGCGTCGGCCTGCGGCTGTACGCACTCGGTGCGCTCGCCCCACGCGGCACCGGCCTTCGGGATGCCGCGATGCCGTTCATGGAGGATCTCTACGAGCTGACCCACGAGGTCGTCCAGTTGGCGGTGCGCGACGGTACCGAGTTGGTGTTCACCGAACGGCTCGCCGGACGTTCGTCGGTCGGCGTGCACACCAAGGTCGGTCTGCACTTCCCGCTGCCGGCCAGCGGCGCCGGCCTGGTACTTCTCGCGTTCGCGCCCCCGGACGTCCAGGAGGCCGTGCTCACCAACACCCTGCGAAGTTTCACGCCGAAGACGATCACTGACCCCGAGAAGCTCCGCTCCATCCTCAGCGACGTTCGGGCAACGGGTATCGCCACCAGCGACCGGCAGGTGACGATGGACAGCCTTTCGGTCGGCGCACCGATCCGCGACCCGGACGGCAACGTGGTCGCCGCGGTGTCCCTCGTCGTCCACGTCGGCGTCCACGACCCGGCCTCGCTGGGCAAGCTCGTGGCGACGGCGGCGCGTGGGATCTCCCGCTCGCTGGCCGGTCCGCCCGCGTTGCAGCCGGCCACCTAGCAATAGCGCGCCACCCGCACTAGGGCACGGCGTCGCCTGCCTGGCGATGTGAGACGACGTCTCCCACGGCATAGTCGACCGGCTCGCTGACGCCCAACGGCTCGAGCGCCTTGCCGATCCGCTCCGGTTTGCGCACCAGGAGTCGCACCTCATGCCCGGCAGAGCGCAGCGCAGTGACTGTGTGGGAACCGACGAAACCAGTACCACCGGTGACAAGAACTCGCATCAAAGACACCCAACCCCCACAGCGGTGGAGGCAATCTAGCACCTACGGAGTGCGGGCGGCGTTCGCTGCGGCGACGAGATTCGCCAGGGCCGGTTCGACCTCCGCGTAACCGCGGGTCTTGAGCCCGCAGTCCGGATTCACCCAGAGCCGTTCGGCCGGCACGGAGTCCAGCGCCGTCAATAGCAGCAGCTCGATCTCCTTGGCCTCGGGCACGCGGGGCGAGTGGATGTCGTAAACGCCCGGCCCGATGCCGCGGCCGAACCCGGACGCGGCGATGTCCGGGACGATCTCCATCCGCGACCGGGCCGCCTCGATGCTGGTGACATCTGCGTCGAGCGCGTCGATCGCCGACATCACCTCGCCGAACTCGGAGTAGCACAGATGGGTGTGGATCTGGGTGGACGGAGCGACACCGGACGTCGCGAGCCGGAACGTCTCCACCGCCCACTCCAGATAGGAAGGCTGGTCCGCGTGTCGCAGCGGGAGCAACTCGCGTAGCGCGGGCTCGTCGACCTGGATGATTCCGATGCCGGCGATCTCCAGCTCGGCCACCTCGTCGCGCAGCGCCAGCGCAACCTGGCGAGCGGTGTCACCGAGCGGCTGGTCGCCCCTGACGAACGACCAGGCCAGGATCGTTACCGGGCCGGTCAGCATGCCCTTCACCGGCCGGTCCGTCAGCGACTGGGCATAGGTGGCCCATTCCACAGTGATGGGACGGGCCCGCGCCACGTCGCCGTAGAGGATCGGGGGCCGCACACAGCGGGTGCCGTACGACTGCACCCACCCGTTGATCGTGGTCGTGAATCCTTCGAGATGTTCGGCGAAGTACTGCACCATGTCGTTGCGCTCGGGCTCGCCGTGAACCAGCACGTCGAGACCCAGGCGCTCCTGTAGCCGGATCACTCGTTCGATCTCGGTCCGCATCCGTTCGGTATACGTGGCGTCGTCGACCCTGCCGGCCCGCCACCCGGCGCGCACCGCGCGCACCTCGCTCGTCTGCGGAAACGAGCCGATTGTCGTCGTGGGCAATGCCGGAAGCCCTAGCCTGGCGGCCTGCTCGGCTGCCCGTTCGGCGTACGGCACCCGGCGGGCGTCGTCCGGGCCGAGCCGGGCGACGCGTTCGCGAACGCTGTCGTTGCGCAGCGCCGCCGACGCCGCCCGGGCACGCAGCGCGTCCGACGCGTCGTCGAAGGCGGCCGATACCGCGTCGCGACCCTCCCGCAGCGCCCTCGCCAACGTGGCCACCTCGGCGAGCTTCTGGTCGGCGAATGCCAGCGACCGGCTCAATACCGGGTCGAGCCCCGGTTCAGCGGTCACGTCATGCGGCACGTGCAGCAGTGAGCACGATGTGCTCACCGCGACGTCCCCGGCGATACCCAACAGTGTGGTCAAGCGAGACAGCGCACTCTCCAGATCGGCGCGCCAGACGTTGCGACCGTCGATAGCACCACCCACCAGCGTCTTGTCGCGGAGTCCGCTGGCCACTGCGAGGCTGCGCACCTCCGTCCCGGCGACCAGATCCACCCCGATCGCCTCCACAGGCGTTGCCGCCAGCGCGGGCAGCGCGTCGCCGAGTTCTCCGAAGTAGGACGCGACGAACACGCCAGGACGGTGCTCCAGCCGGCCGAGCCGGTCGTACGTCTCGCGCAGCGCAGCGATCTCCTCGGCGGTCCGGTCGGCGACGAACGCCGGCTCGTCGAGCTGGACCCACGCCACGCCCGCATCCGCGAGTGCGCCGAGCAGCTCCGCATAGACGTCGACGAGGTCACCGAGCCGGTCGAAGGGAGTGAAGTCCGCCGGCGCGTCCGCCTCGGCCTTGGCGAGCAACAAGAAGGTGGCCGGACCGACGAGGACCGGACGCGCGTCCAGGCCCGCCCCCGTCGCCTCGCGGTACTCGGACAACGGTTTGTCTCCGGCCAGCCGGAACGGCATGTGCGGGCCGATCTCCGGCACGAGGTAGTGGTAGTTCGTGTCGAACCACTTGGTCATCTCCAGCGGCGCGACCGAGCCCTCACCGCGTGCCATCGCGGTGTATGTGCGCAGGTCGACGCCGCCCACGTCGGGCCCGTCCGCCTCCAGCCCGGCGAAGCGCGACGGCACCGCGCCCACGAGGACCGCGGCGTCGAGAACGTGGTCGTACAACGAGAACGTGTTGACCGGCACCGTGTCGATCCCGGCGTCACGCATGCGTTCCCAGGCGTCGTACCGGAGGTCGCGCGCGACCTGGGTCAGCTGGTCGGTCGTGGTCCGTCCGGACCACACACCTTCGAGCGCGAATTTGAGTTCCCGATGCCGCCCGATCCGGGGGTATCCGTGGACCGTGGCACCGATGGGGGTTCGGATCATGCTTCCTCCTCGCAGCCGTTTCTCCGGACATGCCCGAAGCGCCGCGAGAGGCCGGCATCACGCCGAACCGTCCGCACGAACCCACCCGCGAGGCTCCGGACTCGCGCACACCTGTGGCGCGCGCACCGGTGGCAGGTCTTCGGACTCACGGGCAACCGGCTCCGGCCGTCACCGGAACCAGACCTACTGGCCGTCGCTTCCCGGGCGCTTCGGCGCGCCCAGTGCTGTGACCATCGTCACCGAGGACGATGAGACGGCGGTCGTTCCCGTTCACCGCTGCGGGGCAGTCCCGGACTCACACCGGGTTCCCTCTTGCCTCGCCCGCGCCGTGAGCGCCGGCGAACCACCAGCAGTACCGACACTACACGGTCCATCCGCCAACCCACGGCATCCAGCGAGGCGATCTCCGGGTTAGCGCTCCGCCCACTCAGCTCCGGCCCAGGGGTCATAGTCGAGCTCGAGCTTCTCCTGCTTCGGCCGGAGCGCTTCGGGCACGTGCTCGAGATTGATGCGGATGCGGTACCAGAGCGAGCTGCGTCCACGCATGCCGTCCACGAGCACGTCGGCCGGTTCGAGATGGGCGGCGACGGCTTTGTGCCTGGCCTTCCACTTCTCCAGCGCTTCCATCGCCTCGGGCTTGGTCTTGGCCCGGGCTATCTCGATCAGCGGTTTGGTCGGCTGCCGCCGCCCCTCCCCTTTGGGCGGTCTCTCGGGCGGGCCCAGCTCGTCCGAGAGCTGCAGCAGGGCGTCCAACTCGCCGGGCGAGTCGGCTATCCCGGCCCACGGGTCGCCGGACGCCCCGAACCGGTCGGCCACCGTCGCCACGGTGTACTCCTCGGGACGCGCGCCCGGGACCTCCTCCCAAGCCAGCGGCATCGAGACCCGGGCATCGGGCTTGGGCCGCACCGAATAGGCCGACGCCACCGTGCGGTCCTTGGCGTTCTGGTTGAAGTCGACGAACACGCCCTGCCGTTCTTCCTTCCACCACTGCGCGGTCGCGATATCCGGCGCACGCCGTTCGACCTCGCGAGCGACCGTCTGGGCGGCGAGCCGCACGTCGCTGAACGTCCAGCGTCGATGTATCCGGGTGTAGACGTGGAAGCCGCGCGAACCCGACGTCTTCGGCCAGGCCGTCAGGCCGTGATCTTCGAGCACCTCCTTGGCGACCAGTGCGGTGTCGATGATCTGCTGCCACTCGACGCCGGGAACCGGGTCGAGATCGATACGCAGCTCGTCGGGACGGTCGAGATCCTCGGCCAGCACCGGATGCGGATTCAGGTCGATGCATCCGAGGTTGACGACCCACGCCAGCCCGGCAAGGTCGCGTACGACGACCTCGTCGGCGGTGTTGCCGGACGCGTATCGCAGGGTCGCCGTCTCGATCCATTCGGGACGCTTGTCCGGCGCGCGCTTCTGGAAGAACGCCTCCTGGTCGATGCCCTTGACGAAGCGTTTGAGCACCATGGGACGGCCCGCGACACCGCGCAGGGCACCGTCCCCCACCGCGAGGTAGTACTGCACCAGGTCGAGCTTTCGGAGGCCTGCGTCGGGGAACACCATCTTGTCCGGGTTGGTGATGGTCACCTCACGTCCGGCGATCTCCAGCACCTGCGGCTTGGACACGACCTCACGATACCGGCCGCGACCGACAGCCACGGCCTATGGAAGGGATCGCTCCGGCACCGGCGGCGGAACGACGACGCCCACCAGTTCGCGCATCCGCCGGCGCCGGTGAACCAGGGTTTCAGCGGTCAGGATCATCAACGCCGCCCATACGAGCGTGAACCCGGCGAGCCGCACCGGGGGGACGTCCTCCCGGAATACCAGCACACCGATGGCGAACTGCAGGATCGGCGCGATGTACTGCAGCAGCCCGATCGTGGTCAGCGGGACGCGGATCGCCGCGGCGCCGAAGAACAGCAGCGGGACGGCGGTCACCAGCCCCGCCGCGACGAACAACAGATCCGTGCCAAGCCCGGTGTGCGCGAACGTACCAGTGCCGTTGAGTTCGAGCACGAGCAGGAACGTGGCCGCGGGCACCAGTAGCAGCGCCGTCTCCACACCGAAGCCTTCGACCGCACCGACATTGACCTTCTTCTTGATCAACCCGTAGGTACCGAACGAGAAGGCGACCGCGAGGGCGACCCACGGCGGACGGCCGTAGTCGATGGTCAGGACGGCGACGGCCACGAACGCGATCCCGACGGCGAACCACTGGACGGGACGGAGCCGTTCGCGCAGGACGACCACGCCCAGCAACACGGTGACGAGCGGATTGATGAAATATCCGAGCGACACCTCGACGATGTGGCCGTTCACCACGCTCCAGATGTAGGTACCCCAGTTGACGGTGATGACCGCTGCCGCGGCGCCGAGCAGCAGCACCGAGCGGCGGTCCAGCGCGCGGACTCGCCCGAAGCCGCGGGTGAGGGCGAGCAGCGCCACGACGACGAAGACGGACCAGACGATGCGGTGCGCCAGTGCCTCGATCTCCCCCGCACCGTCCAGCAGAGGCCAGTACAACGGCGTCAATCCCCACAGCCCGTACGCGGCGACTCCATACGCCACACCGGACCGGGATCTGCTCACCGGCTGAGCGTACCAAGTGACAGCAGCATCTAAAACAGTCGCTCATTACGTGAGATGAGTCTCGTGATCATGTTCAATCGACCCCGAATTCTGTAGGTTGATTGAACATGATCATGGGGGCGTCAGCTGGTGAACTCGGCACGCACTCCGAGCAGCCGAACCGCCCGATCCGGCTTGACGCGGTCGAGCAGGCCGAGAGCGGCGGTCACGATGGCCTCGCCTTCCCGTGTCGGCTCGGGCAACGTCCGGCCGTACTCCTTGGTCGTGAACGGCACGTACCGCACCTTGATCACAACTCGCCGTACCGTCCGGTTCTCGGCGGCGACATCGTCGGCCACCAAACCGGCGACGCGGGCCAGTTCGCGGGCGACTTCCTCGGGATCGGCCAGATCCTCCTGGAACGTGCGCTCCCGGCTCCGCGAGCGCGCGACGTGCGGTGCACCGTCCACCACCGCGCTCGCCCGCCCACGGCCCATCTGCACCAGCCACGGGCCGATCCGCGGACCGAAGCGAGTGGCCATCTCGTCCAGATCGGCCGCTCCGAGTTCGGCCACGGTCCTGATCCCTGCGTCGGCCAGCTTCGCGGCCGTCTTCGCGCCGATCCCCCACAGCGCATCGGTCGGCTGGTCGCCGAGCAACTCGTCCCACGTGGCACTGGTCAGCCGGAACACGCCGGCCGGTTTGGCATAGCCGGTGGCGAGTTTGGCCTGTAACTTGTTCTCCCCGATGCCGATGCTGCACTCCAGGGCCGTCGCCTGGTGCACCCTCCCCTGCACGTGGCGGGCGAACGCCTCGGGATCGTCGGTACGTATCCCGAGAAACGCCTCGTCCCACCCCATCACCTCAACGACGGCATCGGTCTGCCGCAGCGTCGCCATAACCTCCGCCGACGCCGCCTCATACACCGGAAAATCAACGGGCAGGAACACCGCATCCGGGCACCGCCGGGCCGCGATACGCAGCGGCTGGCCGGAGTGGACGCCGAACCTGCGCGCCTCGTACGACGCGGTGCTCACCACGGCCCGCTTCGTGGGGTCGCCGTCGCCGCCGATCACGACCGGGCGGCCGCGCAACTCGGGACGGCGCAGCAGTTCCACCGCGGCGAGGAACTGGTCGAGATCGACGTGGAGGACCCACGCGCGCGCCCCGCGTCCGGCAGTCATAGCGCCATTGTCCACCTCGACGGCGGCGGTCAGGTCAGGTTGAAACCCATGAGGACGAGGCCGTCGTCGCCTGCGCTCAGTTCGGTCACCGAGCCGGTCGCCGGCCGGATCCGGTGGATCGACTCCAGCGGCGCACTGAGCGCGGCCACGATCAGCGACCTGATCGGCATGGAGTGCGTCACGACAACAATGGACTGGCCTCGGTACACGTCGAACAACCGGTCCAGCGCGCCGGCGACCCGGTTCGCCATTTCCGCGATCGACTCACCGCCCGGCGCGCGTACCGAAGCCGAGCCGCGCCATGCCGCCGCCTCGTCCGGCGAGGTGGCGATGACCTCCTCGATCGCCCGGCCCTCCCACTGGCCGAACTCCACCTCGCGCCAGTCCGAATCAGTGACGACCTCGATCCCTAGACCGCCCGCAATCGGTTCCGCGGTCTGTTGCGTGCGCAGCATCGGTGAGGCGACCACAGCGGCCGCGCCGGAGCCGGCGAGAAGGTCCGCGGCCGCCTGCGCCTCCTTCTGGCCGACCTCGTCGAGCGGCGCACCCTGGTGTGACCCGCCGGCGAACAGTCGGGCTGCCGTGTGCGCCGTCCGACCGTGCCGCACAAGGTAGAGCCGCGGCACGTCGACGCTCGCCGGTGCCGAAGCTGCCCGCCGTGGCGCACCCACCGGAGTCCGGTAGGTGCGGTTCGGTTCGTCGTGCGACGAATCCGGTCGTGACGGCTCACCGTCCAGCGCTTCGTTGACGAGCCGGTCGGCGTGGGTGTTCTTCTCCCGTGGCACCCAGGTATAGGTGACGCGGCCGGCCGGGAAGAAGCGCTGCGCCTCGAGAGCCAGCGGCTTGAGATCGGCGTTCTTGATCTTCCAGCGGCCGGACATCTGCTCGACGATGAGCTTGGAATCCAGCCGTGCCTCGACGGTCGCGTTCGCATCGATCTTGTGCGCCGCGGCAAGGCCCGCGATGACGCCGCGGTATTCAGCGACGTTGTTCGTCGCCACGCCGATGGCTTCGGACACCACGGTGAGCACCTCGCCGGAGTCCGCGTCCCGGACGACCGCACCGTAGGCCGCCGGGCCAGGATTGCCCCGCGACCCGCCGTCCGCCTCAACGATCAAGCGGCGCACGCTACAACCCCGACTCGTCGGTGCGGACGAGAATGCGGCGGCACTCCTCGCAGCGCACGATCGCGTCCGGTGCCGCCGACCGGATCGTATTGAGCGTCACGGGATCGAGCTCGAGCCGGCAGCCCTCACACCTGCGCTGCCGGATCGCCGCCGCGCCGATGCCGTGCCCGGCCGCGCGCGTCTTCTCGTACAGGCCGAGCAGGTCGTCCGGGATCTCGCCGGCCACCGCGTCCCGCTCCGCCTTCCGTTCGGTCAACTCGGCGTCGATCTCCTGCCACGCGGCGTCACGGTTCGCCTGCACGTCACGCGCGCGCCGGCCGACGTCCTCGCGCTCCACGGCCAGCCGGCTCGCCTCTTCCTCCGCCGCCTCGAGCTTCTCCATGATCTCGAGTT
This sequence comes from Jiangellaceae bacterium, assembly GCA_036374835.1. Taxonomy (GTDB): domain Bacteria; phylum Actinomycetota; class Actinomycetes; order Jiangellales; family Jiangellaceae; genus DASUTB01. The sequence continues at coordinate 28,708 of DASUTB010000038.1, read as the reverse complement.
CGATCTCCTCGAGCTCGCTCTGCCGGCGATCCAGCGATGCGATCTCACTCTGCAGGCTCTCGAGTTCCCGCGCCGCGGAGACCTGGCCGGTGTCGAGCCGCCTCTGGTCGCGGTCCTTGCGGGCGCGGACGAGTTCGACGTCTTTGTCCGCGCGTTCTCGTTGCCGCTCGAGATCGCTGACTTGGGTGTTCGCCGATACCTCGGCATCGCGCAACCGGCTGTGCTCGCCGGCGAGCTTCTCGAGGTCCGCGATCTCGGGCAGTGACTTGCGCCGATGCGTCAGCTGATCGAGTTTGGTGTCCAGCGCCTGAAGATCGAGCAGGCGCCGCTGGTGGGCGGGATCGGCTTTCAGCGGGAATCCCCTCCTCGCGCGGTGGTGTGGAGCGTCCACGGGTCCGTCGGCGTGGTCGATAAGCGAGTCTCAACGGTAGTAGCCGATTCGGCGAGCGCTGCGACCAGCCTGGCCGATGCATCTTCGAGCCACGGCCACTCACTCGCCCAGTGCGCCACGTCGACGAGCGCGATCGGCGCGGCTTCGACGGCCTCGGACGCGGGGTGGTGCCGAAGATCGGCGGTGACGTACGCGTCCACGCCGGCCGCGCGGACGGCACCGAACAGCGCGTCGCCGGCACCGCCACACACCGCCACCCGACGAATCGGGGCCGCCGGATCACCGGCCGCCCGGACACCGGCCGCCGTCCTCGGAAGCGCGGCGGCGACCCGCTCCACGAACACCTCCAGCGGCTCCGGCTCGATGAGCGTGCCGACCCGCCCGAGACCGGTATCGCCGGGTTGTGTGGCGAGCTCGTATATGTCGTACGCCGGTTCCTCGTATGGATGCGCGTCGGTCAACGCGCGAAGGACGGCGCCGCGCAGGGTTCGCGGCATGACCATCTCGACCCGCGCCTCGGCGACCTCCTCGATCGCTCCCCTGGATCCGATCGTCGGCGAGGCCGAGTCGCCGGGCAGGAACGTGCCGACGCCGGACGCGCGCCACGCGCACCGTTCGTAGTTGCCGATCCGGCCGGCGCCGGCCGCGGACAAGGCGTCGATCACCGCGTCGACATCCGGCTCGGGCACGAAGGCGACCAGCTTGTCCGTACTTTCCGGTCTCGGTGCCAGCGGCCGCACGTCCGTCAATCCGATTGCGCTCGCCAGTGCGTCGGAGACGCCCGGCGCCGCGCCGTCCGCGTTCGTGTGCGCGACGTACAGCGAGATACCGCTGGTCAGCAGCGTGTGGACGAGACGTCCCTTAGGTGTGCTCGCCGGCACGCCATGCACCGGCCGCAGGAACAGCGGGTGGTGTGTGACGACGAGGTCCGCTCCCCATTCGACGGCCTCGCGGGCGACCGCCTGCACCGGATCGACGGCAAACAACACCTTGTTCACATCGGCATCCGGATCGCCGCAGACCAACCCGACCGCGTCCCACGATTCGGCGGTACCGGGGTCGTACAGTGCGTCGAACGCCGCGATCACATCCGCGAGCTTGGGCACACCAAGGACCCTACCGCCCCGACCCCGCCCGACGGGACCGTGTCGCGATCGGCGCGTACCGGTCGTTGTCAGAGCTCGCCACTACGATCGTGACCATGGTCGCGTTCAGCCAGTTCCAGTCCGAGGCGCCGCACATCGCCGAGATCTTCGTCCGCCGGCATGCCGCCACCAACAACCTGTGCCTGCTCGGCACACTGCGGTCGGACGGGTATCCGCGGATCAGCCCGCTCGAGCCACGGATCGTGGCCGGCCGGCTCGTGCTCGTCGGTATGCCCGGCACGATGAAGTTTCGCGACCTCGGCCGCGACCCGCGGTTCACGCTGCACACCGCCACGGTCGACACCCAGGTCAGCGAGGGGGACGCCAAGTTGTGGGGTAAGGCCGTCAACGTCCAGGAGCCGGAGCTGCACGAGCGGTTCGCCACCGAACTGTTCGAGGAGTCCGGATTCGACGTGCGCGGCGAGCACTTCGATCCGTTCTATGTCGCCGACCTCACCGGCGCGTCGTCCCTCGAGGTCGCGGACAACCAGTTGCGCATCACCATTTGGAAGCCCGGCGAAGGCGAGCGCGAGGTCCGCAAGAGCTGATCTACGCCGCAGCCGACATACCTCACTTCGCGAAGCACCCGGCACAGTTCCGTCCGGGCCAGCGCGCACCCTTGAGTCGCGACAGCGCAAAATGGTGGGCGCAGCTGGGTTCGAACCAGCGACCCCTCGCTTGTAAGGCGAGTGCTCTTCCACTGAGCTATGCACCCAAGGACGCCGTGACCCGGCCGAACAAGGGTAGCAAGGCCGGGTCGCCACCTGGTACTCAGCGAGAAGGTACGCCTGGCGACCCGTCAACGGGTCGTTAGGCAGATCAGCGGGTCGTTTACGTGGTCATTCCGGTTACGCGCGGCCGAGCACGCGCTCGATCGCTTCGGCGACGTCGCGGGAAAGCACGTCGTCGGCGGGTGGCGCGTCGTCCGAAGTGGGCAGGCCGGCGGGTACCAGGGTCAGGCAGTTGGTGCAGACGGTCTGTCCGAGCCGCCGCGTGAGGTCGAGCGAACCGCACTTCGAGCACGCGTCGACGATATCGCGCCAGTCCCCACCACCCTGACATTCAGGGCATACCAGGACCTGCCGTCCGTCGTATACCGCCCGGCGCCACGGGCTCGGCCCGCTCTCCGGGTCACTCTGGCGCGTACCGCAGCGGAAACACGGCACCGCTTCGCTCCTCTACTAGCCGCCGGCGGTCACGGGTCCGTTGAGCGGGACCGGAAATCAGGTGGGGCCGGCCCGAATTCCGGCCCGCCTGGTGTCATCGCCCGCTCCGTGGCGCGACCAGCCTGGTCGCGATCCAATCCTCGGCGATCGACAGCGTCGTCGTAGTGGACATCCCGGCGGTCGGCGCGGCGTCGGCCACGTCGGCAGGGTCGACGTGGCCGTCCCGGCCGACCTTCGGGGTGAGAAGCCATACCGAGCCGCCGTCCACCAGGTCGGCTGTTGCATCCACGAGCGCGTCCACGAGGTCGCCGTCACCGTCCCGCCACCACAGCAGCACGACATCGGCGACCTCACTGGCTTCCTCGTCGACCAGTTCGTTGCCGGTCAGATCCTCGATGGCAGCGCGCAGCTCGTCGTCACAATCCTCGTCCCAGCCGAGCTCTTGCACCAGATTGCCCGGCTCGAGCCGGAGCCGCGCGGCAGGTCCGCCCGTCGCTGGTTGCTGGTCGGATTGGCCCGCGGTGCCCACCGATCGTCCTCCTTGTTCGACGTGCTAACCGCTCATCACCCTCAAGCGGTCGTGCGCGTAGTTCACCCAAGGTACGCGCAGAATGCAAGTGACCCGCCGCATCTTCATGGTTACGACTCGGTCGAGGACTCATCGTCGACGGTCGCGTCCGGACCTGGGAAGACCAGGCTCTCGTGTCCGTCCTCGAAGCGGACCAGATACGGCGGAGAACCTCCAGAACCGCGCACCTCCACGATCTCACCGACGCGGTCGGGAAGACCCACCGTCCGGCCGTGTACATGCAACCGGTCGCCTACTTCAGCTCGCATAGCACCTCACCTCCCGTCGAGTCGTCGGCTGTGGGCCCATGTGCAACCCCTCAGGCTCACAGCATGGCCGAAGCCGGCCCGGTAAGAAAAGCCGTCGCGCCCTTTGCCCGGAAGTTACCGACGAGATCGGGCCCCGACGTGACGCGGGCACCCGAACAGGGGGAGGATGGAATCGGCGGACCCAGACCGAGGCGCCCCCGCCAGCGCCACGCGAAAAGAGGATGGTTGTGGCCGAGGATCGCACCCCGATTATCAGCAACGGCCTACCGAGCCAGCTTCCGGACGTCGACAGCGAAGAGACCCGGGAGTGGCTCGAGTCGCTGGATGCCGTCGTCGAGAACGCCGGGCGGCATCGCGCCCGCTACCTCATGCTCGCCCTCCTGCAACGCGCCCGCGAACGGCAGGTCGGCGTGCCCAGCCTGCGCAGCACGGACTACATCAACACGATCCCGCCTGAGAGTGAACCCGAGTTCCCCGGCGACGAGGACATCGAGCGGCATATCCGTCGGTACATACGGTGGAATGCGGCAATCATGGTGCATCGCGCCCAACGTCCGGGTATCGGCGTCGGCGGGCACATCTCGACCTACGCCTCGTCGGCCTCGCTCTACGAAGTCGGATTCAACCACTTCTTCCGCGGCAAGGATCATCCTGGCGGCGGCGACCACATCTACTACCAGGGACACGCGTCTCCGGGCATGTACGCCCGGGCCTACCTTGAGGGACGACTCTCCGAGGCGCAGCTCGACGGCTTCCGGCAGGAGCTGACCAACGGCGGGCCCGGCGCCGGGCTGCCGTCCTACCCGCACCCGCGACTGATGCCGGAGTTCTGGGAGTTCCCGACCGTGTCGATGGGCCTCGGCGCGATCAACGCGGTGTACCAGGCCCGGTTCAACCGCTACTTGCACAATCGCGGTCTCAAGGACACCAGCGAGCAGCGAGTATGGGCCTTCCTCGGCGACGGTGAGATGGACGAGCCCGAGGCGCTCGGCGCGATCGGGCTCGCCGCCCGTGAGGAGCTCGACAACCTGACGTTCGTGGTCAACTGCAACCTGCAGCGACTTGACGGGCCGGTCCGTGGTAACGGGAAGATCATCCAGGAGTTGGAATCGCTGTTCCGCGGCGCCGGCTGGAATGTCATCAAAGTCGTGTGGGGACGTGAATGGGATCCGCTGCTGGCCGCGGACACCGATGGCGCGCTCGTCAATCTGATGAATGTGACGCCGGACGGCGACTACCAGACCTACAAGGCGGAGAACGGCGCCTACGTCCGGGAGCACTTCTTCGGCCGGGACGAGCGTACCCGCGCGATGGTCGAGCACATGAGCGACGACGAGATCTGGGGGCTCAAGCGGGGCGGTCACGATTACCACAAGCTGTACGCGGCATACCACGCGGCGACCGAGCAAACCGGGCAGCCGACCGTGATCCTGGCCAAGACGATCAAGGGCTGGACCCTTGGCTCGCACTTCGAGGGCCGCAACGCGACGCATCAGATGAAAAAGCTGACCCTCGACGACCTCAAAGGGTTCCGCGACCGGCTGTTCCTGGAGATCCCGGACGCGGATCTGGATGACAAGCTGCCGCCGTACTACCACCCGGGCACCGACTCCGAGGAGTACCGGTACATGATGGACGCCCGCCGTCGGCTCGGCGGGTTCCTTCCCGAGCGCCGCGCCACCACGATCCCGCTCGACCAGCCGGGCGACAAATCGTACGACGTGGCAAAGCGTGGGTCCGGCAAGCAGGCGGTCGCGACCACGATGGCATTCGTCCGGCTCCTCAAGGACCTCATCAAGGCCGAGGGCATCGGCGACCGCATCGTGCCGATCATTCCGGACGAGGCCCGCACGTTCGGCATGGACTCGCTGTTCCCGACCCTCAAGATCTACTCGCCGCAGGGGCAGACGTACACGTCCGTCGACCGCGAGCTCTTCCTGTCGTACAAGGAGTCCGTCGACGGCCAGATCCTGCACGAGGGCATCAGCGAGGCCGGCTCGGTCGCATCGTTCACCGCGGTCGGTTCGTCCGGCGCGACTCACGGCGTGCCGATGATCCCGGTCTACATCTTCTACTCGATGTTCGGCTTCCAGCGCACCGGCGACGGCCTATGGGCAGCGGCCGACCAGATGGCCAACGGTTTCGTCATCGGTGCGACGGCAGGGCGAACGACGCTGAACGGCGAGGGCCTGCAGCACGAGGACGGCCACTCGGTGCTGCTCGCGTCGACCAATCCGGCGGTCGTCCATTACGACCCGGCGTTCGCTTTCGAGATCGGGCACATCGTGCGCGACGGCCTTCGCCGGATGTACGGCGAGGATCCGGAAAAGATCTTCTATTACCTGACCGTCTACAACGAGCCTTACATCCAGCCGCCGGAGCCCGAGGATCTGGATGTGACCGGGCTGCTGAAGGGTATGTACCGCTACGCTGCGGCGGACGTGGAGTCGGACGACGCCCAACGCGCGCAGATTCTGGCATCCGGTATCGCGATGACCTGGGCGCTGGAGGCGCAGGAACGGCTCGCCGACGAGTGGAACGTCGCCGCCGACGTGTGGTCGGTGACGTCGTGGAACGAACTGCGCCGGGAGGCTCTCGACGCCGACGAGCACAACCTGATGAACCCGGACGGCGAAACCCGCGTCCCGTTCGTCACCGAACGGCTGCGCGAGGCGCCGGGGCCGGTCGTCGCGGTTAGCGACTACATGCGCGCGGTTCCGGACCAGATCGCGACGTACGCGACCTCCGGCGAGCACGGCTGGCTCTCACTCGGCACCGACGGCTTCGGACTGTCCGACACCCGCGCGGCGCTGCGGCGTCACTTCAAGGTGGACGCGCAGTCGATCGTCGTCGGGGTACTCACCCTGCTGGCGAGGCGGGGCGAAGTGGCGTGGGACGTCGTCCACAAGGCGCACGAGGTGTACCAGATCGACGACGTCACCGCCACCACGGCCGAGGAAGCCGGCGGCGAAACCTAACCCAGAATGACCACGTTTGGCACGGAATTCCATGCCAAACGTGGTCTGTAGACCGCGCAACGCAGGTACACGCCGCGCATTGAACCCGGACGCTCAGAGGCTGCGCGCGTCGATGTCGCCAGACGTGGTGGTGGCGTGGATGTTCAGGTCGGCTGCGCCGTCGGCGTTCTTGAGCGCGTTGTGGATCCGACCCAGAGTGGTGCCGGCGTCCAGCGAGGCGGAGACGCCACGGGCGGCACCGACGCTGATATCCCCCAACTGGGTGGCCAGCGTGACCGTGCCATGAACGGCCTCGGCAATCCGGATGTCGCCCATTGCGATGCTGATCTCCGCCGGGCCGTCGAGACGGCCGACCGAGACATCACCGGTGGCGGTGGTGACGCGGACGCTCGCCGCCGCATCGATCTCGATCGCACTCTGAGCACCCTCGAACACGACGTCGCCGAACTGCCCGACGCCCCGGAATTCAGCGCTGGCGACCTTGGCCTCGACGTGGGAGCCGGTTGGTAGCTGGACGGTCACATCGATGGATCCGGGGTGGCCGAGCTGGTTCTTACTCGGCGCCTCGATCCGTAGGATGCCGTCAGCGCACTCGACACTGGTCCGCTCCGCAAGCTTTACGTCGCGGCCGCGCGACGCATCCGCCGGTAGGACCTCGACCGCCGTATCGGAGCGGTCCGCCGCAACGAGCCGGATACGTCCGGCCGGGGCGTCCAGGACGGCCGAGATCGGAGTAGGGGTGTCGAACCTCTGCATTGTGCTCTCCTTCGATGATTGGAGGATCGGCGCACTCGTAGTCCGGGTGATCACGACGGTGTACGCCTCACGCCGCGGTCATTGCCGAGTAGGAACGCCCGGCTCCGGACGGGTCGCGGTTGTAGAGCTTCTTCGCCCACAGGTAGCCGACCAGGGCGATGCCGACACACCAAGCGAGTGCCTGCCAGCCACTGCTGCCGATTTCGGTGCCCAGCATCAGCCCACGGACGGTCTCCATGATCGGCGTGAACGGCTGGTACTCGGCGAACCATCGCAGCCCACCCGGCATCGAATCCGTCGGCACGAATCCGCTGCCGAGGAAGGGCAGCAGGATCAGCGGCATTCCGACGTTGCTGGCTGCCTCGACGGTCTTGGTCCACAATCCCAAGGCGACCGATAGCCAGATCATTGCTAGCGAGAACAGGGCGAACAGGCCGGTCACCGCCAGCCACTCGATGGCTGTGGCGTTGGGGTTGAATCCGATGAGCAATGCCACGCCGACGACGGCTGCTAGCCCGACCATGGTCTGGATCAGGCTACCCAGCACATGACCGGTCAGCACCGAGACCCGGGCGATGGCCATAGTGCGGAACCTGGCGACGATGCCTTCGGCCATGTCCATCGCGACTGAGATCGAGGTGCCTTGGACGGCGCTGGCGACGGTCATCACGAGAATGGCCGGCGTGACGTAGTTGGTGTAGGTGTCGCGTCCGCCGCCGCCAAGCCCGGCGCCCATGGTGTCGCCGAAGACGTAGACGAACAGCAGCAGGAGGATGATCGGGACGCCCAGCACCAGCAGGATGGCAGTCGGGTATCGCAGCTGGTGTTTGAGCTGCCGACGCAGCATGGTCGTCGAATCACGCAGCGCGTATTTGCGGGTGTTCGCAATAGATGCCGCAGATGTCATCGTACGGTCTCCTTCTCGTGCTCTTGGTTCTCGGCCGGGCGCCCGGTGAGCGCCAGGAAGACGTCGTCCAGATCGGGTGTGTGCACGGTCAGCTCGGTGACCTCGATCGATTCGTCGTCCAACTGGTCCATCAGCTGCTTCAGAGCCCGCAGGCTGCCGTCGTTGGGTACCTGCAGGGTGAGCGCGTCGTCGTCGCGCACGCCGTCCGCGACCAACGCCTGTGCCGAGGCGAGCCCGCGCGCATCGGCGACCCGCAGCAGCACATGCCCGCCCGGAATGAGTCGCTTGAGCTCTTCCGGCGTTCCTTCGGCGACGATCTTGCCGTGGTCGAGCAGTGCGATCCGGTTGGCCAATTCGTCGGCCTCGTCCAGATACTGGGTGGTGAGGAAGATCGTGACTCCGTCCTTCACGAGCTTACGGATGATCTCCCACATGGTGCGGCGGCTGCGCGGGTCGAGGCCGGTCGTCGGCTCATCCAGGAAGATGATCCGCGGGTCACCCATCAGGCTCATCGCCAGGTCCAGTCGCCTGCGCATCCCGCCGGAATAGGTCGCAGCCGGCTTCTTACCGGCGTCGACCAGATCGAACCGCTCCAGCAGGTCATTTGTCCGCTTGCCGACCTCGGCCTTCGGGAGGTGGTGCAGGTCGCCCATCAGGATGAGGTTCTCCCGGCCGGTGAGCTGGTTGTCGACCGCGGCGAACTGGCCCGTCACCCCGATCGCGGCCCGCACATCATCCGATGCCTCGTCGACGTCGTGTCCGGCGACCGAGACTTCGCCGGAGTCGGCGCTGATCAACGTGGACATGATGTTCACGGCGGTCGTCTTGCCCGCCCCATTCGGGCCGAGCAGCGCGAAGACGCTGCCCTCGGGGACGTCGAAGTCGATGCCGTCGAGGACCAAGGTCTCCCCGTAAGACTTGCTCAGCCCGGTCACCCGAATCGCGGATCTCGCTGCCATGAGGTACTCCTCCAGACTCGTACAGCGTTCTAGGTCTCGAACACCGTACCAGATCCTAGAACGGTGTGCGAGCACTGGTACGATGTACTATTGCAGTCCGCCGAACGGGGAGTTCCGAGATGCCAGCCAGCGATGGGGCGTTCACATCGGTTTGGTCCCGCCCTGCCCGGTCGGAGCGATCCACACTCACCCGGGAACAGATCGTCAGCGAGGCCATCGCGCTGCTCGACGCCCAAGGCATCGAAGCGCTGAGCATGCGCAAGCTCGCCGCTCGACTGAAGTCAGGGGCCACGTCGCTGTACTGGCACGTGGCCAACCGCGACGAGCTCATCCAGCTCGTGATCGACCAGATCTACGGGGAGGTGGAGATCCCCGACCCTGGTGACGCGGCCGACTGGCGCGCCGCGATGAGCCGTTTCGGCCATAGCGTGCGCGCCGGAGTACACCGGCACCCCTGGCTGGTATCGGTGCTGGACAACATCGTCGCGGCATCCATGGGGCCGAACCTGATGAAGATCACCGAAAGCTCGGTCACACTGCTGACGCGGGCCGGCTTCGACCTCCGGGAAGCCGAACGGGTGATGAGCACTGTCTCCGCCTACACGCTGGGCATCGCGATCAGCGAGGCCGCCTACCTGAACTGGATGGACAGGACGGACGAGGCGCAGCTGCGAGCGGAACTGAAAGCGGCCATGACCGCGGCCGAGGATCACCCGATCGTGCACGAGCTCTACTCCAGCTACTCGGACGCCGAGGTGCTCGACGTGCACAAGACCATGGACGCGGATTTCGAATACGGACTCGAGCGGCTCTTGGACGGCATCGCGGCCCGGCTCGACCAGAAATGACTATGTTAGCCCATTTCGGGCAAGCTACAGACCGGTCTTGCCGCCCTCGAGCTCGAGGCGGTCCCGCCAGCGGCCGAGCTGGGTGCGGAACGGTCCGAGGAAGGTGTACCCGCCGAGCGAGATCAAGGCGCCGAAGAAGACCGGCAGCCAGCCCTGCGACAACAACGTGGCCGCGAAACCGATCAGGGTCGGAAGCAGTAGCAGCCGCAGTGCCGGCTCGGCCACCTGGCGCAGCGTTCGCGCCGCGCCTTGCGGATCGATGGCCGCGTCGCGCGGAACGGGGCGGAGGTGCTTGTACGGCAGCCACCACACCCGGCCGAGCACGAGACCGCTGAGCACGACTGTCACGATGATGCCCCAAGGCCCGCCCGGAGTGTCCCAGAAAACGAACATATTCAATGCGAGCAGGACTATGCATAACGCCTCGCTGATCAATGCTCGCCGCGTGAAGTGGGCGGCGAGTTCTTCAAGCGTCATTCCTGGTGCAGACGCACCGGACGGCGTCGTACCAGACATGTCGATCAGGCTAACGCGGTCGGCCGCATGATTCCTAGCCCAGTCCCGTCCTTGTAGGCTTAGCACAAGTAGCTGGCCGTCCGACAATCCCCCACCTCCCCTTCTCGCCACCATGCCGCAACCCGCCTCCACGCCGAACGCCGCACACGCGCGCACCATCCGACAACTCGAGCGCGCGACCGGCGCGCTCGCCACGGCCACCATCGGCCGGATGGAGCAGCGGTTCCCGTGGTACCGCGACATGCCGGCCGAAGAGCGCTCGTGGGTCGGCCTGGTCATCCAGGCCGGCATCGCCTCGTTCGTGGAGTGGTACCGGGATCCGAGCAACGACAGCCCGCAGATTACGACCGACGTGTTCGGCACCGCACCGCGCGAACTGCTGCGCGCGATGACCCTGCAGCAGACGGTGCAGGTCGTCCGGGTGGCCATCGAAGTGGTCGAAGAGTCGGTGGCCGACGTGGTCGGCGAGGACGCCGCAGCGGAAGTCTGGGCCGGAGTCCTGAGGTACTCGCGCGAGGTCGCGTTCGCAACCGCCGACGTCTACGCGCGCGCGGCCGAGGCGCGCGGCGCGTGGGACGCGCGGCTCGAGGCACTCGTCGTCGACTCGGTACTGCGCGGTGAGGCGGACGACGAGGTGCGCTCCCGCGCCGCCGCGCTCGGCTGGACCGAGCAGGGCCCGGTTGTGGTCACGGTCGGCTGGTTTCCGGCCGCCGAACTGCACCCGGGCGGCCCGGACGCGGTCGTGGACGCGATCCGCCGAGCGGCGCGGCGGGCGGGGTACGACGCGCTCACTGGCGCGCAGGGCGACCGCGTCGTCGCCATCCTCGGCGGTGCCGACGATCCGCTGAAGGCCGCCGAGGCGGTGTGCGGACATTTCGGCGACGGTCCGGTCGTGGTCGGGCCACCGGTGCCGGACCTCGTCGCCGCCGCGGAGTCCGCGCGGGTTGCGGTCGCCGGGCTGCGCGCGGCACGCGGCTGGGCGGACGCTCCGCGGCCGGCCTTCGCGGACGCGCTGCTCCCGGAGCGCGCGCTCGCAGGTGACGAGACGGCTCGCCGCACGCTCGTCGACGAGGTCTACCGACCGATCGCAGCGGCCGGTCCGGTCGTGGTCGAGACGCTCGGGGCATACCTCGAATCGGGCGGCTCGGTTGAGGCCGCCGCCCGGCTCCTGTTCGTCCACCCGAACACCGTTCGCTACCGGCTGCGTCGGATCGGCGAGGCGTCCGGCCTCACTCCGGCGGATCCGCGGGACGCCTACACCCTCCGGCTCGCCCTGACGCTCGGCCGGCTCGAGTCTCCCGACACCCCGTGATCATGTTCATTCGACCAGCAAAAACCGGGGGTGATTGATCATGATCATGGGAGGGTGCGTCTTGTAGGACTCGCACAAAGCTGGGAAGACGAGGTTGTCAGCGAAGGAGACGCCGCCAGAGCCCGACCTAAGAGAGGCTGGAGAGGTGCTCGTCGTAGTTGCTCCGGGCCAGGGCGCGCAAGCCCCTGGTTTCCTCGCCCCGTGGCTCGAAGACCCGGTTTTCGCCGACCGGATCAGCTGGCTGTCCGCCGTCGCCGGGCTCGACCTCGCCTACTTCGGGACCAAGGCGGACGCTGAAACCATCCGGGACACCGCGATCGCCCAACCACTCCTAGTCGCCTCCGGCCTGCTCAGCGCCCTCGCACTCTTCCCGCACCCGGCCGATGCCTTCGACAAGGTCGGCGCCGCAGCCGGGCACAGCGTCGGTGAGATCACGGCCGCGGCCGGCGTACGGGTCATCACGGCCGAGCAGGCGATGGTGTTCGTGCGCGAGCGCGGCCGCGCCATGGCCGAGGCGGCCAAGGCCACGCCGACGGGTATGACGGCCGTGCTCGGCGGGGCTGCTGATGAGGTTGCCGAGGCGCTCGCCAGACACGGCCTAACACCAGCCAACGTCAACGGCGCGGGGCAGGTCGTCGCGGCCGGCACGCTCGAGCAGCTCGACGCGCTCGCCGCCGACCCGCCGGCCAAGGCCCGGCTGCGCCCGCTCTCGGTCGCCGGCGCCTTCCACACCGAACACATGGCACCGGCGGTCGACGTGCTGCGCGGCTACGCACGGTCGATCAGCGTGCACGACCCGCGGTCGCGGTTGATGTCCAATCGCGACGGCCGGATCATTCACGACGGCCGGCAGGTGCTTAACCGCATGGTCGATCAGGTTGCCAACCCAGTGCGGTGGGATCTGTGCCAGGAGACGATGGCCGAACTCGGCGTCACCGGCCTGCTCGAGGTACCCCCGGCCGGCACGCTGACCGGTCTGGCAAAGCGGGCGCTGCCCGGCGTCGAGACGTTCGCGCTCAAGACGCCGGACCAGCTCGACGATGCCCGGGCCTTCGTCGACAAACACGCCCAGTCCAATCCGCTGGACGCCAGCCCCACCTGGCGCCTGGTCATCTCGCCGATCAAAGGCACCTTCACCCGCGGTGACGTTACGGTGGGAGACAATCTAAAGGCCGACAGCGTGGTCGGCACGGTCACCTCGCTTCGCGACTCGGCCGACGTGCTCGCCCCACACGGCGGGACGGTCATCGAGTGGCTTGTCGAGGACGGCGACCCGGTCGGCCCCGGCCAGCCGCTCATCCGACTCCATCCGGAGGTTTCTGGCTCATGAGTACCCCCATCGTCAACCCGCCCATGGGCCGTGCATCCCGCATCCTCGGTGTGGGCGGCTACCGTCCCGCCCGCTCGGTCCCGAACGAGGAGATTCTCAAGAACATCGACTCGTCCGACGAGTGGATCCGCACCCGGTCCGGCATCGAGAGTCGGCGCTGGGCGAGCGAGGACGAGACCGTGGTCGCGATGAGCCTGGAGGCGTCCGGCAAGGCGCTCGCACACGCCGGTATCACGCCGGACCAGATCGGCTGTGTGATCGTCGCGACCGTCACGCACCTCTACCAGACACCGTCGGCGGCCGCCGAGATCGCGCACAAGCTCGGCACGAACCGGGCGGCCGCGTTCGACATCTCCGCCGCGTGCGCGGGGTTCTGCTACGGCGTCGCACTCGGATCGGACATGGTGCGCTCCGGAACCGCAGACCACGTGCTCGTCGTCGGCGTCGAGCGGCTCTCGGACCTTACCGACCACTACGACCGCAGCACGGCGTTCCTTTTCGCCGACGGCGCGGGTGCCGCCGTCGTCGGGCCGGCCGACGAGCCGGGAATCGGACCGGTCGTGTGGGGGTCGGACGGCCAGCATCTCAAGCTCATCGGACAGCGCCAGGAATGGCGTGAGGCGCTCTACCACGAGGACGGGCCACAGCTGCCCGCCCTGATCATGGAGGGCAACGCCGTGTTCCGGTGGGCGTCGTACGAGATGGCCAATACCGCGAAGCAGGCGTTGGAGGCGGCCGGAATCGCCGCCGAAGACATCGACGTGTTCGTGCCGCACCAAGCCAACGACCGGATCACCACGGCGATGGCCCGTGCACTCAAGCTTCCCGATCACGTCGTCGTCGCGCACGACATCCGGCAGCAGGGCAACACGTCCGCGGCCTCGATACCGCTCGCGCTGGAGCGGCTGATCGAGACCGGCGAGGCGTCCAGCGGCCAGCTGGCGCTGCTCATCGGGTTCGGTGCGGGCCTGGTCTATGGCGCTCAGGTCGTGCGCATTCCGTAACACCCGGCAGACGTCCGTGCCATCTCGGCACGGCACCATCACAGCAGAAGCACAACCGGAGAAGAAGCAAGGAGAGGCTATGGCCAGCACCGAGGAGATCCGCAGCGGTCTCGCCGAGATCGTCAACGAGATCGCCGGAGTTCCGGCGGCGGACGTCCAACTCGACAAATCGTTCACCGAAGACCTCGACATCGACTCGCTGTCCATGGTCGAGGTCGTCGTCGCGGCCGAGGAGAAGTTCGACGTCAAGATCCCCGATGACGAGGTGAAGAACCTCGCCACCGTCGGGGACGCGGTCGCCTACATCGAGAAGGCGAGGGCCTGAGCCTACGATGACGGACAGCCATGCCCGAGTGGTTGTCACCGGCCTCGGTGCGACCACACCGGTCGGCGGCGATGTCGCAACCACCTGGGACGGGTTCTGTGCCGGGCGTTCGGGCGTCAAGGCGCTGACCGACGACTGGGCAGCCGCGCTGCCCGTGCAGATCGCGGCGTCGGTGGCCGTCGAACCGTCCGAGGTGCTACCTCGTGTTCAGGCGCGGCGGTTGGATCGCTCGGCCCAGTTCGCGCTGATCGCCGCACGCGAGGCGTGGGCCGACGCCGGTTTCGCCCTGAGCGACGAGGGCCAAACAGACGTGGACAGCGCCCGGCTCGGTGTGGTGTGCGGCTCCGGCATCGGAGGTGTCACCACGCTGCTGTCGAACTACGACCAGTTGCGCGACAACGGCCCGCGCCGTGTCTCGCCGCTGGCCATCCCGATGCTGATGCCGAACAGCCCGGCCGCGCACATCGGGCTCGACCTCCGTGCGCGCGCCGGCGTTCACACGCCGGTGAGCGCCTGCGCGTCCGGTGCCGAGGCGCTGTCGTACGGGCTCGAGATGATCCGCAACGGCCGGGCCGATGTGGTCGTCTGCGGCGGCACGGAGGCGGCGATCCACCCGCTGCCGCTGGCCGCCTTCGCGAACATGATGGCGTTGTCCAAGCGCAATGACGAGCCGGAGCGGGCGAGCCGTCCCTACGACAAGGGGCGCGACGGCTTCGTTCTCGGCGAAGGCGCGGGCATGGTCGTGCTGGAGTCGGCCGAGTACGCCGCAGCACGGGGCGCCAGGGTGTACGCGGAGTTCGCCGGCGCGGGCATCTCCGCGGACGCGCACCACATCGCCCAGCCGGATCCGGACGGTAACGGTGCGATCGCCGCGATGCGGGCCGCGTTGCGCGACGGCGGGCTTACCGCCGGCGACATCCGGCACATCAACGCTCACGCGACGTCGACACCGGTCGGCGACATCGCCGAGGCCGTGGCCATCCGTGCCGCGCTCGGCCCCGCGGCTGCGGACGTCGCGGTGTCGTCGACCAAGTCGATGATCGGGCACCTGCTCGGTGGAGCCGGCGCGGTCGAGGCGATCGCGACCATCCTGGCCGTATACGACCGCATCGCTCCCCCGACCATCAACGTGGACGATTTCGACGACGAGATCGAGCTGGACGTCGTCCGGCACGAACCGCGTCAACTCGGCGACGGCGAGATCGCCGCCCTGAACAACTCGTTCGGGTTCGGCGGTCACAATGTTGCCTTGGCCATCAGGAGTGCGTGATGACGGTAACCACAGCCCCATCCACCACGGACGGCTCACCGCGCAAGCCCAACAAGCTGCCGCGCGAGCAAGACCCGCGCAACCCGAACCACCGGCTTGCCGCCCTGCTCGACGAAGGCTCGCTCACACTGCTGTGCCCGGACGACGATCGCGGCATGCTGGCCGCGTCCGGCACGGTCAACGGCACACCGGTCGTGGCGTTCTGCTCGGACGCGACGGTCATGGGCGGCGCGATGGGCAACGACGGCTGTGCGGTCGTCGTCGAGGCGTACGAGCGCGCGCTGGCCGACGGCGTTCCGATCATCGGGCTGTGGCATTCCGGCGGCGCTCGGCTGCCCGAAGGCGTTCTCTCACTGCACGCGGTCGGCCGGATCTTCGAGGTGATGACTCGCGCCTCCGGCAAGATCCCGCAGATCTCGGTCGTGCTCGGCCCGGCCGCCGGCGGCGGTGCCTACGGCCCGGCGCTGACCGACATCGTGGTGATGGGCCCGGAGGGACGGGTCTTCGTCACCGGACCGGACGTCGTCCGTTCGGTGACCGGTGAGGACGTCGACATGCTGCGCCTCGGCGGGCCGGAGCCGCACGGCCGCCGCTCCGGCGTGGTACATGTCGTGACGTCGACCGAGCAGGGTGCGCTGGACGAGGCCCGGTCGCTGGCCACGCTCCTCGGCGCGCAGGGCTCGATGGACGTCCCGTCGGTCGAGGACCGGGACCTGAGCAACCACCTGCCCGACTCGGCCAAGCGCGCCTACGACGTGCACCCGCTGGTCGACGACGTGCTCGACGTCGGCACCACGCTGGAACTGCACGCGAAATGGGCGCCGAACATCACCACGACGCTCGGCCGCCTCGGCGGCCGGACCGTCGGCGTGATCGCGAACAACCCGATCCGGCTCGGTGGCTGCCTCGATTCGACGTCAGCCGAGAAGGCGGCCCGGTTCGTCCGGATGTGCGACTCGCTCGGTGTGCCGCTCGTCGTCATCGTGGACGTGCCGGGGTATCTGCCCGGAGTCGGCCAGGAGTGGGACGGCGTCGTGCGGCGCGGCGCGAAACTGCTGCACGCGTTCGCCGAGACGGTCGTCCCGCGCGTCACGCTCGTCACCCGGAAGGCCTACGGCGGCGCCTACATCGCGATGAACTCGCGGGCGCTCAACGCCACGCGCGTGTTCGCCTGGCCGGGCGCGGAGGTCGCCGTGATGGGCGCGGTCGCGGCCGTCCGGATCCTGCACCGGCGCAAGCTCGCCGAGATCGAGCCGGACATGCGAGCCCAGGTCGAGCAGGAACTCGCGGAGGAGCACGAGAAGATCGCCGGCGGGGTGGACCGCGCGATGGAGATCGGCGTCGTCGACGAGGTCGTGGAGCCGGGACTCACCCGTACGGCACTGGCGCGGGCGATCGCCGAAGCCCCGTCCCGCCGGGGCGCCCACGGCAACATCCCCCTTTAGACCCGAACATGCGGCGGCCCCGGGTGCTCTCCCGCAGGACCCGGGGCCGCCTGCGTTGTGGGGCCGCTGGAACCCGGGTCACCGGGCCGGGGAGTCACCGGTGCCGGAGCGGCCACGTCTTCGGGGCTGTTACCCGCTTGTGACCATACTTCGACGCCTATCCACGAGGCAAGAGTCGTGTCAAAGATCGACAAGATTGGCCGGACGGCGTCATATGGCTTCGGCCTGTTACCGCTGCGGTACGTTCGATTGCGCGCGGACGCAGATGCAGCACCGTCATACCACCTGGTGCAACCAGCGGACGGGCGCGCCATCCCCGGCGTAGCGGAACGGCTCGAGCGCGTCGTCCCACGGGGCGCCGATGAGCATCCGCATCTCGCCGTGCATGTCCGAATCGCCGGACGCGGCGCGCGCCATCGCGGCCTTGATCCGATCTTCGGGGATCATGATGTCGCCGTGCACGCCCGTGACCGCGTGGAACACACCGAGCTCAGGTGTGTACGAGTACCGGGCTCCTTCGTGGCCGGCACTCGGCTCTTCGGTGACCTCGAAACGCAGATGCACCCATCCGCGCAGCGCCGATGCGATCTTGGCGCTCGTTCCCGGCTCGCCCTGCCACGACATCTCGGCGCGGTACAGGCCGGGCGCCGCGGGCTGCGGCGTCCAAGCCAGGCTCACGCGCACACCAAGAACACCGGCGACGGCCCACTCCACATGCGGGCACAGCGCCGATGTCGCGGCGTGCACATATAGAACTCCTCGTGCGGCCACCGGTTCCTCCTTTGCCTTGGCTCGAGGGACGCCTTCCCCTGCGGCCTCGCGCCGGACCCGAAGGTCGGTAGCCGGAAGCCATTTTGCCGTACCGGCCGCCGGCGCGCCAGTGGACACGCTCGGATTCGCGACCGCCCATTTGTGTCGGCGGCCGACGCACATGACAGAGTTGGTCCATGACGAGCGCCGCCAATCCCCTGCTGACCACCAGCGACCGTCCGTATCAGCTACCGAACTTCGAGGCGATCAAGCCCGAGCACTACGCCCCCGCCTTCGAGCAGGGTATGGCCGAGCACATTGCGGAGATCGAGGCGATCACCGACAATCCTGAGCCTCCGACGGTCGAGAACACGATCGTCGCGCTGGAACGCGCCGGTCGGCTGCTCAGCCGGGTCGAGGCGAACTTCTCGAACATCGCCTCCTCGGACACCAACGATCAGATCGACGAGATCGAGACGGACGTCTCCCCCAGGCTCACCGCACACCAGGATTCGATCTACCTCAATGCCGCATTGTGGGAACGGATCAAGGCGCTGTACGAGACCCGCGACGAGTTGGAGATCGACGCGGAGACGAGGCGGCTGATCGAGCGGTACCACACCGACTTCGTCCGCGCCGGCGCCGATCTCGCACCGGACAGCCAGCAGCGGCTGCGCGAGATCAACGAGGAACTCGCGTCGCTTTCGACGGCCTTCAAGCAGCGGCTGCTCGCCGACACCAACGACGTGGCGCTCGTCGTCGACGACCGGTCCGGCCTCGCTGGCCTTTCCGAAGATGCGATCGCCGCCGCAGCCGAGGCCGCGACGTCCCGTGGCCTGGACGGCAAGTACCTGATCAACCTGATTCTGCCAACCGGACAGCCGTCGCTGGCATCGTTGGAAAACCGTGATGTCCGTGAGCGCCTGCTCAACGCGTCGCTGACGCGCGGCGCTCGCGGCAATGACAACGACACGAGCGCGATCGCCACCACAGTTGTGCGGCTGCGCGCCGAACGTGCCCGGCTGCTCGGCTACCCCGATCACGCCACGTACGTGCTCGCCGACCGGACGGCCGAAAGCACCGAACGTCTCGACGCGATGCTCACCCAACTCGTGCCACCCGCCGTCGCGAACGCGCGGACCGAGGCCGAGGCGCTACAGGCCGAGGTCGACACGGACGGCGCCGGGCACGCACTCGCGCCCTGGGACTGGGCGTACTACTCCGAGCGAGCCCGCAAGGCAAAGTACGACATCGATGCCGCCGACCTGCGGCCGTACTTCGAGTTGGACCGCGTACTGCGCGACGGCATCTTCTATGCGGCCGGTCGGCTCTACGGCCTGACGTTCACCGAACGTCACGACCTCACCGGGTACCACCCCGACGTGCGGGTTTTCGAGGTGTTCAACGAGGACGGGTCCCCGCTCGGGCTCTTTCTCGGCGACTACTTCACCCGGCCGTCCAAGCGCGGCGGTGCCTGGATGAGCACTTTCGTCGACCAGGCCCACCTGCTCGGTACCAAGCCGGTCGTCGTGAACAACCTGAACATCCCCAAGCCACCGGACGGCCAGCCCGCGCTGCTGACCTTCGACGAGGTGAATACCGCGTTCCACGAGTTCGGGCACGCGCTGCACGGGTTGTTCTCCGACGTCACTTACCCGAGGTTCAGCATGAGCGTCTCGTGGGATTTCGTCGAGTACCCGTCGCAGGTCAACGAGATGTGGGCGACCTGGCCGGAGGTACTGGCCAACTTCGCCAAGCACTACGGGACCGGCGAGCCGCTCCCCCGGGAACTGCTCGACCGGCTACTGGCCTCGCAGCAGTGGGGCGAGGGCTTCAAGACGACGGAATACCTCGGAGCAACACTCCTCGATCAGGCGTGGCACCGGCTCGGCCCCGACGCGGTGATCGACGACGTCACCGCGTTCGAGGAGCAGGCTCTCATCGACGCCGGCATCCATTACCCGCTCGTGCCACCTCGGTACCGGACGACGTACTTCGCGCACATCTTCGCCGGCGCATACGGAGCCGGCTACTACTCCTACATCTGGAGCGAAGTGCTCGACGCGGACACCGTCGAGTGGTTCAAGGAGAACGGCGGCCTGCTGCGCGAGAACGGCGACTGGTTCCGCGAGAAACTGCTCTCACGTGGTGGCAGTGTGGCCGAGATGGACGCGTTCCGCGAGTTCCGCGGACGCGACCCCAAGATCGAGCCACTCCTCCAGCGCCGCGGCCTGGAATGATCACGTAAAGCTCGGACTTTCCGGCTTTACGTGGCCTGCTGGCCGTGCAAAGCGGGTAGTCGCCGCGCATCGGCCACAAACGGAACCGTCAGGCCACGGCCGACGTCCTACACCCATGAGTAGGCAGCTGACCGTCCTCACCGCCTTCCTGGCGCTGACCGCCATCGTGTCCTGCGGCGACGGGACGGATACAACTACGACCGGCGAGCCTGCGGATGACGGCCCCACGGCCCACGTCTCCGAGCCCGGCACGATCGCGGTGCACATCGAAGATGTCGACGGTGTATTCGTGGAAGGTTTCGAGGTCGGGCTGCGCTTCGAAACGCCGGATGGCGAGGTCATTGACTCGGCCCTCTGGTCGGACTTCGTCGAATCGCTCGGCGACGAAGCCATCGACGCCTACTACGACAGCGTGCTCGAGCAGGAAGTGCCTGCCGGATCCGTGGTCGTGCTGGCGTCCGCGAACGTCGGCATGGGACCCCCGCCGGAGGTCCCGGATCTGGACGGTGAGCTGCGGTGCCGGCTCGAGGTGGAAGTCCCCGCGTCCGGTCAGGTGGAAGTCGAGGTGACGTTCGACGACCCGGACGACTGCCTGCGGCTTCGCTGACCACCGACGACTACCATGAGGCTGCGCGGGATACGACGGATCGCCTCCAGGCTCGCCTGTTGGACGGACCGGCCTCGAGCGCGTACTAGCCGGAATGGACCCGCGCCGGGCGGCCTATGCCGGACCGAGCAGGTCCCACCGGTTTCCCGCGATATCCAGGAACACCGCCACCCGCCCGTAGGCTTCGGGGCGCGGTTCGGTGACGAACCGGACGCCAGCGCCGGTCATTCGTTCGTACACGCCGTCGAAGTCGTCGACTCGGAGGAAGAACCCGACCCGGCCGGCGACCTGCGTTCCTACCGCGGCCTCCTGCGACATACCGTCGGCGCGAGCCAGTAGGACGCCGGTCTCGGCTCCGGGTGGCCGAACCACAACCCACCGTTTGGGACGGCCGTCGTTCGTCAGGGACGGCTGGTCCTCGACCAACTCGAACCCGAGAATGTCGACGAAGAAGTCAATGGCCGGGTCATAGTCCGCGACGACGATCGTGACGAGATCGATCCGCACTTGCCGAGGATAGCGGCGAGGCGGGGGGCGACGTCCACGCTCAGCCGAGCACGGCATTGGCACGCGTCCACCGGCGCACGGGCCGTTACGGGGCGATTAAGCGCTTTGCGCGGCCTGTAGACGGCGTTTGGCCGGAAATTCCGAGCTTTACGTGATCATTCTGGGGCGTCGGCGAAAAGTTCGCGGCGGTGCTTCGCCCACCGATCCATGAGCTCGTACGTCTCTTGCGCCACCCATCTGAAGTACTCCTGGGTCTCCCGCATGCGGCGCCAGCCGCGGCTGCCCTCCTCGAGGTGATGAAGGCCGTCCTCGATCGCGGTTGCCCAGCGCTCGACGATGGGCAGGCGCTGCCGGGTGATGGTGCCCCAGACGTCGTCGTCGTAAATGCGGTAGGTGTCGGCGCGCGCGCCCGGCTCGCGTTCGCGACCCAACATGCCGGAGGCGACCAGGAACCGGACCGCACCGGAAATCGCCGCCGGGCTCACCCGAAGTCCTTCCGCGAGCTCCGCGGCGGTGTACCGGTCGGCGTCGTCCGCGAGCACGTATGCGAACACCCGCGCCGACATGCGCGGGATGCCGTTCTCGGCCAGGATCAGCGCGAATCGCTCGACGAATCGGAGCAGGTCCTCACGTCTATCATCCGGCTCGGTCATATCCACCTACTCTAACGTTCACAGCGTTCTGAACTCAGTTAACGAACGAGGTGGGTTGTGACGTTCCCCCAGCTGATACAGCCTACGCAAGGTCACTATAGGGTGAGGCGAACCCGCCGCACAGTGGTGACGATCTTACCGAGGTGCCATGCCCACTACGCCCACCCGTCCGTCCCTGGGTTCGACAGCCGCGAACGTCGTACGCGGCGCGCTCATCGGCAGCGTCGAGGTGGTTCCCGGTGTCAGCGGGGGCACGGTTGCTCTGATCGTCGGCATCTATGAGCGCATCATCCTCTCGGCCGGGCACGTCGTCAGTGGGCTCCGGCACCTGATAACCGATCTGACCCGAGGCCGTGGCAGCACGGTGGCGATGGCCGAGTTCCGCCGGGCCGATTGGGCCATGCTGATTCCGCTCGCGGTCGGCATGCTCGGCGCGATCCTGCTCGTCGCCAGCCAGATCGAGGGATTCGTCCAGGACCAGCCAGAGCTCTCTCGCGGCCTCTTCCTCGGCCTGGTCGCCGCGGCACTCGCCGTCCCGATCTCGATGATCGGCCGGCGGTGGAACGGCCGATACGTCGCGCTGGCGATCGTCGCCGCCGCGGCCGCGTTCCTGCTCACCGGATTGCCGCCGACCGACGTCACGCCATCTCCGCCGATCATCATGGTCTCCGCCGCCGTGGCGGTGTCCGCGCTTGTCCTACCCGGCCTGTCCGGCTCGTTCGTCCTGCTCACGTTCGGCCTCTACGAGCCGGCACTTGCCGCGATCAACGACCGCGACCTCGGCTATCTCTCCTGGTTCGTGGCAGGCCTCACTCTCGGCCTGGCATTGTTCGTCAAGGCACTGCAGTGGTTGCTCGAACACCGGCACGACGGCACGCTCGCCGTGCTGACCGGCCTGATGGCCGGGAGCATGCGCGCATTGTGGCCGTGGCAGGACGACGACCGCGCACTGCTCGCGCCGGGCGATCACGTCGGCGGCGTCGTCCTGCTCTTCTTGATCGGCGGGTCGGCCGTCCTGATCACCGTCACGATCGCCCGCCGCAGCACGCCGAAGGCCGGCGCCCACGCCAGACGATAGGACTTCACCAGGCGTGGCATAGCTTCACCAGGCATACATACCTGATGAAGCGACGTGAAACATGCCGAACGTGATCATTCGAACCCCGTGAGGAGGGTGGCGAGGCGGGTGAGGAAGACGCGCTGGCCGGATACCAGCTTCGCCTCGGCCGCCTTGAGCCCGAACCACTCGACCCGGTCGATCTCCGGAAACGTCTGGAAGCGGCCCGAGCCGCGCGGCCACTCCATCTCAAAGGTGCCGAACACGGCGTGACCGATATCCACATCCCCTTCGACGGCCCACACGTGCACCACTTTGCCGCTGCGCTGGCGTGCCGAGCCGAGTGGAACCATGTCGCCGCCGGGTGGCGGAACACCGAGCTCCTCCTTGAACTCGCGGCGGGCAGCGGTTTCCGGTGCCTCACCGGGCTCGCACTCGCCCTTCGGGATCGACCACGCCCCATCGTCGCGGCGGGCCCAGAACGGCCCGCCCATGTGCCCGATCAGCACTTCGACCTCACGACGCCTCCGAAACACCAGCAGGCCAGCACTAACCGCCGGCACGAGTTGTCCGCCCATCGAGCACCGCGATCATCACGATTCCACGATAGTGCAGCCGCCCCTACTGCCGATCCGCTCCATCGTGCCGATCGGGCCCGGTCAGGCCGGACTGGATGGCGAACACCACGAGCTGGGCGCGGTCACGGGCCTGCAGCTTGACCATCGCGCGGCTGACGTGAGTTCGCACGGTGGCCGGGCTCACCACGAGTTCGGCGGCGATCTCGTCGTTGGACCGGCCGGTGGCGACCCAGCCGACGATCTCCCGCTCCCGCTCGGTGAGCCGGTGAATCTCCGGGTGCACCGCGCCCGACGGCGTCGCCCGCGCGCTGAACTGTTCGATCACCCGGCGGGTCACCGACGGCGACATGAGCGAGCCGCCGTCGTCGACGACCCGGACGGCCTGCAACAACTCGGCCGGGTCGGCGTCCTTCAGCACGAAGCCACTCGCCCCGCCGCGGAGCGCCTCGAAGACGTACTCATCGAGCTCGAATGTGGTCAGCACGATCACCTTGACGTTCGCCAGCGACGGGTCGGCGGTGATCTCACGCAGCGCGGCCAGGCCGTCGAGGACAGGCATCCGCACGTCCATCAGCACAACGTCCGGCACGGTCCGCCGGACGATATCGAGCCCCTCCTGCCCATCCGAGGCCTCACCGGCGAACTCGGTGTCGGGTTCGGACTCCAGCAGCGTCCGTACACCCATACGGACCAGCGCCTGGTCATCCACGATCACCACCCGAATCACGATCCGGCTCCAGACGTATCGGGGGCGTGCTCCAACGGGAGCCGAGCCCGGACCGCGAACCCACCACCGGCAAGCGGTCCGGCGCGCACGGCTCCGCCGAGCGCTTCGGCCCGGGCCCGCATCCCGGCGATTCCGCTTGCCGACGCCTGCGCCGGCCCGGTCGCCGAGACGCTCGCCGTCCCGTCGTCGACCACGTCGACGTGGACCTCACCGTCTACGGTCCGGATCGAGACGTCGGCCCGGCTCGCGTCGGCGTGGCGAAGTACGTTAGTCAATGCCTCCTGCACGATGCGATACGCCGCGACGTCCACCTCCGCCGGCGCACCGCGAAGGTCGGGGTCGAGATCGGCGTAGACCTCGAGTCCCCCGGCCCGGATGCGGTCGAGAAGCACGTCCAGCTTGTTCAGGCCGACATCGGGGCTCGTCGGTACGGCGTCCTCACTCGTTTCGCGCATGGCCTGGAGCTGGGAGCGCAGACCGTCCAGCGATCGGCGGCTGGTGTCCCGGATGGCTTCGAGCGACTCGCGCGCCTTGTCCGGCTCACGGTCGAGGACGTGCAGTGCGACGCCGGCCTGCATGGCGATGACGGCGAGGCCATGGCCCACAGAGTCGTGCAACTCGTGTGCCATGCGCAGCCGCTCGTCCGCGACCGCGCGCCGCGCCTGAGCCGCCCGCACGTCGGCCTCCGATTCACGGCGCACCCGGGCTGCCATGCCGATCGCCAGCGGCGCCGCGAACGCCGCGAGCGACACCAGTGCCCACACCGCGATATGCCGCCAGAGGTCGTCGTCATAGTGCCGGACCATCCGCCACACGGTGATCGTGAAGACGAGCAGGTAGTAGCCCACGACCAACCGCAGTGCGTCACGGCGCGGGAGCCGGCTGCCGAGCGTGTATGCGGCCACCGGAATGGTGAACAGGATCGGCCCGTAGGGATAGTCGAGCATCAGGTAGCCGAGGACACAGGCACCGCTCGCGAGGAACACCGCGACGGGATAGCGGCGGCGGAACACGAAGGGCGCGGCGGCGAGAATCACCAGCAGGTAGGCGAGCCCGTCCGGTCGCTCGCTCCACTGCAGCTGGTCCTCGCTGGCCGGTCCGGTCCCACCGATCCCGACGATGAGCAGGATCAACGTGACGGCCACGTCCTGCGCCACTCCACGCAGCCGGTCAACGGTCACCGAATCGGTCATCGTATCGACGATAGGCCAGCAGGGTCCTCGTCGGCGTCGGTCACATCGCGTACTTCTGCTACGCGGATCCACGTACGAGAGAGGCCGCCCTGTGGCGGACGCCGGTGTACGGCCGCCGTGGCGACGATGAGGGCATGACTCAAATCATCGTCGTCACCGACCGGTTGACGAAACGCTACGGCGACCAGACCGCCGTCCACGACGTCAACCTGACCGTTCGTCGCGGCGAGGTGTATGGGTTCCTCGGGCCCAACGGCGCCGGCAAGACGACCACCCTCCGTATGCTGCTCGGTCTGGTTCGGCCCAGCTCCGGCTCCGCGGTCGTCCTGGGTGAGCGACCAGGAGATCCCGG
The DNA here is from genome assembly GCA_036374835.1 of Jiangellaceae bacterium. GTDB lineage: Bacteria > Actinomycetota > Actinomycetes > Jiangellales > Jiangellaceae > DASUTB01. The sequence continues at coordinate 2,855 of DASUTB010000038.1, read as the reverse complement.
CGCAGTGGCCCGAACCGGTGCGCTCGTCGAAGGGCCCGGTTTCTACCCGTACCTGTCAGGGCGCGACAACCTGCGGGTGATGGCGCGTTACCAGGGTGCCGCCGACGAAGAGGTGGACGTCGTCCTCGACCGCGTCGACCTCTCCGGCCGGGCCAAGGATGCCTTCCGCACGTACTCGCTCGGCATGAAGCAACGGCTCGGTGTCGCCTCAGCGCTGCTCGGCGGACCGGAGCTGCTGGTACTCGACGAGCCGACCAACGGCCTCGACCCGGCCGGCATGGCCGAGATGCGCCGGCTGATCGTCGAGCTGGCGAAGCAGGGCCATACCGTCCTGCTGTCCAGCCACCTGCTCAGCGAGGTCCAGGCGATCTGCGACCGCGTCGGCGTCATCTCCGAAGGCCGGCTGCTCATCGAGAGCACCGTGACCGAGCTGCGAGGTGCATCGACGGTATACGTCCGTGCGGAGCCGGTCGATCGGGTGCTCGCCACCGGCATGAAGCTGGCCGGCGACGAAGGCGTGCGCCAGCACGACGGCGGTGTGCACCTCGACCTGGCCGGCGATCGCGTGCCGGAGCTCACCCGCGCACTCGTGTCGTCCGGCGTCGACGTTCACGAGATCCGTCCATCCGAGCGCTCGCTCGAGGACGTCTTCTTCGAGATGACGTCCCGGAGCAACGAAATGGAGAACCGGCAATGACGATCACGACGCAAGCACCCAACGCGCCACTGATGTCGAGCGTGCGAGCCGAAGCGCTCAGGCTGCGCAAGTGGCCGGCGGTGTGGGTGCTCGTCGGCATCTGGCTCACCGCCAACCTGACCTTCGCCTACGTGTTCAACTACATCGCGTACACGACCGGCTCCGGGAACTTCGGCACCGGCGACGTGCCCGGACAGGCTCTTCTCGCCGACCTGATGCCGGACGCGATCCCCCGTATCTTCACCGGCGGCATGCCGATGTTCGGCGGAGCGATCATGATGATCCTCGGCGCGCTGGCGGCCGGCAGCGGATACGGCTGGGGCGCGTGGAAGACCGCGCTGACGCAGGGACCCGGCCGGCTGGCCGCCTTCGGCGGTCTGCTCGCCACCCTTGCCGGTATCGTCATCGCCGTCGTCGCGGCCACGTTCGCGCTTGATCTCGCCGCCTCCGCGCTCATCGCGACCGCCGAGTCGCAGCCGATGGTCTGGCCTCCTGTCAGCGATGTCGCGCAGGCGCTCGGCGGTGCGCTGCTGATCCTCGGCATGTGGACCGCCGCCGGGGTGCTGATCGGCACGCTGACCCGTAGCCCGGCGCTGGCGGTCGGACTCGGACTGGTGTGGTCTCTCGTGATCGAGAACCTGCTGCGCGGTGTGTCCGGTCTCCTGGACTGGTTGGAGTACGTGACCGACGTCCTCCCGGGAACCGCCGCCGGCTCGATGGCCGGCGCGCTCGGCGCCACCACCGAAGCCGAGGGCGACGGCGCTCCCGGTGTGCTGACCGTTCTGGGCGGCGGGCAATCGGCGCTCCTGCTCACCGCGTACGTGGTCGTGTTCGTCGTTGCCGCCGCCGGGACGATGCGCCGCCGCGACCTCGCCTGACCGGGATGAAAGGGCAGCCGACGACCGTATGTAGCCCGAAGTCTGGACAGGGCGTGCGAACCTGACTTACCTTGATCAAGACAAGCGGTCGGATGGGTTGTTGTGGACCAAACGGAGGGTCCCAGGTGTCAGAGCGCCAGGAAAGCGCAGACCGCAAGGTTACGTTCGCCGAAGTCCTCGGGGTAGCGGAGTTCCGGGCCGTCTTCGCAGCCGCCATGCTGGCCGAAGTGGGCGACTTCATGTCCAAGGCCGCGGTCACGGCGATGGTGTTCTTCGTCACCGATTCGGTCGCGCTGTCCGCAGCCGCGTTCGCCGTTTCGTACGCGCCGTGGATTGTGGGCGGACCGGTCTTGACCGCACTGGCTGAGCGGCTGCCCTACCGGGCGGTCATGGTCGCCGCCGATGCGCTGCGCGCCGTCATCATCGCGACGGTAGTGGTGGTCGCGCTGACCCTTCTGCCGAGCACGACGACGGCAGCCGACGGCGAGGTGCCGCCGGCCATCTGGCTCATCATCTTCCTGCTGTTCCTCCAAGCACTGGTGGCGCCCGCTGCGCTGGCGGCTCGTTCGGCGATAATGCCGCTGATCCTCGAAGGCGATCGGGTCACCCTCGGTATCGCCACTACGCAGACCGGTCGGCAGGCCGCCCAGGTGGCCGGGTACATGTCCGGCGCACTGATCGCGGTCATCGACCCAGCGGTCGCGTTGACGATCAACGCCGCCATCTATATGGTCACGGCGTTGATCGTGCGTTTCGGTGTGCGGCACCGAGCGCCGGCCCTGCGCGCCGAGCACCGCAGCCACCTGCTGCGCGAGACGGCCGAGGGCTTCCGAGTGGTGTTCGGGACGCCGACCCTGCGCGCCATCGCGATCGTGGTGTTCGCCTCGATGCTGTTCTCCATCGTGCCGGAAGGGCTGGCCATCGGCTGGGCGCAAGACCTGGCCGGGAACGACCCTGATCGACGTGGCCTCTACCAGGGCCTCATCATGATCGCGCAGCCGGTCGGCCAGGCCATCGCCGCGCTCCTGGTCGTGCGCCTGCTGCGTCCTACCATCCGCAGCCGGCTGGTGCGCTACCTCATCGTGGCGGCGCCGCTGGCGCTGGTTCCCGCGGTCTTCGAACCAGGTATCGCTGTGGTTGTGGCCATCACGATGATCTCCGGCATGGTTATCGCCAGTATGCTCGCCACCCTGAACGGGATCTTCGTGCAGATCCTGCAGCACGGGTACCGCGCCCGGGCGTTCGGCGTCATGAACTCGGGGATGCAGGTCCTTCAAGGC
>DASUTB010000037.1:0-106361 GCA_036374835.1 Jiangellaceae bacterium | reverse complement strand
TGCCGAGCGTTTCGAAGTCGGTGTCCGGAATGTCCGCGCACGTCGGGTTGTCCGGAAGCTCAAGATCAGGCTCGGGGCCGTGGTCGGCTAGGGCGGGTGCGGTGGCTGTCAGCACCAGCGCGGATGTGGCGGCGAGCGATATCGCCAATCGACGGAGCATTTTACGAAGTTCCCCTCTTAGTCCTCGGCTGCTCACCCGTTGCAGCACATGTTTAGGTTCATCCCCCGAGGTGAGAGACGTCCCGGACTTTACTGAAGTGCTCCGCCTGGCGCAAACACCGGCACGGTAACGATTTGGTCGCCGTCTTGTGATGTATCCCACTAAAAAATCTGGTCGAAACCCGTACCTATACGGGGTATGTATCCGCGCGCTATTCGGGCTTCGCTACGACGACCGCACGGCCGGCCTCCAGCAGCGCCACCGGAACCCGGAACGGCGAGCACGACACGTAGTCGAGCACGATCGACTCGAAGTAGTGGATGGACGCGGGATCACCGCCGTGCTCCCCGCAGATCCCCACCTTCAGGTCGGGACGAGTCTCCTTGCCTTCCCATGCCGCGATCGAGATGAGCCGCCCGACACCGTCCTCGTCGATGGTCTCGAACGGCGAAACACCGAAGATGCCGAGGTCCAGATAGGCCGGGAAGAAGGACGCCTCGACGTCGTCGCGGGAGAAGCCCCACGCAGTCTGGGTCATGTCGTTGGTGCCGAACGAGAAGAAGTCGGCGGCACCGGCGATCCGGCCGGCCGTCATGGCTGCACGCGGTAGCTCGATCATCGTCCCGATCGGGAACGAGAGTTCCATACCCGACTCGGACGCGACCTCGGCCACCGTCTCCTCGGCCATCTCCCGTACCTTCTCGAGCTCCTGAACCGCCGCGACGAGAGGCACCATGATCTCCGGCTGCGGGTCGAGCCCGCGTCCGCGTAGCTCGACGACGGCCTCGGCGATCGCCCTGACCTGCAGCCGGATGAGTTCGGGCACGATGAGCCCGAGCCGGACCCCGCGCATCCCGAGCATCGGATTGCGCTCGTCCAGGCGCTCGACCTCGCTGAGCAGCGTGGCGGCCTCTTTGTCCGGCTCGCCGGTCGCCTCGGCGACGGCCACGCGGACGGCCAGTTCCGTGCGGTCGGGAAGGAACTCGTGCAGCGGCGGGTCGAGTAGCCGGATCGTGACCGGCAGCCCGTCCATCGCCTCGAGCACCTCGGCGAAGTCGGAGCGTTGCAGCGGCAGCAGTTCGCGCAGTGCCGCGTCGCGCGTCGAATCGGTGTTCGCCACGATGAGCCGCTCGACGTTCTTGCGGCGGGAGCCGAGGAACATGTGCTCGGTCCGGGCGAGCCCGATCCCTTCGGCGCCGAGCAGGCGCGCCCGCTTGGCGTCGTCACCGGTGTCGGCGTTGGCGCGCACACCCATCCGGCGGCGCTTCTGCGCATGCGCCATGATCCGTTCCACGGCGTCGACGACTTCGGCCTTGTGCTCGTCCAGATCGTCCGGCCGCTCACCATGGAGCGCCTCGACGACGGCGCTCGGCACCACCGGGACCTCGCCCTCGAAGACCTCGCCGGTGCTGCCGTCGATCGAGATCGTGTCGCCCTCGGCGATGCGCACGCCATCGGACGTCGTGAACTCCTTGGCTTGCGGATCGACCCTCAATGCTTCGACGCCGACGACGCACGTGCGTCCCATACCCCGTGCGACGACGGCCGCGTGGGACGTCTTGCCGCCCCGGGACGTCAATACACCGGTGGCGGCGGCCATGCCGCGCAAATCGTCCGGGCTGGTCTCGCGCCGCACCAGGATGACCCGCTCGCCGTCGTTGGCCCACTCCACGGCGCGCGCGGAATCGAACGCCACCTTGCCGACGGCGGCACCCGGGCTGGCGGCCATGCCGCGCGCGATCGCGGTGCGGTCGGCCGACGGGTCGAACTGCGGGAACATCAGCTGGGCCAACTGCTCGCCGGTGACGCGGCGCAGCGCCTCGTCGGCGTCGATCAGCTTCTCGTCGAGCAACTGGCCGGCGATGCGGAACGCGGCGGCGGCCGTCCGCTTACCCACACGCGTCTGCAGCATCCACAGCTTGCCGCGCTCGATCGTGAACTCGATGTCGCACAGGTCAAGGTAGTGCCGCTCCAGCTTCGTCATGATCTGAAGCAGCTCGTCGTAGGAAGACTTGTCGATCTGCTCGAGCTCCGCGAGCGGCAGCGTGTTCCGGATCCCCGCGACGACGTCCTCGCCCTGTGCGTTGGCCAGGTAGTCGCCGTACACGCCCTGATGACCGGTCGCGGGATCGCGGGTGAACGCCACACCGGTTCCCGAGTCCGGACCCATGTTTCCGAACACCATGGCGCATACGCTCACCGCGGTGCCGAGATCTTCGGAGATGCGCTCCTGCCGGCGATAGACCCGAGCACGCTCGGAGTTCCACGACTCGAAGACCGCACGTACCGCCAGGTCGAGCTGCTGCCGCGGGTCCTGCGGGAAGTCACGCCCGCTCTCGGCCACGACCACGTGCTTGAAGTGTTCGACGAGACCCTTGAGCCGATCGGCGTCGAGTTCGGATTCGTGCTGGACGCCGTCGGACTCCATCGCCTTGGCAAGCTGGTCGCCGAACTTGTCGGCGTCGATCCCCAGGACGATCACACCGAACATCTGGATCAGTCGCCGGTACGAGTCCCAGCCGAACCGCTCGTCGTTCGACCGCGCGATGAGCCCACGCACGGATGCATCGGTGAGTCCGACATTCAGGACTGTGTCCATCATTCCGGGCATCGAGACCGGTGCACCGGACCGCACGGAGACCAGCAGCGGATCCTCCGGGTCACCGAGCCGCTTGCCCATCTTCTCCTGTAGCGCACCGAGGTGCTTGCGCACCTGGACGTCCAGGTCCTCGGGTTCGCGCCCGTGCTCCAGGTAGTACCGACATGCTTCGGTGGTGATGGTGAATCCCGGAGGGACGGGCAGCCCCATCCGGGTCATCTCGGCAAGATTCGCGCCTTTGCCGCCGAGCAGATCTGCGTCGTTCTTACTTCCTTCTTCGAACTCGTAGACGTACTTGTGCACGGGCCGGCCCTCCCATGGGTGTGTGCGGGGTCTCCGCTCTATTACTCACGATACGGTTCGGGCATTACAGCTGAAAGAGACTTGTGGTCCGTTCTGAAGCTACCAGCGGGTAACTTCACCGCTGTGGTGGGCGCGCGCTATCCGCCCGAGATGCCGATCTCGGCCGCGCTCAGGTCTTCGTCGACCCCATACTGATCATCCAACCAGCCGGCCGGCAGTTTGACCGGGCGGGGACTGCCCTGCCGCCCGCGCGGCGTACCGATCTCGCCGGCCGGGAACCGTTGATCACGATCGAGCCGCGCGACCAGCCCGTCCAGCTCGGCAAGGGTCGAGACCATGCCGAGGGCGGCACGCACCTCCTGCCCGACCACAAAACCCTTGAGGTACCAGGCCATGTGCTTGCGCATGTCGCGTAAACCCCTGTCCTCGCCCATCAGGTCCGCGAGCAGCTCGGCGTGCCGGCGCATCATGACGGCCACCTCGCCGAGGGTGGGAAGCCGCGGGGCCGGTTCACCCGCGAACGCCGTGGCCAGGTCGCGGAACAACCACGGACGGCCCAGGCAGCCACGTCCGATCACGACGCCCGCGGCCCGGGTGCGCTTGACCATCCGCAGTGCGTCGGCGGCCTCCCAGATGTCCCCGTTGCCGAGCACCGGTATCGACACATGCTCGACAAGACGGCCGATCGCCGCCCAGTCCGCGGCGCCGGAGTAGTGCTGGGCGGCGGTCCGGCCGTGCAGCGCGATCGCCGCACAACCCGACTCTTCGGCAATCCGGCCGGCGTCGAGATAGGTCAGGTTGTGCTCGTCGATTCCCATCCTGGTTTTCATCGTGACCGGGATCCCGTACGGCTCGGCCGCCGCGACCGCCGCCTCCAGGATGCCGGCGAGCAGACCTCGTTTGTACGGCAGCGCCGCTCCCCCGCCCTTGCGCGTCACCTTCGGCACCGGACAACCGAAGTTCAGATCCACGTGCGCCACGCCGTGATCGTTCGCCAGAACCTTCACCGCTTCGCTCACGTGATGCGGATCGACGCCGTAGAGCTGCACCGAACGGACCGCCTCGTTCGAGGCGAACTCCAGCATCGACAAGGTCTTCTCGTCCCGCTCGACGATCCCCCGCGAGGTGATCATCTCGCAGACGTACAGCCCGGCGCCCTGCTCGGCGCACAACTGGCGGAACGCCGCATTCGTGATACCGGCCATCGGCGCGAGCACGACCGGTGGCGACACCGTGATCGGACCCAACTGCAGCACGTTCATCCGCACCAGGATGCCCTACGCCTCGGTCCCGCCTGGCCGTCGGCCACACTCTGAGTGATCACGTTCGGCATGAGTCACGTAGCTTCATCAGGTATGCATGCCTGGTGAAGCTACGTGACTCATGCCGAACGTGATCATTCAGAATCGCTAGTCGACGCATGGGGATGCGAGTACAGTCAGCTGCTCGGTCTGGGACGGCTCAGCGACCATGAACATCACGAGCATCTCGCCGCAACCGCCGAGCAGCCGGACCTGCGTCGCTTGCGCGCTCACCTGCATGGTCGGCGGGTCCACGATCAAGTCCGCGTTGTTGGTCGACGTTGTCACGTCCAGCACCTTCTCGATATTCGATGCCAGGAACACCACGGCCTGATTCGTGCTGCCGAAATCGACCTCGGAGCAGAGCTGCGTCAAGGCACGATCGCAGTACACACCGAGTGCCTTCGGCGGCACCGGGACAAGAGTCGCCTTCGGAAGCGTGAGCTCCGGGGTCGGTGTGGTTTCCTCGGTTGGCGTCGGCTCCGGCGGTTCGGGTGCATCGGTCTGCGCCGGCGTCTCGTCCGGCGTGATGTCCACCGTCACGCCGGGATTCGCCGGTGGTGGTGCGGCAGCGGGCACCGGTGAGCTCGGCGCCGTGACAGTGGGGGACGGCGTCCCGCCCCCTCCGGCCAACAGGTCGTCCAGCGGACCGCCGACGACATACGACAGCCCGCCGAGCACGATCGCGGCACCGATGAGCGCCGCGGCCACCGGAAGCATCCAGCCACCTGCCCGGTGCGCCGCCGCGGCCGGGGGAAATCCGTCGCCGTCGAACTTCCCGGCGCGCTCGGCGATCTCGCGGTTCGCCGAGACCAGCGACGTCGCGTCGGACAGCACGCTGTCCCGAAGAGCCAGCGGCGCAGCCAGGATCGGCGTCGTCGCCAGCAGCGCCATGGCGTTGACGTCGCGCCGCTTGCGTTCCGCGCAGGTCGGGCACTGCTCGATGTGCCTGGCGACCCGCTTGCGCAGCAGCACCGTCATGCCGCCGTCCCACCCGGCGAGCAGCCCGTCCAGCGTGCCGCACGACGCACGTCCGGTCCGCGCGACGATCAGTGCGCTGAGCGACTTCTCGAGCTGCCGGCGGGCTTTCGACAGGAGCGCATGTACGTACTTGGACGATTGGCCCAGCGCCTTGGCCACATCATCGATGGCCAGGTCGTGCTGCACGGCGAGTTCGATGACTTCACGCTCACGCGGGTTCAGACCGCCCACAGCGGTCCGGACCAGCCCGCGGAGCTCAGTCTCACGCAACCTGGCGCCCATCTCCACGGTCTCGTCGCTCACCGCGACCGCCTCATCCAGCGGCGCCGAGCGGTTGCGCTCCCGGAAGACGCGCTGACACTCGTTGCGGGCGATGGCGTAGAGCCACGGCCGCAGCCGGCTCGGGTCGCGCAGCTGGCCGATGCGTTCGTACGCCACGATGAACGCGTCGTGCAGGACGTCACCGGCACGGTCTTGGTCGCGAAGCAAAGAGACGCAGTACGTGTAGAGCGGGTTGGCGTATGCGTCGTACGCCGCAGCCAGGCCCGCCTGGTCGCGCTGACGCATCGCCTCCACGATGCCCGCGTCATCCACGTTCGTGACGATAGGCGACCTTGCCGGCGATGGCACCAGTTTCGGCACATCGGATCCTCCCGAGTTCGAGACAGGGCGACGGGTCCTGGCTGCCCCTCCAAGCCAGGACCCGCCGCCGGTCGTTGGGCCGGAGCTCATCGCGCCGGTTGCTGGCCACGCCGCGGGCGTTTGCGCAGCCCGTAGATCAGGATCAGCAGGCCGACGGTGCCGAGCATCCCGGCGAGCACCGCCAGCAACATTGCGGTGTCGTCACCCGTCGTTGCGGTCGGCGTGAGGGCCACCCGCTCCGGCTGCGGCGACGCGTCGTCGGCGGCTTCGCCGAAGTCCTCATCGCCCACGCCATCGTTCGGGTCGCCGGACGGTTGGTCGGTCGGCTGGCCGCTCGTGCCGCCGTCGTCCTGGGCACCGGCACCGCCACCGCTTCCGTTGCCACCGTTGCCACCGTTGCCACCGTCGCCGTTGCCGGCATCGCCGCCATTGCCGTCATCCCCGCCGTCGTCGCCGTCGTCGGCGCCGCCATCGTCGTCCCCGCCATCGTCATCGCCGGGATCGGTCGGGATCTGGTAGCACGGCACGAGATCCAACCCGTCCCACGGCGTCTCGATCTTGTCGTCCGGCTCGGTAGGCACGAGCAGGTCTTCGGGCTCCCAGTTCGGATCGACCGGAAACAGCATGTCGTCGGACGCCGGGATCTCATCACACGGCTCGAGATTTCCGAGTTCCGTCAGGATCGCCGGATCCGCGACGAAGAAGTCGTCATCCTCGCCGGCATGCGCGACTCCGGCAAGGCTCACACCGGTCAGCACGGCGCCGGCTGCGGTCACGGTCAGTCGGGTCAGGTAGGTACGCATCGTTCGCTCCTTGTGTGTCGGCCGGAGGCTGTTCCTCCGCGCTGTCATACGTAGGAGCCACGGGCACAGCGGGTGCCAACAACTTTTCGGGAGGAATTCGGGGACGGCCCACCGTCCCCTCTGAACGATCGGTTAGAATACTGAACGTGCGTTCAGCCGACGACCTCACCGCTCGAGCGCGAATCCGGGACGCCGCGCTTGCCCGGTTCGCAGCCGAAGGGTTCGAGGGAGCGACCGTCCGCGCGATCGCGGCTGAGGCCGGCGTCTCCCCCGGCCTGGTCCTGCACCACTTCGGCTCGAAGGACGGGCTGCGCACGGCATGCGACGACTACGTCGTCAGCAGGATGATGGATGAGATCGAGCCGTGGTTGCACCGGCCCGACGTCGGCGATCAACCCGGATCGATCGCCGAGATGTTCGCCGGCTTCACCGATCTCGTCGGATACGTGCGGCGCGCGCTTGTCGAGGGCGGCACCCGCACCGACGAACTCGTCGACCGGTTCATCGACATCACCGAAGCGATGCTGGACGATGCCGAGAAACGGGGCATCATCCGTCCCACCGCTGATGCACGGGCGCGCGCCGCGACTCTCGTGCTTTGGGATCTCGTCACGATCGTGCTCGGCGAGCACATGGCGCGGGCGCTCGGCGAGACCGATCAGCACGAGGTATTGCTGCATTACGGCCGCTTCGCCCTGGAGATCTACACCCATGGAATGCTGATCACCCCCGACGACAGGAGGACGACGTGACCTCGCCCGTGATCGACATCCGGGCCCTCACCAAACGATTCGGCAGCCTGACCGCCGTCGAGTCGCTCGACCTGGCCGTACAGCCGGGCGAGATCTACGGGCTGCTCGGCCCCAACGGCGCCGGCAAGACGACGACGATCCGCTGCCTGCTGGGCTTCCTCAACCCGTCCGGCGGCTCGGTGTCGCTGTTCGGCGGCGACCCCCGCGACCCGGACGTTCGGCGTCGCGTCGGATACGTGGGCGGCGACGTCACGCTCGACCGGCACCTGAAGGTACGCGATCTGCTCAAGTGGTACGGCGACCTTCGGGGCGGTGTGCCGTGGGCCAGGGCCGAGGCGCTGTGCGAGCGGCTCACGCTCGATCCGACCCGCAAGATCGGTGAGTTGTCCACCGGCAACCGCCGCAAGGTCGCGGTCATCCAGGCACTCATGCACGATCCGGATGTCCTGGTCCTCGACGAGGCGACCGGTGGGCTGGACCCGTTACTGCAGCGCACCGTGCTCCGAATGGTCCAGGACCGGTGCGCTGACGGGACGGCCGTCCTGTGGTCGTCCCACCTGCTGCCCGAGGTCGAGAACATCGCCGACCGGGTCGGCATCCTGCGCCTCGGCGAACTCATCCGCGAGGACAGCATGGCGAACCTGCGCGCCGAGGCGCGGCAGCGGCTCGAATTGCGGTTCGCCGACGATCTACCGCCGGGATTTCTGGATGGCGTCGCCGGGACGTCCGAGGTCCAGGTCGACGGACGGATCGCGCACGTCGTCGTCGACGGCAGCGTCGCCGCGCTGGTCAAGCACATCGCCGATCGCGAGGTCGAGCGCATCGTGAGCCACGACGACGACCTCGAGGACATCTTCTTCCAGTACTACGGCGAGGAGCGTGAGAACCAGTGAGCGCCGTCATTGTGCTCCGCCAGATGCTCAAGGAGCGAACCAAGTCGACGATCTGGTGGTCTGCCGCGTTCATCGTGCTGACCGTCGCCATCGGCGCGAGCTACCCGACCGTTCGCGAACAGGCCAGCGCCCTCGATGCGTTCATGGAGTCGATGGACGAAGGCTTCCTCGAGATGTTCGGTGCCGCCGACGGCAGCATTGCCAGTCCGGTCGGGTTCTGGAACAGCAACTTCTATGCCAACCTCTTCCCCATCCTGCTGCTTGTGCTCGGCATCGGCATGGCCGCATGGTCGATCGCCGGAGCGGAGCGCGAGGGCACGCTGGAACCGTTGCTGGCCAATCCGGTTCGCCGCTCACGCGTGGCGCTCGGCCGCTATGTCGGTCATGCGATCGTGCTGGCCGTCGTCACCGCGATATCGACCGCCGTGCTGATCGCCTTCCGGGGCCCTTGGGACTACACCGAGATCAGCGTGACGGAGTTCGTCGCGGCCGGGGTCGCGTCGCTGCTGCTCGCGCTGCTGTTCACGACGATTACCTACGCGATCGGTGCCGCCACCGGGCGTAAGGGCGCGGCCATCGCCGGCGGGGCAGGGATCGCCGTAGCCACGTTCGTCATCTTCGCGCTCGCCGCGTTCGTCGAGTTCTTCGCGAACCTGCGCTGGTTCTCGCCGTGGTACTGGTTCCTCGAGCCGTCGCCGCTGGCCGACGGCTGGACGTGGCGGTCCATCGGCCTTCCGCTGCTGATCATCATCCCCGTGATGATCATCGGCACCGTCTGGTTCACCCGCCGCGACCTCCGCTGACGGGACGGGTGAGGATCGCTTCACACTCGACGTGGGCGCTCAGCCGGCGAGCGTGCCCCCGAACACCTGCCACGCCAGCGCCGACTTCGCCACCAGGCTCAAGGTGATATAGGCGCGCTCTCCCACGAGGTAGTCCCGCCAGCGGCCGACCGCCTTGTACTGCAGCCACTGGTTGAGCGCGAAGATGTTGAAGAACACGAACAGCGAGATGATGATCGCATAGACGAAACCCGGCGGCTCGGCATCCGTCGTCGACCCGGGCGCGACGACGTAGATGACGACAGCCACCCACGGAATCGCGCCGGCCAGGCATCCGAAGATGAACGGCAGCCACTCGCCGGCACCGGGCTGGACGTACTTCTCCTGCAGCCAGCCGAAGAAGATCATCGATGCGTTGACCCCGAAGATGGCGATCAGCGCCGCGATGTCGGAGATCCCGGTGAGCTGGGCGATGAGGACGATCATCACCGACGCGGAGACCGAGTACTCCACCCACCGGAAGTAGTTGCGGTTCTGGAGCAGGCCGGCCCGGTACCGGCGGTAGAACGGCGGTACGGCGACGACGACGTGGTCAACGGCCGCCAGCAGCAGGAAGAGCGCTACGGCGGGCCCGAACGCGATCTCGAACAGGGTGACCGCGTCTTGCGGCATGGTTCCCGGCGGGCCGGCGAGATAGGTACCCGTGACCGGGAGCGCGAAGTCGTTGGACAGGGCAAGCACCACGCCCGCCTGGACGGTATGCAGGGCTGCGGCGACCAGGTTGTAGACCCGCAGCCGGGAAAACCGCTGGTCGGTGGCGCCCTTGTGTTGCGGACCGGACGACCGGGCCACTCGTGCCGCGTCGGACATGGGCAACTCCCGTTGTGCGCCTCGGGATCGAACGTAGCAGGAACCAGCCTTCGGCACAGCGGAAGAGCCGATCACATCGGAGTACTGCCGGGACTGCGCCGATTTTGATTTCAGCCGACCGGCAAGCGCGTCGCCAGGTACGGTTCCACCTGATCGAGCGAGACTCGCTCCTGGGCCATCGTGTCGCGGTCGCGGATCGTGACGGTGTCGTCGTCGAGCGTGTCGAAGTCGACCGTCACGCAGTACGGCGTCCCTACCTCGTCCTGCCGCCGGTACCGCCGGCCGATCGCTCCGGCGTCGTCGAACTCGACGTTCCACCTGCGGCGCAGATCCGCGGCGAGGTCCCTGGCCTTCGGCGACAGATCGGCGCGGCGCGACAGCGGCAGCACCGCGACCTTCACCGGAGCAAGCCGCGGATCGAATCTCAGCACGGTCCGCTCATCGGCCCGGCCCTTGGAGTTCGGCGCCTCGTCCACGGTGTACGCCTCGAGCAGGAACGCCAGCACCGACCGCGTCAACCCGGCCGACGGTTCGATCACGTAGGGGTACCACTTCTCCCCCGTCTGCTGGTCGAAATACCGCAGGTCCTCGCCGGAGTGCTCGGCGTGCGTGCACAGATCGAAATCCGTCCGGTTGGCGATGCCTTCGAGCTCGGCGAACTCCGCACCCGCGAAGCCGAACCGGTACTCGATGTCTACCGTGCGCTTCGAGTAATGGGAGAGCTTTTCCGACGGGTGCTCGTACAACCGGAGGCTCGTCTCGGCGAGTCCGAGATCGACGTACCAGTCCCACCGTTCGGCGATCCACCGCTCGTGCCACCCCTCATCACTGCCCGGCGGGACGAAGAACTCCATCTCCAGCTGCTCGAACTCGCGGGTGCGGAAGATGAAGTTGCCCGGGGTCACCTCGTTGCGGAACGCTTTGCCGACCTGGGCGATACCGAACGGTGGCCGCTTACGGGACGTCGTCATCACCTGAGCGAAGTCCAGAAAGATTCCCTGAGCCGTCTCCGGACGCAGGTAGTGCAGCCCGTCGTCGCTCTCGACGGTACCCATACGGGTCTTCAGCAAGCCGTTGAACATCTTCGGCTCGGTGAATGACGACCTGGCGGCGCATCGCGGGCAAGGGACGCCGGCAAGCCCCCCGGCAGGCTGGTGTCCCCGACGCTCGGTGTACTCCTCGATGAGCTGGTCCGCCCGGAACCGGCGGCCGCAGGCCTGACATTGGGTGAGCGAGTCGACGAACGACTCGACGTGCCCGGACGCCTCCCACACGGTGCGCGGAAGGATCACCGCGGAGTCGATGCCAACCACGTCGTCGCGCAGCTGCACCATGGCCCGCCACCACGCGCGTTTGATGTTCTCCTTGAGCTCGACGCCGAGCGGTCCGTAGTCCCACGCCGATCGGGTACCACCGTAGATCTCGCCGGTCGGAAAGACGAAGCCCCGGCGCTTGGCCAACGAGACGAGAGTGTCGATTGGCGGAGCTGTCATAGCTTTCGCACCTTACCGCTCATCGGCGGTGAGCTCCACGCGTCGGCCGACTGCGGCGAGCGCCTACCCGCCGACCGCCGCCCTCGCCCGCCTCGCGCGCCGGCCCCGCTCCTGAGCCGACCCGACCGCGAACGCGGCCAGAGCGGTCGTTATCGGCACGGCCGCGACGATGCCGAGGCTGCCGACGAGCGCCCGGACGATCTCTGCGGCGACCTGTTCGGTCTGCAGCATCTGCACGAGATCCTGGTCCGCCACGATGAGGAGCATCGGGACGGACAGCGACGCACCGACATACGCCAGGACGAGCGTGTTCACCGTCGCACCAACGTGCTCCCGGCCGATCCGCATACCCGAGGAGAAGAGCCCGCGGCGGTCGATCGTCCGGTTCGCCGCAGCCACCTCCCACACCGCGACGGTCTGTGTCACGGTCACGTCGTTGAGCACGCCCAGGGCGCCGATCACAAGACCGGCCAGCAGGAGGCCGCTGCTCTCCACCTCGATGCCGAGGAACTGAAGGTAACCCGTCTCCTCGTCAGTCACGCCGGTGAAGCGGCCCGCATCGACGAAGACGTAACCGAGAATGCCGGTCAGCGTGAGACTGATCAATGTACCGATGAGCGCGATCGTCGTCCGGACCGAGACACCGTGTGTGAGGTACATCGTGCCCACCATGATCACCGCGGCTCCGACGACCGCTACGGCCAGCGGCGAACTACCGTCCAGCAGCGCCGGCAGAACGAAGACCGTCAGGACGACGATTGCGAATGCCAGGCCGGCGAGCGCGGCCAGCCCTCGCCAACGCGACAGGATGATCAGGGCGGCGACGAATATCAGCGCGAGAATCAACAACGGTTGCGCGCGCTGGTAATCGATCACCTCGTACTGGATCTGCTCGCCCGTATCGAACGCGCCCACGACGACCTCGTCCCCGACGACGTACTCCGGCGCGCCTTCACCGAAAGGCATGAACGCGACGACGTCGGCGCCGCTGTCGAGCCTCACCTGTGCCATTCGGCACTGGGACTCATCATCGGGCGCCTCGCCTTCAATGGGGTCGCACTGCTGGAATCCGGTGATCTCACCGTCGGTCAGGTCAGCGGCCTGGGATTCCGGGCGCTCGCCGGACGGCCAGAGGATCACCATCGCGATCAGCGCGGCGATGACGAACGGGACGACGACAGCCGCCGCGACTGTCCGTACCTGCGGTGCGATCTCGGGATCGGCGGAGGATCCACCGTGGCCGTGGCCATGCGTAGTCATCGCCGCCAATCGTAGGGTGCGAGCCGATGGCGGACGTGCGCGGAACCCGCAGCCGCCCGCGGGGTCACGGCTGGGTACCGGGGTCCGCGGTCACGAAGAGACGTTCGCTTGGCATAGTTGTTCTTGGCGCCGTCCTTTGCGACGCTGGACGCCTCCGCCGCACGTCATACCAGGAGCATCGTGGCCAGCAACCGTCCCCGTCCCCGGCGGTCCGCGAGCCGTCGGCCCGCACCACCGGCCGCCCGGACCCGCGCTCCGCGACCGAGCGAGACGCGCCGTCCGGCAACCGCCGGACCCGCGCCGCGCGGCTTCCGCGGCGGGCTCGAACGAGCCAGCCTGCCGCTGATCACCTTCATGCACAGGGCGCCGCGCTGGCTGGTCGGCGCCGTCCCCGCACTACTGCTGCTCGCCGGCCTACTCGCGCCGGTGCCGTGGGGCCCGCTGCTGCTCGGCCTCGTGACGCTCTTCCTCGGGTGGCTTCTGGCGTTGTCGTGGCCGCGTCTTGGAACCTCAGCGCGGTTCGGCCGGACGATCATCGTGCTCGTGCTGGCCGCCGCCGTCGTCGCCAGGGCCGGCGGCGTCCTCTAGCTGCACTGCGCGCCACACGCTGCTCAGATCAGCCCCAAGTTGACACGATCCTCCGCTCTATTGAGAATGGATTTCATGACAATCAGGCGTCTAGCCGTTCCAGTAACCCTTGCGACCGCCCTGGCCGTTGCGAGCTGCGGCTCCGACACCGACACCGCGCAACCCACCGAGGGTCCCACCATCGTCGCGGCGTTCTACCCGCTCGCGTTCGCGGCCGAGCAGGTGGCCGGCGACGAAGCAAACGTCGTCAATCTCACCGGAACCGGAGCCGACGCGCACGATCTCGAGCTCACCGCGCAGCAGGTCGGGCAGATAGCCGACGCCGACCTGGTCGTCTACCTGCGCGGCTTCGCGCCCGCCATGGACGAGGCCATCGAGCAGAACGCCGACCGCACGATCGACGTCACCGAGCTCATCGAGCTGCTCCCGGCCAACGAGGACGAGGAACATTCCGAGGACGAGCACTCCGATGAGGACGCGCACGCCGATGAGGACGAGCACGCCCATGACCTCGACGGCGATCCGCACGTATGGCTCGACCCGTCCAACATGGCGGTGATCGGAGATACCGTCGCCGACGAACTCGCCGAAGTGCACCAGGAAGCCGCCGACGCCTACCACGATCGGGCGAACGAGTTCGCCGGCCAGCTCGCCGCCCTCGACGAGGAGTACACCACCGGCCTCGCCGACTGCGCGCGCACGACATTCGTGACCAGCCACGCCGCGTTCGGCTATCTCGCCGAGAAGTACGGTCTGGAGATGGTCGGCATCGCCGGGATCGACCCGGAGATCGAACCATCCCCGTCCCGGATGGCCGAGGTCCAGGAGATCGTCCGGGACGAAGGCATCACAACGATCTTCTATGAACGGCTCGTCAGCCCCGCGGTCGCCGAGTCTCTCGCGAGCGACGTCGGCGTGACCACCGCCGTGCTCGATCCGATCGAGAGCCTCACCGACGAAACCGCGGGCGAGGACTACTTCACCCTGATGCGGGCTAACCTGGACGCGCTGAAGGAGGCGAACGGATGCGCGTGAACCAGGCATGCCCATGAGCCAGTGCGTCCTCGATGTCCGCAACGCCCAGGTCCGGCTCGATGAGCGACTCGTACTCAACGGGATCGATCTGGCCGTTGCGCCGGGCGAGGTCGTGGCGGTGCTGGGGCCGAACGGCTCCGGCAAGTCGACGCTGGTCCGCGCCGCGGTCGGTCTGATCCCGCTCGCCGCGGGCGAGGTGAGGCTGTTCGGAACACCGCTGTCGCGGTTCCGGGAGTGGGCGCGGGTGGGCTACGTCCCGCAGCGCACAACCGCCGCCAGCGGAGTGCCGGCAACGGTCCGGGAGGTCGTGACGTCGGGACGACTCGCCCGCCGCCGGCTCTTCCGGCCGCTGACCCATGCCGACCGAGAGTCGGTGGAGCGGGCCATCGAACTGGTCGGCCTCACTGAGCAGGCGGACCGCGACGTCGAGGCGCTGTCCGGCGGTCAGCAGCAACGGGTGCTGATCGCGCGGGCGGCCGCGACGGAGCCGGAACTGCTCGTGCTGGACGAACCGAATGCCGGTGTGGACCGGCGCAGCCAGGAGGCCTTCGCCCGGGCGCTGCGGACGTTCGTCGCATCCGGACGCACCGTGCTGCTCGTGCTGCACGAGATGGGCCCGCTCGAAACACTGGTCGACCGCGCCGTGGTGCTCGACGCCGGAATGGTGGCGTACAACGGGCCGCTTCCGGTTCCGCTATCGGTTGCCGGCCTCGCGCACGACCACGTACACGGGGACGTCACCGAGCGAGGGCTGTTCGGATGAGCCTGCTCGACTACGACTTCATGCAGCGGGCCCTGATCGCGGCCGTGCTCACCGGGCTCGCCGCGCCGGCGATCGGCACCTACCTCGTTCAGCGCCGCCTTGCCCTTATGGGCGACGGCATCGGCCACGTGGCGCTCACCGGCGTCGCGGCCGGCATCCTGACCGGGTTCGCGCCGGTCTGGACGGCGGCTCTCGTCGCTATCGCAGGTGCGGTGACCATCGAACTCGTCCGCGCCCGCGGCAAGGCGTCCGCCGACGTCGCCTTGGCCATCCTGTTCTACGGCGGGATCGCCGGCGGTGTCCTGCTGATCGGTCTTGCCGACAGCACACCGGCGGATCTGCACGCGTACCTGTTCGGGTCGATTCTCACGGTCGCACCGTCCGATGTGTGGACGATCGCCGTGCTCGGCGCGATCGTGATCGTGCTGTGCGTCGGATTGCGACCGCAGCTGTTCGCGGTCTGTCAGGACGAGGAGTTCGCCCGTGTCGCCGGACTGCCCGTGAAGCTCTACTCGGTGCTCATCGCCGTGATGGCCGCGGTAACCGTCACGGTGTCGATGCGCACGGTGGGGCTGCTGCTCGTCAGCGCGCTGATGGTGGTGCCGGTGGCGACGTCCCAGCAGCTCACCCGTGGCTTCAAAGCGACCTTCACGCTGGCGCTGGTGCTCGGTGTGGCCGCCTCGGTCTCCGGGCTGGTGTTCGCATACCACGTGGACGTCGCGCCCGGCGCGAGCATCGTCGTCATCGCGCTCGCCGGGTTCGCGCTGGCCTGGCCCGTGGGGACGGCGCTGCGCCGCGTCCGGGCCGCCCGGATCAACGGCGAAGACCCCCGGCTCGGCGAGGCACACGTGGCGGCCGAGTCGCACCCGCACCGGCACAGTGAGCAATGCGGCCACCCGGCGGTCGAGCACGAAGACCACACCGACTACCTGCACGACGGCCATCTGCACGCCCAGCACGGCGCGCATTACGACGAACATTGACGTTCGATCACGTTCACCACCCGCAGCGACATCACACCATGCATGCGCGCCTGTTGTGATGTCGCTAAGCCTGGTAGAGCTCAGCGTGCCGTACCGTAGCGGCGATCGCGTTCGGCGTAGATCTCGATCGCACGCCACAGGTCGCGCCGGTCGAAGTCGGGCCACAGCGTGTCGAGGAAGACCATCTCCGCGTAGGCGGCCTGCCACGGCAAAAAGTTGGACGTACGCTGCTCACCGGACGAGCGTACGAACAGGTCCACGTCGGGCAGATCAGGGTTGTAGAGGTAACGGGTCAGCGACCGCTCCGTCACCTTCGCCGGATCGATCTTTCCGGCCACGGCGTCTGCGGCAAGCGCGCTCGCGGCGTCGGCCAACTCGGCACGTCCGCCGTAGTTCACGCAGAACTGCAGCGTGATGACGTCGTTGTTCCGGGTGCGGCGCTCAGCGTCCTCCAGCTCGGCGATCACGCTCTTCCAGAGCCGGGGCCGCCGTCCCGCCCACCGCACCCGCACACCGAGCGCGTCCAGCTCGTCGCGGCGCCGGTGGATCACGTCGCGGTTGAACCCCATGAGGAACCGCACCTCGTCGGGCGAGCGCCGCCAGTTCTCGGTGGAGAACGCGTACGCCGACAGGCATCGAACGCCTGCCTCGATCGCGCCGTGAATCACGTCGAGCAGGGACGACTCCCCCGCCTCGTGGCCCTTCGTGCGGGGTAGGCCGCGCTGCTTGGCCCACCGCCCGTTGCCGTCCATGACCAGCGCGATGTGCTTGGGAATCTGCTCCGGAGCGAGCGCAGGCGGGCGGGCGCCGGACGGATGGGGCCGCGGCTCGGCGTAGGCGTGCCGCGGCGCCGCAGAGCCGGAACGGCGGCTACGGCGCGTCACACCCGCTCCACGAGCGGCAGCGAACGAAGCCCGCGTTCGAGGTGCCATTGCGCGAAGGCGGCGGTGATACCACTGGCTTCGCGGCGGGACGCCGGATCGCTCGCGTCCGCGACGCCCCAATCGCCGGACAACAGTGCGGCCAGCAGCGTCAGCGTCGGCGCGGACGGTGTGACGGTGCCGGGCTGGCGACAGCGTTCGCAGACCATGCCGCCCGATGCCACCGAGAAGAACCGGTGCGGTCCCTTGCCGGCACATTGGGCGCAGTCGGCGAAGCTCGGTGCGAACCCGGCGACCGCGAGGCTACGAAGCAGGTACGCGTCCAAGATCAGGCTCGGATCGTGCGCTGCGCTCGCCAGCGACCGCATCGCCCCGGCCAGCAGGAGGTAGTGCTGGACGGCCGGCTCGCGCTCCTCGGCGGCGAACCGCTCGGCGACCTCGACCATCGCCGTCGCCGTCGTATAACGGACGTAGTCGCCGCTGATCTGCGCGCCGAACGGTGCCATGGTCTCGACCTGGGTCACGATGTCGAGCGAGCGCCCGGTGGCGAACTGCACGTCCACCTGCATGAACGGCTCCAGGCGCGCACCGAAGCGGCTGGACGTGCGCCGCACGCCCTTGGCGACCGCGCGCACCTTGCCGTGACGGCGAGTGAGCAGCGTGACGATGCGGTCGGCCTCGCCCAGCTTGTGGGTGCGCAGGACGACGGCCTCGTCTCGGTACAGGCTCACCGTCCCATTCTCACCCAACGGGAACCGTGCACCGCGCCGCCACCCCGTGGAAGCGATCCTCAAGGTTCTCGGGGCGGATTTTCGGG
Organism: Jiangellaceae bacterium; assembly: GCA_036374835.1. Classification (GTDB taxonomy): domain Bacteria; phylum Actinomycetota; class Actinomycetes; order Jiangellales; family Jiangellaceae; genus DASUTB01. The sequence continues at coordinate 88,455 of DASUTB010000037.1, read as the reverse complement.
GCCGGGCGGGTAATCGGGGCGTCGGCGCCCCGAAATGTCCGATATAGTACACCGGATATCCGCCCGCCCCCGAATATCCGCCCCGATGAGATCAGCTGGCGCGATTGACGGCGCTCACTACCGCGCGCAGCGACGCGGTGACGATGTTCGGGTCGATTCCGACGCCCCAGTACACCGAACCGCCGATCGAGCACTCGACGTACGCCGCGGCCTTGGCGTCCGCGCCGGCCGACATCGCGTGTTCGGCGTAGTCGAGGATCCGTACCTCGTGCCCGATGCTCCGTAGCGCCGCCACGAACGCGTCGATCGGGCCGTCCCCGTGGCCGCGCAGCACCTGCCGCTCACCGCGCACGTAGACGCCGACCTCGAGCTCGTCCTGCTCCCCCGCCGCCGACGACGTGTGCACCGAGTTCAGTGCGAGAGGGCCGTCCGGCTCGAGGTACTCGGCCCAGAACAACTCGCGGATGCGCGAGGGGTCGATCTCGCCGCCTTCCCCGTCGGTGACCTCCTGGATCACGTGCGAGAACTCGATCTGGAGCCGACGCGGTAGGTCTAGCTGATACTCCGCGTTCATGATGTACGCGACGCCGCCCTTGCCGGACTGCGAGTTGACCCGGATCACGGCCTCGTAGTTGCGGCCGATGTCCTTCGGGTCGATCGGCAGGTACGGCACCTCCCAGGTGACGTCCTCCAGGTCGGTCCCGGTCTCCTTCGCCTCACGTTCGAGCGCCTCGAAGCCCTTCTTGATCGCGTCCTGGTGGCTGCCGGAGAACGCCGTGTACACCAGGTCGCCACCCCATGGATGCCGCTCACCCACCGGCAGCTGGTTGCAGTACTCGACCGTGCGCCGGATCTCGTCGATGCCGGAGAAATCGATCTGCGGGTCGATGCCCTGGCTGAACAGGTTCATGCCGAGCGTTACGAGGCAGACGTTTCCGGTTCGCTCACCGTTGCCGAACAGGCATCCCTCGATCCGGTCCGCGCCCGCCTGCACGCCGAGCTCGGCCGCGGCGACGGCCGTCCCCCGGTCGTTGTGCGGATGCAGCGACAGGATCAGCGACTCGCGGCGCGGCAGGTTCCGGTGCATCCACTCGATGGAGTCGGCGTAGACGTTCGGCGTAGCCATCTCGACGGTGGCTGGCAGGTTGATGATCATCTTGCGGTCCGGCGACGGGTCGAGGACGTCGATGACCGCGCCGCAGACCTCGGCCGCGTACTCGAGCTCGGTGCCGGTGTAGGACTCCGGCGAGTACTGCCAGTAGATCTCGGTGTCCGGCGTGATCGCCTCGGCGTACTTGCGCGCGGTGCGCGCTCCCGTCGTGGCGATGTCGGTGATGCCATCGCGGTCCAGGCCGAAGACCACCCGCCGCTGCACGATCGACGTCGAGTTGTACAGATGGACGATCGCCCGTTTGGCACCTCGTAGCGACTCGAAGGTGCGCTCGATCAGATGATCGCGGCACTGCGTAAGCACCTGGATCACCACGTCGTCCGGAATGACATCGTTCTCGATCAGCTCGCGGACGAAGTCGAAATCGGTCTGGCTCGCCGACGGGAAGCCGACCTCGATCTGCTTGTAGCCCATGCGCACGAGCAGGTCGAACATGCGCCGCTTGCGCTCCGGGCTCATCGGTTCGATCAGTGCCTGGTTACCGTCGCGGAGATCGACCGCGCACCACTGCGGCGCGGCGTCGATGCGGCGGCCGGGCCAGATGCGGTCCGGTAGCTCGACTCTGATCTGCTCGTGGAACGGACGGTACCGATGGATGGGCAGGCCGGACGACGACTGCTGCGGCGGCCAGGTCTGTACGGCGTCCTGCATGGACGTTGATGTGATGGGCATTGTGCCGCGTGCTCCTTGCGGGTCGGAATCACCTTGAGGGGACGACCGGCAGCAGAACCTCCGCGACGAGGTGGCCGGCCTAGCGGAACCCGTCGCGGCGAGTAAGGAGCAGAACCCGCTGCACGGCGACGACCTTACCGGATGCGATCGAGATCGCACACTCGATAGCCACATGCTGGACGGCGCGGCCCCAACTCCCATGATCACCGGCACTTTTCACACACATGGCGTGCAAAGTGCCGGTGATCATGGCGGTTAGGGCGTGTAGATCATGCCGAGGGCGTCGTGCACGGTGCGCAACGTCCGGTTCGCGATCTCGTTCGCGCGCGCCGCACCGGCACGCAGGGCGTCGTTGACCACGGCGTGGTCTGCGGCGAGTTCGGCACGCCTTGCTCGGCACGGTCGCAGATGCTCGTTCACCGCTTCGGTGACGCGCGCCTTCAGCGCCGCGGCGCCCGCGGTACCGATCTGCTCGGCGAGCGCGCGGGGCGTCGTCCCCTCGCACGTCGCACCGATCTCCAACAGGCTGGCGATCTCCGGTCGACGCTCGGGCTCATAGGTGATCAAACGCTCGGAATCGGTGACGGCTCTCCGGAACGCCTGCGCCGTCTCGTCCGCGCTCGCCCGAAGCGCGATGCCGTTGCCGCGGCTCTTGCTCATCTTCTGGCCGTCGATGCCGAGCAGCCTCGGTGACGACGACAGCAACGCCTGCGGTTCGGCGAAGATCTCCGCGCCGGCCGCGAATCGCTGGTTGAACCTGCGCGCGATCGTTCTGGTCGTCTCCAGGTGCGGCAGCTGATCGTGGCCGACCGGAACGAGATTGCCCCCGCAGAACAGGATGTCGGCCGCCTGGTGCACCGGATACGTGAGCAGCAAACCGCTGCGCGACCTGACGCCGGCGGCGGCAGCCTCCTCCTTGACGGTCGGATTACGCCGCAGCTCGCCCTCGGTGGTCAAGGCGAGAAACGGCAGCATCAGCTGGTTGAGTGCCCCTACCGCGCTGTGCGCGAAGATCGGCGTCCGCTGCGGGTCAAGACCGACCGCGAGATAGTCGAGCACGATCTCGTGAACGTTGGTGCTGATGTCACCGGGATCGTCCCGATCGGTGATCACCTGGTAGTCGGCGACGACGACGAATGTTTCGACGCCGGCGTCTTGCAGCCGGACCCTGTTCCGCAGCGTGCCGAGGTAGTGCCCGAGATGAAGCGGGCCGGTCGGACGGTCGCCGGTCAGCACGCGATATCGATGCGGGTTGGTCAGGACGTCGTGTTCATCGGCGATCAAGGACGAGGTCGCGATAGTGGTGGTCATGCTGGCTCCTTCTGGTCAGGGAGCCGCCATTGCCGCCTGGCATGAGAAACGGCCGCCGGCAACGGCGGCCGTGGAATGGACGTGCTTGGCTAGGCCGCCGGTTGAGGCAGCCACCACCAGGTCGGCAAGGAAAGACGCATACGCCGACTATAGCGCCGAGCCGCGTCGAGCGGTTCCGCCCTTGCCGGGCATGTACCTGCGATACGCGGTTTACGGACGTGGTTTGGCCGGGAAATGCCCGCTTAACATGGTCATTCTGGGGTTAGAAGCCGAGTTTGCGGAGCTGGCGGGGGTCGCGCTGCCAGTCCTTGGCGACCTTGACATGGAGGTCCAGGTAGACGGGGGTTCCGAGCAGCCGCTCGATGTGCCCGCGGGCGCGCGAGCCGACATCACGCATCCGCGAACCGCCCTTGCCGATCACGATGGACTTCTGGCTCTCCCGCTCGACGTAGATGTTCGCGTGGACGTCCAGGAGGGGACGGTCTTCCGGGCGGTCCTCGCGCGCAACCATCTCCTCGACGACGACCGCGATCGAATGCGGCAACTCGTCCCGTACGCCCTCAAGCGCCGCCTCCCGGATCAGCTCGGCGACGAGCTTCTCCTCCGGCTCGTCGGTGAGCTCGCCATCCGGATACAGCGGCGGACCTTCCGGCAGCGCGGCCAGCACGAGGTCGGCGAGAAGCGCCACCTGGTCGCCGCTGACCGCCGAGACCGGCACCACCTCCGCCCAGTCGATGCCGAGCTCGGATCCGAGCTCCGTGACCGCGGCGAGCTGCGCGGCGATCTGGTCGCGCGTGGCGATGTCGGTCTTGGTGACGATGGCGAACTTCGGTGTGCGCTTCAGCTTTGCGAGCTCGGTGGCGATGTAGCGGTCGCCGCGGCCGAGCTTCTCGTCCGCCGGCAGGCAGAAACCGATCAGGTCGACCTCTGCCCAGGTGGTCCGCACGACGTCGTTGAGCCGCTCCCCCAACAATGTCCGGGGCCGGTGCAGGCCCGGCGTGTCGACCAGAACAAGCTGGCCGTCGGCGCGGTGGACGATGCCCCGGATCGCGTGCCGGGTGGTCTGCGGCTTCGTCGACGTGATCGCGACCTTGTGCCCGACCAGCGCGTTGATCAGGGTCGACTTACCCGTGTTCGGCCGCCCGACGAAACACGCGAAGCCGGAGCGGTACGGCTCAACCATCACCGTCCCCGCCGCCGTTGCCGCCACCGTTGCCCGGGCCACCGCCGTCGTCGTCACCGCCACCGCCACCGTCACCCTCGTCCTCGTCCTCGCAGTCGTTGAAGAACGGAATGGAGATGCAGTTGTCACCACCCCTGCCCTTGCTGACGGTGATGGTGACCTCGCTGCCCACGGTCAACCACGACCACGGTGCCGGATCGACCTCGATGACCTGGTTGGGCGGGACGTCGGACTCGGCGCGCTCCTCGTTGACCCGCACCTGGAAGCCGGCCTGGCTCAGCACCTCATGGGCCTGCTGGACGTCCATACCGCGCACATCGGGGACGCGCGACGTCTCGCCCTGCAGGACGGACGGGTCGGCCGGAACGAACGGCAGAATCTGCTCATCGGCCAGCGCGGCGTCCATCATCTGCTTCCAGATCGGACCCGGAACGCAGCCACCGCACATGTTATCGAAATAGACGCCGTTGAACGTCCGCCCCTCAAGGGTCCAGCTGTCGCCCTCACCCTCCGGAGGGTCCGGGTCCGACAGGCCGACCGCGGTGGACAGTTGCGGTGTGTAGCCGACCCACCACACGGCCTTGACGCCGTTGGTCGTTCCCGTCTTTCCGGCTGCCGGACGACCGCCGGCGAGCCGCATCGCGTTCCCCGTCGCCCCCGGATTCTCCACGACGCCGCGAAGAAGATCGTTCATCGCGTCGGCGACGCGTTCATCCAGCACGCGGTTACAGTTGGGCTCCCGCTCGAACAGGACCTCACCGTCCTGGCCGATGACCCGCGTGATGGCGTATGGCTCGCAGTGCACACCTCGTGCGGCGAACATCGCATACCCCTCGGCCATCGACAGTGGCGAGACCGGGTTGACGCCGAGCGTGAACGACGCCACCTGCTCGAGTGGCTCGCCATCGCTGAAACTCAGGCCCGACTGGGTTGCGATGGTCCACGGATCGCACAAACCGGTTTCTTGGCTGAGCTGGAGGAAGTACGTGTTGACCGACTTCTCGATCGCGGTGCGCAGGTTCATCAGGCCGGACGGGCTACCCGGATAGTTCCCAGGTGTGTAGTCGCTGGGAGCCGACACGGTGCCTTCGCACGCCCGCCAGGTCTCATCGCCCAGGTCCAGCTCCGCTGGAGAGTCGATCGGCGTGTTCACCGAGAGGCCCTGCTGGAGCGCCGCGGCCGCGACCCACACCTTGAACGTGGACCCGGGTTGGAACCCGTCGCCGCCACCCATCTCATATTGACGCTCACCGTCGACGTAGAACTTGTCGACGGCGTAGTTGAAGTGAGTCTTCCCTTCGCCGTCGCCCCAGTCGCGCGAGTGAGCGAGAGCTTTGATCGCGCCCGTTCCCGGCTCCACCGACGCGAGGGCGGCCGCGGACTCGTCCCCCGGCGCCACCCAGTCGGCAATGGCGTCCTGCGCTGCCTTCTGAGGCTTGCGCTGCAGCGTCGTCTCGATCGTCAACCCGCCCTGGTACAGGAGTTCGTCGGATTCGTCACCGAGGATGATGTCGAGCTCGTTCTGAACATACTGGCAGTAGAACGGCGTCCAGGTCGCCGAGCAACCGTTCCGGACCGGGCTGACGTCAAGTCCGAGCTTCTTCTTCTTCGCCTTCTCGGCCTGCTCCGGAGTGATCATCTGCAGCTCGGCCATGCGGTCGATGACGACGTTGCGGCGCTCGAGCGCGGCTTCCGGGTTCTGCGTCGGGTCGTAGGCGCTGGGCCGCTGCACCAGTCCGGCGAGCATGGCGGCCTGCGGCACCGTGAGCTTCTCCGCGGTCGTCGAGAAGTAGCGGTTGGCCGCTTCCTCGACGCCGTACACGCTCGCCCCGTAGTACGCGATGTTGATGTACCGCTCGAGGATCTCCTCCTTGGTCAGCTCACGCTCGATCTCGATGGCCAGCCGCAGCTCGGCGAGCTTGCGGCTGTACGACTCCTCGAGCGCCGCGGCCGCCTCCTCCTCGGTCTTGGCCTGGCTCTGTCGCAGCAGCTTCGCGTACTGCTGGGTCAGCGTCGAGCCGCCCGCTGTGATCTCGCCGGCCTCGACGTTGCCGATGAACGCACGAAGCGTGCCCTTCAAGTCGATCGGACCGTGGTCGAAGAAGCGGTGGTCCTCGATCGCGATCGTCGCGTCCTGCATCGGCTGGGAGACCTTGTGCAGCGGGACGTACGTCCGGTTCTCGGAATAGAACGTGGCCAGCGTCGAACCGTCCGCCTCCACGACGCGCGAACGCTCGGGCAGCGCACCGAGCTCCGCGTTCGCGGACATCTCCTGGAATCCGGTCGCGCTCTCGCGGGCGACCCAGCCGAGCCCGGTCGCGAATGGCAATGCCAAGCCGACGACAAGGACGCCGGCAAGCCCGCTGACGACGATGAGCGTCGCCAAATTGCGGAATGTTCCCCCCGAGGATCGAGCATGGGCAGAGGACATAGCCCGTTAGCCTACGACGTCTTGGCGACTACGCCCATCCATGGCCACCGAGGATCACGTCACAGCCGATGCCACCGCCGAGCCGTCGGGACCGACAATGATCACCGGTACGCCCGCACCGGCCATCTCACGCACCGCGGATGTGCCGGCGACCTCGCCATCGAACCGGTCCGCACCAGCGTCCGCGACCACCGCGGCGGCTTCCAGGCTCGTCGCGCCACTCGAGACCGCCATCGCGACCGCGACCTGCAGGGCGGACAGCGTCAACGACGGCAGCGCCACCGACGCCGCGGCGTACGTACGTCCGTCCCCGTCCCGGACGGCCGCCCCCTCGGCAGCTCCGGTGCGCGCCCGCGTCGCCCGGGCGAGCGTCACCAGCTTGGAATCCTCGTCCGACAGCCCGCTCACGCGATACCCTCCTCGTCGGCCGCGTCGTCGGCCAGCGCCTCCTCGGCGATCGGCGTGACGTGAATCGTGCGGATCCGGTTGCGGCGTCCGGTGGTGTGCTCGGCCACCAGGTGCAGCCCGGCCACGTCGGCCTCGGCTCCTGGAATCGGGACCCGGCCCAGTGCCTTGGCCATCAGCCCGCCGACGCTGTCGACGTCCTCGTCGGACAGCTCGATGCCGAACAGATCGCCGAGCTCCGAGACGTGCAGCCGGGCGCTGACCCGGAACGAGCCGTCCTCGAGCTTGGTGACCGGTTCCTCGATGGCGTCGTACTCGTCTGAGATCTCCCCGACGATCTCTTCGAGGATGTCTTCGATCGTGACCAGTCCGGCCGTACCGCCGTACTCGTCGACGACGATCGTCACGTGGATCCGCTGCGCCTGCATTTCCCGCAACAGCTCGTCCACCGGTTTGGAATCGGGGACGAACGCCGCCGGGCGCATGATCGACGACACCCGCTCCACCGACTCGGCGTCGCGATGGTCGTACAGCCGGCGCGCGGCGTCCTTGAGATACGCCACGCCGATCACGTCGTCCAGCCCGGCCGATCCGACGACCGGGATCCGGCTGAACCCGCTGCGCAACGCCAGCGACTGGAACTGCCGGAGGGTCTTGCCGGCTTCGATGAACACCACGTCGGGACGCGGCACCATGACTTCGCGCACGATCGTGTCGCCGAGGTCGAACACCGAGTGGATCATCTCCCGCTCGCCGGATTCGATCACCCGCCCGGCCTCGGCCAGATCGACGAGCTCACGCAGCTCGGCTTCGGTGGCGAACGGTCCGGCTCGGAAACCCTTGCCCGGCGTCACCATATTGCCCAGCGCGATTAGGCCGCGCGGTATCGGCCCGAGGACCGCGGTGAGGGCCAGCAACGGACCGGCTGAGGCCAGTGCGACGGTTTCGGCGTGCTGCCGGCCGACCGTGCGCGGAGCGACACCGATCACGACGTAGGAAACGACGGTCATGACCAGCGCGCCACCGACGACCGTCGGCCACCGCATGTCGAACACTTCGAAGAGCACGACGGCGACGAGGATCACCGCGGCGATCTCGGCGGCGATACGTAGGAACAACGCCGTGTTCAGTGCCGGCGCCGGATCTTCGACAAGGGCGCGCAGGCGCACCGCGCCCTGCCGGTCCTGGTTGACCAGCTCGTCGGCGCGCGCCTTGGAGAATGCCGCCAGCGCCGACTCGGCCATGGCGAGCAACCCGGCCAGCACGACCAGGGCGGCCGCACCGGCAAGGGTCCAGCCGTCATCGAGCGACACAGCTATTGCCTCCTGGCCCGCCAGTCGTCGAGCAACCGTTTCTGCAAGCCGAACATCTCCTTCTCCTCCTCCGGCTCGGCGTGGTCGTAGCCGAGGAGATGGAGTATGCCGTGTGTTGTCAAGAGGCTAATCTCGTTCTCGAAGGAATGGCCCGCCTGGGTGGCCTGACGGCGCGCGACTTCCGGGCATATCACGACGTCGCCGAGCAGGCCGGGGGGTGGCTCTTCGCCCTCGGGCGTGGGACGCAGCTCGTCCATCGGGAAGGACAGGACGTCCGTCGGCCCGGGTTCGTCCAGCCACTGCAAGTGCAGTTCCTCCATGGGGCCGGGGTCGACCAGCATGACGGCCAACTCGGCCGCCGGGTGGATCCGCAGCTGGTCGAGTACGAATCTGCACAGATCGATGAGCGCCTTCTCGTCCAGCTCGGTGCTGGTCTCGTTGTTGACCTCAACGGTCACCGGCGTCTCCCGTGGCGTTCGTTGCCCCTTCCGGACGCACGCGCCGCCGTGCCGGCATCGAACTGTGTGTACGCATCGACGATCTTGCTCACCAGACGGTGCCGCACGACGTCCTGGCTGGCAAGTTGGCAGAAGTGCACGTCCTCGATCCCGTCGAGGATCTTCTGCACGACCTTCAGGCCGCTGTCGGTTCCGGTCGGCAGGTCGATCTGCGTGACGTCACCGGTCACCACCATCTTCGAGCCGAAGCCGAGCCGGGTGAGGAACATCTTCATCTGCTCCGGCGAGGTGTTCTGTGCCTCGTCGAGGATGACGAATGCGTCGTTCAACGTGCGCCCGCGCATATATCCCAAGGGCGCCACCTCGATGGTGCCCTCGGTCATGAGCTGCGGGATGCTCGCCGGGTCCATCATTTCGTGCAGCGCGTCGTATAACGGCCGCAGGTACGGGTCGATCTTCTCCGACAGCGTGCCGGGGAGGAATCCGAGCCGCTCTCCCGCCTCGATCGCCGGGCGGGTCAACAGAATGCGGGTGACCTGCTTGGCCTGCAGCGCCTGCACCGCCTTGGCGACGGCCAGGTAGGTCTTCCCGGTACCGGCCGGACCGATGCCGAACACGATCGTGTGTTTGTCGATCGCATCGACGTAACGCTTCTGGTTGAGCGTCTTCGGGCGGATCGTGCGGCCCCGGTTGGACAGGATGTTCGTGGTCAGCACGTCCGCCGGACGTTCCCGCGTCCGGGCCCGCAGCATGGCCAGCGTGTGCTCCACCGCCTGCCGGGTCAGGCCCTGGCCGGTCCGGATCACCGCGACCAACTCGTCGATGAGCCGCTCGGCCTCGGCGATCTCCGCCGGTGGACCGGTGATCGTCACCTCGTTGCCGCGCACGAGGATGTCGAGCTTCGGGAAGGAATCCTCGACGACGCGTAGCAACTCGTCCCCGGAGCCCAGCAGGCTGACCATGGGGATGCTCGAAGGAATAACGATCTTGTGCTCGGCTGGCTCGGTGTCCCGCGCCCGGCCGGTGTTCTCGAAAGCGTGTGCCTCGGTGTCAGTAACTCGTAAATCGGCCATTAGCCGGCCTGACGGCCCTATCTCGCCTACTTCCAGTCTCGGCTGTGCGAACGGTCTCAATCGTACTCGTCCAACGAGACCGCGCGGAATCGTTATTCCGGCGCGCCGCCCGGCCGCCGTCGTTCGATCACGTCCACCACCCGTGGCGACATCACACCATGCATGCAAGCCTGTTGTGATGTCGCCACGGGTGGTGGACGTGATCGAACCACACGCCGCGACATAGGGACGTCTGTGGGAGGATCCTCGACCATGGGTAATGACTGCTTGTTCTGCTCGATCGTGGCCGGCGACGCACCGTCCGAACAGGTGGCAGCGGGAGATGGCGTCATAGCAATTCGTGACATATACCCTCGTGCCCCGGTTCACGTGCTTATCATCCCGCACGAACACATCGATTCGGCTCACGAACTCACCGCCGACCATGCCGACCTGCTATCCCGCTGCTTCGCCCTCGCGCGCGACGTGGCCGACGCCGAAGGAACCGCAGACGGTTACCGGGTGACGACGAACGTCGGCAGCCGCGGCGGGCAGGCGATCAAGCATCTACACTTCCACGTGCTCGGCGGACGGCAGCTCCGACACATCGACAGCGGCGAGCCGCCGGCGAACTGACGGCACCGGGAGTAAACCCAACTGGGCAGCGCCGCGTCTGTCCAGTATGGAAGCCACCACCCTGGGCGCGGTGCGCGTAACACCGGTATATTCCGCTCCCGCAGTGCTATCGAGAGAGGGTGGCCGAGTGGCGCGAGGTGATACGGACGCTGATCGCGCCATCACCGAGATCTACACCCATCACTATGGCGGCTTCGTGCGGCTCGCGACCCTGTTGGTACGTGACCAGTCCGTGGCCGAGGAAGTCGTCCAGGACGCGTTCGTCGAACTGCACAAGCGCTGGCGAAAGCTCCGCGATACGCACGCCGCGGTGTCATACGTCCGTACCTCCGTTGTGCACAGATCGCGGTCGGTCGGCCGGCGCCGAGCCGTCGCGGCCAGGCACCAGGACGACCGCCCGATCGACGCGCCCAGCGCCGAGCACGGCGCACTCCAGGCGGTCGCCGGCCAGGCCGTGGTCGCCGCACTGCGGACACTGCCCGTACGCCAGCGCGAAGCACTCGTCCTCCGGTACTACGCGGACCTCTCCGAAGGCGACATCGCCGATGTGATGGGCATCAGCAGGGGCGCGGTCAAGAGCCACACCTCGCGCGGCATGACCGCGCTGCGGGCCCGATTGGAGGAGTGGTCATGAGCTGGTCGTCCGAGGACGAAGAACGGCTGCGCCGGTCCCTCCACGACGAGGCATCCCGAGTGGTGCCGGACTCGGACGCATTGGAGCGCATCCGCGAACGCACCCGCCGCCTGCCATGGTGGCGCCGCCCGTTCGCGTGGTCGCTGGCCACCGCGACCGCGGTCGCCGCCCTGACGGTGGCCGTCGGCGTGACGCTCAATCTCGACGGGAACATGCAGCCCGACCGGGCGGCGATCACGGACGAGCTCGATTCCACCGGCCAGGAGTCCGGCGAGGAGTCGGGTGACGAGTCGGACGAGACCGCGGGCGACGATACGATCGCGAGCTCACCGCCCAGTGGCGAGTCGTCCGACGTCCCCGACGACGTGCCACGGGCGGACGCCTCGGTGATCATGACAGTGCCGGCCTACTTCCTGACCGAGACCCCGGCGGGGCACCGGCTCGCCCGCGAGTTCCGCGGCGTGCCCGATCGCGACGATGCCGCCGAGGCGGCCCTCGCCGTGATGTTCGCGGGGCCGGTCGACCCGGACTACACCACGCCCTGGGATCCGGAGACCGAGTTCAGCGTCACCGAAACGGACGACGCAATCGAGGTCGCGCTGACCGTTCCTGAGGACGGGGATCCCGTGCCGGAAGAACTGGGCGAGCTCGCCGTCCACCAGCTGGTCTACACGGTGCAGGCCGCGTTGCAGCGCACCGACCCGGTGCACATCCTGCTTGACGGCCGGCCCGCCGACGAACTCTGGGGCGTTGACGTATCGGACGGCGTGACGCGCGCACCACAGCTGGAAGTCCGCCAGCTCGTCCAGATCAACGATCCGACCGAGGGCATGGCTGTGTCGAGCCCGGTCGGGATCGGCGGCGAGGCAGCGCTGTTCGAGGCCACCTACCAATGGCGGATCGAGCAGAACGGCGTCGTCGTCGACGAAGGCTTCGGCCAGACCGAGGCGGGCCAGCGGTTCTCCCCGTTCTCGTTCGAGGTCGACCTCGATCCGGGCGAGTACGAGGTGATCGTGACGGCGACCGACCCCTCGGGCGGCGAGGGCCCAGGGCCGATGAGCGACTCGCGAACGTTCACCGTGACCGAATAGTCATTCCTCACTGCGGTGGGGTGCCCAGCGACCGGTCCGGGACAGCACGATCCCCGCGGCGACGACCCCCGCGGTCGAGGTGCGCAGCACGGTCGGGCCGAGGCGGACGGCCCGGGCGCCGGCATCGGTGAACGCACGCAGTTCGCCTTCCTCGATTCCGCCCTCCGGCCCGACCACAATGACGACCTCGCCGTCGGTCGGAACGCCTATGCCGGCGAGGGGCGGTTCCGCGGCTTCGTTCAGCACGAGCGCGAGTTCGGCCGCCGCGACGCGTTCGGTGACGGCGTCCGTCCCTGCCAGCTCAACGACCTCCGGGAACCAGGGTCGGCGCGACTGCTTGGCCGCCTCCCGGGCGGTGGATCGCCACTTGCGCAGCGCCTTGTCGCCGCGCTCGCCGCGCCACTGGGTGATGCAGCGGCGCGCCGACCAGGGGACGATCGTGTCGACGCCGACCTCGGTCATGACCTCGACGGCCAGTTCGCCGCGATCGCCTTTGGGCAGCGCCTGGACGACGGTCAGCCGCGGCGCAGGCGGGGGGACGTCCGTCCGCTCCTGCACTTCGCACGTGAGTCCGGCCTTGTGCACCTCGACGACGCGGGCGCGCGCGATGTGACCGGCGCCGTCGGTGAGCTCGATATGCTCGCCGGTGCGGATGCGGCGTACGACGGCCGCATGCCTGCCCTCGTCACCGTCCAGCTCGACGATGTCACCCGCGCGCAGGCGGTCACTGCTGACCAGGAACATTACCCGGCGACTCCCCCCTTTGCTGGGCCTGCGGTCCGCGTTAAGGCGGGGATTGCCGGCTTAACGTGATCATTCTGGTGCGGGCTATTTGAGGGCGTCGCGGATGCGGGAGAAGAAGCTGCTCTCCTTGGCCGAGTCGGTGCTGATCGTGCCGTTCTCGCCGCGCAGCTCGGCCAGCTCACGCAGCAGCTCCTCCTGGCGCGAGTCGAGCTTGGTCGGTGTCTGGATGTCCAGGTGCAGCACCAGCGAGCCACGGCCCGTCCCGCGCAGCCGAGGCACGCCACGGGCGGGCAGCTTGATCGTCTCACCCGGCTGCGCACCGGGCCCGATGTCGACCGACTCCTTGCCGTCGAGTGTTTCGAGCTCCACGACCGTTCCGAGTGCCGCGGCGGCCATCGGCACCGCGATCGTGGCATGCAGGTCGTCGCCGCGCCGGGTGAACACCGGGTGCGGCCTGACCGTCAGCTCGACGTAGAGGTCGGCGGCCGGGCCGCCGCCGGGACCGACCTCGCCCTCGCCGGCCAGCTGGATCCGGGTGCCCGAGTCGACACCGGCCGGTATCTTGATCGTCAATGTGCGGCGCGTGCGCACCCGCCCGTCGCCCGAGCACTCACCGCACGGCCGTGGGTTGACCGTGCCGAACCCATGGCACTGCGGGCACGGCCGCGACGTCATCACCTGGCCGAGCAACGAGCGCTGCACCTGCGTGACCTCGCCCTGGCCACCGCAGGACGGACACACCTTGAGCTCGACACCCGGCGGCGCCCCGGTCCCGCCGCATGCCGTGCAGACGATCGCGGTGTCGACCTGCACCTCCTTCGTGGCGCCGAACACCGCTTCGGGCAGTTCGACCTCCAGGCGCACCAGCGCGTCCTGACCGCGCCTGACCCTGCTGCGCGGGCCACGCGTCGTCGTGGCACCACCGAAGAACGCGTCCATGATGTCGGAGAAGGAGAATCCCGCACCGAAGTTGCCGCCGGCGCCACCGCCGGTCGCGAACGGGTCGGCGCCGAGGTCGTACATCTCCCGCTTCTTGGGGTCGGTGAGCACCTCGTACGCCTGGGTGACCTCTTTGAACCGGTCGTGAGTACCCGGATCCGGGTTCACGTCCGGATGCAACTCGCGGGCAAGCCGTCGATAGGCCTTCTTGATCTCAGCCGCGCTCGCGTCACGCGAGACACCGAGAACCTCGTAGTAGTCCGTGGGCACGCAGGAATCCTTCTTGGTTGCTATCGGTTTGCCGCAAGAATCTGGCTGACGTATCGGGCAACGGCGCCGACCGAGGCGATTGTTCCGGGGTAGTCCATTCGAGTGGGCCCGACCACGCCCATGCTACCCACCGCCCGGTCGTCCGGTCCGTACCCCGTGGTGATGATCGAAGCTGTCGAGAAGCCGGACGCTTCGTTCTCCTCGCCGATTCGCACGGTCAGCGTCGACGGGTTGGACGCCTCCCCGAGCAGACGGAGCAGGACGACGTGTTCCTCGAGCGCCTCGAGCAGCGGCTCGACGGCCTGGTCGAAGTCGTGGCCGAACCTGGCCAGGTTCGCCGTTCCGGCCACCGCGACCCGCTCTTCGCTGTGCTCGACCAGCGAGTCCAGGAGGGTTGCGACGATCGCCGACACCGTGGGGCGCTCGTCCGGCTCGAAACCCTCGGCCAGATTCTCGACCACATTGGCCACCTTCGGAAGGTCCAACCCGGTGACGGCGCTTCCGATGCGGGCGCGCAGATCGGCGACCAGGGAGTCGTCGGTTTCCCGCGGCAGTTCGACGACGCGCTGCTCGACCCGGCCGGTGTCGGTGATCAGCACGAGAAGGAGGCGGGACGGGGTGAGCGGTACGAGCTCGACGTGACGTACCGACGAACGCGTCAGCGAGGGGTATTGGACGACCGCGACCTGGCGGGTCAGCTGCGCGAGCAGCCGAACCGTCCGGGCGACGACGTCATCGAGGTCCACCGCGCCGTCGAGGAACGTGTGGATCGCCCGCTTCTCGGCGCCGCTGAGCGGCTTGATCGTCGAGAGCCGGTCGACGAACAGCCGGTAACCCTTGTCGGTCGGCACCCGGCCGGCACTGGTGTGCGGCTGGGCGATGTAACCCTCTTCCTCGAGAGCCGCCATGTCGTTGCGGATCGTGGCCGGTGATACCCCGAGCTGGTAGCGCTCGGCAAGCGCCTTCGACCCGACCGGCTCATGCGTCGCGACATAGTCCTCGACGACGGCGCGCAGCACCTCGAGCTTGCGGTCGTCGAGCGGCATCGCAGGAACACCTCTCCTTCTGGCACTCAATGTATCCGAGTGCCAAGTGTACTTGGGATCTCGCGTGTCGCCGGGCAGGCCATTCGTGGTGAGATACGGTCTTTGGCCGTGAGTCCCAATTCTGATCGTTACGGTCGCGATGTCCTCGCTGCGCCCCGGACCCGCCCGGGCCGCACGTCCCGTCCGCAGCCGGCCGAGGCCGGTATCGTCGTCGAGGACGCGCAGTCCGGATTCTGCGGCGCGATCGTCGAGTGCGACAAGCACGGCGTCACGCTGGAGGACCGGCATGGCGCTCGGCGCCGCTTTCCCCTCGGGCCGGGCTTCCACCTCGAGGGCAGGCCCGTCACGCTGGAGCGACCCCACACGCCGGTGAACGAGCGCCCGGCGCGCACCGCGTCCGGTTCGATCGCAGTCGCCAACACCCGGGCGAAGGTGGCCAAGTCGAGCCGGATCTACGTCGAAGGTAAACACGACGCCGAACTCGTCGAGAAGGTCTGGGGAGATGATCTTCGGGTCGAGGGAGTCGTGGTCGAGGAACTCGGCGGCGCTGACGACCTGCCCGAGATCGTCCAGGACTTCGATCCGGGCCCTGGCCGCCGGCTCGGCGTACTGCTCGATCATCTGGTGCCCGGCAGCAAGGAGTCGCGGATCGCCGACGAGGTCGTCCGCCGCGCCGGCTCGGACCACGTCCTGGTGCTCGGCCACCCTTATGTCGATGTGTGGCAGGCCGTCCGACCCTCCGTGCTCGGCCTGGACCGCTGGCCGGACGTGCCAAAGGGCCGGCCGTGGAAGGAGGGTGTGCTCGCCGCCGCCGGCTGGGAGGTCGATCCGGCAACGGCATGGCGCCGGATCCTTGGCTCGGTGAGCTCCTACAAGGATCTCGAACCGGCGCTGCTCGGGCGCGTCGAGGAGCTCATCGACTTCGTCACCACCCCCGGAATGACCACGTAAACGCCACTACGCATTGCCTAACGACCCGTCGACGTGGAGGCAACGGTAGTTTGGCGTTCACGTCAGGCGATGCACGACCGCGTCGGCAAGCAGCCTGCCCCGCCGAGTGAGGACGACCTGGCCCGCGGCCAGTGCCGACGCGTTGGCGAGGCCGTCCGCCACCAAGGCGTCCGCGGCGATCCGCCCTCGATCGTCCAGCACCGTGACATCCAGGCCGTTTACGAGGCGGGTTTCCAGCAGGATCCGCTCGGTTCGGCGGGTGTCGGCATCGAGCACCTCGCGGCCGTGCGCCGGACTCGAACCGGACGCGAGCCGCGCCGCCCAGGCCGCGGGATGCTTGACGTTCCACCATCGGGTCCCGCCGATGTGGCTGTGCGCGCCCGGCCCGGCACCCCACCAGTGCCCGCCGGTCCAGTAGAGCTCGTTGTGCCGGCAGCGCGCGTCCGGCGTGCGCGCCCAGTTCGACACCTCGTACCAGGTGAACCCCGCGGCGGCGAGCATGTCATCGGCGACGTCGTATTTGTCGGCCTGGTCGTCGGCGTCCGGGGCGGCGATCATTCCGCGCCGGATGTTCGCGGCCAGCCGGGTGCCTTCTTCGACGATGAGTGCGTACGCGCTGATGTGGTCCGGCCCGGCGGCGATGGCCGCGTCCAGGCTCCGGCGCCAGTCCGACGGCCCCTCCCCCGGCGTGCCGTAGATCAGGTCGAGATTCACGTGCTCGAAGCCGGCCTCCTGCGCCTCGGCGACCGCGGCGGCCGGCCGTCCCGGTGTATGCACCCGATCGAGCACCGCCAGCACGTGCGGCAGCGCACTCTGCATACCGAGCGAGATGCGGGTGAACCCCGCCGCGCGCAACTGCTCGAGCGTGTGCGGGCTCACCGACTCGGGATTCGCCTCGGTCGTTATCTCGGCGTCCGGCGCGAGCCCGAACTCCGTGCCGATCGCGGTGACGACCCGGCCCAGGTCGGCCGGCGGCAGCAGGGTCGGCGTTCCGCCGCCGACGAAGACCGTCGATACGGGGACGTCGCGTTCCCCGAGTACGCGGCGTGCGAACGCCAACTCGGCGATCGCCGCGTCCGCCCACGACGCGCGCGACGCGCCGGGTTCGGCACCAAGCTCATCGGCGGTGTACGTGTTGAAGTCACAGTAGCCGCACCGGGTCGCGCAGAACGGGACGTGTAGGTAGATGCCGAACGGACGGGTGCCGAACTCGGCCACGGCGCCGGCCGGGAGCGCTCCGTCCTCCGGTGCGGACTCGCCGTCCGGCAATGTCGCAGGCATACGTCTAGTGTTCCGCAAGATGAGAATGATCACGTAAACGCCACTTCACACTGCCTAACGACCTGTCAACGGGTAGGCATGGGTAGCAAACGTCAGCAGCCGACCGTCCAGCCGGAAGGTAACTCTTAGCGACCCGTCGATGGGTCGTTAAGCAGCGCGCAGGGTCGTTTACGTGATCATTCTTGGTACATGCTGTCCAGCACAGACATGTACTTCTTCTCGACGGCCTTGCGCTTGACCTTCATGCTCGGCGTCAGGTCCCCGTCCTCGACCGTCAGGTCGTGCGGCAGGACCTCGAACTTCTTGATCGTCTCCCAGCGTTCGAGCCGCTGGTTCAGCTCATCGACGTAACCGGCCACCATCTCGCGAACCTCGGGCAACGCGACCAGCTCGGCGTAGGACTTGCCGGCGTGCCCGTGCATTTCGGCCCAGCTCTCCATGGCGTCCGGATCGAGGGTGATCAGCGCCGTGCAGTAGTTGCGCGTGTCGCCGTGCACGACGATCTGGCTGGCGTACGGGCAGATCGCCTTGAAGATGACCTCGATCTTCTGCGGCGCCACGTACTTCCCGCCGGAGGTCTTGATCAGATCCTTTTTCCGGTCGGTGATACGCAAGTAGCCGTCCTCGACCTCGCCGATGTCGCCGGTGTGCAACCAGCCGTCCTCGTCGAGCATCGCGGCGGTCTCCTCGGGCAGGCCGTGGAATCCGCGCATCACGCCGGGGCCCTTGATCAGCACCTCACCGTCGTCGGCGATCTTGACCTCGGTGCCGGGCATCGGGAGGCCGACCGTGCCGAACCTGGGGTCCGCCGGTCGGTTCACGAACGTCGCCGCGCTCGTCTCGGTCAGGCCGTAGCCCTCGGCGACGATGACACCGGCGGCGTGGAACCACTCGGCCACGTCCTTGGACAGTGCCGCCGAGCCGCTGATGAAAAAGCGGATCCGGCCGCCGAAGCGGGCCCGGACTTTGCTGAAGACCAGCTTGTCGGCCAGCCGGTGCTTGACGGCCAGCAGCCCGCTGGGCTTCTTGCCCTGCTGGCGCAGCCGGGACACCTCGTGCCCGACACCGAACGCCCAATCGAAGATCTTCGGCTTGAGCCCGCCCTCGGCTTGGACGCTTGTCCGCACGCGCGCGTGCACCTTCTCGAAGATGCGGGGGGCGCCGGCCATGAACGTCGGCCGCACGACGCCGAGATTGTCCACGATCCGGTCCAGGTCACCGTCGATGGCGGACGCGAAACCGATCCGGATCTGGATCATCTCGAGCGCCTTGCCGAACGAATGCGACAGCGGCAGCCACAGATACTGCAGGTCGTCTGGGCGCAGAATGTCGATCAAGTCGACCGCGACACCTTCGTAGACCCAGTTGTCGTTGACCAACCGGACACCCTTGGGCCGGCCGGTCGTGCCGGAGGTGTAGATGAGGGTGGCCAGGTGCTCGGGCTGGACGGCCGCGATCGCGTCGTCCACCGCGGACGGCTTGTCAGCCAGCAGCTGCGCACCCATCTGTTCGAGCTCGGCCAGCGTGATGACCAAGTCGCCGTCGCCCGCGCCGTCGAAAACCACGATCTTGACCAGGTCGTCCAGCTTGGCGCGCTGTTCCTTGACCTTGGCGACCTGCGTGTCGTTCTCGGCGAAAACGACCCGCGAGTTCGAGTCGGACAATATGTACACCACGTCATCGGACGCCGTATTCGGATACACGGTCGTCGTCGCCGCGCCGGCGCAGTTGATCCCAAGGTCGGCGAGCACCCATTCCACCCGAGTCGAGCTGGCGATGGCGACCCGCTGCTCGAGCTCGATGCCGAGCGAGATCAGGCCCGCGGCGATGTTGTAGATCCGGTCCTTCGCCTGGGCCCAGGTCAGCGAATCCCAGGATCCGTCCCCGACCGGATAGCGGTACGCCTCAGCGTCGGGTGTTGCCTCAACCCGGTCGGCGAACATGCGCCCGACCGAGGCGGGCCGGTTGCGCACGGACTCGACGAGTTCATTTGCGACAGTCATCATTCCTCCGCGTTGAGGATTCTCAGGGGGTGAACCGATAGGTGAACGGTAATAGCTGACATGCCGCAACGGCACGTCCTCCGGTCGACTCTTGGTCCAAATGTGTCCAAATCTCCACTGGCCACGCTCATTTCTTGGACGTGCCGCCCGCATCTCCGGACGAGAGTGCCGCGATGAACGCCTCCTGGGGCACCTCGACGCGACCCACCGTCTTCATTCGTTTCTTACCTTCCTTCTGCTTCTCGAGCAGTTTGCGCTTGCGAGTGATGTCGCCGCCGTAGCACTTGGCGAGAACGTCTTTCCGGATCGCCCGGATCGTCTCCCGCGCGATGATCCGCGACCCGACCGCAGCCTGGATCGGTACCTCGTACTGCTGGCGGGGAATCAACTCCCGCAGCTTGCCGGCCATGTTCACGCCG
The DNA here is from genome assembly GCA_036374835.1 of Jiangellaceae bacterium. Lineage (GTDB taxonomy): Bacteria > Actinomycetota > Actinomycetes > Jiangellales > Jiangellaceae > DASUTB01. Next base: position 68,445 of record DASUTB010000037.1, on the reverse strand, counting down.
TAGCCGTAGGCCTTGTCCTGGTGCACGATCGCGCTGAACGCGTCCACCGTTTCGCCGTGCAGCAGGATGTCGACCTTGACCAGATCCGCTTCCTGCTCGCCGATGGGCTCGTAGTCGAGGCTGGCGTATCCGCGGGTCCGCGACTTGAGCGCGTCGAAGAAGTCGAACACGATCTCTGCGAGTGGCAGTGTGTACCGCAACTCGACGCGGTCCTCGGACAGGTAGTCCATGCCCTGCAGCGCGCCGCGCCTCGACTGGCACAACTCCATGATCGCGCCGATGAACTCGCTCGGCGCCAGCACCGTCGCGCGCACGACCGGCTCGAACACGGTCTGCACCTTGCCGGACGGGAACTCGCTCGGGTTGGTGACGGTGTGCTCCGTCCCATCCTCGGTCACAACGCGGTAGACCACGTTCGGTGCGGTCGAGATGAGGTCGAGGCCGAATTCGCGCTCGAGCCGCTCCCGCACGATCTCCAGGTGCAGCAAGCCGAGGAAGCCACACCGGAAGCCGAAGCCCAGCGCGACAGACGTCTCCGGCTCGTAGGTCAGCGCCGCGTCGTTGAGCTTGAGCCGGTCCAGCGCATCCCGAAGGTCCGGATAGTCCGAACCGTCGATCGGGTACAGCCCGGAGAACACCATCGGCTTGGGCTCGCGGTAGCCGCTGAGCGGTTCCTGCGCCGGCCGGGCCGCCGCCGTCACGGTGTCACCGACCTTGGACTGGCGCACGTCCTTGACACCGGTGATCAAATAGCCGACCTCGCCGACGCCGAGCCCGCTCGAGGGATTCATCTCCGGGGAGATCACACCGATCTCGAGCAGGTCGTGGGACGCTCGGGTCGAGAGCATGATGATGCGCTCGCGGGGCGAAAGCCGTCCGTCCACCACGCGCACGTACGTGACGACACCCCGATACGTGTCGTACACGCTGTCGAAGATCATCGCCCGGGCCGGGGCGTCGGCATCGCCCTCGGGCGGCGGGATGTCGCTGACGATCTTCTCCAGCAGCTCCGTGACACCTGCGCCGGTCTTGCCGCTGACTCGCAGCACGTCCGTCGGCTCGCACCCGATCAGGTGCGCGATCTCAGCGGCGTACTTGTCCGGCTGCGCCGCCGAAAGATCGATCTTGTTCAGTACCGGGATGATGTGCAGATCGTTCTCGAGCGCGAGATACAGGTTGGCCAGCGTCTGCGCCTCGATACCCTGCGCGGCGTCGACCAGCAGCACAGCGCCTTCGCAGGCGGCCAGGCTGCGGCTGACTTCGTAGGTGAAGTCGACGTGGCCGGGCGTGTCGATCAGGTTGAGCACGTAGGTCTGCCCATCAGGGGCGCTGAACGGCAGCCGCACCGCCTGGCTCTTGATGGTGATGCCGCGCTCACGCTCGATATCCATCCGGTCGAGGTACTGGTCGCGCATGACCCGTTCCTCGACGACCCCGGTCATCTGCAACATCCGGTCGGCCAGCGTCGACTTTCCGTGGTCGATATGGGCGATGATGCAGAAGTTGCGGATCCGCTCGGGTGGCGTCGCGGTCGGCGCGGGAGCGTCTATCGTCACGTAGGTCCTTTACGAGCTCATGAGGCTTACCCTCCATCATCCCATACAGCACATCACGGCCCGGCAAGAATGATCATCCAACCCCTCGACGCACGAATCCGGCTACCGTCCAACGCGTGGTGGGGTCGGTCTGGGTAACCTTCGGCTGTGCCGAAACTGCGCGACGTCCTGCGTGCCCTACGTTTCCGCGATCGGCCGCGCCGGAAAAGCCGAGCTGCCGTCACCGTGCCCGAGCCCGGTCGGTCCGGTCGGTACGCGACGAAAGATACGACACGCGATGTCCGCTCGGTCACCATGACGTACAACCCGGACACCGACGGCGAGCCGGACCCCGGCGAGGTCGTATGGACGTGGGTCCCCTACGAGGACGATCCGACCCGTGGAAAGGACCGGCCGGTCCTGATCGTCGCGCGCGAGCGGTCGAACACACTGCTCGGAGTGCAACTGTCCAGCCAGGACCGCAACGGTGATCCGCTGTGGATCAGGATCGGATCCGGCGGCTGGGACGCCAGTGGCCGCGAGTCGTGGGCCGACCTCACCCGGGTGCTGCGAGTACATCCGCAGGGGATGCGCCGTGCGGGCGCCGCGCTGGCCAGGAATCGCTTCGACAAAGTCGCGGACGCGCTGCGCGACCGGTACGGCTGGACGCTGCGCTCCTAACTTGGAGCAGGGACGACGCCGCTGGTATTCTTCTAGATCGCGTGCGCGCCCTGCGACAGCCGTCCGGGGCACGAGGAACCCGGCGACGGCCGGGCCGCAGCCCCACATCGTCGTCCAGAGCAACCGATCGAGGCAATTCGTGGCGAACATCAAGTCCCAGAAGAAGCGCAACCTGACCAACGAGAAGGCCCGGCAGCGCAACAAGTCCGTCAAGTCGTCGCTGAAGACCGCCGTGCGCAAGTTCCACGAGGCGGCCGACGCCGGCGATACCGAGAAGGCCACGACGCTCGCACGTGACGCGTCCCGCCAGCTCGACAGGGCCGTGTCCAAGGGCGTCATTCACAAGAACCAGGCGGCCAATCGCAAGTCGGTGATCGCCAGCAGGTCCTCCTCGCTCTAAGCCCCGCGGGCTTCGGAGATCTCCACGACCGCTCTGGTGAGTGCCAGGGTCGCGTCGTTGCTCTCGCCCTTCACCCGAAGATCGGCTTGTGCCACGGCCTGGACGGCGCGGGACAAACCGGCCGGGTTCCAACCGCGAAGCTGGCTGTTCAACCGACGCAACTTCCACGACGGCACACCGAGTTCGGCTGCGACGTCCGTGCCGCGCGGCATACTGCTCAACTTCGCCAGCGTACGGAGCGAGGTCGCGAGCGCACCGGTGATCAGCACCGGATCGGTCCCGGTCTCGAGCGCCCAGCGCAGCTGTTCGAGAGCCGCGCTGGTCTTGCCCTCGACCGCGCGGTCGGCCACTACCCAGCCCTTGACCTCGGCGTGACCGTCGAAGTAGGTGCCGACCACCGTGCTGTCGATCGGGCGGCCGTCCGCGTCCGCGGCCAACTGCGACGCCGCGGCTGCGAGTGAGCGCAGGTCGCCCCCGACGGCCTCCACGAGCGCCCGCGCCGCCTTCTGGTCGATCCGGCCACCATGCGAGGCGACTTCCGCGGAGACGAACTCCACCTGATCGTCCGGCCGGGTGAGCCGCTCGCACGCCACCCGGCGGACACCGGCCTTGCGCAACCCGTCCAGCAGCCGCTTGCCCTTCTGCCCGCCGGGGTGGACGAGCACCAGGGCGACATCGTCGAGCGGGTTCGCGGCATACGCTAAGAGCGCGTCGCCGGCCGCGTCGCCGACGTCCTGCACGTCGCGCACCACGAGGACGCGCTGGGTCGCGAACAGCGACGGGCTGGTGTGCTCCACGAGTGCGGACGCGCTCAGCTCGCTTCCGGCGACCTCGACCACGTCAGCATCGGCATCGCGGGATCTCGCGTCAGTGATGATCGCGGCGACGGCCCGCTCGGCGAGCAGGGCTTCGGGCCCGACGACGAGCGTGACGGGTGCGTTGAGCGCTGCTGGAGACATCGCTGCCAAGCATGCCACGCCCTACCGACACTGCAGCGCCGACTATTGACATCCCATGATCCCGCCATGATGATGACTCCGCCCAAACGCGGCACAACGGTGCCGTCCTCGCAAGCAGGTCAAGGAGTACACATGGAGTGGTATCTCACCGTCCTCAAGAAGTACGTCATCTTCGAGGGGAGGGCGCGGCGCCAGGAGTTCTGGATGTTCACGCTGGTCAACATCATCATCCTCGCCGCGCTCGCCATCCTCATGCAGGCCGTCGGAAACATCTTCACGGTGCTCTACGTCCTCTACGCGCTGGCGGTCTTCCTTCCGTCCCTCGCGGTAACCGTGCGCCGGCTGCACGACACCGGCCGTAGCGGCTTCTGGGTCTTCATCAGCCTAATCCCGTTGGTCGGATCGATCATTCTCATCGTCTTCCTGGCGATCGCCGGCGACCAGGGCGACAACGCGTACGGCCCCGACCCGAAGGCCGCGCCGGTGGCGGCGTAGCCCTCCTGAGCCTTGGCCGGAGTGACCCGTCGGCGAAAGAGACGGGGTCACTCCGGCTTCCTATGTCGGCCTATTCCCCCAGGCTTTCGCGGTCTTGACGCTACGTGACCCTAGAACTACTATCCCTAGTACTGCTAGGGATGGAGATCTACGGTGCACATCGGCAAGGACCTCGTCGCCGCCTCGGCCACGCCGCTCGTCCTGGGCATCCTGGCCATGGAAGACAGCTACGGCTACGCCATCTTGAAGAAGGTCGGCACGCTCTCCGACGGCAAGCTCGAGTGGACCGACGGTTTGCTCTACCCGTTGCTCCACCGGCTCGAACGGCTCGGCCACGTGGACTCGTACTGGGATACACCCAGCGGTGGACGCAAGCGCAAGTACTACCGGATAACCCAGCAGGGCAAGGCCGAGCTCACCGCTCACCAGCGGCAATGGGAAACCGTCGCGCATGCGCTCGCCGAGATCTGGCGCGCCACGCTGGACGCTCGCCCGGCTACCCCTCCGGCTCTGGAGGCGTGAGCATGCCTGGGAATGACGAGATGTCCCTGGACGACCAGATCGCCGTCTGGCGACAGTTCGTGACCCGCCGGCCGGCCATGCGCGATACCGACGCGACCGAGCTCGAAGACCACCTGCGCAGTCAGATCGACGAGTTCACCGATGCAGGACTGTCCGGCGACGAGGCCTTCCTCGTCGCCGTCAAACGGATGGGCAACGTCGACGAGCTCTCGCGCGAGTTCGCCCGCGAGCACTCCGACAGGCTGTGGAAGCAACTCGTGCTGACCGGTGAACCGGTGACGGACGGACATCGCGGATCTCGCCGCGACGTGCTGGCGGTCATCGTCTGTGCGGTCGCGGCCGCGCTGGCCGTCAAGGTGCCCGCGCTGTTCGGCTTCGACCTGGTCGACGACGGCGAGTTCTACTTCCGCAATGCGAGCCTGTTCGCGCTCATCCCGCTCGGCGGATACTTCGCCTGGCGGCGGAATGTCCGGCTGCCCGCAGTCGGCGTGCTTGCCGTCCTGTTCGCACTCGGTGTCGCCGCGGCCAACATGTATCCGCTCGCCGACGATTCGGATACGGGTGTGCTGACCGGGCTGCACCTGCCGATCGCGATGTGGCTCGTGGTCGGTGTGGCCTATACCGGCGGCGACTGGCGCTCGGACGGTAAACGCATGGACTTCATCCGCTTCACCGGCGAGGCGGTGATCTACTACGTACTGATCGCGTTGGGTGGCGGCGTCCTGACCGCGATCACGTACGGAACGTTCGAAGCGATCGGGATCGACGTCTCCACGGTCATCGGAGAGTGGCTCGTCCCCTGTGGTGCGGCCGGAGCAGTAGTCGTCGCAGCCTGGCTTGTCGAGGCGAAGAAGAGCGTCATCGAGAACATGGCGCCGGTGCTCACCAAGGTCTTCACACCGCTGTTCGTCGCGGTCCTGCTCGCATTCCTGAGTGCTGTGGTGTGGACGACGTCCGGCATCGGCGTCGACCGCGACGTTCTGCTCCTGTTCAACGTGATGCTCATCGTGGTGCTCGGCCTGCTGCTCTATGCGATCTCCGCGCGCGAACCGTCCGCTCCCCCGGCGCTGTTCGACTGGCAACAGCTCGCGCTGGTTGTGAGCGCGTTGCTCATCGACGCACTCGTCCTCGTCGAGGTCGCCGGCCGGATCGGCGAATGGGGCGTGAGCCCGAACCGGGTCGCGGCTCTGGGTGAGAACGTCGTCCTCCTGGTCAACCTCGCGTGGTCGGCCTGGCTGTTGTGGACGTTCCTGCGCCGGCATGGCTCGATGACCAAGCTCGACCGCTGGCAGACCGGCTACCTCGCGGTGTACGCGGCGTGGGCATGGTTCGTCGTCTTGGCGTTGCCGCCACTGTTCGGCTTCGCCTGATCGACGATTCGCGACCGCGACCGCGCGCGTACACACCCGCTCCGCGAGTCGCCACGCCAAGCTCGCCGTCCGGCGTGAGGACGACGGCGACGGCGCCGTCGGTGTCGGTGCGGCCGACCACCATGCCGGCTACGCCCAGCATGTCGATCACATCCGGGGACGGATGCCCGTGCCGGTTGTCCGCACCCACACCTATGACTGCGATCGACGCGCCGAGCTCGGTCAACAGCGCCGGCTCCTGCGCCCGCGACCCGTGGTGCGGCACCTTCAGAACATCGGCTTCGAGTTCCGGCTCGGCCGACAGCAGCGCACGCTGTGCGACCGGCTCGATGTCGCCAGTCAGCAGAATCCGCACGTCGTGGACGAGCACGTCGAGCACGACGCTGGCGTCGTTCGCGGCGGACTCCCCCCACCCGATGATCCGCCGCGGCCACACCACACGGACCCGCACCGAGTCACCGATCAGCCGTTCCTCCCCGGTGCGAGCCACCCCGACGGGTACCTGACCGGCCGCGAGCCATGCGGTCACCTTCTCCACCTGTTCCACCGGTTCGGGCAGCGGCGAGACCAGCACGCCGTCCACCCGGCGGCCCGCGAGCACACCCGGAACGCCGTCGACGTGGTCGCGATGGAAGTGGGTGAGGACGAGAAGAGGAACATGGGTCACGCCGAGATCGTCAAGGCAGCGGTCCACCGCATCCGTGTCCGGTCCGGCGTCGACCACCATCGCCGCGCCGTCCCCGGCGGCGATGACGAACGCGTCGCCCTGGCCGACCGGACATGCCACCATGACCCAACCACGTGGTGGCCAGCCCACCGTGGGCGCGGCGGCCAGAACGAAGACGACGAGGCTCGCCGCGACCGCGGTCCACAGCGGCCGGCGCAAGAGGCGCGGCATGACCGCGACGAGCACGGCCACGACACCGACGGATGCGACGACGCTGCCGGCCCCGCCTGCCCACCGCACCACGGCGCCGGGCAGATCGGCACCGTGCTCGGCGACCGTCGCTATCCACCGCGCCGGCCAGCCGGCCAGCCACGCCAGCGCGGAAGCGACCGTCCCCGACACCGGCGCGACCACCGCCGCGGCCACGCCCAGGAGCGTCGCCGGTGCCACCGCCGGTGCGGCGAGCAGGTTCGCCGGCACCGACGCCAGGCTCGTCTCGCTCACGAAACCGACCAGCACCGGAATGGACGCGACCTGCGCGGCCACCGGCACCGTGAGAGCCTGCGCCAGCGTCCGCGGCAACCACCGGATGAGCTCACACCAGTGGGCCGCGAGCACCAGGATGCCGACGGTGGACAGCACCGACAGCGCGAAACCGATGCTCACACCCAGCCACGGGTCGACCAGCAGTAGCACCAGCACCGCGCATGCCAAGGCCGGCAGTGCCCGTTTGTGTCCCGCCACACTGAGGCCGAGCACACTGATCATCCCCATCGTCGACGCCCGTACCACGCTCGGGTCGGGCCGCACGAGCAATGCGAACGCCACGAGGGTCAGCACCGCCACCGCCGGCACGCCGTAGCCGCGCACGCCGGCCGACCGGGCGATCGCCAGCGCGGCGATCAGCACGATGCCGACATGCATGCCGGACACCGCTGTCAGGTGGGTCAGACCCGTCGCGCGCATGTCGGCCCGGTCGGCATCCGGCAATGCGCCGTCGTCCCCGATCGCGAGACCCGGCACCAGCCCGCGCTCGGTTGGCCCCAGCCCGCTGACCGCCGCCCGCAAACCTGCCCGGAACGGCTCGGTCGCCCGGCTGACGAGGGACGCCGGCCCGAGCACCTCCGGCGCGTCATCGGTCCGCAGGAACGCGGCCAACGCGCCGGACGCGCTTGCGAGCCGTCCGGTGACCCGGACCGGTGTTCCCGGCAGCAGCTCGCTCCACGCCAGGTCGGAGGAGATCAGCAGCACCGGTGTGCGCACCTTCGCCCGCTCACCGCGCCCGACCACGTCCTCCAGCCGGAGCCGGACCACCACGTACGGTTCGCCCGCCGCCTCGGCGGCTCGTATCGACGGGTCGTCGGTGACGACCGCGTCCGCGCCGATGAACGCCTCGCTCGCGGCCAGTTCGGCGACCGGGCCGTGCCGGACCGGCTCGGCCCGCAGGTAACCGACGGCCATGCCGGCCAGCGCCGCGACGACCGCGATGGCGATCGCCAGCCGGGTTCGGACGGAGCGGCGTTCGCGTCGCCGCACCAGCGCGAAGCCCGCCCACCCGGCCGTGATCGCCGTCCCGCCGGCGACCAGCCAACCCGGCGGGGCGTGCAGCCCGGCGAGGACGCCGAGCCAGGTCGCCACCGCCGCGGGAACGAGACGCAGGTCGACCGGCTTGACGGCCCCTGCCCGGTCCGCGTCCGGACCGAGCCGGCTGCTCACAACGTGACCTGCTCGACCAGCGCGGTGAACTTGGCCGGCCCGATGCCGCTGACCTCCTGCAACTCCTCGATCACCGTGAACCGGCCGTGTTCGTCCCGCCACGCGACGATGTTCGCCGCCAGCACCGGGCCGATGCCGGGCAGCGACTCCAGCTCGGCCGCGGTGGCGGTGTTGATGTTGAGCACCGGCTCGATCGCTCCACCCGTCCGCCCGGGTTCGGCCACGGGTTCGATGCCGACCGCGACCTGCTCACCGTCGACGAGCACCCGCGCCAGGTTGAGCGCGGAAAGGTCGACGCCGTCGTCCGCACCACCGGCCGCCTCCACCGCATCGACCACCCTCGAGCCGGCCGGCAGCTCGACGATTCCCGGATGCGCCACCTTGCCGGCCACATGGACGACAACCGTCTCCGGAGTCTCGTCCACCGCGCTGACCGGCACCGGTGTCCCGGTCTCGATCACCGCGTCGGTCGATGCCGCGTCCACCGGCGTGGGTCCGGCGGGCACCGGAGTGACATCGGGGCGGCCGAGCCCGCTCGACACCAGCGCAACCACAAGCCCGGCCAGGATCACCACGCCGAGGACGACCGCGTGCATCCGCTGCAGGCCGGTCTCACCGCCGCGCACGCCGGCCGGCAGGCTCTCGGCGAGCACACGCAGCGGCAACGGCACCCGGTCGGCCACCGCACCCCCGGCAGCCCGATACCGGCCGGACCGGGCCCGAGCGTCCCGGCCGCTGCCGCCGTCATCCTCGGGAGCCACCGACCCCACGTCCATGCGCTCGGCCCGCACGCCGAGCATGGCGAACTCGTGCGCGGCACGGGGTATCCGTGGCACCCAACCCCGGCGCGGCCACAGTGCTCCTAGCCGCGCTCGCGCGCGCTCGGCCTGCTCGTTCCGTTCGTCCCGTCGCCGTCTTCCCCAGACATCCATGCGCGCGACCGTATGGCCGCCGCATGACGCTCGGCATCGGCTGGAACAAGATCTGTGGACAACTCGGCCGTTTGGAGCAACGTGTCAGAAGTCGTCAGCGCGGGCTGACCACGACCGCGACCATGCCGGGGCCGACGTGGGCGCCGATCACCGCGCCGACCTCGGTGACGACCAGCTCACCGAGTTTCGGCAGCCGGGCCCGAAGCTTGTCCGCGAGAACCTTGGCCCGGCTCGCACTGGCCAGGTGATGCACCGCGACGTCGACCGGACGCTCCCCGGCGAATTCCACCGCGCGGTCCTCCAGCCGGGCCAGCGCTCGCGCGCTCGTGCGTACTTTGTCGACCGGCGTGATCGCGCCGTCCTCCACGGCAAGCAGTGGCTTGACGGCGAGGGCCGTACCCACCATCGCGGACGCCGTCCCGATCCGGCCCCCGCGACGCAGATATTCCAAAGTGTCGACGTAGAACAAAGTCGCGGACGCCCGGGCCCGCGCGATCGCCACCGCCCCGACCTCGTCGGCGGCCAAGCCGCGATCGGCCGCGTCGGCGGCCGACAGCACGGCGAATCCGAGGCCCATGCCGAGCGATCGCGAGTCCACCACGTCCACCGGCACTGGGGCATCGCGGGCCGCCAGCCGGGCGACGTCCACCGTCCCCGAGAGCTGGCCGGACAGGTGCACCGACACGATGCGTTCCGCGCCGTTGGCCGCCGCGGTCTCGTACACGTCAAGGAACTCGCGCGGCCCGGGCTGCGACGTACTCACCTGGGCGTGCCGGCGCAGCGCCGCCGCCACCGCCGAGGGCCCGACTTCGGCGCCCTCGCGGTAGGGCGTGCCGTCGATCACCACCTGCAGCGGTACCACGCTGATGCCGCGATCGGCGGCGACCGTCGCGTCCAGGTAGGCCGTCGAATCGGTGACGACGACGACTTTGCGCCCCATCAGTCCGGCACGACGTTGACCAGCTTGGGCGCCCGCACGATCACCTTGCGAACGCCGCGGCCGTCAAGGATCCGCTGCACCGCCTCGGACTCCAACGCCCGCTTCTCCAGCGTGGCCTCGTCGACGGACGGCGACACCTCCAGCCGATCCCGGACCTTGCCCGCCACCTGTACGACGCACGTCACGGTCTCCTCGACCAGCAACGCCGGATCGGCCTGCGGGTACGGCTCGAACGCCAGCGACTGTGGATGACCCAGCCGCTGCCACAGCTCTTCGGCGATATGCGGGGCGATCGGCGCGACCATCAGCACCAGCGGTTCGACGACCTCACGCGACGTCGTACCGACCTTGGTGATGTGGTTGTTCAGTTCGATCAGTCGGGCGACGGCGGTGTTGAACCGCATGCCGGCCATGTCGGAGCGCACCGCATCGATCGTCTTGTGCAGCAGTTTGCGGGTCTCGTCGTCCGGCGGGGTCTCCGACACGATGGTTTCCCCCGTGTCTTCGTCCACCACGTTGCGCCACAGCCGCTGCAGGAACCGCTGCGAACCGACGACCGCGCGGGTCTCCCACGGCTTGCTCTGGTCCAGCGGGCCCATCGACATCTCGTACAGCCGGAACGTGTCGGCGCCGAACGCGGCGAACATCTCGTCCGGGCTGACCATGTTCTTCAGGCTCTTGCCGATCTTGCCGTACTCGCGGTTCACCCGCTGACCGTTCCAGGTGTAGACGCCCGGCTCCGGCTCCTCGACCTCGTCGGCCGGAACATACTGCCCGCGGCTGTCCGTATAGGCGAACGCCTGGACGTAGCCCTGGTTGAACAGCCTGTGGTACGGCTCGTCGCTGCTGACGTAGCCCAGGTCGTACAGCACCTTGTGCCAGAACCGGGCGTACAGCAGGTGCAGCACGGCGTGCTCCACCCCGCCGATGTACAGGTCGACACCGCCCGGGTCGTTCTCGGACGTGCGGCGCTCCGGCCGCGGACCCATCCAGTATCGCTCGTTCTCCGGGTCCACGACGGCCTTGTCGTTGTCCGGGTCGATGTACCGCAGGTGGTACCAGCACGATCCGGCCCAGTTCGGCATGGTGTTGGTGTCGCGGCGGTACATCTTCGGGCCGTCGCCCAGATCCAGCTCGACGTTCACCCATTCGGGTACCCGGGCCAGCGGCGGCTCCGGCTCGGACGTCACGTCACCGGCCTCGAACGTCTTCGGCGAGTAGTCCGGCACCTCGGGCAGCTCCACCGGCAGCATGTCGGACGGCAGGGCGATCGGCCCGACCTCGTCGTAGACGATCGGGAACGGCTCGCCCCAGTAGCGCTGCCGGCTGAACAGCCAGTCGCGCAGCCGGTACGTGATCGCACCGGTGCCCAGGCCCTTGGTCTCCAGCCAGTCGATGATCGCCGCCTTGGCGTCGTCGACGCCCAGGCCGTTCAGCGAGACCTCGTTGTTGGCCGAGTTGATCGCCGGCCCCTCACCGGTGTACGCCTCGCCGTCGAAGTCATCCGGCGGCTGCACGGTCCGGATGATCGGCAGGCCGAACTTCTCGGCGTACTCCCAGTCGCGCTCGTCCTGACCCGGGACGGCCATGATGGCGCCGGTGCCGTACCCCATCAGCACGTAGTCGGCGACGAACACCGGGATCTGTTGGCCGGTTGCCGGGTTGGTCGCGAACGAGCCGGTGAACACCCCGGTCTTCTCCCGACCTTCGGTCTGCCGCTCGACTTCGGACTTGTTGCCGGCCTCTCGGACGTACCCGGCGATCGCCTCGGCCGGAGTCGAACCGCCGGGCCACCCTTTCCACGCGTCCTTCGTGCCGTCCGGCCACTCGGCCGCGGTCAGCCCTTCGACCAATGGATGCTCCGGCGCGACGACCATGAACGTGGCGCCGAACACCGTGTCCGGCCGGGTGGTGAACACCTCCAAATCACCGGCTGGGGTCGGGAAGCCGATGGTGGCGCCGGACGACCGTCCGATCCAGTTCCGTTGCATGATCTTGATCTTGTCCGGCCAGTCGATCCGGTCCAGGTCGTCCACCAGCCGGTCGGCGTAGGCCGTTATGCGCATCATCCACTGGCGCAGGTTGCGCTTGAACACCGGGAAGTTGCCGCGCTCGCTGCGGCCCTCCGAGGTCACCTCCTCGTTGGCCAGCACGGTGCCCAGCCCGGGGCACCAGTTCACCGGGGCGTCCGACACGTAGGCCAGGCGGTAGTCGTTGATGATCTCGCGGCGCTCAGCGTCGGTCAGTTCGGCCCAGCTGCGGCCGTCGGGCGTCGACCGGTGGCCGGACGCGAACTCGGCCTCCAGATCGGCGATCGGGCGTGCCCGGTCGGCGTCCTTGTCGTACCAGGAGTTGAAGATCTGCAGAAAGATCCACTGCGTCCACCGCATGTAGTCCGGATCGATCGTGGCGAAACTGCGCCGCGCGTCATGGCCAAGGCCCAGCCGGCGCAGCTGGCGGCGCATGACCCGGATGTTCTCCTCAGTGGTGGTGCGCGGGTGCTGGCCGGTCTGGACGGCGTACTGCTCGGCCGGCAGCCCGAACGCGTCGAACCCCATCGTGTGCAGCACGTTCTTGCCGCACATCCGCTGGAAGCGGGCCACCACGTCGGTCGCGATGAAACCCAGCGGGTGCCCGACATGCAGCCCCTTGCCCGACGGGTAGGGGAACATGTCCATGATGAACATCTTTTCGTGGCCCGCGGCCGGGTGGTCCGGTTCGGCCAGCGACCCGACCGGGTTCGGCGCGCGGAAGGTCTGCTCGGCCTCCCACCGGTCCTGCCAGCGCTCCTCGATCTCGTTGGCCATGGCGGCGGTATAGCGGTACGGCGCCTCCACGCCGGGCCCGGCCTCGGCCCGGCCTGGCATGGTCGTGCCGGTCTGCGTCTCGGTCATCGCTATTCGTCCCTCATACGTCTAGGAAAGCCTGGGCTGGAAATAGGAAGACCCCTCGCACAGGAGGGGTCGGCCGCGCTGACGCGACGCCATCATACGGCGTCCGCTCGAGGTCAGCGCGGCTACGTAAGGAGCAGCAGGCCTCGCACAAGGTCAAATGTAGCGCACCGGGCACCCGCTCCGCCACGCCCCCGCTCAGAATGATCACGTAAACCACCCCTCGGCATGCTTAACGTCCCGTCAACGGGTCGCCATGCGTACCTTCGCGGCGGCGAAGCAAACGACTGGCGACCGCAACCAGGCCCGCCGTAGCGTACGCACGTGCTGATTCGTCGCGAGCGATCCGGTGACGCCGATCACGTCCGCGCCGTCCATACCCAAGCCTTCGCTCCTGCGTACAAGGACGGACCCCCGCCCGAGCCGGGCTTGGTGGACGAACTCCGCAATGGCTCGGCATGGATCGACCAGCTGTCTCTGGTGGCGCTCCTCGACGGCAGGATCATCGGGCACGTGTGCTGCACGCGGGCACATCTGCTGCCAGACCGGCGACCGCTGTTGGGCCTCGGGCCGATCGGCGTGCTTCCGGAACACCAGGGTGGCGGCGTCGGGTCGGCACTCATGCACGCCGCAATCGCCGCCGCCGATGCCTTGGACGAACCCATGATCGTGCTGCTCGGCAGCCCCGGGTACTACCGGCGGTTCGGCTTGGTTCCAGCGGTCGACCTCGGCGTCACTCCCCCGGTTGCCGATTGGGAGCCGTCGTTCCTCGCCCGAACGCTGACAACCTACGACTCGAGTCTCACCGGCGAGTTCCAGTACGCCGAGCCGTTCCGCGACCTCTGACCGCACGTATACGCTCAATGATCACCGGCACTTTTCACACGCTTGGTGTGACAAGTGCCGGTGATCATGGGTCGACGCCGAACGTGATCGAACTAGCGGGCGACGGCGACCGGCTCCGGTACCTGCTGGGCGTCGAGGTAGTCACGTAGCTTCTCGCCCTCGACGTCGACGTCCGGCAGAATCCGGTCCAGCCATCGCGGCAGCCACCATGCCTTCTCGCCGAGCAGCTGCAAGACGGCGGGCACGATGGTCATACGTACCACGAAGGCGTCGATGAACACCGCGAAGGCGAGCGCGAAGCCCATCTGCTTGATGAAGTCCTCGCCGAGGATGAACCCGCCGAACACGCTGATCATGATGATCGCCGCCGCAGCGACCACCCTGGAGCCGTGCTGGAATCCCCGGATGATGGACGGCGTGGCCGCCATGCCGTGCACGTGCTCCTCGTGCATGCGCGTCACGAGGAAGACCTGGTAATCCATCGCCAGCCCGAAGACCAGCCCGATAAGGATGATCGGCAGGAAGGTCAGGATCGGCGTGGTCTGCTCCACCCCGATGAGCCCGGCGAACCAACCCCACTGGAACACCGCGACGGTTGCACCGAAGGTGGCGCCCATCGTCACGAGGAAGCCGAGCGCGGCCTTCAGCGGCACCAGCAGTGACCGGAACACGAGGATTAAGATCAGGAACGACAGACCGACCACGACGGCCAGGTACGGTATGACGGCCGCGGAGATCTTGTCATTGAAGTCGATCAGTACCGCGGTGGCACCGGTCACCATGACCTCCGCATCGGACTGTGCCGCGATGTCCGGCGACAGGTCGCGCAGGTCGTGCACCAACTGCTCGGTCTCGTCAGAACTCGGGCCGGTCATGGGGATTACGGTCACCATGGCGGTGTCTCCTGCCGGGTTGAATCCGCTCGGCACGACGGCCGCCACGTAGTCGAGTCCCTGTGCTGATGCGACGAACTGTTCGACCGCACCCTCCGGATCCGCGCTGTCCACCGCGTCGACCACAGCCAGGAGCGGGCCGTTGAAGCCCGGGCCGAAACCCTCGGCGAGCAGGTCGTAGGCCTTCCGTTGTGTCGTATCCTCGCTGAACGTCCCCTCGTCCGGCATTCCGAGTTGCAGGCTCGCCGCCGGTATGGCCAGCGTCAGCACGGCCGCGAAAGCGATGACAAGCACCTTGATCGGGTTCCGGGTGACCATCTGAACCCAGCGGAGGCCGACCGTGCGCTCCTCCGCCTCGGGATCGCGCATCTTCAGCCCGGGAATCCGGCCGCCGAGGATCCGGCGCTTGGCGAACCCGAAGAGCGCGGGCAGCATGGTCAGCGCGATGACGACGGCCATCGCCACGGCGAACGCGGCGACCAGTCCCATCTGCGTCAAGAACGGGACACCGATGATCGACAGGCCGGCCAGGGCGATCATGACGGTGAGCCCGGCGAAGACCACCGCGTTGCCCGCGGTGCCGACCGCGCGGCCGGCGGCCTCGTCGCCGTCGCGGCCGACCGATAGTTCGTGGCGGTACCGCGACGCGATGAACAGCGAGTAGTCGATGGCGAGCGCGATGCCCAGCATCATCGCCAGGATGGTCGAGTCGGATGACAGATCGATGAACCGGGTCGCGATGGTGATCGCGGACATCGTGACGCCGATGCCGATGACGGCGTTGAGCAGCGGCATGCCGGCTGCGATGAACGAGCCGAAGGTGATCACGAGGACGACCGCGGCAACGGCGAGACCGATGAATTCCGTGCCGCCTCCGGGCTCCTCGGTGAATGCGATGTCGCCACCGATCTCGACGGTCAGCCCGGTCTCGCGCCCGGTGTCGGCGGCCGCGAACAGCGCCTCCTGCTGCTCCTCGCTCAACAGCTGCGGCTCATATTGGATCTCGGCATACGCGATGCGACCGTCCTCCGAGATCGTCCCGGCCTCGAACGGGTTCGCCACGGTTGCCAGGCCCGGCGCCGTGCCGAGCTCGTCGATGACGGACTCCACCGCAGCCTCGTTCTCCGGCGCGGTGAGCTGCTCGCCCTCCGGTGCGGCGAAGACCATCCGGCCGGTGGCACCGGCCGCGTTGGAGCCGGGGAAGCGCTCGTTCAGCAGGTCGAACGCCTCTTGGGACTCGGTGCCCGGGATCTCGAACGACTCGCTGTTCTCGCCGGCCAAGGTGGCTGAGCCGACACCGGCCAGCGCGAAGGCGGCGAGCCAGCTCACCAGGACGATCCAGCGCCGCCGGTATGCCCAGCGACCAAGCTTGTAGAGCAGAACAGCCACGACAATCTCCCCGCGATCAGATGTGTGCAACACGCGACGCTGCGCTTCTACACCCTCTCCCAAGCCAACTGTGAGATCGCTGAGAGACGTACTACTTGCCTGGGCCCGGGCTGTCGTCCAAGCGATCGACGTCGGCCTCCAGGCGGTCGAAGTAGTGCTCGGCGAAGATGCGGGCGAGCAGTTCGGCGCGGGTGTGCACACCCACCTTGCCGAACAATGCCTTGATGTGGTCGCGCACGGTGTGTGCCGTGATGCCGAGCCGCTGGGCCAGCTCCGCCGTGGACAGGCCGCACGCCAGGAGCCGCAACACCTCCTGCTCGCGGCCGGTCAGCCGGTACGCCAGCGACAACACCGGCATGAGTTCGGCCGCTTCGGCCGGCGTCATGACCACCGCGACCGCATCCCCAGCGCCGTCCGTGCCCGCCCCGCCGTCCGGCACCGCCGGGTCGTCCAGACAGCTCGCGTGCAGATGGAGCCAGCCGCGGCGCGCGGTCCGTACCTGAGCGCACGCCGGCGCCCCGGCCCGCCCGCGGCGCGCGGCCCGCGCCCTGCCGGCGACCACGTAGACCGGCTCGGGCACCGGCGTCATTCCGGTGGCGCTGCCGTCAGCCAGCTCGGCCAGCCACTCCCGCGCCTCGGCGGTGATCGACTCGATCTCACCGGCCTTGTTCAGGACGATGATCGCCAGCCCTCGCGCCGGTGACCCGATCGGCTCGGCAACCGCGAACCGGGAACGTAGCGCGGTGGCGATCGGCCGGGACGCGGCGGCCAGCAGATCCCGGTCGCGCGCCTCGAAGACGTCGCCACCGGCACGCGTCAGCTGCGCGATACCCCAGCAGTAGCCGTCGCTCGTGCACAATGCCGCGCGTAGCTCGTCGGTGACGTCGAGCGGCTGGTAGAGCGTGCGGTAGCGCCGGCTGCGGGCCGGGTCGCCACCGGTCGCCTCGTGAAGCGTGGCGGCCGGGCTCTCGGCGCGGGCCAGATCGACGAACTTGTTGTAGTCGTCGTCGAGCAGTTCGTTGTCCCAGAACGGCTTGCACAGCGCCGGAGGCAGCTCGCGCACGACACCGCCGGTCGGCAGCACGGTGGTCGGGTCGGTCCGCAGCAGCAGGATCCCGTGATGAGGGACGACGTCCCGCAATCGCCCGGCCAGCCCGCGCAGCAGATCCTGGCCGTTGAGCTGCGACCGGCACAGTCGGTCGACGCGCGCTTCGAAGCGGGTCGCCGCGACTGTCGTTGCCACGTCAACCAACATACTCCGGTCGGAGCCGATCAGCCCCCTCACGTAAGGGATGGACTCCGCACCGACTCGTGCGAAGAGTTGGTGGCGATGGACGACTTCGTGCACACCCAGCCGCCGGTGCGGGTGGTGTTCGGGCCGGGACGTCTCGACAGCGCGCCCGCGGAGTGCGCCGCGCTGGGCATGACGCGGGTGCTCGTGATCGCCGGCGGCGCCGCCAGCGCACCGGGCGACCGGGTGGAGAAGCTGCTGGGAGAAACAGCCGCGGGGCGGGTCGCCGAGGTGGCGCAGCACGTTCCGGAGCGGCTGGCCGCCCAAGCGTGCCGGGCGGCCGACGAGCTGCACGCCGACGGGCTGTGCTGTGTCGGCGGCGGGTCGGCGACCGGTCTGGCCAAAGCGGTGGCACACGTGTCCCGACTTCCCATCGTCGCGATCCCCACCACGTACGCGGGCTCAGAAGCGACACCCATCTACGGCATCACCGGCGAGCGCAAGCAGACGGGAACGGACGATCACGTGCGACCGCGCACCGTCGTCTACGACCCGGAGCTGACCGTCGGCCTGCCGCGCCCGGCCACCGCGGCGAGCGGCTTCAACGCCCTCGCGCACGCGGTAGCCGCGTTGACCGGCGGCTCGGCCGACCGGCTCGCCCGGTTACACGCGCACGAGGCGATCCGGCTGATCCGGAACGCCTTGCCCGTGGCGACCTCCCGGCCGGACGATCTGGACGCCCGCGGCGAGCTCCTGTGGGCGGCGTGGCTGGCCGGCTCGGCGCTGGCCGCCACCGGCGCCGGACCGCACCACCGGCTCTGCCATGCGCTCGGCGGTCGGTTCGGGCTGGTCCACGCCGACATCCATGCCGCGCTGCTTCCGCACACCGTCGCCCTCGACCCGGACCTTGACCTCGCCGGATTGGACGGCGCCCTCGGCAGCGACCCGTCGCGCACCCTGCGCGAACTCGCGGCCGAGGTCGGCGCGCCGCGGCAACTACCACTGGACGGCACCGACTGGAACGAGCTTGCCGAGGCCGTCCGGGTGGCCGCCGAAGCGACACCCGGCCACAGCCCGAACTGGATCCGAGAACTGATCGAAACCGTCACCACACCACCAGGAGGAGAGTCATGAGCTGGAACTTCATGGACGCCGCGAGCCGGGCCAACATCGACCGAGTCTGGCGCCGCGAGTCGGACGGCATGCTGAAACTGGCCTCGGATCCGGACGCCTGGGAAGCCCCGACCGGCGCCGGCCACTGGCAGGTCCGGGACGTGATCGGCCATCTGGTCGACACCACCGAGGCGTACTTCACCTCCTTCGACGCCGCCCGCGGCACGGGCGAGGCCGCCGATCCGCTCGGCCTGCCGGACATGGCCAAGTACGTCGACCAGGGCGCACAGCAGTTCCGCGGCACACCACAAGCCGAACTGCTCGAGCGGCTCCGCGCAGCGCGGGAGCGAATGTTCGGCATCGCCGCCGACCTGACCGACGACGAGTGGGCCACCCTGATGGTCCCGCACAAGTACATGGGGCCGCTGCCGGCCGCGTTCTATCCGATCTTCCAGGTCGTCGACTACACCGTGCACTCCTGGGACATCCGAGAGGGCTCGGGCCGCAGCCACGGCATGGACGGCGCGGCCGCCGACCTGCTCGTCCCGCTCAGTTTCATCCTGTGGCAGTACACGTGCAACGTCGCCGGAAGGGCGCCGTCCACCATCGGCATCCGGATCACATCCGGGGCTCATGCCGGCGACACCCGCGCCGAGATCGCCGACGGTGCCATGACGTTCGCGCCCGGCAACCTCGACAATGTCGATAACGTCATCGAGTTCGACCCGGCCAGCTTCGTGCTCACCGCCTACGGGCGGACCAACGCGGGGACGTTCCGCGGCGACCGGACCGTCCTCGACGACTTCTGCAACCTGTTCTTCCGTATCTAGGAGGCGCCATGACCGACATCGACCTCGAGCGGATCGAAGCCGAGCGCGCCCGAATCCGCGACAGCTACCTGGCCGACGAGCGCCCGGCCAGCACGGCCCGTGGGCTGCACCACGTCGCGTTGCTCTCGTCCGACGTCGAGCGGACCGTCCGTTTCTATCAGGACGTGCTCGGCTTTCCGCTGACCGAGATCTTCGAGAACCGCGACTACCGCGGCTCCAACCACTTCTTCTTCGACATCGGCAACGGCAACCTGCTGGCGTTCTTCGACTTCCCCGGCCTCGACCTCGGCCCGTATGCCGAAGTGCTCGGTGGGCTGCACCACATCGCGATCTCGGTGGAACCGGAGCACTGGCGAAAGGCCAAGGACCGGCTGGACGCGGCCGGAGTGAAGTATCAGCTGGAGAGCGGCTCGTCCATTTACTTCACCGATCCGGACGGTGCCCGCCTCGAGCTGATCTCCGATCCACTCGGCGAAATGTACGGCAGCAAGGTGCTTTAGACGTTGTTCGATCACGTTCGGCAGGCGTAACGACATCACACCACCCATGGGTGCACGGTGTGGTGTCGCTGCGCCTGGTGCGGCAGCGGTCACCTCGCTTGCGGCAGCCGGTTCGCGCCGCGCCGGGCGGCCGGTGCGGACGGCGGCGGCACGACCGGTCCGATGTCGCCGTCCGGCGCCTCGTCCAGGTCGACGATGACCGGCGCGTGGTCGCTCGGTCCCTTGCCTTTGCGCGCGTGCCGGTCGATCCAGGCCGCCTCCACCCGGTCGGCCACCGGCCGGCCGGCCAGCACCAGGTCGATCCGCATGCCCAGGTCCTTGTGGAACATGCCGGCTCGGTAGTCCCAGTAGGTGAACACCCGGCTGTCCGGCCAGCGATCGCGGACGACGTCGCGCAGCCCGATCTTCTGCAGGCTCTCCAGCGCCGCCCGCTCGGGTGGGGTGACGTGCGTCTGTCCGATGTACGCGTCCGGGTCGAACACGTCGTCGTCGGTCGGTGCGATGTTCATGTCACCGCACACCAGAACCGCGTCCGGCCCCTCGCCGACCTGGTGGCGCAAGGCGTCGAGCCAGGCGAGCTTGTAGTGATAGTGGTCGGAGTCGGGCGTCCGCCCGTTCGGAACGTAGACCGAGTGGATGCGGATACCCGCACATGTGGCGGCGATGGCACGCGCCTCGGGATCCGGAAACCCGGGACCGCCGGGAATCCCGCACACGACGTCAGACAAGCCGACACGGGACAGGATCGCCACACCGTTCCACTGCACTTCACCGTTGAGTGCGAACTCGTAACCCCGACTCGTGAGCTCGGCTCCGAGTACCTCTGTGAACACGTCGTTGGCGAGCTTGGTCTCCTGCAGGCACAACACATCCGGTTGCCGCTGATCCAGCCACGGCAGCAACCGGGGTACCCGCTGCTTCACCGAGTTGACGTTCCACGTCGCGATCCGCACCGATCTACCGTAACGCTCGCGGGTATTTCGAACCCAACACGATCTGTCCGATGATGAGACCATGTCCGCCGAGCCGGTGCCTTCGCGAGTCGCGGCAGCTCGACCCGCATACGCGGTAGCGGTGCTCATCGTCGCCTACGCGGCATTCGGAACCATGCTGGAACCAGGTACTTTGCCTTCCGCGCTCGCCGTCCTCATACCTGCCGGCGCCGTCGGGGCCGTTTCGCTGTATCGCAACCGGCCGGTCCGGCCACTCGACGCGGACGTGGCCGGCGCGCCGCTTCGCCGTAGCGTGCGGCTGTGGTCAGTCGTGATCATAGCCGGCCTGCTGTGGGAGGCGTGGGCGTTCTTCCACCAACCGGCCTGGGACGTCGCGAATCACGACTACCCGACCCTTTCGGTGCTCGTCGCGCCTGTGCTCGAGCACGACGCGGTCATCTTCGCCGCATGGGCGGCCTGGCTCTACGCCGGATACCGGCTGGTGCGGCTATGACTACGCGGGACGTCACCATCGCCGGTTTCATCGTGCTGTTCGCGGCGGCGGCCGTCCTCGTCGTCGTGTCGAGGGTCCACAATGCCCGGTTGGCGCATTTCGGGGACGTCATCCGCGCCATGTTCCAACGGCACGTCATGATCCGAGCGACCGTGCTGTTCGGGTGGGCCTGGCTGGGCTGGCATTTCCTCGCCCGTACCGGAGCGTGACCCTGACCGACCACCTACCCGCTGGTCAGCGTGATCTCGAAGGTGTAGAGGGACGCGCGGTAGACGTGTGAGCCGTACTCGACGGCGCGCCCGGTCTCGTCGTAGGCGGTGCGGGTCATGGTCAACAGCGGTGCTCCGGGCTTCTCGTTGAGCAGCCGGGCTTCGGCGGCTCGGGCCGCGCGCCCGCCGATGGATTCGCTGGCGATCTTCAGGGTGATGCCCGACGTGCGCAAGATCTGGTAGAAACCGCGTTCCCGAAGCGCGTCGGCGTCCAGGTCCACCACGTCCACCGGCACCCAGTTACGCATGATCGACAAGGGTTCGTCCCCCGCGTACCGGAGCCGTTCGAAGGCATAGACCTTGCTCTCCAGCGACACGCCAAGAGCCTGGGCAACGAGTTCGGACGGCTCCTCCGTCGCGAAGGAGAGCACGTCGGTGCGGGGCCGCTTGCCGGCCGAGTTCAGATCGTCGTACAGGCTCGACAGCTCCACCGGGCGACGAACCTTCGGCTGCACCACCTGGGTGCCGACACCCCGCTTGCGGACGAGCAGGCCGCGGTCGACCAGGTACTCGATTGCCCGGCGCATCGTCGGACGCGACAGCCCGAGCCGCTCGGCCAGCACGACCTCGTTCTCGAGCCGCGTCCCCGGCGCGTACTGGCCGGACTCGATCAGCTTCTCGAGATGTTCGGCGACCTGGAAGTACAGCGGCACCGGGCTGCTGCGATCGACCACCAGGTGCGGGATGTCCTGCTCCACGGAGACCTCTCAGGGTTGATCAGCCGCCACCACCGGCTGGTACGTCAGTATGTTAGGACAACTCTAGATCGCTGCGGCCTTGATGGAGAGTGCGAGCATACAAGACATGATGTAAACATGTCAGTACAAACCATTGACGCTTGCCAGTCGGGTGCCGCAGACTCACTAGCAGCCGCTCGTCACTCGAGGGGAGCCACACGATAGCCGGTCATGGTGGAGGTCCGCGCCGCATGAACGCCCCGTATGAGGTCCTCACCATGGGCAGGATCAGCGTCGACGTCTACCCGAGCCAGGTAGGGGTCGGGCTCGAACAGGTCGGCAGCTTCGGCAAGTACCTGGGCGGCAGCTCGTCCAACGTCGCGGTCGCAGCGGCCCGGCACGGACGCCGGACGGGCACGATCACCCGCACCGGCGACGACCCGTTCGGCCGGTATCTGCGTGCCGAGCTCCGGACGCTCGGCGTGGACGACGCGCTCGTCTCGGCGGTGCCCGGGCTGATGACTCCGGTTACGTTCTGCGAGATCTTCCCGCCCGACCACTTCCCGCTCTACTTCTACGGACGCTCCCCCGCCCCGGACATGCAGCTCCATCCGGACGAGCTCGAATACGACGCGGTTCGCGACGCCGACGTGTTCTGGGCGACGGTCACCGGGCTGTCCGAGGAGCCGAGCCGGAGTGCGACGCTGGCCGCGCTGCGAGCCAGGCGGCGCGGCGACATCACCGTGCTCGACCTCGACTACCGTCCCACCTTCTGGCCGTCACGGGACGCCGCCCGAGAGCAGATCCGGCAGGCGTTGCCGTACGTGACCGTTGCGGTGGGAAACCTCGACGAATGCATGACCGCCGTTGGCACCGGCGAGCCGCCCGCCGCCGCTGCCGCGCTGCACGATGCGGGCGTCACGACCGCGGTCGTCAAACGCGGACCGAAGGGTGTGTTGGCCTCGGACGAGACGGCCGTGTACGACGTGCCGCCGACACCGGTCGAGGTCGTCAACGGACTCGGTGCAGGCGACGCGTTCGGTGGCGCGTTGTGCCATGGCATGCTCAGCGGCTGGACGCTCGATCGGACCGTGCGGTTCGCGAGCGCGGCCGGCGCCATCGTCGCCTCCCGGATAGCGTGCTCGTCCGCCATGCCGACTACCGCGGAGGTCATCGAACTCCTCGAAGGGGGCAACGATGCTCGCTGACCGGATCGGGGAGATCGTGACGGCGCGCGCCACCGGCCCGCAGGCAATCGTCGAGGCGGCGGCTCGCCGGGTACGCCCGACCAGCATGCTCGGACCGTCGGGCAAGCTGATGGTGATCGCCGCGGACCACCCCGCGCGCGGCACCCTCCGCGCCGGCTCCGATGCCATGGCGATGGCCGACCGGGCCGACCTGCTCGGCCGGCTGCTGGTCGCGCTGTCGCGCCCGGGTGTCAACGGCGTGCTCGCCAGCGCCGACATCCTCGAGGACCTGCTCCTGCTGGGCGCGCTCGACGGCAAGGTGGTCGTCGGCTCGATGAACCGGGGCGGCATCGCCGGTACCGTCTTCGAGATCGACGACCGGTTCACCGGCTACGACGCCGCGGCCATCGAGCGCATGGGCTTCGAGATGGGCAAGATGCTGCTGCGCATCGACGCGGACGATCCGGCGACGGCCTCGACGATCGAATCCTGCGCACGTGCGGTGTCCGAGCTGGCCGCGCGCGGCCGGGCCGCGATGGTGGAGCCGTTCATCTCGTACCGAGCGGACGGTGCGGTACGCAATGACCACTCCACCGAAGCGGTGATCAGATCGGTGACGGTCGCCTCCGGTCTCGGCGCGTCGTCCGCGTACACGTGGCTGAAGCTGCCGGTGGTCGAGGATGAGCCGGACGCCATGAAACGGGTCCTCGCGGCGTCCACGCTGCCCGCCGTGCTGCTCGGCGGTGAGGTCCCCGACGATCCGGACACGTCCTTTCGCCTGTGGGAGAAGGTGCTGCGGCTGCCGACCGCGATGGGCCTTGTCGTCGGCCGTACCCTCCTCTACCCGCCGGACGGTGACGTCGCCGGCGCGGTCGACACGGCGGTGAGTCTTCTCTGATGCGCACGGAGTTCTACCTTCCGGCCGGTTCGGCGCGCGGCGAGGCACCCCTCGCGCTCGACGTGTCCCCTGAGACCGATGAGGCACTGCGCTGGTGCTCGTTGCGCATCGTCGACCTCCCTCCCGGCCAGAACTGCCGCTTCGTCACCGAGGACGAGGAAATGCTCGTGCTGCCGCTGTCCGGATCATGCGCGGTGGTCTGCGACGGCGAGGAGTTCGCCGTGCGGGGACGTGAGTCCGTCTTCGGCCGCGTCACCGACTCGGTGTACGTCCCACGGGACGCCGAGGTGATCATCACGTCGACCGCCGAGGGCGGGCCGGGGCGGTTCGCGCTTCCGGCGGCCCGGTGCACGAACCGGATGCCGCCGCGTTACCGAGCCGCCGAGGATGTACCCGTCGAGATCCGCGGCGCAGGTCAGGCCACGCGGCAGGTCAACAACATCGCCTCGGCCGACGCCTTCGAAGCCGACAGACTGATGGCCGTCGAGGTCATCACACCGGCGGGCAACTGGTCGTCCTACCCGCCGCATAAACATGACGAGCAGCGGCCCGGCGAGGAGTCGGAGCTCGAGGAGATCTACTACTTCGAAATCTCCGACGGCACCGGATCGTCGTCGACGACTCGCCGGCACGGCTTCGGGCTGCATCGCGTGTACGGGACGCCCGAGCGTCCCATCGACGTGTTGGCCGAAGTGCGGACCGGGGACGTCGTGCTGATCCCGCACGGCTGGCACGGCCCTTCGGTGGCCGCACCGGGCTACGACATGTACTACCTGAACGTGATGTCCGGCCCCGGGCCCGGGCGCGAGTGGCTCATCCGTGACGATCCTGCGCACGCCTGGGTCCGCGACGACTGGCCGGACCAACCGCCGGACCCCCGTCTACCCCTCACATCCCCATGATCACCCACTTGACGAATGATCACGTTCGGCATGAGTCACGTAGCTTCATCAGGCATGCGTGCATGGTGAAGCTACGTCACTCATGCCGAACGTGATCATTCGTATTGGGGGAAGGAGCGAACATGTCGGAGACGCTGCGGCTCACCGTTGGACAGGCCGCGGTGCGGTTCCTCGCCCAGCAGTTCACCGAACGGGACGGCGTGCAGCGCAAGTTCTTCGCCGGATGCTTCGGAATCTTCGGCCACGGCAATGTGGCCGGCATCGGGCAGGCCCTGCTGGAGGCCGAGCTGAGCGCGCCGGGCGCGCTGACCTACCGGCAGGCCCGCAACGAGCAGGCGATGGTGCACACCGCCAGCGCGTTCGCGCGGATGAACAACCGGTTGGCGACCATGGTGTGCACCGCGTCGATCGGGCCCGGTTCGACCAACATGGTCACCGGCGCCGCGCTGGCCACGATCAACCGGCTGCCCGTTCTACTGCTCCCCGGCGACGTCTTCGCTACGCGCGTCGCCGATCCGGTGCTGCAACAGCTCGAAGACCCCCGTGCCCTCGACGTGTCGGTCAACGACACGTTCCGGCCGGTCTCCCGGTTCTTCGACCGGGTGTGGCGCCCGGAACAGCTTCCGTCGGCCCTGCTCGGAGCGATGCGCGTGCTGACCGACCCGGCAGAGACCGGCACCGCCACCATCGCGCTCCCCCAGGACGTCCAGGCCGAGGCGCACGACTGGCCCACCGAGCTGTTCCAGCGCCGGATCTGGCACGTTCCACGGCCGGTACCCACGCCGGCGGCGCTGGCCGATGCCGCCGCACTGATCCGGTCCGCCGAGCGCCCGGTGATCGTCGCCGGTGGCGGCGTCATCTACAGCGAGGCGACCGACGCGCTGCGCACGTTCTGCGAAGCCACCGGTATCCCGGTCGGTGAGACTCAGGCCGGCAAGGGATCGCTCCGGTACGACCACCCGCGGTCGCTCGGCGCGGTCGGCAGCACCGGAACGACGGCGGCCAACCGGATCGCCCGCGACGCGGACGTGGTCATCGGAATCGGCACCCGCTACAGCGACTTCACCACCGCGTCCCGGACGGCGTTCCAGAACCCGCAGGTGCGCTTCGTCAACATCAACATCACCGGCTTCGACAGTGCCAAGCACGCCGGCGTCCCGCTCGTGGCCGACGCCCGCGAAGCCCTGACCGCGCTGGCCGGGGAACTGGACGGATGGAACACCGGCACCGAGTACCGGGACGAAGTCCAAAGACTCGCCGCGGAGTGGGACCGGACCGTCGAGCACGCGTACCACCTCGGGCACCGCCCGTTGCCGGCACAGTCCGAGGTGATCGGTGCGGTCAACGAGGCATCCGAGCCGCGTGACGTGGTCATCTGTGCGGCCGGGTCGATGCCCGGCGACCTGCACAAGCTGTGGCGGACGCGCGACCCGAAGGGCTATCACGTCGAGTACGGCTACTCGTGCATGGGCTATGAGATCGCCGGCGGTGTCGGTGCGAAGCTTGCCTGCCCGGACCGGGAGATCTACGTACTGGTCGGCGACGGCTCCTACCTGATGATGGCGCAGGAGCTGGTCACCGCGGTGCAGGAGAACATCAAGATCATCGTGGTACTGGTGCAGAACCACGGCTTCCAGTCGATCGGATCGCTGTCCGAGTCGGTCGGGGCGCAGCGCTTCGGCACGCAGTACCGGTCCCGCGACCCGCAGACCGGCCGGCTCGACGGTGAGGTGCTCCCGGTCGACCTCGCGCTCAATGCGGAGAGTCTCGGCGTGCGGGTCCTCAGGGCCGAGAACATCGACGGCCTTCGCGATGCGCTGAACACGGCCAGGGACGCCACCGGACCGGTGCTTATCCACGTCGAGACCGACCCGCTGGTACCGGCCCCGGACGGCGAGTCCTGGTGGGACGTGCCCGTCGCCGAGGTCGCCGAGCTGGACACGACCCTCGCCGCCCGCAAGACCTATGCCGAACACAAGATCACGCAGCGGCACTACCTGCGGCCATCGACCGACGAGGACACTCCATGAGGACGATCGAGCATTGGATCGCCGGCCGGGCCATGCCGGGCACCTCCGACACGACGGGTCCGGTCTGGAATCCGGCCACCGGCGAACAGCAGGCCGAGGTCGTCCTGGCCGGACGCGCCGACGTCGACCGCGCCGTCGGCGCCGCCGAAAGGGCCTTCGAGACGTGGTCGCAGACATCGCTGAGCGAGCGGACCAAGATCCTGTTCCGGTTCCGCCGGCTCGTGGACGACAACGCAACACGGCTCGCCGAGATCATTGCGGACGAGCACGGCAAGGTCATCGCCGACGCGCTCGGCGAGGTCCGGCGGGGCCTGGAGGTCGTCGAGTTCGCCTGCGGCATACCCCAGTTGCTCAAGGGCGACTACTCGGACCAGGTGTCCACCGGCGTCGACATGTTCAGTTTCCGCGAGCCGTTAGGGGTCGTCGCCGGAATCACGCCGTTCAACTTCCCCGTGATGGTTCCGATGTGGATGCATCCGGTGGCGATCGCCTGCGGCAACACATTCGTGCTCAAGCCGAGCGAACGCGACCCGACGGCGTCGATGCTGGTGGCCGAGCTGTGGACGGAGGCCGGGTTGCCCGACGGCGTCTTCAACGTGGTGCACGGAGACGCCGAGGCGGTGGACGCCATCCTCGACCATCCCGGAATTGCGGCCGTGTCGTTCGTCGGCTCCACGCCGATCGCCCGCCACATCCATCGCCGTGCCAGCCAGAACGGCAAACGGGTTCAGGCGCTCGGCGGCGCCAAGAACCACGCCGTCGTGCTGCCGGACGCTGATCTGGACTTCGCGTCCGACCACCTGGTCGCCGCCGCGTTCGGCTCGGCGGGCGAGCGCTGCATGGCGATCTCGGCGACGGTCACCGTCGGGGACGTCGGGGACGGCCTGGTCGAAGCAGTCCGCGCCAAGGCGCGCAGAGTCCGGGTCGGCCCGGGGCGGAACACGGACAGCGAGATGGGTCCGGTGATCACCGCCCAAGCCCGCGACCGCATCGCCGACCTGATCGGTTCCGGCGCCGACCAGGGCGCGACGCTGGCGCTCGACGGTCGCGGCCACACCGTCACCGGGCACGAGAAGGGCTTCTGGGTGGGACCCACGGTCATCGACCGCGTCACGCCGCAGATGGACGTCTACCGCACGGAGGTCTTCGGCCCGGTGCTGTCGGTGATCCGGACCGGCACGGTCGACGACGCGATCGCCCTGATCAACGCAAACCCGTACGGCAACGGCACCGCGATCTTCACCTCGAGCGGCGCGGCGGCCCGGCGCTTCCAGCGCGGTGTGCACGTCGGCATGGTCGGCATCAACGTCCCGATACCGGTGCCGATGGCGTACTACTCGTTCGGCGGGTGGAAAGACTCGCTGTTCGGCGACACGCACGTGCACGGCCCCGAGGGCGTCGCCTTCTACACCCGTGGCAAGGTCGTCACGGCCCGATGGCCGCATGCCGAACATCTCGGGGCGAGCTATCACTTCTGACCGCAAAGACGTCGGTTCCAGTTTGGTCACTGTTCCGCTGGGGTCTAGTCAACGTTAATAAGTCATGACATTCTGACAGCCGTATGACGGGTACAGGCCCCGTCCGAGGATGGATGGAGGAAACACATGAGAACTTTCCGATCCCGTGCCCTCGCAGCAGCGGTGCTCGCGCCACTGCTTGTCGTGACGGCATGCGGCGATGATGACGAAGCTCCCGCCGACGAGGGAGCCGACGACCAGGAAGAGCCGGATGACGGCGAGGACGAACCGGCCGAGGCGGCGACTCTAACGATCTCGAAGAACTCGATCCGCGGTGGCAAGAGCACCGAGGAAGCCGAGTTCATCGAGGACTGGATCATCCCGGAGTTCGAATCCAGGATGGCCGAAGAAGGCGTCGACGTCACGGTGAACTTCGAGGGCAGCGGCGCGGACGACGAGGACTACAAGACGGCGCTCGCGCTCGACCTGTCGACCGGTGCCGGCGCCGATGTCTTCGCCATCGACGGCATCTGGGTCGGCGAGTTCGCCGAAGCGGGCTACATCCAGCCGCTGAACCAGATCTACGACGGTGTTGACGACTGGGACGGCTGGTCGCAGATCAACGAAGCGGTCCAGCAGAACATGTCGTTCAACGGCGAGCGGTACGGCATTCCGGGTGGCACGGACGGCCGGGTCATCTACTTCAACAAGGAGCTGTTCGCCCAGGCCGGACTGCCCGAAGATTGGCAGCCGACGAGCTGGGAGGAGCTCCTTGACGCGGGACGGGCGCTGGCCGAGCTGGACGGCGTCATCCCGATCCAGCTCAACGCCGGCACGCCGATGGGTGAGGCGACCACCATGCAGGGCGTCCTGCCCATGCTGGCCGGCGCGGGCGCGCGCATCTGGGAAGAGGACTCCGGATGGCAAGGCGCATCGGAGCCGGTCCAGCAGGTGCTCGACCTGTACTACACGATCTACGTCGAGGAAGGTTTGGGCGACCCACTGCTCCAGCAGGAGGCCGCCGGGCGCGACAACTCGTTCCTGCAGTTCTCCGAGGGCCAGATCGGCATGCTGCTCGAGGGTGACTACCTGTGGCGCTCGGTGATCAGCCCGGACTCCGACCTCGCACCGATGGAGAACCGCGACGAGGTCATCGGTTGGGCGAAGATCCCGGCCATCGAACCCGGAGCGGGCGTCGACGGGCAGGACTTCGTGAGCATGTCCGGTGGTGGCGGTACCGTGTTGAACCCGAACACGGAGCACCCCGAGCTGGCATGGGAGTTGCTGACCTTCATGGAGTCCGAGGAGGCGTTGCTCGAGCGGCACGCGGAGCAGCCGCGAATCACCGCGCGCGACGACGTCAACGCCCAGCTGATCGACGACCCGTTGATCAGTTACATCGCCGAAGAGGTGCTGCCGATCACCTTCTACCGGCCTGGGTTCGAGACGTACCCGCAGGTATCCGTGGCACTCCAGGAGGCGACCGCCGCAGCGGCGGACGGCACCACCGCCGCTGATGCCGCCGCGGACTACCAGGCGACACTCGAAGGGATCGTTGGTGCCGACAACGTCGCCAACTGAGCTCCAACCGCAGGGGCCCACCTCGCCGGGTGGGCCCCTGCGGCGGCGCGGTACGGCCGACGACGCCGCCGGCCTCGGCCGCTCGCGCGCCAGCGCCTTCGTGGCGCCGGCGCTGGTCATGATCGGGATATTCCTGGTCTTCCCGGCGCTGTGGACCCTCTACCTCGGCGTGACGAACTGGCGGCTCACCGGTGCGGCCGCGGCCGATCCGGAGTTCGTCGGCCTCGACAACTACCTCGACGCGCTGACCGACGACCGGTTCCTCAACTCGCTGTACCTCACGGTCATCTTCGTGTTCTTCTCGGCCATCGCCGGCCAGATGGTGATCGGCTTCACCATCGCCTGGGTACTCCGCCTCA
Source organism: Jiangellaceae bacterium (assembly GCA_036374835.1). GTDB lineage: Bacteria > Actinomycetota > Actinomycetes > Jiangellales > Jiangellaceae > DASUTB01. The sequence continues at coordinate 37,729 of DASUTB010000037.1, read as the reverse complement.
GCTCCAAGCGGATCCGGCCGGCGGTCGAGATGCTCGTCCTGATTGCCTGGATCCTGCCCGCGTCGGTCATCGCGTGGCTCTGGCTGGCGCTGCTCGACCGGCGCAGCGGCACGCTCAACACGATCCTCGGCACGGAGGGCACGGCCTGGCTGCTCGAGTACCCGATGCAGTCGATCATCGCGTTCAACATCTTCAACGGCACCGCGTTCTCGATGCTGCTGTTCGGCGCGGCGCTGGCGTCGATCCCACCGTCCCAGCTCGAGACCGCCCGGATGGTCGGTGCCGGCACGTGGGCCACCCTGCGCGACGTCGTGTTCCCGAACATCCGCGGCCACGTGCTTACCGTGATGTTGCTGGTCACGCTGTGGACGTTCAACGTGTTCACGCCGTTCCTGCTCACCGCGGGCGGGCCGAACCAGCAGACCGAGATCCTGCCGGTGTTCATCTACCGGCTCGCCCTGCAAGCCGGAGAGCTGGGCAAGGGCGCCGCGTTTTCGCTCATCATGATTCTGATCAACCTCGTGATCGCGCTGGTCTACCTGCGCGTGCTCAGGGAGCGCCGGACATGACCACGACCATCGAGCAAGCCTCGACGCACCCCCGCGCGGAGAGCATGGCGTTCGCCCGAGCGGCACTCGGCCGGATCGGCCGCTACGTGTTTCTCGGCTTCGTCATCGTGTTCTTCGCGCTACCGGTGCTCTGGCTGGTCACCGCGCCGTTCGACCGTGCGCCCGCGTTGCGGCTGTCGTTTCCGTCGTTCACGCTGCGCAACTTCGAGACGCTGCTGGACAACCCGTACGCGCTGCGCTCGCTGGGCAACTCGCTGATCATCTCACTTGGCACCATGGCCCTCGTGCTGATCCTGGCCGCACTCGCCTCGTATGCCCTGTCCCGCGTGCGGATCCCGGGGCGCGACACCTTGCTCTACATGCTGCTCCTGCTGTCGTCGATCGTCACCGGCACCGCTGCCATGGTGCCGACGTTCGTGCTGATCACCGAGCTGCGACTGATCGACACTCACCTGGCGGTCGTCCTGGTGATGGCAGGTGGGCTGCTGCCGGCGGCGATCTTCATCTTGAAGGACTTCATGGACAACACCCCGAAGTCCTACGAGGAGTCCGCCCGCGTATACGGCGCCTCCCCGTTGCAGATCCTCCGGCACGTGGTCGTGCCCATCGCCCGCCCGGGCCTTGCCACCATCGCGGTCTGGAGCGTCGTGCAGGTCTGGGGCAACTTCCTCGTGCCGTTCATCCTGCTGCGCTCGCCGGAGAACTTCCCCGCGGCGGTCATCATGTTCACGTTCTACACCGAAGGCGGGCAGCCCAACCTGGCGCTGATCTCCGCGTTCTCGCTGCTGTTCTCGATCCCGGTCGTGCTGTTGTATCTGTTCGTCAGCCGGCGGTACGGGTTCCGCTTCTACGGAGGTATCAAGAGCTGATGGCCGCAATCACGATGAATGAGCTGGTCAAGGAGTTTCCCGGCGGTGTGCGCGCGGTGGACGGGCTGTCGATGACGATCGAGGACGGCGAGTTCTTCGCGCTGCTCGGCCCGTCCGGCTGCGGAAAGACCACGCTGCTGCGCACGATCGCCGGGCTGGAATCTGCCTCCGAGGGACGGCTGTCGATCGGCGAGCGCGACGTCACCGATCTTCCACCGGGCGAGCGGCGGGTGGCGATGGTCTTCCAGGATTATGCGCTCTTCCCGCACATGAACGTCGCCGAGAACATCTCCTACCCGCTGAAGATCCAGAAGGTGACGCGCCGGGACCGGTACGCAAAGGCCGAGGACGTCGGCGAAGGGCTCGCTTTGGACGGGTTGATGGATCGCCGCCCGGGCCAGCTCTCCGGCGGCCAGCAGCAGCGAGTGGCGCTGGCCCGCGCGGTCGCCAGCAACCCGACGGTCTTCCTGTTCGACGAGCCGCTGTCGAACCTGGACGCCCGGCTACGGCTCGAGGCGCGCACATTCCTCAAGCGGTTGCAGCGCGAGCTCGGCATCACCACGGTGTTCGTCACGCACGACCAAGCCGAGGCGCTGGCGCTCGCGGACCGTCTCGCCGTCATGCGGGACGGAAAGATCCTTCAGATCGGCAGCCCGCGCGACGTGTTCACCAGCCCGGCCAGCACGTTCGTGGCCAGCTTCATCGGGTCGACTCCGATGAACCTGCGCCCCGGTGTGGTCCGGGGTGACGCGGTATCGGTGGCCGGCGCCAGCGTTCCGCTACCCACCTCCTCGGTCGGATCCGTCCGGGAAGGGCAGGACGTCGTATGGGGCGCCCGGCCGGAGTACCTGCGGTGGTCGCCCGAACAGGTCGACGGCGGCATCAAGGGCACCGTCACCGTGACCGAGAACCTCGGCGCCTCGGTACTCGTGTCGTTGGAGGTCGGCGAAACCTTCGTCCAGTTCATCGTGGACGAGGACGACGAGCCGGCGCCCGGCACCGAAGGTTGGGTAGTGGCCAAGCCGGAGCGCACCCTGCTGTTCGACGCCGAGTCCGAACAGCTCATCGGCGCTGCCGCGAAGGACCCCGCGGTCAGCCCCGCATGATCATGATCCATATCGTGAATCTGAACCGTGCATTCTCGACCAGTTTGGCTTCATGATCATGAGAGTTGAGCGACAACTTACGCCGGACGACCGAGCGGCATCGCCGTACCTGGGGGTGCCGTTCGAGGTCCCTGCCGGCGCCGCGTCGCTGGAGGCGCGGCTGACGTACGACCACGCGGCCGGGGTCGTCGACCTGGGGTGCGTCGGGCCCGATGGCTTCCGCGGCTGGTCGGGTGGAGCGCGGAGCCGGTACGCCATCACGCCCGAGGCGGCTACGCCCGGTTACCTGCCCGGTATCGAGCCCGGCGAGTGGGCGGTGCTGCTCGGCCTGCACCGGATTCCGGCCGAAGGCCTGACCGTCACCGTCGAGGTCGACGTCCCGGCCTCCGGGCCGCCCGAGACCGAGCCGTCCGCTCCCCCGGTGCCGTCGCGCCCACCCCGCCGCGGCCTCCCCGCTGAGGACGGACTGAGCTGGCTGGCCTGCGACTTCCACGCGCACACCTTGCACTCGGACGGCGAGCTGGGTACCGCCGAGCTGGCGGCAAAGGCGGTCCAGGATGGGCTGGACGTCCTGGCGATCACCGATCACAACACGGTGAGCCACCACCCGCTTCTCCCCCGCTGGTCCGCGCAGTACGGCGTGACACTGCTGCCAGGACAGGAGGTGACGACCGACCGCGGGCACGCCAATGCGTTCGGCGACATCGGCCACGTCGACTTCCGCCGACCGCCGTCGACGTGGGTAACGGCCGTACGCGACCGCGGCGGGTTGTTGTCGATCAACCATCCGCTCGCGGCCGACTGCTCGTGGCACCACCCGCTGAACGATCGGCCACCGCTGGCCGAGATCTGGCACTCATCGTGGACCGACCGGACGTGGACCGGTCCGCTCGCGTGGTGGACGGCCTGGGGGCTGGATACCCTGCCGATCGGCGGTAGCGACTTTCACCGGTTCGACCCGCACGGCCCGGCACTGGGCCGGCCCGTGACCTGGGTGGCCGCCGAGTCGACCGAGCCGGCGGCCATCCTGGACGCGCTGCGCGCCGGCCGCACCGCATTGGCCGTCTCGGTGGACGCTCCGCTGCTACTGCGGGTGGACGACGAGTTCGTCGCGGTCGGCGCGGACGGCACCGTACTGCTCGATACCGAAGGGCGGCGCCGACTTGTCCATGGTGATCTCGTCCGGTTCCCCGCCGCTCCCGGGCCGCACCGCCTTGAAACACCTCTGGCGTCCATCGTCGCCATCACCACCTAATCTGACTGATCACGTTCGGCATGCGTCACGTAGCTTCACGAGGCATACAAGCTTGGTGAAGCTATGACGCGCCTAGTGAAGTAGCCGCAGCGTGCCGATCTCCCACGGGACGAGACCGACCGTCAGCTGGCCCCCGTCCACCGGAATGTCCTCCAACGCGCGGCCGAGCAGGTCGGTGCGGCGCGCCGCCGTGAACGGCCCACGCACCGTCGCGGTCGTCGGCTGAGCGCGCAGACAGACCAGGCGCAGCTCCACACCGTCCTCCACCCGACGTATCGATGACACGGTCACACCGTCACCGGAGACCGCCAAGCCCTCCGAGGGCGAGGGAAGGGACGCACCGGCCGGACCGGCGCCTGGGCGGACAAGCGCATCGTTGCCGAACTCCTCGGAAAGCCGGGGCGCCTCGACCGCGGCCCAGCCGCCGCGGGACGGGAGCACGGCGAGCCGCGTCCGCACCTCCCGGCCGACGTACTGCGCGCCCGGCACGGGCAGCTGCGGACCGGCGGGTTCATCACGCAACGGATGCACGTTGACGCTCAGCCAGCCCACGGCCCGCAGCAGGGTCAGCGCCAGCTCCGAACCGCCGTCCACCAGCTCGTACTCGGTGACGTGGTCGAGCAACACGGTCGCGTCACCGGCGCTGACGAAGGATGAGGCCGGGAAGGTCGGCAGCGGATACTCGCCCCAGCCGCCCTCGGCCGATAGTCCACGCTCGGTCACCGCGAACTGCCCCGCCGCCGCGGACGCCGACGCCGGGGCAGGCAGCGGCACGTGCAGCCGCAGCCGGTGATCCTCGGCCGGGTTGACGAACGACACCTCAAGCCGGACGAACGGCTCGCCGGCGCACAGCGAGACGAGCGTCGTCACCAGTACGCGGACGGTCTCCGATGATCTCTCGTCGCGGTCGTCGCCCAGCCCGACCGGCCACTCATACTCGCGCACCACCCGGATCGCGGCGCGCAGCGGACCATGCTCGACCACCTCGGTCCGGACGCCGACCGGCTCATCCACGAGCATGTCCCGCGCCGGCGGGCCGTAGTTGTAGCTGTCGCCCCGGTCGCCACCGTCGACGATCCGGCCAACTCCGGTCAGCACGGCGCCGTCCGCTCCGCGCACGGTCAGCGTCCCGTCGTCGGCGACGTCGACCCGGACCGTGCCGTTGTCCAGGGCGGATCCGTCCAGGATGACCGCACGAGCGAGGCGTGGCGCCGCACGGTCGGCACTCGCCCGCACCGCCACATGTCCCGACGCCAGCACCGGCACCAGCGCCAGCACCCGACAGCGTTGCTTCGCCTCGGTCCGCACCGTCCAAGTGCCGGTATGCGAAGCGGCCGCGGCCTGAAGATCGGCACGAAGGGCCGCGAGGTCGAACTCCGGCGTGCTGGGCGTCTGCGCCAGCTCGAACGTCACCCGTCCGTCCTCGACGCGGTAGCGCTCGACCTGCTGGCCGAACAGCTCCCGTCCGTGGATGCGGCGCAGCAGCAACAGTTCGAGGTCTTGGGCCGGCAACGTCTCTTCGGCAAGCAGCGTCTCCGAGCGGGTGAGCTCCTGCACCGGCACCTTGGTGCCGCCCGGCAGCACTGCGGCGGTGATCGGAGCGTCCGCACGGACCGGAACGTCGAGTTCGGCGAGCACCGTCCGCGGCCATGCGGACGGATTGACGACCAGCGTCGCGTCGCTGGGCACCGGTTCGGCCAGTGACCGCAGCACCGTGTCGCGCACCGCGCGACCCATCTGCAGCGCCTCGCCGAGCCGGGTCTCGACCACGTCGGCGGTTTCGTCCACCCCACACCCGGTCACCGAGTCGTGCGCGGTGCACTCGATGATCCGGCGCCACGCCAGCTCACGGTAACGCGCGAAGGCATCATCCAGCGGGTGACGAGTGGCCAGCGCCTCGGCGGTGACGGCCATCCGCTCGGCGGCGGCCATCGCCTTCTTCAAGCCGACCCGCACCGACAGCACCCCGGGCAAGATGTTGCCCCGCGCATGGCTGCGCATCTCACCGTCGACGACGAGCAGCCCGCCTTCTGCGGACGGGAGCGAACGCACGTACTCGGTCAGTGTCCCGACGGCGAGACCCGCCTCCCTGGCCAGCGGCATCAGGTCCGCTCGAGGTGACGTGTGGTCCGAACCCAGCATGCCGAGCACCGGATCGTCCCCGTACCGGGTCTCGGCGTCGTCCAGGTACGCCCGCGCGGCGGCGGCGACACCGGACGGGTCGGCGAACAGATCGAGCGCGTTGCCGTAGCCGTCCCACAAGTACTCCACCCGTACGGCGCTGCCGTCCGGAGCCACCCATTTGAACGCGTGCCCGTCGACGAACGCCGGGACGCCCCGCCACAGACACGCGTGCTCGATGCCGGCGCGGGCGAGGATCTGCGGCATCTGGGCACAGTGACCGAACATGTCCGGCAGGTATCCCACCGGCATCGCGCCGCCCAGCTTGGACGCGCGGCGCCAGCCCATCTCGAGGTTGCGCACGATGGTCTCGCCCGAGCACAGGAATTCGTCCAGCAGGATCTGCCACGGACCGACGGCCAGTTGACCGCGCGCGACCAGGGCGGCGACGCGGTCACGATTCTCCGGGCGGATCTCGAGGTAGTCGTCGACCGCGGCCATCTGGCCGTCGATGGTGAACCGGAACTCCGGGTCCGCCTCGGCACGAGCGATCACGTCGTCCAGCACCGCGACCAAGCGCAGCCGGAACACCTGGAACGGCTCGTACCACTCCCGGTCCCAGTGCGTGTGCGGAACCAGAACCACTCCGTCGCTCACGTCGCCTCACTCACCACGTTGCCGCCTCTCCTCCGATCGGGACGCCCTGCTGCTCGGCCAGCCGGCGCACGATCCGCTGGCTGGTGATGATGTCCGCCCGTCCCTCGGCGATACCAGCGATGGGCGCCGCGCCCTGGGTCACCATCTGGTGGAACTCGACGAGTTCGTTCTCGAACGAACTCGTCGTCGACAGGTACGTCGTCCTCGCCTCGCCCGTGCCGGCGGACTCGACGACCTCCAAGGTGGTGGGTGCGTTGAGCAGGTAGGGCGTGGCGAACGTCACCTCCATCGACCCACGCGCGTGGTGGACGGTCAAGGTCTCCCGGTAGGCCGGGTAATCCTCGAGGTAGTGCCAGGACAGCACGATTCGCGCGTCGTTGGCGAGCCCGCCGGTGACCTGCACGGACGGCGGGAACGCGTCGTCCGGCCAGACCCGGACATCGTCGAACGCCGTGATGCCGCCGAAGAGGCTGCGCAGCAGCGACGTGTTGTGGATCACGCTGCTGACCACCACCTGCTCGTACAGCCGCCGCAGCCATTGCGGCGCCGACGTGCCGAGCGCGACGTCGAGCTGCCGTTCGGCATCCGAGCGAAGCCGGCCCCGCGTCGCGGGCGACAGGTCGTCCGGCGGCGGCCGCAGGTTGGCGAACGCGAGCTGCGAGCGTCCCGACGGATGCAGCACCCGCACGTCGACCGCCCGGACGCCGTCGACCCGGGTGAGCAGCTCGCGCATCCGACCGATGGCGTCGTCGTGCTCCTTCATGTACCCGAGCAGCAGCGCATTACGGCCGGCCGCGACGTCCGCCAGCTCGTCGGCCTCGGACACGGTGTGCGCCAGCGGTTTCTCGCAGAAGACCGGCATGCCGTGTCGTAGCGCCTGGCCGGCGAAGTGCGCATGCGAGCCGGACGTGAGAAGCAGCAGGCCGTCCGCGCCGGACTTGGCGACCATGTCGTCGGCATCGGCATACTGCTGGCTCGCCGGAACGCCACAGCGCTCCCCCACCGCCTCGCGCAGTGCCGCGGACAGGTCGCACACCGCGACGATCTCGAACAGATCCCACCGCCGCACCAGTAACGGGATATGCACCGACTGCGCGACCGCACCGAGGCCGGCGACGGCCACCCTGATCCGTTCGGTCACGGTGCCCACCGCCGCAGCGCTTCGCGGTTGGTCCGCTGGTCGGCGGCGGCCTGCGCGGGCAGGCCGTTGCCGGTGGGGACGACGTCCTGCTCGACGACGATCCAGCCGTCGAATCCGCCGGCCATAAGCGCGTTCATGAAGCCGGCGAGGTCGAGGTCGCCGGCTCCGAGGGTTGGGAACACGCCTCGTTCCCAGACCGTGCGCATGTCGGCACCCTCGTCGACGGCCTTCTCCAAAACGTTGAGGTACGCGTCCTTGACGTGGACGTGGTTCATCCGGTCGCCGACCCAGCCGAGCGCGTCCACCGGGTCGCCGCCGCCGAGCAGCAGGTGCCCGGTGTCGAGGGTCAGGCCGATGTCGGTGCGGTCGAGCAGCTGGCCGATCTCGTACGGCGTCTCGACGTAGGTGCCGACGTGGTGGTGGAACGTCGGCTCCAGGCCGGCGTCCCGAACCCGCCCCGCCGCGGTCTGCAGGTTCGCCGCCAGCCGGCGCCATCCTTCTTCGTCCAGCCCGATACCCGGCGCGCGTCCACCCGGGTTCGCCCGGCGCTGCGCCGATCCGGAGTCGGCGAGCGTGGGCAGCGGCGGCCGGGCGGGGTCGACCTCTTTCGCGGCAAGGAAGATCTCCAGCGCCTCGTCGAGTGCCGGCAGCGCCGCCTCGAACGCCTCGTTGTCGCTGAACGGTAGGTCGACCCAGCCGCCGCACAGCGTCAGGTGATACTGCCGCAGCCGGTCGCCGATGTGCTCGGCGTCACCCATCCAGCCGACCGGACCCAGGTCGACCGCGTCGTACCCGGCGTCCCGCAGCGAACCGAGAACCTCGTCCGGGGTGGCGAGCCGTCCGTCCGCGGTCATCTCGAAAACACCGAAGCTCACCGGTGCCCCAGCCACGCCCTTCATGACACTCCCATTTGTCCTGACAACAGCACTTATTCGCACAGCCTGCCACACCGAATGCCGGAGGTCACTACCACGGCTGCGACGTTCCGCTACTTTCGCGCCATGCGGCGAGTGGTGGAACTGATCCGCGCCTCGTGGCGCCGCAGGAACTCGTCACGCAGGGCGGGATCGACCTTGCCGATCTCGCGCAGAGCCGTCCCCACGGACGTCTGGATCAGGTGTTCGTCACCGAGGAGGATCTCGGCGATGGCGAGCGGGTCGTCAAGGTCGCCGGCACGGATGAGCCAGAAGGCGGCGGTGATCGCCGTACGTCGTTCCCAGATGCTCGGAGACCTGGCGAGCTCGAAGAGCACGTCGCGAGGTTTGTCGAGCAGATACCAGCCGACCACCCGCGGCGCGGCCCGGTCGACGAGATCCCAAGTGTCGATCCGGTCGTGTCGCCGAAGGTACAACTCGTACAGCTCGCGGCGCTGCTCGTCCGTGATGCCGCGGGCTCGGGCGCGGAAGTCGAGGATGCTCACGGCCACCATGCGTGCTTCGTAGTAGCGGCTGTCCAGGAGCGCCTCCACCTCGGCGAGCGGCAGGTCGGTGTTCGCCTTTGCCAGGTCGAACACGTTCTTCATCCGGACGCCGATCACCTGGTCGGCCGGTACACGTTTGGCGATCTTCGCATGCTCAGCCGCGTCCGCCATGCCCCGCAACTCGTTCACGATCTGCTCACCAGAGACCACGTCGCTACTCTGCCAGAGCGGCCACATCCCGGCACGAGGCTGCGCGAGCGTACTGTCATGGCCACTGAAACGTCACGGCTACTATCCGAGCATGTCCGTGCTGAAAGGCGCCATGGTCACCCTGCGCCCCGCCGAAGCCGACGACGTGGCGACCTTCGTCGCGATCCGCTCCACGCCCGAGGTCCACCACCGGTGGGGCGGCGACGACCTTCTCGCCGAGGTGCGCGAGGATCTCGCCGAAGCGGATCTGCACGTCTATGCGATCGAGTACGACGGCGCGGTCGTGGGCGCGATCCAGTGGTCCGCCGAGGACGACCCGCAGTACCGGCATGCCAGTATCGACATCTACCTGCACCCCGACGTGCACGGACGCGGCCTCGGCACCGACGCGGTGCGCACGCTGGCGCGGCACCTGTTCGACGATCACAACCACCATCGCCTCTCGATCGACCCCGCCGCCGACAACGACGCGGCCATCGCCTCCTACACCAAGGTCGGCTTCCGGCCAGTCGGCATCATGCGGCAGTACGAACGCGGCCCGGACGGGACCTGGCACGACGGGCTGTTGATGGATCTGCTCGCCGACGACCTCACCATGGGCTAACGGACACAGAAATTCGCACGACGTCACTCGGTGGCTCCGAATCGGCGCCGGTACTCGCCCGGGCTCACGCCGTTGTGGCGGGTGACGCTCCGGTGCAGTGCTGCCGTCGAACCGAAACCGGACGCGCCCGCGACAGCCGACAGCGGCGCGTCCGTGTGGGCGAGCCGGTCGAGCGCGGCCCGCAGCCGCACCCGCTCCACATACGCGCCGGGTGTCGTCCCCACCTCGTCGCGGAAGAGCCTGGCGAGGTGGCGAGGGCTGACGTTGACCCGCCGCGCGAGCGCTTCGACGGACAGGTCGTCCTGCAGGTGTCCGGGGATCCACGCGAGCAACCGGCCGAGACGCTCCGAGGTGGACCGACGGGGTTCGAGATAGGCGCTGAACTGACCCTGACCGCCGGGGCGGCGCAGATAGACCACCATCCATTGCGCGACGCGTCGTGCGAGGTCGTGACCGTGATCGGCGGCCACGAGGGCAAGCGCAAGGTCGATTCCCGACGACACGCCGGCCGAGCTCCACACCGAGCCATCCCGGACGAAGATCGAGTCAGCGGCCACGTCGATGTCCGGATGGTCGGCCGCCAGCAGACCGGCCATCGCCCAGTGTGTCGTCGCACGTCTTCCGGCCAGGAGTCCGGCAGCGGCCAGCGCGTGCGCTCCGGTACATACCGACACGAGCCGGCGCGCCGATCGAGCACCGTCGTTCTCGAGCCACCGCACGAGTTCGCGGTCCACCAGCGGCCGCAGTTCATCCGCGGTCATGTCCAGGCCGCCGGGCACGATGAGCGTGTCGGCGCCGGCTGCGAGCTCGTCCCACGAGCGTTCGGCCATGAGCGGGACGCCCGCCGCCGTGCGCACGAAGCCACGACGCGCGCCGGCCAGCACGGTCTCGTACGCCGCACGCCGGCTCAGCCGCGCGGCGGTCGAGAAGACCTGGATCGGGCCCGCGACGTCGAGCATCTCGACTCCGTCGAACACCGTGATCGCCACCAGGCGCGGCGGCGACGGCCCATCGAACTCCATGTCAGCAAGCTTGGTGCATGAGCGGGAACTGACACGACAGCGGAGTCACAATGTCCGGATCTGCAATGTACCTGTCATTGCAGACATCACGGTCACACTCCACGATCGAAGGGCGACCTCGCCACAGGAGACATGATGCGCGTGACGATTCCCGACTCCCCGACCGCCGACGCTGCAGCCGAACTCGCCCGGATGGCGGCGCCGCCCTTCCTGCTCAACCACAGCTACCGGACATATCTGTTCGGTGCGGCGACCGTCGCCGGTGACGTCGACCACGAGGCGGCGTTCGTCGCCGCCATGATCCACGATCTCGGGCTGACCGACACGCATCGCGGAACGCAGGAGTTCGGGGTAGTCAGCGCGGATGTCGCCGGCCGGTTCCTCTCGAACCGCGGCTGGGAACCGGACCGGATCCGACTGGTCGAGCAGGCGATCCTGCGGCACACGAACCTCCAGCGGGAGGACGACCCGACGAACCGCGTCGTCCAGGCCGGCGCAACGATCGACGTCGTCGGACTCGGCCTCGAAGCGATCGATCGCGACGAGCTCACCACGGTGCTGCGCAGGTATCCGCGACTGGACTTCGTCTCCGAGATGCACACGGCGTTCCTCGACGAGATGAACCGGCATCCGGAGGGCGCCTTCGCAACGCTGGAACGCGCCGTCGGCATCTCGGGCATGTTCGCGCGGAACCCGATCGATCGCAGCTAGCCGCTCGCCGAGGACATCACGGCGGCTTAGCGAGCACTGCGGCGAAGCGCGAGCGGGACGACGTACCAGAAGCCGACGAACCACACCACAACGACCACGACGATCGCGATGGCCACGCCGCGGGGAAGCACGATATCCAAGGCGAGAAGCAACCCTCCCGCCACCGCGATCAGCATCAACAGCAGGCCGCCCATCGCCATTCGCGACGCCGTGCGCACCAGTTGCGGACGCAGCCACCGCCGGTACACGAGGCGGTGTACCGAGACCGGCGCGATCAGCAGCCCGGTCGCCATCGCGGTGACGACCAGGGTCACCGAGAACACACCGTGGGTAAAACCGTCGGCATCCTGAAACGGCCCGCTGAACGCGACGACCAGCAAGAAGGCGAACAGGATCTGCACACCGGTCTGCGCGACCCGCAACTCCTGCAACAGCTCCAGCCAGTGCCGGTCGAGCTGCTGCGCCAAATCCTCGTCACGGGTGTACCGCTCGCCACTCATATCAACCCCCAAGTACCACGCTATCGGCTGCCACCCACATCACATGTCACCCCGCAGTGCCTGCCCGCCCGGCTATCCTTGCCGATGATGATTACCGGGACGCCCGCGCCTCGGCTGTTCCACTTCTCCGAGGAGCCGGATATCGCGGAGTTCGCACCGCGAAAGGTGCGCCATCGGCCGGACGTTCCACCTCTCGTGTGGACCATCGACGAGCCGCACCAGTTCATGTACATGTTCCCCAGGGAGTGCCCGCGCATCCTGCTCTGGCCGCTCCCGACCTCGGCGCCTGAGGACGTAGCGCATTGGTTCGGCCGAAGCGACGCTCAGGTGATCGCGTACGTGGAGTACGGCTGGCTGGAGCGCATGCGCTCGACCACGCTGTACAGGTACGACATGCCGCCGGCGTCGTTCACCGACCTGGGCGATGCCGGCGCCTGGGTCAGTGAGCAGCGCGTCGTCCCGACCGGCGTCGAACCGATTGACGACATCTTTACCGCGCTGGAGATTGCTGCCGTGGAGTTGCGGGTACTTCCTCGGCTGACACCGCTGGTGGGGCTGTGGGAGACCACGACGCTGCACTGGTCCGCAATCCGCATGCGCAACGCCCAGGACTGGCCACGCTGACCCGGGACACGGCCGCAGCCCAACCGCGAACTGAAGAGGATCTCTGCGGGAAGCTGCTGGGGAAATTGTGTCGAGAACGTGGCGCCGGCTCCGTCCCAGGGACACGAGTGGCCACGACGGCCACATGACGAAGAAGGAGGGCTGAGCTGTGCAGCCGAACGAAGTTACCGAGGTCCTGAGCCGCCCGATCAGCCAAGAGCTCCTGGGCCGCGACCTGGCCCGACTGGCGTACATCGCCAAGGACGGCACACCCCGCGCCATCCCGATCGGGATCACCTGGAACGGCGCGGAGATCGTCATGTGCACGACGAAGAACGCCCCGAAGCTCTCGGCCCTGCGCCACAATCCGGCGGTGGCCCTGACGATCGACACCGAGATGCACCCGCCCAAGATTCTGCTGATCCGTGGTCGGGCCGAGCTGGACATCGTCGAGGGCATACCGGACGAGTACCTCCAGATGAGCGGCACCTACACGATGACGGCCGAGCAGCGGGTCGAGTGGGAGGCCGAAGTTCGCTCGCTCTACGACGGCATGGTCCGGATCGTCGTGCGCCCGACCTGGGCGAAGCTGATCGACTTCGAGACGACCCTCCCGAGCGCCGTCGAGGAGTTGGTCCGGCAGCGGGACGAACGTCAGCGGGCTTGATGTCGAGAATGTAGTGCTGGCTTCGTCCCAGGGACACGAGTGGCCTCGACCGGCCGCGTGACGAACAAGGAGAACCACCATGAAGTACCTGCTGCTGAAGCACTACCGTGGCGCGCCGGCCGCCGTCAACGACGTGCCGATGGACCAGTGGACGCCGGAAGAGGTCGACGCGCACGTACAGTTCATGCGCGACTTCGCAGCCCGCTTGGAAGCGACGGGTGAGTTCGTCGACGCCCAAGCGTTGGCGCCCGAGGGTGCGTTCGTGCGGTATGACGGCGAGGGACGTCCACCGGTGACCGACGGTCCGTTCGCCGAGACCAAAGATCTCATCGCCGGCTGGTACGTCATCGACGTGGAGTCTTGGGATCGCGCGGTCGAGCTGGCCGGGGAGCTCTCCGCCGCGCCCGGGCCCGGCGGCAAGCCGATCCACGAATGGCTCGAGGTCCGACCGTTTCTCACCGAGCCGCCCACGGTCACCGAGTGAACGAGTCGCTGCTGCGGGAGCTCGTGCCCGCGGTGATCGGTGTCCTCGTCCGGCGCGGAGCCGACTTCGCCTCGGCCGAGGACGCCGTGCAGGAGGCCCTGATTCGGGCGCTGGAAACCTGGCCGGACGATCCGCCGCGCGATCCGAAGGCATGGCTCGTCGCGGTCGCGTGGCGTAAATTCCTCGACGCCGCCCGTGCCGAGGCGTCACGGCGAGGCCGGGAACTCACCGTGGAGGTCGAGCCTCCCGCCGGTCCTGCGCCCGCCACGGACGACACGCTGCGGCTCTACTTCCTGTGCACGCACCCAACCCTCCCGCAGAACGCGGCGGTCGCGCTGACGCTGCGCGCTGTCGGTGGCCTCACCACGCGGCAGATCGCCACGGCATACCTCGTCCCCGAGTCGACCATGGCGCAGCGGATCAGCCGGGCCAAGCGGCGGATCGCGGGGCTGCCACTCGACCAGCCCGGTGATCTGGGGACGGTGCTGCGCGTGCTCTACCTCGTCTTCAACGAGGGGTACGGCGGGGACGTCGACCTGGCGGCCGAGGCGATCCGCCTCACCCGCCAACTCGTCGCCTTGACCGACGAGCCCGAGGTCGCGGGGTTGCTCGCGCTCATGCTGCTGCACCACGCGCGCCGCGCGTCGCGTACCGGCCCGGGGGGTCGTCTGGTGCCACTCGCTGAGCAGGACAGGACGCGCTGGGACACCGGCTTGATCGCCGAGGGGGTGACGATCCTGCAGGCCGCGTTGGCCCGCGACCGGCTGGGCGAATACCAGGCGCAGGCCGCGATCGCCGCCCTACACGCGGATGCCCGGAGCACCGCTGAGACGGACTGGGTGCAGATCGTGGAGTGGTACGACGAACTATTGCTCCTGACCGGCAGCCCAGTGGTTCGGCTCAACCGCGCAGTTGCGGTCGGCGAGGCCCACGGACCGCAGGCCGGCCTGGCGGCGTTGGCTGACGTGGACCCCGACCTGCCCCGTTACACCGCGGCGACGGCATACCTGCACGAACGCGCCGGCGATCTCGCGCACGCCGCCAAGCTGTATGCCGAGGCCTCCCGCACCGCTGGCAGCGTGCCAGAGCGCGACCACCTCACTCGAGAGGCCGCACGGGTGCGGCAACAGCTGCGTCGGTGAGCGCGGGAGCCGCCCAGGAGTCGGAGTTGCCAGCAGGGGTGGTTGGGAGCTCTACAATCGGGGCATGGTCGACGGCGCGTTCGTTGACGATGCCCTGTGAGCGGCTACGTGGTGTTCACAGGACGTGGACCGAAGTTGGCTGCCCAGGTCGACGGTTCCTCGTAGTTCGGAGTGGATACGAATGGGTGAGCCCGCGAAGGCTGTGAAGCTGGCTCGCGACGCCGCCCGGCAGCTGCGGTGGAGCGAGGCTTACGGGCTGCTGCGGGACGCCGATCCGACTGGGCTGTCACCTGATGACCTCGTGCTGTTCGCCGACGCGGCTTGGTGGTGCTGTCGGGTTCAGGAGGAGATCGAGCTGAGACAGCAGGCGTTTCGCGCTTTCGTAGCCTCCAGCCGACCACGTGAAGCTGCGTATGCGGCATGGATGCTGTCAGTGCGCTACGGCCTTCGTGGCGAGCCGGTGGCTTCATCAGGATGGTTGCAGCGGGCACAGCGACAACTGGATGACCACCCCGTCTGCGTGGAGATGGGCTATCTGGCGTGTGGTCAGGCCGAGGCTGCACTGGCTGCCGGGGACGTCGACCGGGCCGAGGCTCATACCAAGCGGGCCATGGAGGCGGGTGAGCGCTTCGGTGCGCCCGCCCTCGTGGCCCTCGCCCTGTCGTGGCAGGGATTGTGCCATCTGGTGCGCAACGATGTCGACGACGGCCTGAGGTCGTTGGACGAGGCGATGGCGTCGGTCTTGTCCGGCGAGTTGGACGCGCATTTCACCGGTTGGATCTCGTGCTTCGCGGTGGGGATGTGTATGGGCGTTGCCGACATCCGTCGCGCTGTCAGCTGGGCACAGACGGCCTGGGATTGGGCATCGTCGCTGCCTGAGGCCACGCCGTACCAGGGCTTGTGCCGGGTGCGACAGGTGGAAGTGATGTCCCTGCGAGGCGAACTCGAGGTGGCCGCGGTCGAGGCACGGCGGGCCTGCGAGGAGATGCTGGCATTCGAGCCTCACTTGGCGGGCGAGGCGTTCTACGTGAGAGGGGAAATCCTGCGCCGCCGTGGTGAGACCCGTGCGGCCGAGCAGGCATTCGCAGAGGCGCTTGAGCTCGGCCACGACCCACAGCCGGGCTTGGCCATGATCCGGCTGGCTCAGGGTCGTACCGATGCAGCGATGGCAGCGCTGCGCGCCGCACTCGCCGACTCCGGAGGGCTGCCGTTCCGCACGGCATCCCTGCTGGCTGCGCAGGTGGAGGTGACGCTGGCTGCCGACCGGCCCGATCTCGCACGTTCCGCCTGTGACGACTTGGATGCCATCGCCGTGAGCGCGTCGAGTGAAGCAATCGCAGCATTGGCCGGCACTGCACGCGCCCGGCTGCGGTTGGCCGACGGCGAGCCCGAGGCCGCGCTGGCGGTGCTGCGTCCGGCGATGATCACATGGCGGACACTCGATCTGGAATGTGAGCTGGCCGAGGCACGGCTGCTCACTGGTCTGGCCCTGCGGGCGATCGGTGATGTCGAGGGCGCATCACACGAACTTGACGCCGCCCGGCGGACGTTCACCCGTCTGGGAGCAACTGCGGACGCGGATCGAGTGGCCTCGCAGATGAACGATGGCGAACCTCGTCCCGGTGGGCTGTCCGCCCGCGAGTGCGAGGTGTTGCGGCTGGTCGCCGCGGGCAACACCAACCGCGAGATCGCCGCCGAGCTCGTACTCAGCGAGCACACGGTCGCACGCCACCTCAGCAACATCTACACCAAGCTCGGTGTGTCGTCACGTACGACGGCGGCCGGTTTCGCAATCGCGCACGACCTCGTCTGATCCGGCGCCACCCGAGGTCTCTGGCAACTGACGGGCGGGATCGGGCGCCGGAAACCACACCGCATACACCATCACGCTCGGCTCCGGTCAACCCGTTCGATTTCCCGGGCGAGCGGATCTGATGGCCCGTTCTGACCATCGACGTCTGCACCGGGAATGGGCAGCTCTGGTGAGGCGGCGGCCGTTCTCCTGGACGTACGGTCCTAACGAAAGCCCGACCATCTCGCCGTTACCAGGAGGCGGACATGTTCATCGTCATCAACCACGAGATCCACGACCGGGACCACTTCAAAGAGAAGGTCAACTCGATGGCACCGCCGCCGGCACAGCTGCGGCGCCATCAGTTCCTGACGGCGGCCGACCTCACGCGGGCAACCTGCCTGTGGGAGGCGCCGTCGGTCGAGCCCCTGCGCGACTACATCGACGGTTCGCTGGAGCCCGCCAGCACGCAAACCTATTTCCCCGTCAACGAGGCTCGAGCGGTCGGTCTACCCGAAAGCAAACTCTCGTGACCAGGGCCCGGCCCAGCGAAAATCCCTCCACCCGGGCGGTAGCCGACAGGAGCCGAGGATCTCCGTGGCCGCCGCCGCACCCTATCCAGGCCACAACTGATCAAGGAGTATGCGATGACCATTACGGCCACGCCCGCTGACCTGAGGGACCGGCTGAGCGGAGATCTGATCGCGCCTACCGACGACCGGTACGACGAGGCGCGCCGCTTGTACAACGGCATGTTCGACAAACGACCGCTCATGATCGCCCGTTGCGCGAATGTCGCGGACGTGATCACGGCGATCGGCTACGGCCGCAAGCACGATCTGCCGATCGCGGTCCGAGGTGACGGGCACAACGGCGCAGGTCTGACGAGCTGCGACGACGGGCTCGTGATCGATCTATCGGCGATGACCGGGGTGCGGGTCGACCCTGACCGGCAAACCGTGTGAGCCGAGGCCTTACGTCCGTCAAACACACGTACGACCCCACGAACGTGTTTCGCGTCAACCAGAACATCGCGATCTGATCACCGACAGATCGCCATGGCGGAAAGCGCGAGGCCGCTACACGAGGAGATGAGCGGCATGACCATAGACACCGATCGGTTGCAGGCATTCCTGGAACGATTCGCCGCCGATCAGGCTGCCACCATGCACGCGGCCACGGTCGTCATCGGCGACCAGCTCGGGCTGTACCGGTCGCTGGCCGACGGCGGCCGGCAAACCGCTGACGAGCTGGCGGCGGAGACCGGGTGTCATCCCCGGCTGGTGCGCGAATGGCTCAATGCACAGGTGGCCAGCGCCTACTGCGAACACGATCCGATTGACGGCACCTATTGGCTAACAGCCGAACAGGCTGCCTGCCTGGCCGACCCGTCCAGCCCTACATTCGTCGCCGGTGGCGCGATGGTCGCCAGCTCGACCCACAAGGACACCGAACGCGTCGGGAAGGCATTCACTACAGATGGCGGAATCGGATGGGACGAGCACCACCCCCATCTGTTCGTCGGCACGGAACGATTCTTCGGACCGGTCTACCGGGCCAACCTCGTTGAGAACTGGATCCCGGCGCTCGACGGTGTGCACGACAAGCTGGTTGCGGGAGCCAAGGTCGCCGATGTCGGCTGCGGGCACGGCGCGACGTTGATCCTTCTCGCGCATGCCTACCCCGCCTCGACGTTTACCGGGTTCGACAATCACGCCCCGTCGATCGAAACCGCCCGTGAACAGGCATCACGGGACGGCGTGGCCGATCGAGTGACGTTCGAGGTCGCCGGTGCCGACGACTTCGCCGGAGCGAACTTCGACCTGGTCTGCGTGTTCAACGCGCTGCACGAGTGGGGCGACCCGGTCGCCGCCGCGGCTCATATTCGTGACGCGCTTGAACCCGATGGGACATGGATGTTCACTGAACCACGTACGAACGGCCACCCCGTCGAGAGCATTCGCGCAAGAACGTTCTTCTCGGTATCGACCTTCGTCTGCACTCCCAGCGCGATCTCACAGGGATGCGAGAACGCCCTTGGCGCACAGGCCGGGAAAGCCGCACTGCGACGCGTCACCGAAGACGCCGGCTTCACCCGGTTCCGGCAGGCAGCCGAAACCCCCAACTTCATGATCCTCGAAGCACGGCCATGACCTGCCGGGCCAAGAAGGGTCCGTATGATGCATCACGTGGTACACACAGACACGGCGTCGCGAGTAATCGCAGCTTCGCCAGAGCGCGTCTATGCCGCACTTGTCGATCCGGACGCGCTGGTCGTCTGGTTACCACCCGGCGACATGACCGGCAGATTTGAACGATTCGACGCACGGCCCGGCGGATCGTATCGGCTGGTCTTGACGTATGCGGACGCCTCGGCTGCGCCCGGGAAGGCCACCGCGGACTCCGATATCGTCGAAGCCCGCTTCGTCGACCTTGTTCCGGGCGAGCGCGTCGTGCAGGCGGTGGACTTCGTCTCGAACGACCCGGCTTACGCCGGGACCATGACAATGACCTGGGAAGTCATCGGTGTCGACATTGGGACACGTGTTGAGATCCGCGCCGAGAACGTGCCCGACGGCATCTCCGAAGAGGCACACGCCACGGGCCTCGCGTCCTCACTGGCGAACCTCGCCGCCTACGTGGAACGGTAGCCGGGTCTCTGCCAGCCACGACAATGCATTTCGAGAGCGAGTCTGGCCCGGGTTCACGACAGGCTTGCTCGCCTGATCGTCGGGTGAAATGCTCTCGACGACATGGAGGTGAGTCGGTTGGCGGAGAACGACGTGCGGCTGGCCGACCTGCTGGCGGCCCTGTCGGTCGTCACCGACCTCGGGATGGGGCAACCGCCGGAGAAGGCGATCCGCTCCTGCGTGCTGGCCACCGCTCTGGCCAGGGTCAGCGATGTACCGGAGAAACAGGTCCGCGACGTCTACCTGACGACGCTCCTGCGGCACCTCGGCTGCACGGCGACGGCAGCGGACGAGGCGTCCTGGTTCGGTGGCGACGAGCTGGTGTCGCGTCCGCTCGGCGAGCGGGCCGACTTCGGCGATGCTCGCGAGTCGGTCGCGCTCGTCCTCAGCACCGGGCGGGGCAGCGGTATACGACGCCCCGGCCTGATCGCGCGGGCCGTGGTCGGCGAGCGCAGGCACGGGACGACGATCCAGCGCTCGGTGTGCGAGGCCGGTGCACTGCTCGTCGGACGGCTCGGCCTCGGCCCGGAAGTGCGGGACGCGCTGTACCAGCTATTCGAGCGGTGGGACGGCAAGGGCGTGCCGCAGGGCTTGGCCGGTGACGACATCGCCCTGCCCGTGCGGATCGGCGAGGTCGCGAACCAGGCGGTCATCTTCCACGACGAGGGCGGCGTCGACGCCGCATTGGCGATGGTGGAACGGCGTTCCGGAGGATGGTTCGACCCGGCGGTCGCCGACACGTTCCGCCGGCACGGTGCCGACCTGCTTCGGGAACTCGACGCGGCCGACCCGTGGGACGCCGTGCTCTCGGCGGAGCCCCAGCCGGTGCGATACATCGGACCAGAAGATCTCGACCGGCTCGCCAGGACGTTCGCCGACATGATCGATCTCAAGTCGACGTATACGCTGGGCCATTCGGCCGAAGTCGCCGAGCTTGCCGAACGTGCCGCACGCTCGCTCGGCCTCGCCGATCGCGAGATCACCGACCTGCGCCGCGCTGCGCTGCTGCACGACCTGGGTAGGGCGGCGGTCTCCAGCGGCATCTGGGACAAGAAGGCGCCGCTGACCCGCGCCGAGCGCGAGCAGATCCGGATGCACCCTTACTACACCGAGCGCATCTTGGCCGGCTCGAGCGCCTTGAAGCCGCTCGCACGTATCGCCGGCCTGCATCACGAACGCCTCGACGGTAGCGGCTACCACCATGGCCTCAGCGCGGCGTCCATTCCGGTCGCGGCCCGCATTCTCGGTGTCGCCGACACGTTCCAGACCGCGACCCAGCGCCGTCCGCACCGGCCGGCCCGCTCCCCGGAGCAGGCCGCGGAGCTCGTCGCCGAGCAGGCGGCGGCCGGCGGCTTCGACCCCGACTGTGTGAAGGCGGTCGTCGGGGCGGCGGGACGGGCACCGTCCACACCACGCACGCTCTGGCCGTCCGGGCTCACCGACCGCGAGGTCGAAGTGCTCCGGCTGGTGGCCCGGGGTCATTCGAACAAACAGATCGCGGACCAGCTGGTCATCTCAGCCCGCACTGCCGAACATCACGTCCAGCACATCTACACCAAGATCGGCACGTCGACCCGGGCCGCGGCAGCGCTGTTCGCCATGGAGCACGGGCTGCTGCGCAGCTGAGCCGTCCCGGCGACGCCGGCGTTCAGGACGCGGCGATGAAGTCCCGGACGATCGCGCTCACCATCGCCGGGTCGGTCCGGTGCGCGACATGGGCGTGCCCGTTCAGGACGTGTATTCGCGCATGCGGTATCACCGCCACCGCGTCGTCGGTCGCCCGCTGAACAGTCGCTGGGCTTTGCGAGCCACGAAGGAACAGGGTCGGCGCCGTGATCGCGTCGAACTGGCCGGGCTCGTAGACCCAGCCTTGCTCGGCGCGAGCTTCGCGCGCGACCGTCGGGGCGGTGGCGACCCGGCCGGACCATTCCGGACCGGCGCGCATCTCGTCGATCTGCTCCTCGGTGATCTCAAGCACGTCCCGCAGAGTCATGACGATCGCCGTCTCGTGATCACCATCGGCGACGGCGTGCTCCACCGCCTCGATCCAGCCTGCCGGGTAGGTCAGGCCAAGACTCGGCTCATAGAGGATCAGGTGGGCGACGTTGCCCGTCCGGGCGGCACCGCCCATCGCGCAACTGGCCCCGAAGGAATGCCCCCACAGCGCGACCGGACCGCCCGTTCGGGCCGCGACCTCGTCGACGACCGCCGCGACGTCCTCGAACTCCCGCTCGATCGTATAGGCCGGCGCATCGTCGCTGGCGCCGAAACCGCGGCGGTCCATCGAGTATGTGGTGACGTCCGCCCGCAGCTCGCCGACCAGTCCGGCCGAGACGGTGTGGTCCTGCAACGACCCATGGACGAGCACCAGCGCCGGACCCTCGCCGTCGACCCATACGGCCAGGCGGGTTCGGTCCGCCGACCGGATGTGGAACCGGCTCGTCACGACGTTGCAGCCGAGGTGAACGCGACCAGCTCGTCCACATACGACACCGGATGCGTGATGTGCGGGATGTGCCCGGCTCCCGGGTAGACGACCCGCTCGGCGTGCGGCATCAACCCGGCCAGCCGCTCCAGTACTGCCGGGAAGATCGGCGGGCTCTGGTCACCCTCGGTGATCAGTGTGGGCGCGGTGAACCGGGCCAGCGCCGCTTCATCGACGGTCAACGCATCCGGGTCGTTCATCTCGTCGAGATACGTGGGCGCGTTCACGATGAACGTCTGCCGCAGGTCCTCGGGCAGCCTCGCCCAGCTGCCCGGACCGAGCGCGACCTGCTCGACGAACAGCTCAGCGGCCCCGGCGTGGTCCCCGGCCGTGAGCCGGCGATACACCTCGGCCAGCGGCCCCGATCGGATCTCCTCGAGCGCAGCAGCCTCGGAGCCGCCGTCGTCGAGCAGGGTGAAAAGCGGCGGCTCGTGCACCACGATGCCCCGCAGCACGTCCGGCCGCGCCGACGCCAACCGCAACGTGATGATCGACCCGTACGAGTTGCCCACCACCCAGGCCGGCGCGATATCGAGGTACTCGATCAACGCGGCGAGATCGGCCACATCCTCGTGTACGCTGCCCGGTCCCTGCGGGCGCTCGCTGTCACTGTGGCCCCTCCGGTCGTAGGTGACGACACGGAACTCCCCGGCCAGGCGCGGAACCACCGGATCCCAGTTGTGGTGCGATCCCCACGACCCGTGGACGAAGACGAGCGGATCGCCCGACTCTCCGGTTCTCTCGTAGGCTATCCGCACGCCGTTGACCTGTGCGAATTCCACGACTGCCGGCTCTACTGTGCGTTCCATGACAGCTGCTCCCCTCCAGTGGTGATGAGATCAGCCTCGGCCACGCGAGGGTGAGCATTCATCGGTAGACCTACCCATTTCGGCCGCGACGCAGCGCCGACGGTGCTCTCGATCACCCGAAATGGACTCGGTGGGCGTGTCGATCTGCGGCGCTCCCCGTTCGACCTGTGCATGAGAGGCTCGAAAGGCGGGCCCCGACCCAAGGAGTCAAGACCATGAAGTACATGCTGACCATGCGGGCGACCGACGAGACCGTAAAGCAGATGGAGAACGCCGACTTCAACGAGATCCTTGAGACGGTCGGCAAGTTCAACGACGAGTTGATCCGCGCCGGCGTGCTCGTGGCCGCCGAAGGACTCGCCGACGCGGAAGAGGGTGTCGTCGTCGACTACTCCGCCGAACCACCTGTCGTCACCGACGGTCCCTACGGGGAGACCAAGGAGCTGTTCGGCGGCTTCTACATCCTCAACGTGTCGTCAAAGGAGGAGGCCGTCGAGTGGGCCAAACGCGCGCCCTTCAAGGTTCCGGGTTTCAAGATCGAGATTCGTCGCGTCACCACCATCGACGAGTTCCCGCAGGACAACGAGTGGATCCAGAAGGAGCGCGCGTGGCGCGAGGCCAACGGCCAGCTCTGAGCGACTGATGGCCGATCCCACCGGTCGCGACGCCGTCACCGCCGTCTGGCGGATCGAGTCCGCGCGAATCGTCGGTGCCCTTGCCCGGTACACCGGCGAGTTCGCGCTGGCCGAGGACCTGGCCCAGGAGGCGCTGGCCGAAGCCCTGGTGAGCTGGCCGCGGGACGGCGTCCCCAGCCGGCCCGCAGGTTGGCTGCTCACCGTCGGTCGGCGCCGCGCGATCGACACGTTCCGCCGCAACGTCGCACGTGACGAGCGGTACGCCGACCTCGCCCGCGAGCTGAGCGAGGGCGCCATGGCCGCGGGCACCGCTGCGCGGCCCGGCCCGGCCGACGACAGTTCGGACCTGCTGTGGGACCCGGACCGGATCGACGACGACGTGCTCGCGC
Organism: Jiangellaceae bacterium; assembly: GCA_036374835.1. GTDB lineage: Bacteria > Actinomycetota > Actinomycetes > Jiangellales > Jiangellaceae > DASUTB01. The sequence goes on along the minus strand of DASUTB010000037.1, from coordinate 13,848 downwards.
TGATGTTCATCTCCTGCCACCCGGTGCTGTCGCGCGAGGCACAGGTCGCGCTCACCTTGCGCGTGGTCGGCGGCCTCTCCAGTGACGAGATCGCCAGAGCGTTCCTCGTCCCGACCGCCACCGTGCAGGCCCGGATCACCCGGGCGAAGAAGACGATCGCGGCCGCCCGAGTGCCGTTCGAGACACCGCCGGCCGACGAGCGGCCGGAACGGCTCGCCGCGGTGCTCAGCGTCATCTATCTGATCTTCACCGAAGGGTCGTCGGCGAGCTCCGGTGATCGTCTGATCCGGCACGAACTCGCGAGCGAGGCGCTACGACTCGCCAGCGTGCTGGCCCGGCTGGCGCCTGACGAGCACGAGGTGCACGGCTTGCTGGCGCTGCTCGAGCTAACCGCGGCGCGCTTCCCCGCCCGCACCGGAGCGGACGGCGAGCCGGTGCTGCTCGAACACCAGGACCGCCGGCGCTGGGATCACGGCTCCATCCGGCGGGGACGAGCCGCCCTGGCCCGCGCCGAGCAGGCCGGCCGTGGACTCGGCGCCTACGGTCTGCAGGCCGCCATCGCCGAATGTCACGCCGTCGCCCGGTCGGTGGACGAGACGAACTGGGAGCGAATCGTGCTGCTCTACGAAGCGCTTGGCCGGCTCGCCCCGTCACCCGTCGTCGCCCTCAACCGCGCGGTCGCGGTCTCGATGGCCAAGGGGCCGGCCGCCGGTTTGACGATCGTCGACAAGCTGACGTCCACCAATGCGCTGGCCAACTCGCACCTGCTGCCGAGCGTCCGCGGCGAGCTGCTGACCCGCCTCGGCCGCATCGACGAGGCGCGCGAAGAGCTGGAACGTGCTGCGAAGTCTTGTCGCAACGAACAAGAGCGGACGGTGTTGCTGCGCAAGCTCGCCGATCTCGACCGCCGATGAATTGTGACCGGGTGGCCCACATCGCAGGCCAGACCACTTAGAGCTCGCCCAGCGCGGCGACGAGGCGCGCGGTGTCGTTGCTGTTGTTGTAGGCGTGCAGCGCAATCCGGATTCGGCCGGCACGATTTCCGCAGACGATGCCCCGTTCGGCAAGATGCGCCGCTACCGCCGCCGCGTCGTGGTCGGGGTGCCGGAGCGACAATATGTGAGACGACGCTCCGCCACCGGACGGCGGCCGGAACGGACGCCATCCCAGGTGTTCAACGCTGCTGGCGAGTTCGGCCGCAAGGTGGCCCCCATGCGCCTCGATCATGTCGAAACCCACCGAGCTCAGCATCCGGATGGACGCGTCAAGCCCGATCGCCGACGCGTACGACATGGTGGACAGCTCGAAGCGGCGCGCGTCATCCGTGAGGCGGAGCGTCCCGGCGTCGAAGCCGAACGGATCTCCCGTGCCCTTCCAGCCCACGAGCGCGGGGACGCGATCGCGAAGATCCGGAGTGACCGCCAACAGGGCCACCCCGCCGTGTGCTGACAGCCACTTGTAGCCGCTCGTCACTACGGCATCGGCCTGCCATTCAGCCGTCCGGACCGGCGCGGAACCCGCGAGCTGCGTAGCATCGACAACGACCCGGGCGCCCACCTCGTGGGCCGCGGACGTCACTCGTTGGACGCTGACCCGCGAGCCGGTCCCGTACTGGACGGCGCCGAACGCGACCACGGACGTCGTCGCGTCGATCGCGTCGACCAGGCTGTCCGTGAGGTCTACGTCCGGCCGATCCTCGACGAAGCGCAGGGCCACGTCCCGCCGCTTCGCCGCGGCGAGCCACGGGTAGGTCACACTCGGAAAGTCGGACCCGACCAGTACCACGGCCCGGGCACCCGGCTCGAGGACCGACGCGACCTGCCCAAGACCCTCGCTCGCGCTCCCGACCACGGCCACATCGTCGACCGGCGCTCCGAGCACGTCGGCACCGGCCGACCGGACGCCGTCGAGGATCGCCGCCTCCTGCTCATCGCTGAGGTAGAGGTTTCCGAACTGCGCCGTCTGCTCCACGAACTCGCGCATCACCGCCACCGTGGGGCGCGGTATCAAACCGAGCGCGGCCTGATTGAAATACGTGCAGCGCTCCAAGGCCGCGTAGTTCTCGCGGGGTACCAGTTCGTCCGTCACGGAAGCCATCCTGCCCGGACAGGCTTCCCATGTGCTGCACTGGTTGAACCAAACCAGGCCTAGATGAAGGTGTTCTTGTGGAGAGCGCAGTGCAGATCGAACTCTTCTATCTCAGTAATCACTCGGTTCCGGTCGGCGCCCTGATGACCGCGACGGACCACAGCAGCCACTACTGTCGGATCAGATTCTCCACTCCCGACGGCGGCATCGTCGACAACGAGGCGCTGGTACGGATGAACGGTTCGATTCGGGACTGGACAAGTTTCACCTTCCGCGACGGCGCGATGGAGAGCGTAGGAACTCGCGACAGCCACGGCGTGACCGTTGCCGGGCACCGGGTTGACCACGAGGGAACGGTCGTGCCGAGCTACGGCGTTTCTGCGCTGGTGGCCGAGATGGTTCGCGAGCTGGACGAGGCTGTCGAGTTCCGGTGGCTCACCGAGTCGGCCGGATCGGCGCACGCGGTCCTCCCGGCCCGGCTCGAACGCACCGACGACGAGGATGTCGCCTCTCCGGTCACCGACATCATCACCGGCTGCGCACGCGTCGAGCTGTCGGTGGACGGTACTCGGACGAACACGTACTGGGTGAAGGACGGCGCCGTGGTCGCAACCGACTGGAACGGCGCGACGTCATTCGCGTTGCCGGCCAACACGGCATTCCACCTGCGCGCTGCACTTGGCCTGGAGGGACACGGCCGCTCGGCACTGCACAAGGCGGAGTGAGTGGCCCGTGACGTTCCCGTCCTCGGGCCACTCCGACTTCGTCCTCGATCAGATGTCGAAGCGATCAAGCTCCATGACCTTGACCCACGCCGCGACGAAGTCGTTGACGAACTTCTCCTTCGCGTCGTCGGCAGCGTAGACCTCGGCCAGAGCCCGCAGCTCGGAGTTCGAGCCGAAGACGAGGTCGACGCGGCTGCCCGTCCACAACTTCTCACCGGTGGCGTCGTCGTAGCACTCGAACGTCTCGGACCGGTCGTCCACCGGCTTCCACGTGTGCCCGAGCTCGAGCAGGTTCACGAAGAAGTCGTTGGTCAGCGAGCCGGGCGTGTCGGTCAGCACGCCGAGCCCGGAGTCCTGGTAATTGGCCCCGAGCACCCGCAGGCCACCGACCAGCACCGTCATCTCCGGCGCGCTGAGGGTGAGCAGGTTGGCTCGGTCGAGCAGCTGGTGCTCCGCCGGCAGCGGGGCATCCTTACCGAGGTAGTTGCGGAAGCCGTCGGCGTTCGGCTCCAGGTGCGAGAAGGACTCGACGTCGGTGAGCTCCTGGGTGGCGTCACCCCGTCCCGGCGTGAACGGCACCTCGATGTCGAAGCCGGCGGCCTTGGCCGCGTCCTCGACTCCGACGCAGCCGCCGAGCACGACGAGGTCGGCGAAGGAGACCCGGATGCCGTCGGTCTGGGCGGCATTGAAGGACCGCTGGATGCTCTCGAGGGTTTGCAGCACCGGCGCGAGTTTGTCAGGCTCGTTGACCTCCCAGCCGTTCTGCGGCTCGAGGCGGATGCGTCCCCCGTTGGCGCCACCGCGCTTGTCGCTGCCGCGGAACGTCGACGCCGCCGCCCACGCGGTGGAGACCAGCTGCGAGGTCGAAAGGCCGGACTCACGGATCTTACGCTTGAGCGCGGCGATCTCGGCGGGACCGACCAGATCGTAGTCCGGCTCGGGGATCGGGTCCTGCCACAGCAGCACCTCGTCCGGCACCTCCGGACCGAGGTAGCGCTGGACCGGGCCCATGTCGCGATGGGTGAGCTTGTACCACGCCCGGGCGAACGCGTCCGCGAACTCGTCCGGGTTCTCCAGGAAGCGCCGCGAGATCGGCTCGTAGATCGGGTCGTACCGCAGCGCGAGGTCTGTCACGAGCATGGTGGGCTTGTGCTTGTTGGCCGGGTCGTAGGCGTCCGGGATGGTCGCCTCGGCGTCCTTGGCCACGAACTGGTGTGCACCTGCCGGGCTCTTGGTCAGCTCCCACTCGTAGCCGAACAGGTTCTCGAAGAAGTTGTTGCTCCACCGCGTCGGCGTCGTGGTCCAGGTGACCTCGAGGCCGCTGGTGACGGTGTCCGGGCCCGCTCCGGTGCCGTAGCCGTTCTTCCAGCCAAGGCCCTGTTCCTCCAGCGGCGCCGCCTCGGGGTCCGGCCCGATCTTGTCGTCCTTGTGCGCGCCGTGCGTCTTACCGAACGAGTGCCCGCCGGCGATCAGCGCGACGGTCTCCTCGTCGTTCATCGCCATCCGGCCGAACGTCGTCCGGATATCGCGGGCCGCGGCCACCGGGTCCGGAACACCCTCCGGGCCCTCCGGATTGACGTAGATCAGGCCCATGTGCGTCGCGCCGAGCGGCTTCTCCAACTCCCGCGCCTCGCCCGAGATGCGGATGTCGCTGCCGAGCCACTCGCTCTCCGAACCCCAGTAGACGTCGTCCTCCGGCTCCCAGGCGTCCTTGCGGCCACCGGCGAACCCGAACGTCTCGAAGCCCATCGACTCCAGCGCGACATTGCCGGCCAGGACCATCAGGTCGGCCCATGAGATCTTCCGGCCGTACTTCTTCTTGATCGGCCACAGCAGGCGGCGGGCCTTGTCGAGGCTCACATTGTCCGGCCACGAGTTCAGTGGGGCGAACCGCTGCTGACCGGCACCGGCGCCGCCGCGGCCGTCGCTGACGCGGTACGTGCCGGCGCTGTGCCATGCCATCCGGATCATCAGCCCGCCGTAGTGGCCGAAGTCGGCCGGCCACCAGTCCTGCGACGTGGTGAGAATCTCCTCGATGTCGCGCTTCACCGCAGGCAGGTCGAGCGATTCGAACTCCTCGGCGTAGTCGAACTCCTCGCCCATCGGGTCGGCAACGGCAGGGTTCTTCGCCAGGATCTTCAGGTTGAGCCGGTTCGGCCACCACTCGCTGTTCGCGACGCCGCTCGTGGGGTGGAGACGGCGCTGGTCATGTGGGACCGGGCAGCCTTGCCGGGGCTCCTCGTTCACGTCGTAGGCTGCTGTATCGGGCTTCTCAGACATTGATCTTCCAATCTTGTTGTACCTGGGCGGAGTAGCGGTTTCATCGCCCCCGCCTGGCCGAGCAGTCAGGGCACAAACCCCAATAGACGACCTCGGCCTCGTCGATGGTGAAACCGCGGTCCTCGGATGCGGTGAGGCAGGGGGCATGACCGACGGCGCAGTCGACGTCGACCACCACGCCGCACGATCGGCACACGGCATGGTGATGGTTGTCGCCGACCCGGGCCTCATAGCGCGCCACCGAACCCGGCGGCTGAATGCGACGCACCAGACCCGCTTCGGTCAGCGCACGCAACACGTCGTACACGGCCTGGTGCGAGACGCCACCGAGATTCCCACGCACCACACTGATGATCGAATCGGTGTCGGCATGAGGGTGAGAGTGGACGGCGCGCAGCACGGCGACCCGCGGACTCGTCACCCGCAACGCCGCCTCGCGCAGCATCTGCGGAAAGTCAACAGCGGCGGGCATGGCGCCACCCTAGTCGCTTTCCTTGAATCAGTCCAGATTAGCTGGGTGGCCGGACATTATTGCGTGCCGCCTCCGACGGGCGGACGATGATGGCTGTTGGGCCGACATTCAGGAGAAGATCATGGTGGATATTCGTGAGGCGTACCGGCGGGCGCTGACCGGCTTCGGCGACACGGTCGCCAAGGTCGGCGCCGAACAGTGGCATAACCCCACTCCCTGCGCGGACTGGGACGTGCGAACCCTTGTCAACCATCTCGTCAACGAGAACCGGTGGGCTCCCGAGTTGCTGGCCGGAAAGACCGTGACCGAGGTGGGCGATGCGTACGAGGGCGATCTGCTCGGCGATGATCCGGTGGGCGCGTTCGAGTCGTCGGCGTCCGCCGCCGTCGCCGCGGCGGCAGACGAGTCGGTGCTCACCCGGACGACCCATCTGTCATTCGGTGACGTGCCCGGTGCCGAGTATCTGAACCAGGTCTTCGCCGATGCGCTCATCCACCGCTGGGACCTGGCCCGGGCGATCGGAGCCGATGAGACGCTCGAGCCGGACCTGGTTGAAACGTGCGCGGCCTGGTTCGCCGAGCGGGAGGACATCTACCGCAATGCGGGCGTGATCGGTCCGCGCGCCGACGTCAGCCCGGACGCCGGCCCGCAGACCCGCCTGCTCGCCGCCTGGGGGCGCAGCGCATAAATGCGAGCCGCCGGGCGCATTGCTAGGCGGGATGGGCAGCGGGCTCACGGCGTGGCACTACAGCGAACGCCGAGAGCTTGAGCCACCTCGGTATCGCACGTCGAATCTGGGTGGATCCGATCACCGTCAGGTCGCCGGAGAAGACCGCCTCCCGCCAGCCGATATCACCACGCCACACCCGCGTCAGGCACCGTAGCTCGGCGTCGACGGTGGCCACGATCGGAAACCCGGGGTCGACGTCGCACACGTCCACTCCCGCAGCGCTCATGACCAACCACCACTGCCGCGCATGCTCAGGTGCGCCACGGAACCGGAAGTGCAGGGTGCTGCGACCCGGCGGCAGTGCCTCCAGGTCGATGTTGCGGTGGATGTCCCACATCAGCAGGTGCGGGTCGAGATCCTCGTCCCCCAACTCGGGTATCCACCGCACGCCCCACGTGCCCATCGCGTCCACCACGGGGCGCAGCTCCTCGCCGGCGGGCGTGAGCCGGTAGACGACCCGATTGCCGTCGGCGTACCGCTCTACAACTCCGGCACGCATCAGCCGCTGCAGCCGTTTGGCCAGCAGCGCCGGCGACATCCGCGGCACGCCCCGACGGAGCTCGTTGAAATGGCTACTGCCCGACAGCAGCTCCCGGATGACGAGCACCGTCCAACGCTCGTCCAACAACTCCAGCGCTTTCGCGACCGGGCAGAACTGGCCGTACGTTCCCATGCTCGACACGTTAGCCACGCCTCGCACGTCGCTCTAGTACAGATCGTGAACTGGCCAGATTCATTCCTCGTACTGGCCGCCGAAGCCGACCCGCCACGACGCTGAATCGACCAGCCGCCGAAGTGACGGCCCCGACCCAAGGAGGACCTTGATGACTACGACTGCACCGACACCGGACATGAAGGAGCAGGCCGGGGTGCTGCTCGGACACCTGGCCGGCTATGTCGCCCACCGCACCGTGACCATCGGCCAGCGCTCCGGGCTGCTGGACGCACTCTCCGAGGCGGGTGAGAGCGGCATCACGCCGGACGAACTTGCCGAATCGCTCGAGCTGGATCCGTTCTACGTCGCCACGTGGTGCCGGGCGGCATACGCTGCCCAGGTATGCGACCGGGATGGCGACGTCTATCGGCTGGCCCCGCACATGGGCACACTGCTGCTCGACCATGCCGCGCCCGGCTTCGTCGGCGGCGTGTACGGCGTGCTGGAGCAGCCGGAGCTGTTCAGCCGGTTCGAGCAGGAGCTTGGCTCCGGCGAGCGGTTCTGGTGGGACGGATGTAGCAACGAGTTCATCCGCGCGGTCAGCGGCACCGGCAGGCCGTTCTACCGCCGCCTCGTGCCCGGCGGGCTGGACCAGGTGCCCGGGCTGTCGACGCGGTTGACCGAGGGCTGCCGGGTGCTTGACACCGCGTGCGGGGCCGGTCTTGGGCTGGTCATGCTCGCCGAGGCATACCCGGACTGTGAGCTGGTCGGCGTGGACGGCGATGCGTTCTCGCTGGAGGTGGCCGAAGCGAACCTCCGCGCAGCGGGCCATGCCGACCGCGTCCGGCTGGTGCACTCGTCACTGGAGAAGATGACGTTCGACGACCGGTTCGGCGTCGTGATCAACAACATCTCGATGCACGAGTGCCGGGATGTCGACCAGGTGACCCGCAACGTCCGCGCCGCGCTGGAAAGTGGCGGCTGGTTCGTCATCTCCGACTTCCCGTTCCCGGACAACGACGCCGGACTCCGCAGCGCACCAGGACGAGTCATGTCCGGCATCCAGTTCTTCGAGGCACAGATCGACGACCAACTCGTCCCCAGCGCGTTCTACCAGGAGCTGCTCGCCCGGCACGGGTTCACCGACATCGGGTCGATGTCGCTGACTCCGATGCATGCGATCACCTATGGTCGGGCGTGAGCGGTCAAGCACCACGCGCCCGGACCACGACAGCCCAGACTCCAAGGACCCGACATGACCAACCGAGCAAACCACGCCGTCGTGCTCGGCGCCGGCGTCGGCGGACTGACCCACGCCATCCCGCTTGCTGCCCGATTCGACCGGGTCACGATCGTCGACCGGGACGTGCTGCCCGACCGGCCAGAACCACGCCGCGGCGTGCCGCAGGACAGCCACCTGCACCTACTGATCCCCCGTGGCCATGCCCTGCTGGAGACGCTGCTGCCGGGCGTACTGACGGACTTGCGCGCGCGCGGTGGCGAGATGATAGACAGGTCGGACTGGCGCGTCTACATAGGCGGCGGCCGACTAGAGCTGACCGGCATCGACGAAGAGATCACCGGGGCGACCCGGCCGTTGCTCGAGAGCGTGGTCCGCGACCGTGTCCTTGCACTCGACGGGGTCGAACTGATGGACGGCTGGGCTGCGCGGACGCTGACGGCCACCGAAGACCACAGTCGTGTCACGGGCGTCCGGCTCCGCTCGGAGGCGGACGCCGGCGACGAGCGTACGCTGGTCGCCGACCTGGTCGTGGACACCACCGGCCGGGCGTCGCCATCGCCACGGTGGCTCGCCGACCTCGGCTACCCGGTCCCCGAGGAGCAGCGGCTAAAGGTGGATGTGCACTACGCTACCCGGCTGTTCCGCCGTGAGCCTGGTGACCTCGACGGCTACCGGTATGTCTTCGTGGAAGTCCCGCCCGGCGGCCGGCGTGGCGGCGTGGCCCTGGCCGTAGAAGGCGAGCGGTGGCTGGTCACCCTGATCGGAATGGCCGGCGAACGTCCCCCGACGGACCTCGACGGGTTCGTGGACTATGCAGCAAGCCTCTGGACCGGCGACATCCGCGATATCGTCGCCGGCGCGACACCGCTCGGCGACGGGATTCCACGGGCGTTCCCGGCGTTCTTGCGGCGGCGTTATGACCGCCTCCGCCGCCTGCCGGAGCGGTATGTGGTCAGCGGCGACGCGGTCTGCTCCTTCAATCCCCGGTTCGGTCAGGGTATGACCGTTGCCATGGCCGAAGCGATCGAGCTCGGGAGCGTCCTCGACCGCCATGGCCTCGACCGCACCGGGCCACGGCTGCTGTCGGCGGCCCAGTCGGTCGTCGAGGACGCCTGGACGCTGGCGACCGGCTCAGACCTCACCCATCCGGACGTCGAGGGCCCGCGTCCCCTGTCATGGCGCCTGACGACCGCCTACCTGGAGCGGCTGCTTTCGGTCGCCCGCCACGACCCGGTCGTGGCCGCGGCGTTCCTGCGGGTCATCGGGATGCTCGCGCGCCCGCAGACGCTCATGCGCCCACGGATCGTCCGGCGAGTGCTGGGTAGGATCGGCAGGGCTGGTCGCGCCGTCGATCGAGAGAAGGGCGCTACGTCGCGGACGTGAATCGCGGCATGATCATCCAAATGGGTGGAGCTAAGGGGATTCGAACCCCTGACCTCCTCCATGCCATGGAGGCGCGCTACCAACTGCGCCATAGCCCCAAGCCTTGCGGCTTCCCAAGGTTAGCTGACCGTCCCGCCAAGCACATAATCGACCGATGCGCGGCGTGTCCGACCGTTGCCGGGCTTGCAGAGCACGTGTGGCCGGTAATTGCCTGCCAAACATGGTCAATCTGGTTAGCCTTCCACGACGCCGACCGGCTCGGGCAAGGTGCCGGCGTTGTGCTCGACCAGGATCCAGCCGTGCTCGGTCTTGCGCATCATCGACCACGAGCAGTTCGAGAGCGGGCCGATGCTGGTGTAGCTCTCCTGGGACATGCCGATCAGCTTGCCGATTCCCAGCCTCGAGGCGCCGCCGTGCGAGGTTAGTACGGCCAGGCCGTCGTCCGGGATTTTGGCGACGGCGTCCGTCACCCCCGCGGCGATCCGCTCGGCCACCTCCTCGCGGGACTCTCCCCCGCCGACCCGCACCCGCGAGTCCCCGGCGCGCCAGGCGGCGTACTGGTCTGGGAAGCGCCGGGCGATCTCCTCGATCGTGCAGCCTTCCCACTCGCCGGCATACGTTTCGCGGAGCCGCTCGTCCAGCATGACGTCCAGCCCGGTCAGTTTGGCGAGCGCGGCCGCCGTCTGCTGAGTGCGCTGTAGGTCCGAGGAGAGTAAGAGGTCGGGTTCCAGGGCGGCCAGCCGGCGGGCGGCGTCAAGCGCCTGCCGGTGCCCCTCTGCGTCGAGTGGCACGTCGATCTGCCCCTGGAACCGTCCCGTCGCGTTCCATTCCGTCCGGCCGTGCCGCCACAGGACGACCCGGCGATTCACCGTGCCGCTCCGCCGGAATCCGTTTCCGTCGGCCCGCGTCCGGCCCGGACGCGCTCCGGCAGCGGGATCACCGGGCAGTCCTTCCAGAGCCGTTCGAGCGCATAGTAGGCGCGGTCCTCGCTGTGCTGGACATGCACGATGATGTCGACGTAGTCGAGAAGTACCCAGCGTCCTGCGCTCTCGCCTTCGCGGCGGACCGGCTTGGCGTCGAGGGCACGGAGCCGTTCCTCCACGCCTTCCACGATCGCGCGCACCTGGCGGTCGTTCGGTGCGGAGCACAGGACGAAGACGTCAGTGATCACGAGCTGTTCGGAGACGTCCATTGCGACGATGTCGTCGGCGAGCTTGTCCGCGGCCGCTTCGGCTGCCGCGATGGCCAGTTCCTTGGCACGATCAGTTGCCGGCAAGTCTGTTCTCAGCCCTTCCTCGGGGGTGTGTCACCGTCAAGGGTCTCACGAATCTGCGCTCGTGTAGAGCCGACGTTTGGCAATATACTGGACAATTCCGTCCGGAACGAGGTACCAGATGGGCTCTCCCATTCGCACCCGCTCCCGGCACTCGGTCGACGAGATGGCCAGCGCCGGGATCTCTACGAGGCTCACCTTGCCCTCGGGCAGGCCTTCGTTCGACAGTTCATGACCCGGCCGCGTGCAGCCCACGAAGTGCGCGAGCTTGAAGAGCTCATCGATGTCGCGCCAGGTCAGGATCTGCTCCAGCGCGTCCGCACCGGTGATGAAGTAGAGCTCCCACTCCTCGCCCCGCTGCACCTTCAGGTCGCGCAGCGTGTCGATGGTGTAGGTCGTGCCCGGCCGGTCGATATCGACCCTGCTCACCGAGAATCGCGGATTCGATGCCGTTGCGATGACCGTCATCAGGTACCGATCCTCGGCCGCCGATACGTCGCGTTCCGCTTTCTGCCATGGCTGGCCGGTCGGGACGAAGACCACCTCGTCAAGCCCGAACCATGACTGCACCTCGCTCGCGGCGACCAGGTGCCCGTGGTGGATCGGATCGAACGTGCCGCCCATCACGCCGAGGCGCTTTTGCTCACTCATCGGCGACGCTCGCCTCCTACGCTGCTCAGGTGTGCGGACGTCCGGAACCGTAGACGAGCGTGATGGCGAGCAGGCCGACCAGAATCGCCAGCGCTGCTACTCCGTACCCCCACGTGGGGAAGCCTTCCTCGACCGCCTCCGCGGCCACCGGCACAATCGCGTTCATGGCAGCAGAGCCTATCGGGTCCATCATCTCGCTCAGGCGCGGACGTGGCCGTCACCGATGACGACGTAGGTGGTCGTCGTCAGTTCCGGCAGACCCAGCGGCCCACGGGCGTGCAACTTCTGCGTCGAGATGCCGATCTCGGCACCGAAGCCGAACTCCTCGCCGTCGGTGAACCGCGTGGACGCGTTGACCATGACAGCGGCCGAGTCGGTCGTGGCGACGAACCGGCGTGCGTTGCTGAGGGATTCGGTGACGATCGCCTCGGTGTGCCCGCTCCCCCAATGGCGGATGTGCGCGACGGCATCGTCGAGGGACGGGACGACACCGGCGGCAATATCCAGGCTGAGGTACTCGGCGGACCAGTCGTCGTCGGTGACCGGCAGCACCGCGTCGTGATGCGCCGCGACTCGCTTGTCACCGTGGACCGTCACACCCGCATCGTGCAGTGCCGCCAGGACCGCGGGCAGGAACTCGTCGGCGACGGCTTCGTGGACCAGCAGCGTCTCGGCCGCGTTGCACACGCTCGGACGGTGGGTCTTGGCGTTGAGCACGATCGGCAGCGCCTTGGCGAGGTCGGCTTCGGCGTCGACGTACACCGTGCAGTTGCCGACGCCGGTCTCGATGACGGGGACGGTCGACTCCTCGACGACGCTCCGGATCAGGCCGGCGCCGCCGCGCGGGATCAGCACGTCGACCAGGCCCCGCGCCCGCATGAGGTGCTTGGCCGGCTCGTGACCTTCGCCCTTTACGAGGGAGATCGAGTCGTGCGGCATCCCGGCCTTGCCGGCCGCCTCGGTCAGGACGTCGACGATCGCTTCGTTGGACGCGGCGGCGCTCGACGAACCGCGCAGCAGGACGGCGTTGCCGCTCTTGAGGCACAGGCCGGCCGCATCTGCGGTGACGTTCGGCCGTGCCTCGTAGATGACGCCGACGACGCCGAGCGGGACGCGGCGCTGCTCGATCTTGAGTCCGTTCGGCAGCACGTATCCGCGCACCGTCTCGCCCACCGGATCGGGCAGGCCGGCCACCTTGCGCAGCCCGCCGGCCATCGCCTCGATGCGGCCCTCGTCCAGCCGGAGCCGGTCGACGATCGCGTCGGCCAGCTTGCCGCGGGCGCGTTCGATGTCTCGCGCGTTCTCGTCGATGATGTCGCCGGCGTGGGCCGTCAGCGCGTCGGCCATCGCGTGCAGTGCGGCGTCCTTGTCGGCGCGGGTTTTGGTCGCCAGCTCGGCAGCGGCGGCCCTGGCGCGGACCGCCTGGTCGCGGATCGGCGAGTCGGTGCTCATGGGATGGATAGTATCCGGTGACGACTTCTGACACCCAACGGCAAACGGGGTGGGTTATCCACAGATCGGTCGCCGGAGGTTCCCCGCGGTAACGGTTCGCCGCACCGTGGAGTGCATGCGACACGTGATCGCCGCGCTTGCCGCGGCAGCAACGGCAGCGTCCGGTCTCGGTGCACAGAACTGGACCTGGCCCGTCGATGACCCCGCCCCGCAGGTGGTGCGCGAGTTCCACCCGCCGGTAGTGCCGTGGTCCGCCGGGCACCGCGGCATCGATCTGGCCGCTTCGCCCGGTGCCACCGTCCGGGCGGCCGGCGCGGGCACGGTCAGCTACGCCGGACTCATCGCCGGCGTCGGTGTCGTGACGGTAAGCCACGGGGCCGTCCGCACGACGTACCAACCTGTGGTGCCGCGCGTGTCCGTCGGGCAGGCGGTCGAGGTCGGCGACGTGCTCGGCGTGCTCACCTCAGCCGGCAGTCACTGTGCGCCGGATGCATGCCTGCACTGGGGACTGATCCAGGGTGCGTCATACCTGGATCCGTTGCGCCTGGTCAGCGGGGCCGGCCCGCCGCGTCTGCTCCCGCTCGGCGACGACGCACTGCGACCACCGCGTCCCGCGCCGGCGACAGGTGTTGTATCCGGCGGTGCGGAAACGGACGTCACGGCTCTGGCTGCGGTCGGCGCGCTGGCCGGCCTCCGAAGCGTCGCGCCATGAGCTATGCATGCTGCAGGTATGATGGAGACATGCCGACGAAGAGTTCCATCGCCGTCACTACTGAGACCCGGCGCCAGCTGCGGCAGCTTGCCGAAAAGCACTTCCCCGGCAAGAGCCTCAACGACGTGCTGGCTCTGATCCTCGACGACTTCGAGCACCATCTTGAGGAACGTCGCCGGCGCTA
>DASUTB010000036.1:0-75675 GCA_036374835.1 Jiangellaceae bacterium | reverse complement strand
GGGCATCGACATACTGCCATCGGCCATGAAAGACTCAGGACATGCTCCGAAACGTCGCGGCGTTGGCCCTCGACGGTGTCGCGCCCTTCGAGCTCGGCGTACTGTGCGAGGCGTTCGGCATCGACCGCTCCGCACAAGGCGTCCCCACCCTCGAATTCGACGTCTGCGGTGTCACGCCCGGCTCGATCAGGACTTCGCAGAGATTCTCACTGCAGGTCGGGCACGGCCTCGATCGGCTGGCCGACGCGGACCTGATCGGCGTCCCGGCGATGCCTCGGGACCACGTGTATCCAGAGCCCGCGCTGGCCGCACTTCGCGGCGCGGTCGATCGCGGTGCGCGCGTGCTCTCGGTGTGCTCCGGCGCATTCGTGCTCGGCGCGGCCGGCCTGTTGGACGGCCGCCGCTGCACGACCCACTGGATGTACGCCGGCGAACTCGCGCAGCGCTTCCCGGCCGCCAAGGTCGACGCGGACGTGCTCTACGTCGACGAAGATCCGATCATTACAGGTGCCGGCACGGCCGCCGGCCTGGACGCGTGCCTGTACGTCTGGCGCAAGGAGTACGGCGCCGAGGTGGCCGCGACGGTTGCGCGCCGGATGGTCGTTCCACCGCACCGCGCGGGCGGGCAGGCACAGTTCGTCGAGGCGCCGATTCGCCCGACCGAAGCAGTGACGCTGTCCGGCGTGCTCGACTACATGAACGCCCACCTGTCCGAGCAGCACACCATCGGCTCGCTCGCCCGGCTCGCCAACATGTCGGCGCGGACGTTCGCCCGCCGGTTCCGCGACGAGACCGGTACCACGCCGTACGACTGGCTGATGGCGCAGCGGGTCACCGCCGCCCAGCGGTTGCTGGAGAACGGCGATGACACCGTCGACGCGATCGCCGGCCGGTGCGGTTTCGGCGCTGCGGCCGCGATGCGTCACCACTTCACCCGGCGGCTCGGCACGACACCCCAGGCGTACCGTGCCGCCTTCCGCGCGGAGGCATCGGCCTGATCGACGATCTGTTCGTCCGGCTCGGGGACGGTCAGGATCGGCAGCAGGATGTGGATGAGCGGTCCGATGGCGAGCGCGTAGACGACCGTTCCGACGCCGACCGTGCCACCGAGCAGGAACCCGGTAGCCAACACGGACAGCTCGAGGGTCGTCCGGATGAGCCGCACCGACCTTCCTGTGCGCGCCACGAGCCCGGTCATGAGCCCGTCCCGCGGGCCTGGGCCGAAGCGCGCACCGATGTAGGCCGCGCCGGCCACGCCGTTGAGCAGAACGCCGGCGAGCAGCAGCGCGAAGCGAAGCGGCAGTGCGTCCGGCGCGGGCAACACCGCCAATGACGCGTCCACCGACAGCCCGATCACGATGACGTTGCTCACCGTGCCGAGCCCGGGTCGCTGCCGCAGCGGCACCCAAGCGAGCAGGACCAGCGCGCCGACGACGATCGTCACCTGGCCGAACGTGAGCGGCACGTGTCGGGTCAGGCCTTGGTGGAGCACGTCCCAAGGGTTCAAGCCGAGCGCAGGCTTGATCATCAGGGCCATGCTGAAGCCGTACAGGACGAGGCCGGCGTACAGCTGGACGAGGCGTCGCGTGAGCATGACGGCCATCCTGCGGCATTACTGGACCGCTCGTCGATAGCCAGTTGCAGCAAGTGGCCTTCGCGAGCGGCTACCGGCATGGCAGACTGATCCCATGCGCTCGGTCAACGGACACCATCTCACCAAGCTGCTCGGCGCCTGGGACGCGGCCGCCGACCACTCGCCCACCTACGCACGGCTCGCGTCGGCGATCCGGATGCTGCTGCTGGACGGACGTCTCCTGCTTGCGACGCGACTGCCCGGCGAACGCGAGCTCGCCGGCACACTCGGAGTCAGCCGCACGACGATCACCGCGGCATATGCGGCCCTGCGCGAGGAGGGGTACGCCGAGAGCCGCCAGGGATCGGGCACCTGGACGACGCTGCCGCCGTCGCCGGTTCAGCACTCCGGCACCGTGCCGTTCGCACCGGCGCCGGAGGGAGCGGACGTCATCGATCTGGCCCACGCGTCACCCGCGGCACCGGCCACCGCGTTGCGCGAGGCGTACGAGTGGGCGCTACTCCAGTTGCCGCATTTCGTGCAGGGCCACGGCTACAGCCTCTACGGCATCGCACAGCTGCGCGAGGCGATCGCGAGCCGCTACACCGACCGCGGCCTGCCGACCACGCCCGACCAGATCCTCGTCACCGCCGGTGCCCAGCATGCGTTCTCGCTGGCCATGTCGTTGATCGCCAGTCCCGGCGACCGGGCGCTGGTCGAGCACCCGACGTACCCGAACGCACTCGACGCGATGCGCCGCGCTCAGCTCCGGCCGGTGCCGGTGCCGTTGACGCCGGACGGATGGGACGTCGACGCCGTCGGCGCGGCACTGCGCCAGACCGCGCCGCGGATCGCCTACCTGAACCCCGACTTCCAGAATCCGACCGGGCTGCTCGCCTCGGACGACGAGCGCAAAGCGCTGGCCGCCGCGCTCACGAAGTCGCGGACCCGCACCGTGATCGACGAGACGCTCGTCGAGCTGAACATCGAGGGCGGGCCGATGCCCGCGCCGTTGGCCAGCTACCTTCCGGCCAACCTCGCGATCACCACTGGAACGGCGAGCAAGACGTTCTGGGGTGGCATCCGAGTGGGCTGGCTGCGCGCCGACCCCGCGACGGTGCGCAATCTCGCGGCGATCCGCGCGACGGTCGACAACGCGTCCGCACTGATCGAACAGCTCGCCGTCACACACTTGCTCGGCCGGGTCGACGACGTCCTGCCCGAGCGCCTCGCCGAACTGGCCGTCTCGCGTGACACCCTTCAGGCCGCGATCGGCGAACGGCTCCCAGGATGGCGCGCGCGTACGCCGCGCGGCGGCCAGGTGCTGTGGTACGACATCGGCGCCCCGGTCAGCAGCGCGCTGGCCGCGGCCGGCGACCGGCACGGCATCCGGCTGGCCGCCGGGCCACGCTTCGGTGTGGACGGCGCGTTCGAACGCTGGCTGCGGCTACCGTTCACCCTGCCGGCCGACGTGCTGACCGACGCCGCCGACCGGATCGCGGCGGCGTTCCACGCCGTCGGCGCGACTACGCCGGACGAGCGCGCCGAGTTCGTCGACACCTTCGCCTAGCGCCGTGTCGTTCGATCACGTTCGGCACGATCGACGTATCTTCGCCAGGCATGCAGCCCTAGTGAAGATAGGTCGAGCCTGGTGAAGTTACATCAGCTCGGTCAGGTCGACGACGTCCGCCTCGTCCGGCGCGGTGATGTCGACCTCGATGTCCCACTCGAAGTCGAGCGTTCCAGACTCGCCCTCCGGCGGCGTGACCTGGACCGGCAGCGGCTCACCGGTGGTCGCGATATGGAGCGTCGAACCGTCCTCGTCCACCAGTGCGATCACCGCCTGGCCATCGATCTCGGACTCCTCACCCTTGGTGACCTCGCCGTCGGGCACGAGCAGCTCCGCGGTCATCGCGCTGAGGTCGAGGAACTCCGCCATGTCGGCGAACGACGGATCGTCCGCCGGGACCAGGACATACTTGTCGGCCAGCATCGAGGCGAACGCCTCGCCACCCAACTGCGTCCACGACTCAGCGCCGCCGTACATGTAGACGTTGCCGTCCACCGAGGTGAGCTCGAACTCGGCTCCACCCAACCCGATCACGCCGATCGCACTATCAACGCCATAGGTGAGATCGAGGTCCATCGTCTCGCCCTCAAGCGTGCCGGAGCCGACGATCCGGGCCGTCTCCTGCGCGTCGATCGCCTCTTGGGCCTCCGCCAGGATCTCGTCGACCCCGAGATCGGCCACACCGTTGCCGTCGTCGCCACCACAACCGACGAGCACCGTTCCCATACCAACCGCGAGCACGGCCGCCGTGCGCCGGACCATCCGATTAACCCCTCTGTCGTCGAACCCGCCACCCCGGCGGCCGCGAAGAATCTACCGTGCCGCGACGAGTACGGGAATAGGCCGCGGGCCGTTTCCGTAGGATATTGATATGAACGCACCCCATACCGTCCTCGGCACACCGATCGATGCAACCCCCGCAGACGGCCAGCAGGAGATCGTGCTCGGTCTCGGCTGCTTCTGGGGCGCGGAGAAGAGCTTCTGGCAGCTTCCGGGTGTGGTGACGACCGCCGTCGGATACTCCGGCGGGCACACCGCCAACCCAACCTACGAGCAGGTCTGTACCGATCGCACCGGCCACGCCGAGGTCGTGCGAGTCGTCTTCGATCCGACGAAGATCAGCCTGGACGACATCCTGCGCACCTTCTGGGAGGGTCACGACCCGACGCAGGGCAACCGTCAGGGCAACGACATCGGCACCCAGTACAGGTCGGCGATCTACTACACCTCCGACGAGCAGCACGGCGCGGCCGTCAAGTCCCGAGAGGCGTATCAGGCGCGCCTGCTCGACGCCGGCTACGGAGCGATCACAACCGAGATCGCACCGCTCGGTGAGTTCTGGTATGCCGAGGAGTACCACCAGCAGTATCTGTCCGATGCGAAGAACCCGAACGGCTACTGCGGCGCCGGTGGGACGGGCGTGTCCTGCCCGGTCGGCGCGACACTGGCCACATCGGAGTGATGCAGCCGGGAACCGAATGATCACCTAAAGCTGGGGATTCCCAGCTTTACGTGATCATTCCGTGGGGCGCGCCGCTAGAAGACGATGGTCTGGTTCGCATGGCGGATCACGCGGTCCTGGCAGTGCCACAGCACCGCCCGGGACAGCACCTGACGCTCGACGTCGGCGCCGCGCCGGGTCAGTTCCTCGACCGAATCCCGGTGCGAAACCCGGATGACGTCCTGCTCGATGATCGGCCCGGCATCGAGCTCGGTCGACACGTAGTGGGCTGTGGCGCCGATGAGCTTCACACCCCGCTCCCATGCTTTGCGGTACGGCGCGGCGCCGATGAACGCGGGCAGGAACGAGTGATGGATATTGATCACCGGTACGCCGACGTCGTTCAGGAAGTCCTCGGACAGGATCTGCATGTACCTGGCGAGGATGACGAGATCGACGTTTCCGCGCAGCAGCCGCAACTGCTCGGCCTCGGCGGCGGGCTTGTCATCGCTGTCGACCGGGATGTGTACGAACGGTACGCCGAACCCGCGTACATCGTCGGCCAGGGCGGTGTGGTTGGAGATGACCATCGCCACCGTCATCGGCAGCTCGCCCCGCCGTTGCCGCCAGAGCAGGTCGAGCAGGCAGTGGTCGGAGCGGGACGCGAAGATCGCCACGCGCTTCGGCGTCGCGAGATCTGTCAGCCGCCACTCCAGATCGAATTCTCCGCGAAGGACACGGTCGAGATCAGCCTCGATGCCGGGCCTTACCGCCGGATAGTTCTCGACGTGGAACACCGTGCGCAGGAAGAGCGCATCGCCGACGGTGTGATCGGAGTGCTGGTCGAGCTCGACGATGTTGGCGCCGTGGGCAGCGAGCACCGAGCTGACCGCGGCGACGATTCCAGGCTGGTCCGGACCGTGGACGATCAGGCACGGCCGCTCGTCCACACGGGACGCCACCGCGCTGGGGGATGCTTCGAGGTTGGTGGAGACGGTCATGACTCCTCGCGAAAGTCGCGGATCCAGGTGGCGGTGGCCGCCACCCCGCCGAAGGTGTAGAAGTGCAGCCGCACGATCCCGTGCTCGGCGGGGTCGAGCATGGCGGCGAGATCACGGACGAATCGGTCCGGCCCGGCCGAGCCGACCAGGTTGGTCAGCGACATTCCGTACTTCTGGACGATGCCGGCCGAGGTTGAGACGCCGAAGCGCTTGGCGTACTTGAGCAGTCGCCGCGCCCCGGCAGGACCCGGCACACCCACCCGGATGGGAAGTCGGATGCCCCGGCTGCGCACCTCGCCGATCCAGCGCACGACGGCTTCGGCGTCGAACCCGAACTGGGTGATGATCGATCCGCCCAGTCCGCGCTCGGCCAGCGCGGCACTCTTGTCCTCGAGTGCCCGCCATAACACCGGCTCGCTGATGTTCGGATGCCCTTCTGGGTAGCCGCCGATGCTCACGTGCTGTACACCGTGTGCTTCGAGCAGGCCGCTGGTGATGACCTCGAGCGCGCCTGGGTACGGCCCCATGGGCTCGGGTGGATCACCACCGACGACGAGGACCCGGTTGACGGTGGCGCCTGCGGCTAGGTCGGCCAGGAAGCTGTCGAGCTCGCGGTGGTCGGTCAACCGCCTTGCGGCGATATGCGGCACCGGGACGAAACCGGCCTCGCGCGCGGCGCTGGCCGCCTTGACGCGCATGTCGTCGTCCTCGTTGCCGAGGAACGTCACGTTCACGAGCGTGCCCACCGGAACGAGGCCCGAAGCCGCATCCAGCGCGGGCGTGTCTTTGGCGGTCATCTCGAACGAGTAGTCGGCGAGCAGCCGGTTGATCTCCGACCCGCCAACCCGGGCGTCGAGCTCCATGGCGCAACTCCCTCCTCGCGGCGACCGCGAGTCGAGTAGCCCTCAGCGAGAACTAACTATCTCGATAGTAACTATGGTGATAGTTAGTACTCTACGCTCGACCTGGAAGGGTGGCGCATTCTCTCCTGCCACGCGGAAAGATCTTTTCCTGGCGCCCAAATGAGCCCCAGCGCAGACGCGGGACCGGAATGATCATGTAAAGCTGGGAAGTTCCAGCTTTACATGATCATTCCGGGCACGCCTCACTCAAGGGTGGGGCCCTCATCTGGGTAGGCCCTCGTCATTGCCGCGTAGTTGCGTGGCCCCGTTCGGTGGGGTCAGACCTTCTGCGCCGTGCGCCAGCCTGGGGCGTACTCGGTGCGGGCGACCTCCGAGTACGGCACCGGGCTCACCCGCACGCGTACCGGGAACTGTTTGTGCGGCTCGACGGTGGTCTTGGCGGTACCGCCGTCCGGCTCACCCCAGATCACCCGCAGCTCGTTGCCGATCTGCACGTCCGGGTCGACCGTCGCCAGCGACAACGCGCGGCGCTCGTTCGCGCTGTACCCGGTGAACAGCGACAGTCCGACGACGCGACCGGAATCGTCCACGACCGAGTCGTAGTTCGACGATCCGTAGTTCGCGTTCGGCAGGTCGAAGAACTGGTAGCCGTCGCTCTCGGTGTCGAAGATGGACGCCATGATCGTGCTGACATCCTCGGAATTCCACTCCAGCGTGACCTTCTTGCGCTGGGCCTCGGGATCGATCGCCTCCAAAGCGTCGCGGCCGATGAAGTCGTGGTCGAACTTGACGTGTGGCCCGTAGCCGAGCGCCCACGGAGTCAGGTAGTAGTCCTCGATGTCCCCGGAGACGAAACTGCCCGCCAATGCGTTGACCGCCTCGTAGCTGCCCGCGCCCAACCACTCCCGGTACGGCCGCAACTCCTCACCGGTGTAGATCGCCGGCAACGGCGACGGGATCCAGCCCGACTCCAGCGTGTTCGACGAGTAGGCCCGCGCGCCCACCGGTTCGATCCCGAACTCCTGGCCGGCCTCGAGGACCGCGTTACGGACCTTCTCGTAAGTCTCGTACGGCCCCCACAGCTCCAGACCGGGCGCACCTGCCATGCCGTGCCGAAGCGTCCGCACCCGCTCGCCGCCAACGGTCATGAACGACATGTGGAAGAACTTCACGTCCTCGACCGGGCCGCCGTTCAGCTTCTCGACGATCTGCCATGCGTTCGGTCCCTGGATCTGGAACCGCCAGTATTTGCGCGAGACCGCATGGCCGTACGGGCGGGACGGGGAGCGGTCGTCCTTGGTCACCTCGACGTTGTAGCCGCCGGTCTCGGCCCGGAACTGCAGCCAGTTCGCCACCGGAGCTCGGCCGACGAACACGACGCGGTTCTCCTCCTCGTGGAACAGAATGCCGTCGCCGATGACATAGCCGGCCGGCGACACGGGAACGAACTGCTTGGCCCGGTTGACTGGAAAGTTGGAGACCGTGTTGATGCCGGTCTCCGAGATGAGCTTGACCGCATCCGGCCCCTCGAGGAAGAGGTTCACCATGTGGTGCGACTGGTCGTAGAGCACCGCGGTATCCCGCCAGGCACGCTGCTCGCGGCGCCAGTTGGTGAACTCGGAAGGAACGACTGGATAGATGTAGGCGCCGATCTGCGAATTGCGCAGGAGGTCGACGACGTTTCCCGACTCGTCCAGGATCTGTTGCAGGTTAGTAGCAGGCATGTCCGATTACCCCTCCTTGGATATCGGGTCAGGATTGATTCGCCGGACGGTCTCCTCAGCTCACGCAAGATCGTTTAAAGACGGCGTGCCGCTTAAAGCCATCTATAGCCATACCACTTCCACGTGTCAACATTATTGTTGACGATTTTTGGAGCCCTGTGATTGGCTCCACACGTCAGGATCGTCCGTCGGGAGTGTGTGTAGTGAGCAACGAGAAGCGAACCGTACTTGTTGTCAGCGCCCACGCGGGCGACTTCGTCTGGCGTGCCGCCGGCGCCATCGCATCGGCGACCCAGCGTGGCGAGCGCGCAGTCGTGGTGTGTCTCTCGTACGGCGAGCGCGGAGAGTCCGCGAGCGCCTGGCGAGCCGGCAAGGGCTTGGACGAGATCAAGGCGATCCGCGGCTCCGAGGCCGAAGCGGCCGCCAAGGAGCTCGACGCCGAGATCCGTTTCCTCGACGCGGGCGACTACCCGCTCGTACCCAGCCAGCAGCTCACCGACGAGCTGGTCCGGATCTACCGTGACGTCGTACCGGACGTGGTTCTCACCCATCCTCTGGTCGACCCGTACAACGGCGACCATCCGGTGGCGGCCCAGCTCGCGCTGCAGGCCCGCGTTCTTGCCCAGGCGATCGGCTACGAGGCGCCCGGCGATCCGCTCGGCGCGCCGCCGGTGTTCTTCTTCGAGCCGCACCAGCCCGAACAGTGCGACTTCAAGCCGAACGTCCTGCTGGATATCACCGACGCCTACCCTGCCAAGGAGCGGGCCATGCAGTGCCTGCCCGCCCAGCAGCACATGTGGAACTACTACTCCGACCTCGCCACCCGCCGGGGCGTCCAGCTGCGGCGCAACGCAGGCCCCAATCTCGGGCTCCCTACCGACGCCAAGGCCGAGGCGTTCCTGCGCTACTACCCGCAGGTCACGAACGTCCTGAACTGACAACTCGGTCGCACGAGTTGGCGAGGGATGGAAGGAACGGTATGGCACACGTCATCATCACCGACCCGGCGCGGGCACCGCTCGACGACGTCGACCGGCTGCAGCAGTTCGGCGTCGCCACCATCCACGAGGCGATCGGCCGGGTCGGGCTGCTCGATCCGCGGCTGCGGCCGATCCAGACGGGTGTTCGCGTCGCCGGTACCGCCGTCACCGTCGAGTGCTGGCCCGGGGACAACCTGATGATCCACGCTGCGGTCGAGCAGTGCCGTCCAGGTGATCTACTTGTCGTCACCACAGCCTCGGAGTCGACCGACGGCCTGTTCGGCGAACTGCTCGCCACGTCGCTCCAGTCGCGCGGGGTCCGCGGGTTGATCACCACCACCGGCGTCCGAGACACCGAGGAGCTCCGGACGATGTCGTTCCCCGTCTGGTCGGCGGCCGTCAGCGCTCAGGGCACGGTCAAGGCGACCGCCGGCTCGGTCAACGTCCCGATCGCGATCGGCAAGACCGTGGTGCGGCCCGGGGACGTCGTGGTCGCCGACGACGACGGCATCGTGCTGGTGCCGCGGCGCGAAACCGCCGCAGCGATCGAGGCCTCGACCGCGCGTGAGGCGAAGGAGGAGAAGACTCGAGCCGCTCTGGCCGCCGGCGAGCTGGGGCTCGACCGGTACAACCTGCGGCAGCTGCTCGCCGACCTTGACGTCAAGTATGTCGAGTACACCGAAGGTGTCGACGATGAATGACGGCATCCGCTGCATGCTCATGCGCGGCGGCACCTCGAAGGGCGCATACTTCCTCGCCGAGGACCTGCCTGCCGACAGTGCCGAGCGGGACGCCCTGCTGCTCAAGATCATGGGTAGCCCCGATCCCGCCCAGATCGACGGCATCGGCGGCGCACATCCCCTGACCAGCAAAGTCGCGGTGGTCGCGCGGTCGGCCGATCCGTCCACCGACGTCGACTACCTGTTTCTGCAGGTGGCCGTCGACGAAGCCGTCGTCTCGGACCGGCAGAACTGCGGCAACATACTGGCCGGCATCGGGCCGTTCGCAGTAGAGCGCGGTTTGGTACCACCGCCCGCGGACAAGGCGAGCGTGCGGATCCGCATGGTCAATACCAACGGTGTTGCCACGGCCGAGTTCGCGGCGCCCGGCGGCCGCGTCGAGTACGCCGGCGATCTCGCGATCGACGGTGTCCCTGGAACCGCCGCACCGATCACTTTGGCCTTCGAGGGCACCGCCGGCTCGTCGACCGGGGCGCTGCTACCCACCGGCAATGAACAGGACGACGTGGCGGGCGTGACGGTCACCTGCGTCGACAACGGCATGCCCTCGGTGCTCATCCGAGCCGCCGACCTCGACGTGGCCGGGACGGAGTACCCCGCCGAACTCGAATCCAAGCCCGGCCTTGCCGAACGCCTGCTGGAGATCCGGCTGGCCGCGGCCGAGCTCATGGGACTTCCGACGGACGCGGCGGCGACCGTCCCCAAGCTGGTGCTGTTGTCGCCGGCCCGCGGCGGCGGTGCCATCTCGACCCGCAGCTTTCTTCCGGTTCGCTGCCACCGTTCGATCGGGGTACTCGGCGCGCTCACCGTCGGCGCCGGGATCCGGCTGCCCGGAACGGTCGGGCATGATCTAGCAACGTTGCCGACACCGCCGGACAGCGGCACGCTGCGGATCGAGCACCCGAGCGGATACTTCGACGTCTCGGTCACGCTCGACCGGACCGGCCCGTCCCCGACCACCTCGACCTCGGCCGCCATCCGGACCGCGCGCAAGCTCTTCGACGGCACCGTCTTCCCACGCTCGTACTGACCGACCCGACATCGTCCACCGCACGACCTCCGGCACGACAAACGAGAAAAGGAGTTTTCACACATGGACCGTCCGACCCACGGCATCGGCGCCGGCAGAACCGACTTCCTCGGCAGCGCCTTCCGGGATGTCGCCCACATCGGCCACATCGAACTGTTGACGCCCGAGTTCGACAAGAGCCTGTGGTTCTTCTCCGAGATCCTCGCGATGCGCGAGGTGGACCGCGACGGGGACACCGCCTATCTGCGCACGTGGGACGACTACGAGCGGTACACCCTGAAGCTCACCGCGCACGAGACGTCGGGAATCGCCAACGTTGCGCTGCGTGCATCGAGCCCGGAGGCACTGCAGCGCCGGGTCGCCGCCATCGAGACGTCGGGCCTTGGTGTCGGCTGGACCGACGGTGACCACGGCGTCGGGCCGTCCTACCGCTTCACCGATCCCGACGGTCACCCGATGGAGATCTACCACGAGACCACGTGGCACGTGGCGGCAGATGACGCGCTGCCGGCGCTGAAGAACCAGGCCGAGCGGTTCCCCGGCCGCGGCGTCAACGCGCGCCGGCTCGACCACGTGAACTACCTGGGCGCCGACGTCGAGAAGAACGGACGGTTCGTCGCGGACGTCCTAGGCGGCCGCGCCACCGAGCAGATCCGTCTCGACAGCGGCCGGATCTCTGCGCAGTGGTTCCACTTCACGAACAAGAGCTACGACCTGGTGTACTCCGAGGACTGGACCGGCAGCACCGGCCGCCTGCACCATGTCGCTTTCGCCTGCGACACCCGCGAAGACATTCTCAAGGCCGCCGACATCTTCCTGGAGAACGGCATCCACATCGAGTCCGGGCCGCACAAGCACGCGATCCAGCAGACGTTCTTCCTCTATGTCTACGAGCCCGGCGGCAACCGCATCGAGTTCGCCAATGCCGGCGCCCGGCTCATCCTCGCGCCGGACTGGACGACGATCGAGTGGACCGAGGCCGAGCGCGCCAAGGGTCAGGCGTGGGGCATGAAGACGATCGAGACGTTCCACACCCACGGCACCCCGCCGGTGTCATGACGCACGCTGTCCATGAGCGCCACCGATCGCGCGGAGCGCCTCGATGACGCTTCGCAGATGAGCCCGGACCGCCGCTTCGGCCCGGTCGGGTTCACGGGCGATGATCGCATCGATGATCGCGACGTGTTCAGGAGCCGAGACCACCGCCCGGCCCGGCTGGTGCGAAAGCCGGAACTGGTGCCGCACGGCCTGCGCGCGCAGACGATGCAGGATGGCCGTCGCGGTTGCATGTCCGCTGATCTGCTCGATCCGCTGGTCGAGCACACGGTTGAGCCTGGAGTACTCCATGAGCTCACCTCGTTCGACGGCGGCAAGTATGTCGGCGCGGAGCTTGCGGAGATCCTCGATCTGCGCGTCGGTGATCGAGCTGGCCGCCTTGGACGCACACAGCCCTTCGAGCCCCATCCGCACTTCGACGATCTCGATCGCCTCGTCCAAGGTCACGGCGCGGACTCGGGCGCCCCGGTTCGGCAACCGGTCGACGAGCCCGTCGGCGGCCAGCTCGACCAGCGCGCTGCGGATGACCGCGCGACTCGCACCGTACGCCTCCACGAGGTCCGCCTCGACCAGGCGCTGGCTGGGCGCGTAGTCGCCATTGACGATGCCGTCCCGGATCGCGGCGACGACGTCGGCGACGGCAGGTTGCCCGTCTCTCCTGCGGGTAACCTGCTCGGAGCCCATCGCCGTCATATCAGACCACCTTTCACACCCGTTGACCCGCGTCACGTTGGTGTACCAATTGTCTACAACTTAGTGAACTAAAGCGAGACGACGAGGAGGTTCAGATGCGGCTGGCCATCCTGGGCCTGGGCGAAGCAGGAAGCATCTATGCCGCCGGCCTCGCCGATCTCGGCCTGGAGGTCGCCGCGTTCGACCCGATCGCAACGGCTACGCCCCCGGGGGTCACGAGAGCCGCCGATCCAGCCGGGGCCGCGTCCGCGGCCGATCTGGTGCTGAGCCTGGTCGGCGGCCCGGCGGCCGAGCCGGCATTCAGCGCGGCACTTCCGCACCTGGCCGACGACGCAGTGTATGCGGACATGAACACCTGCTCGCCGGCCGCGAAGGCCGCGATGTCATCCTCGGCCACCGCACACGGCGCACTCTTCACCGACGTCGCGATCCTCGCTCCAGTGCCACGGGCGGGGATCCGCACGCCGCTGCTGGCCAGTGGCCCCGGCAGTCGACGGTTCGAGGATCTGTTGTCACCGGTCGGCATCCCGATCACCGTCATCGGAGAGCCGGCCGGCGGTGCCGGTGCCTCGGCCAGCCTCAAGCTGGTACGGAGCGTGTTCATGAAAGGCCTGGCCGCGTTGCTGTTCGAGACGCTGTCAGCGGCCGAGCGGCAGGGCGACGCCCAGTGGATGCGCGAACAGATCATCGCCGAGCTGGACTCCGGCGGCGAGCAGCTCGTCGAGCGCCTGCTCGAGGGCACCCGGGCGCATGCCGCGCGCCGCGAGCGCGAGATGCGTGACGTCCTCGAGCACCTCGAATCACTCGATAGCCCGGCGTGGATGACCGAGGCCACCATCCGCTGGCTCCACAAGATCGCAACGAGCAGCGAGAGCCCCTGACCAGCCGACCACTTCGACTGGATTCGCTCACCAAAACGGGATTCGTTTCCGGCAATCCAGGCATCTGACTCGAATCGATGCCGTCGAGGTGAGCAAATCCAGTTCCGGTGAGCGGATCCGGCGGTCAGTGCGAGGGCGCCTCGTCGAAGTACGCCCTGCTCACCGAGCGGGTGTCCTGGAAGGCCCGGATGCCGTGCAGGCCCTGCTCCCTCCCGAAGCCGCTCTGCCGCATGCCACCGAACGGCGCCCGCAGGTCGAGCCGGGTCGCGCCGTGGTCGTTGACGAACACGAAGCCGCAGGTCAGCCGGTTGGCAACGGAATCGACCCGCTTCGGGTCGGACGACCAGACCGAACCGCACAGTCCGGCCCACGTGTCGTCGGCGGCGGCGACGCCCTCGTCATCGTCATCGAACGGAATGATCGGGATCACCGGCCCGAATTGCTCTTCGGTGACGATCCGCAGGTTGGAGTCGGGGTCCAGCACGATCGCCGGCCGCACGAAGTTGCCGCCGGACAGCTCGGACGGAATCTCGCCGAATTCGCGCACGTCGGTGCCGGAGTCCTTGGCCTCCTGCACCAGCGATTCGACGAACTCCTTCTGGCGACGCTGGTGTAGCGGCCCCATCGTGGTGTCCTCCGAGAGCCCGTGGCCGATCTTCGCCTGCTCGAGGCGCCGGCTGAGCCCGTCCACGACCTCGTCGTAGCGGGACCGGTGGACGTAGACGCGCTTGGCGTTCATGCAAATCTGGCCGGCCGTGGCGAAGATGCCGCTGTACAGCCGGTCGAGCGCCGCGTCGTCGAGTTCGGCGTCATCGAGGATCACGGCGGGGTCGTTACCCCCGAGCTCGAGCGTGACGCGGGTGAGCGTGGACGCCGCTAGCTCCATGATCTTCTTACCGCCGCCGACGCTGCCGGTGAAGCACACCTTCGCCACGTCGGTGTTCTGGATCAGCGGTGACATCTCCTCGTCCCGGCCGGTAACGACGTTGAGTACGCCGGGAGGCAACTTCTCGGCCATCCGGGAGACCACCCTCGCCATCGCCAGCGGCGTGGACGGCGGCGGCTTGACCACAACGGTGTTGCCCGCAAGGAGCGCGTGCGGCAGCGACGCGCCGAGAATGGCGAGCGGCCAGTTGAACGGCACGATGATCGTTACGGCCCCGAGCGGCTCGTACGTGATGGCCGTGTCCGCGGGCGGGCCGGGGAGTTGTTCCACGGCCTCGACCTGATCGGCCAACTCGAGGGCAAGTCCGGTGCGGACCGACAGGACCATGATGTCGATCCACGATTCCTGGAACGGCTTGCCGTTTTCCAGGGTGAGGATCCGCGCGTCCTCGTCCCGGGTTGCATCGAGGCCTTCGATCGCGGCGCCGATCTTGGCGGCCCGTTCGGTGGCGGACAGCGCGGACCAGGCGGGAAAGGCGTCTTTGGCCGCGGCGACCGCAGCTCGCGCGTCCTCCTTACTGCCTGCTGCGGCGGTGCCGACCAACGTCGACGGGTCGGCCGGGTCGTAGATCTCGAGGCGCTCGTCGAGCCGTTTGGGCTCACCGCCGATAAAGAGTTCGGTCGCGACCTGTTCGCTGGCTGTAGTAAGACTCACGTCTATGCCGCCCTTCGGTTGACGGGCCACGCACCGCGAGGCGCGACGCTGCGCAGCCAACGGATTAAGGACCAAAAGATGGTCGACAATTTCTTCGCCAATTTTGTCACTGGAAATCTGCCGCGGCAAGGGCCTTACCGACCGCGGCGTCCGCTCTCGCGGAGGTATCCAAGTTGGCCGGTTGACCGCCGCCGGGCGCGATTGCCGGCGCCCGCCGATCCAGAGCGGGCGTCCCGAGGTCGTCGCCGCGCGGGACGGTCGTCCGGCCCGGCGATAGCGACTCTTCCGCCCGGCGCAAACCTGTGTTGACGGGCGCGAAAGCCCGTCCCTAACTTTGGCGCACGTGCACAGGGCGTGCGCTGTGCGAACACCGATAATGCCGGCGGTCCGGCGACCGCCCGTCAAGTAGTCCGAGTCGTGAGTGGAGATCGGGGGAGCCGGTTTCGTACCCAGGCCGATCCCGGGAATGAGTGACCGTGGTGATCAAAGAGATGGGACATCCGGCTGCGGGGGCTCGTGCCGGCTTAGGGCGAGGCTCATCACGTCGTTCATCCCGTCGGGCGCAGCGCCGACGGCCGACCGGGTCGGGTTGATGGAACGGCATGGAAGGACCGGTCGTCGGCCAGGAAGTCACCATTCTTGGCAACAAAAAAGTCAGAAATATTGTCAAAAGCTCGGTATCTCAACACAGTGGAGTCAAGGAGTCCATTGCCAGGTCGGCTAACCGCCACAACGCAGAGAGGGGTTGTCATGGCTGACGAGCACACCAGCGCGTTTCCGGATCCGCTTTCGATCCCCACGCCGGAAGGGTGTGAGGGCTGGGAGGAGATGTACCCGTACTACGCGGTCTTCAGCGAGGACCGCGCGGACTACGAGCGAAGCAAGTTCTGGTTCCAGAACCGCTACCACCTCATGGATCCCCTCAAGCCGTTCGACCTGGTCACACCGGAGTTCTGCTACATCGCGATCGCCAACCGCAACAACCGGATCTTCCAGCTGCCGCCGTCGACCGGCGTGGACTTCCGCATCGTGAACGGCTACGGATACCTGAGCGGGAACCCGATCCTGGATCCGGAGCAGCTCCAGACCCGCGCCGAGACGTTCGGCCAGCGAGCCGGGCACTACTACGAGAACTGGTCCGAGATCGAGAAAGACTGGATGGAGCGGACCAAGGCCGAGATCGCCAAGCTCGAGGCCCTGGAGATGCCGGAGCTCCCCGACCTCGAGGACATGTCGCTGGTCACGAACCATCAAGCACACGGTGCGGGCTACGAGATGCACCAGTACTTCAACCGCCTGATGGAGGCCAAACACCTGGCCTGGCATTTCCACATGGAAATGATCTTGATCGGGTTCGGGGCTTACCACACGTTCTTCGAGTTCTGCCAGCAGGCGTTCCCCGAGATCGACAAGCAGTCCATCGCCAACATGGTCATCACAGGTATGGATACGACCATGAACCGCGCGGACGATGAGCTGAAGCGACTCGCGCAGGTGGCGGTCGAGCTCGACCTGGACGAAACGTTCAACGGCGGTGGATCGGCCGACGAGACCTTCGAGCGCCTGCGGGCCTCCGACGCGGGCCGCAAGTGGCTGGAGGAGTACGACAAGAGCAAGTACCCGTGGTTCATGGTCAACACCGGCGACGGCATGTACTCGCACGACCGGGCCTGGATCGACGACCCCCGGATGATCGTCACCGGTGTCCGTGGGTACATCGCCGACCTACGGGCCGGCAAGGATCTCTCGCGGCCCCAGGACCGGCAGCGCGCCGAGGGCGAGCGGGTCGCGCAGGCGTACCGTGACCTGCTCGAGTCCGATGACGACCGCAAGGCGTTCGACGACATGCTGGGACTGGCCCGGCTGGTCTCGCTGCACATCGAGGGTCACAAGTTCTACATCGAGCACTGGTGGCACGGGCTGTTCTACAACAAGGTCCGGGACCTGTCCCGGGTGTTCGTCCAGTACGGGTTCTGGCCGGACACCGAGGACATCTTCTACCTGCACCAGACCGAGGTCTACGAGGCACTGCTCGACATGCTGCTGTCGTGGGCCGGTGAGTGGCCCGCTCGCGGATCGAAGTACTGGCCGCCGATCGTGCAGCGCCGCCGGGAGATCATCGATCGGCTACGGGATTGGACGCCACCGCCCGCGCTCGGTCCGGTACCCGAGGTCGTCGGCGACCCCGTACTGTCGATGCTGTGGGGCATCGACGGAGATGCCCTGCGCGAGTGGGCGGCGCCGGTCGATGCCGACACCCGGCAGGTACGTGGCACCGCGGCGTCCTCGGGGGTGGCTGAGGGCCCGGCCCGCGTCGTGCATGGCGTGGACCAGATGGACACGGTGCAGGAGGGCGAGATCCTGATCGCGCCGACGACCAACCCCAGCTGGACACCGGTGTTCAGCCGGATCGCCGCCTGCGTCGCGGACGGCGGCGGCATGATGTCGCACGCCGCGATCGTGTGCCGGGAGCACGGGCTGCCCGCCATCGTTGGATCGGGCAAAGCGACCCGCGCGATCAAGACCGGTCAGCGCGTTCGGGTCGACGGCAACACCGGAGTGGTGACGATCCTCGATGACTGAACCGGACGAGCAACGGTGGGTCGCCCGCTTCCCCGTTTCGGTGACGTGGGCGACCCGCTGGGTATGTACAGGTGGAATCCGATCGGGTCTCACTCGATGAGGAGGCGAAGGTAATGAGCGCTGAGCTGGCTCCTGTGGTGTGGTTCGACGACCTCGAGGGCGACGTGCGCGCGGTGGCGGGAGGAAAGTGTGCGTCGCTGGTGGAGATGCGCCGCGCCGGCTTCCCGGTACCACCCGGGTTCG
The DNA here is from genome assembly GCA_036374835.1 of Jiangellaceae bacterium. Taxonomy (GTDB): domain Bacteria; phylum Actinomycetota; class Actinomycetes; order Jiangellales; family Jiangellaceae; genus DASUTB01. The sequence goes on along the minus strand of DASUTB010000036.1, from coordinate 57,697 downwards.
CTGTCACGGTCGCGGCATTCGAGCAGTTCAGCGACGAGACCGGGCTGCACACCGAGGTCGATCGGATCGTGGCGGCGACCGACCCGGACTCGATGCCGTCGTTGCGCGCGGCCAGCGACCAGATTCAGGCGATCGTCGAGGACGTGCGGTTACCCGACGCCCTGCTGAGCCTGATCGAGCTGGAGTACGAGCGCGTAGCGCAGGAGGCGGGTGAGGACGAGCCGGCCATGGCGGTCCGCTCCAGCGCCGTCGGCGAGGACTCCAAGGAGGCCAGCTTCGCCGGCCAGCAGGAGACGTATCTGTGGGTGCGAGGCGCGGAGGAACTCGAGTTGTCGGTGCGGCGCTGCTGGGCGAGCTACTTCTCGCCGCACGCGCTGTCGTACCGGGCGCAGTTGACCGGCGGAAGATCGCCGATCGAGACGGCCGGGATGAGCGTCGGGATCCAGCAGATGGTCGACGCCGACGTTGCCGGGGTGATGTTCACCGTCAGCCCGAGGACCAACGACCGCTCGATCGTGGCGATCGAAGCCGGGCTCGGGCTCGGAGTCAGCGTCGTCGGGGGGGAGGTCACCCCTGACGAGATCTGGGTGAACAAGGTCACCCGCGATGTCGTCAAGCGGGAGCCGGGATACAAGCAGTTGCGCTACGTGCCGGACCGGGAGACCGGCGGGACGAGGTGCGAGCAGGTTCCCGAGCACGAGGCTACGCAGCTGTGCCTGGACGACGATACCGCGCAGCAACTCGCCGAGTACGGCGTCCGGCTCGAGCGGCATTACGGCGCTGCTCAGGACATCGAATGGGCGCTGACCCGCGGCGCCGGCGACACGCCGCAACTGACTCTGTTGCAGTCGCGGCCGATCACCGCCTCGCGGCATGCGAGCGAGCCCATCGCCACGCCGCTGCCGTCGAAGACCGACTATGTCATCAGGCAACTGCTCGCCACCGGCAAGAAGAAGGTATAGCCCTTGATCGACATGAGCCGACAGCTCTCCGGCGTGCGAGCGGTGATGTTCGACGTGGACGGCACGCTGGTCGTTCCGGAAGGACCGGGAGGTGCCGGCGGCGACCTGATGCCCCGCGCGGACGAGGTGATCAACCGGCTTCGCCAGTGCGGCATCCGGGTGGTCGTCTACACCAACGGCACGACCCACGTGCCGGAGCACTACGCTCACGAACTCCGCAAGCACGGCCTGCCGATCGACGACGGCGACCTCATCACGCCGGCTCTGGTCGCCGCCACCTATCTGGAACGCCACTACCCAGGAGCCCGCGTGCTGGTAATCGGCGGCGACGGGGCACGCGAGCCATTGCTTCGCAGCGGCACCAAGGTCGTCGGGCCGGACGCGGACGAGATCGACGTCGTCCTGGTCGCCCATGACGTGGACATCAACGGCGAGAAGATCGAAGCGGCGTGCCACGCCATCTGGAACGGCGCTGCGTTCCTCGCGACCTCGATGGCCAGGTACTACTTCCGCAAGGGCACCCGCGGGGTTTCGCTGTCCGGCGCGGTCGGCGCGGGTATCGCACACATCACCGAGACCGTGCCGACCGTCATCGGCAAGCCGTCCGCGGTCTCCATGGAGGCGATCACCGCGCGCACCGGCGTGGACATTCCCGAGGTGCTCGTTGTCGGCGACGACGTGGACGTCGAGATCGTCATGGGACGCGCGGCAGGCGCGCCGACCGCGCTCGTGCTGTCGGGAACGACCGGCGAGAAACCGCGGGAGGAGATCGATCGTCTGGAGGGCGACCGGCGTCCCGATCTTGTGATCCCCGACATCGGGCACCTGTTCTCGGTGCTGCCCGCGTTGGCCGGAGCCTCATCGTGATGCACCTACGTCCCGAAGATGTCCAGGACATCGTGAACCTGCTGGACTCGCTCTCGTACGACGAGTTCGACGTCCAGACCGGCAGCCTCCACGTCTCGTTGCGCCGTGCCGGAAGCGGAGGGTGGACACAGGAGTCGCGCGTCCTGTCCGCGCCGAACCTCGTAGCGGCCGACATCGCGGAGCCGGCCGCGCCGGAGCCCGAAGGGCAGGCCGCCGAGCAAGACGACCCCGTGCCGGCCGGGCTGCTCGCGATCCGAGCGCCGCTGCCGGGCACCTTCTACCGTGCACCGAAGCCCGGAGCCGAGCCATACGTCGACATCGGAAGCGAGGTGACCGAGGACACCGTCGTCGGCCTGCTCGAGACGATGAAGCTGTTCAACTCGATCCACGCCAATGTGCGCGGCGTGGTGGTCGAGTTCCTCGTCGACGATGCGCAGCCGGCGGACAGAGAGACGGTCCTCATTCTCGTTCGCCCGGAGGACTGACCATCGTGGCGAACATCGAGCTGGTGGACGTCTCGATACGGGACGGCAATCAGAGCCTGTGGGGCGCGACGAAGTTCCCGACCCGGCAGATCCTCGAGATCGCACCGGTACTGGACCGGGTGGGTCTGCGGGCGATCGATTTCACCAGCAGTACCCATATGGGCATCGCGGTACGCAATCATCGCGAGAATCCATGGGAGCGCATCCGGCGGACCCATGCGGCGATGCCGCACACGCCGCTACAGTTCATCACCGGTTTCCGGTTCATCTCCTGGGAACGGGCCCATCCCGACTTCATGAGGCTCGTCTACCGGTGCCTTGTCGCGAACGGGATCTCACGGTTCGCACTACTCGACCCGATGCACGATATGGCCAGCCTGCTGGCCTCCGCGAAGGCGATCAAGGAGGCCGGGGGCGAGGTGGTCGCAGCGCTCATCTACACGCTGAGCGAGGTCCACGACGACGCCTTCTACGCCGGCCTCGCCAAGCAGATGGCGCAATGCCAGTCGGTCGACCGGGTCTACATCAAAGATCCGTCGGGCCTGTTGACCCCGGAGCGCGCCCGCACGCTGATTCCGGCGCTGATGGCCGCGCTGGACGGCAAGCCGCTCGAGCTGCACTCGCACACGACGATCGGGCTGTCGCCGCAGACCTACCCGATCGTGCCCGACCTCGGTATCGAGGTGGTGCAGACGGCGTGCGGCCCGCTCTCGAACGGCTCGTCGCTGCCGGACGTCCAGCGCGTCGTACCGAACCTGCGGGCGATGGGCCACACCGTCGATGTCGATGATCGGCTCCTTGGCGTCGTCGCCGAGTACTTCACCCGGGTCGCGATCGCCGAACAGCTGCCGTTCGGGACTCCGCAGGAGTTCGACGCGGCATTCCTGCGGCATCAGCTGGCCGGCGGCACCCTGACGACCACCCGGCGTCAGCTCACCGAGCTCGGCCTCGAGGACCGCTACGACGAGTTGATCGACGAGTTGACCCAGGTGCGGGCCGAACTCGGCTACCCGATCATGGTCACCCCGTTCCCACAGATCGTCGTCTCCCAGGCGCTGGCGAATCTCATCGGCGCGGAACGCTACGAGACGGTCTCCGATCAGCTCATCCGTTACGTGCTCGGTAGCTTCGGCAGCCCGGCGGGACCGATCGAGCCGCAGGTCAAGGACCGCATCCTCGGGCAGCGACGGGCGAAGGAGATCGAGCGCGAGCCCGGGCCGGTACCACCCGAGGAACAGCGCAGGAAGTTCCGTCCCGGGATCTCCGACGAGGAGTTCCTGCTCCGCGCGACGATGCCGGAGCAGCAGGTCGACGCGATGCTGGCCACCGGGCCCGCGGACGACTACTACAACCCGGACCTCCAACCGGTCATGGAGCTGCTCCGCGAGCTCGAGACCCGGCCCAGGCTCTCCCACTTGGCTGTCGAGAAGGACGGCTTTCGGCTGCGCGTCGGACAGCGGGGTGGTTGACATCCTCGTTTTGTCGCGGCTAGGGACCCTCACTGCGCAGCCAGTGCTCCGTCTGCGGCCTGCGCGCCTCGTCGCGCAGCTCGATGCGCAGGCCGGTGTACGGCTCCCGCAGGTAGACGAACCGCGCCAGCGCGCCGTTCTCGTCGACCGCGCCGGCTTCGAACTCGAACCCGGACCCGGTCAACGCGTCGATGTCGCCGGCGAACCGGCCGCTCCAGTACCCCATGTGGTGGAATCCACGGTGCTCACTCCCCCAGACGGTTCCCGGCTGTTCCTCGATCAGCTCGAGATACGGCGGGCCCTGCACCGAGTAGGTCAGGTGGACACTCGTGGGCGTCTCCCCTGCCGGGCTGCGCAGCGTCACCGGAAGCGTCCGGGGCGACGCCCAGCTGAGCCCGGCGCCGGCCGTCAACCGCTCCATCGCCTCGGCCAGGTCGGACACGACATACCCGACATGGAAGTAGTTCTGCACGCTCGGAAGCAGGGAAGGCATGGATAGATAATGACTTCCGCCGCCGATTCCGGCCAAGGCACCCGCACCGCATTGCTCAGCGCCGCGCGGAGCTTGCATGGAGCCGTCCTTCCCGAGACCGTGCCATTTGCGGCGACGCAAAGCTCGCCCGCGGCCGAGCCTGCGGACCCCGCGCCGACGGTCGGCCCGCAACCGCTCGACAGTGCCGGCACCGACGACGTCGCCCACCTGAACATCCGCGAGCTGTGCCACCGGCTGGCGGCGGGCGAACTCTCCGCGGTCGAGCTGACGCAGCGATACCTCGAACGGATCGGGCACCACGCCGAGCTGAACGCATTCATCACCGTCGACGCGGACTACGCGCTCGCCCAGGCCGAACGGGCTGACCGCGTGCTGGCCGCCGGCGATCAGCACCATCCACTGACGGGCATCCCGGTGGCCGTCAAGGACAACATCCCGACGGCCGGACTGCGCACCACCGCCGGCTCCCGGATCCTCGAGGACTGGGTACCGGACGCGGACGCGCCCGTCGTGGAACGGCTGCGGTCGTACGGCGCGGTCGTCATCGGCAAGACGAACCTGCACGAGTTCGCCTACGGCGGGACATCCGAGAACGAGCACTTCGGCCCGGTGCGCAACCCGTGGGATCCGGACCGGGTCGCCGGAGGATCGAGCGGAGGCTCGGCGGCAGCGGTGGCGGCCGGACTTACGGCTGCGGCCGTCGGAACTGATGCGGCCGGCTCGGTACGTATTCCGGCGTCCCATTGCGGCATTGTGGGCTTCAAACCCACCGGCGGACGGGTCGAGACCGCAGGGCTGATCCCGCTCGGCTGGTCGCTCGACCACGTCGGCGCGATCACGCGGTCGGTCTGGGACGCCGAGATGCTGCAGAACGCGATGAGCCGGCCGCCTGCCACTTCAGCCACCTTGAGCGGAGCGCCGCGCGTCGATGGCCTGCGTATCGGCGTGCCGCGCGACTACGCTTTCGAGGGGGCCGACGAGGGCGTTGCCGAGCGCGTCCGGGGTGCGCTCGACGTCCTCATCTCACTCGGCGTGACCGTCGAGGAGGTCGACGTGCCGGACCTCGCGCTGTCGACGCCCACGATGTACGTGATCCTCGCCGGTGAAGCGAGCGCCTACCACGCACGCTGGTGGCCCGAGCGTGCCGGGGACTATGGCGCGGACATACGGGGCAAGCTCGAGGCGGCGGCGCACCTGTCCGCCGGCGACTACGTCCAGGCCCAGCGGGTGCGTACCCAGATAGCCGGCGCGCTCGCGGCCGCGCTGGACGAGGTCGACGCGATCGTGACGCCCACCGCGCCACTGCCACCGCAGAGAGTCGGCCAGCACGAGGTCGGTTTCGCCGGGCGAACGAGGCCGTCGACGGGCGGTGGTGTGTTCACCCGGCTCACCGCTGCGTTCAACCTGTCCGGAGGGCCCGCCATCTCCGTTCCTTGTGGCCTGACTTCCGACGGGATGCCTACCGGGCTGCAGATCGCATCCGCGCCGGGCCGGGACGAGTTGGTGTTGCAGCTTGCCGCCGCCTTCGAGCTCGAGTCGGGCGCGAGTTCGTTCCCCACGACAGGATGACGGTGCAGCTCCCGTGACACGGCAACGACTCTCCCGCAGCGCTTCGAGCAACGTCATAATCATCCGACCGGCGACGAACAGGGGAGGCGATGATGAGTTCCGCTGATGTGGATCTCGGCGCTCATGACCTGCCCGTGGATGATCTGCTGAACATCCACCGGACGATGCTCACGATCCGGCTGGCCGAACAGCGCTTCATGCGCGGGCTCAGCAGGGGCGAGTTCCCCGGCTTCTACTTCCCCGTGCAAGGCATGGAAGCCGCTGCCGTCGGAGTGATCGCGGCGCTGCGTCCGGACGACTACTACATCACCACTTACCGGGGTATCGCCGACATTCTCGCGAAAGGCTCGTCGCTGGAGGCGGTCTTCGGCGAACTGCTGGGCCGCGTGACGGGTATGTCGCGTGGCAAGGGCGGCACCATGCACATGGCCGACCCCGACCGGGGCATGATGCTCACCACAGGCATCGTCGGCTCCGGCACGCCGATCGCGAACGGGCTCGGGCTGTCCGCACAGCTTCTCGGCAACGACCGCGTCACAGGTGTCAGCTTCGGAGACGGTGCCACCAGCATCGGCGCGCTGCACGAGGCGCTGAACCTCGCGTCGCTGTGGGACCTTCCGGTCATCTTCGTCTGCCACAACAACCTCTGGGGAGAGTGCACCCCGCTGGAGGGCTACACCAAGACCGCACGGCTCGCCGAGCGGGCCGCCCCGTTCGGGATCCCGGGGTTGACGGTGGACGGCACCAACGTGCTCGAGGTGTACGACGCCGCCGCACAGGCGGCCGAGCGAGCCCGCCGCGGTGACGGTCCCACCTTCCTCGAAGTCGTGGCGCCGCGAATCCTCGGCCACTACTTCGGCGACACCGGAAGCTATATGGACGAGGCCGCGGTCGAGCAGGCCCGCGTCAACGATCCGGTGCCCAAGCTCGGTGACTGGCTGGTCTCGCAAGGGCATCTGGGTCCGGACGAGCTCGACACCCTGACCGGGCAGATCGCCGACGAGGTGGAGGACGCGCTGGCCACCGCCCTGAACAGCGACATGTTGCCCGCCGATGAGCTTCGCACCGATGTGTTCGCACCCGGCGTCGACACGCCCCGCTGAGCCGAAGGAACGTCATGGCAAGCATTCAGCCGACCGAAACCGATCGTGAGATGACGTTCGGTGAAGCGATCAACGACGCCCTGGACGTCGCACTCGGAAATGACCCCACGGTCTTCCTGCTCGGTGAGGACATCGCGGACCCGCCCGGAGGTGTGGTGCGCCTGACCCACGGCCTGTCGACCAAGTACGGCACCCACCGGGTCCGGGCCACGCCGATCTCCGAGCAGGCGATCGCCGGGGCGGCCATCGGTGCGGCGCTCGGCGGTCTCCGCCCGGTTGCCGAGATCATGCTGATGGACTTCATGACCCTGGTCATGGATCAGCTCGTCAACCACGCCGCCAAGCACCGGTACATGTCCGGAGGCACCAGCCACCTGCCGCTCACGGTACGTACCCGGATCGGGCACCGGCGCGGGGCCCAGCACAGCAGCAGCTACGAGGCGTGGTTCATGCACGTGCCCGGCATCAAAGTCTGCGCCCCGACCACTGCTGCCGACGCGAAGGGGCTGCTGCTGTCCTGCATCGCGGACGACGATCCGTGCCTGTTTCTCGAGCCGACGCCGATGGTGCGCAGCCGCCGCCGCAGCCCCGTCCCGGAGGGCGATTACCGCGTACCGATCGGGCAGGCCGCCGTCGCTCGTGACGGCTCGGACGTGTCGATCATCACCTACGGCCAGATGACGCCGGCGGCGCTCGAGGCGGCGGCCACGCTCGCCGACGAGGCAATCTCGGCCGAGGTGGTCGACCTGCGCAGCCTCGTGCCCCTCGATCACCGCACGGTGTTGAACTCGGTAGCGAAGACACACCGGGCGGTGGTGACGCATGCGGCGGCGCGTTTCGCCGGCCCGGGAGCGGAGATATCGGCGATGATCCACGAGGAGCTCTTCGGGGAACTCGAACGGCCGGTGCACCGGGTGGCGGCGGCCTTCACCCCGGTCCCCTTCGCCCAGTCGCTGGAGCAGGTACACGCGCCGGATGCATCCACGATCGCCGAGACGGTACGCGAGGTCATGAAGTGATGGTGGAGTTGCGAATCCCCCAGGCCGGCTCCGAGATGGAGGAGGGCGAACTCGCCGAGTGGCTCGTCCCGTCGGGCGCACGGGTCGAGGAAGGGCAGAGCGTCTACGTCCTTGCGACCGACAAGGTGGAGATGGACGTCGAGGTGCCCGCATCTGGGATCCTGCACCACGTCGGTGAGGCCGGCGAGGTCTACGCCGTCGGCACCGTGGTCGGCCGCATCGAGACCGACGGCTGAACCCAAGATCGTCCGCAAAAAGTAAGGAACAACTAGTTCCGCGCCCGATTTGTCCTGGGCGAATGCGTCGCTCACCCACGTTGGTCCTTGCTTTCTACGGACGATCTTGTTGGAGAGTGCCTGCGCCGTCCCACCATCGGAGCACGCGCATCGCACGTAGCGTCACCCAACGGGAGGGTTTGCCCGGTCCGTCGTTCACGTCGAACCAGATGCGACCGGGCAGACTCCAGTCGAGCGGCCAGCGGCCGTCCTCCAGGCGCCTGGAACGAACGTGGTCGACCGCGTCGCCCAGCCTCGGGTCAGGTGCGGTACCGGTCAGCACGCCCGACGAGCGGAAGTAGTCCAATGCACGCAGGATGTCGTAGCGCCAGCGGCTCGGATGCAGGAAGGTCAGGAATCGCTCGTCGGCCACCTCGCCGGTACTGAGACGACGGAAGAGGCTGCGCTCGAGCAGATACTCCTCGCCGGGCCTGCGCGCCTCCCGAGACTCCGCCGTGCCGCCGGTGGCCCGCTCGTACTCCAGGAGCCCCTCCAGGACGTTGATCGTGCTGGCGAACGACGAGCGAACCGAGCCGTTCTCCCGTTCGCAGTTCCAGCCGCCGTCGTCGAGACGCTCGCCTACCAACCTGTCCACGATGGGCGACACGTCGACTCCGAAGTAGGCACCGTCAGCGACGATCCGGCCGTTGATGCATTGGTCGGTTTCGCCCTCCCAGTAAGGCTCGCCGGCATGATCCCAATGCGAGTTTGCGCCGATCAACTCGACGGTTCGCCTGGCCCGCTCCGAAGCGGGGTCGAGACCGAACTCCCGCAGCTGCGACAACGAAAATGCCGTCGCCGTCCATGGCTGGCCGACCTCCTGCCACTCGCTCCACTCGAAGCCGGCGGGCACGAAGGCGCCGCCGGCCCACTGGCCGTCCTCGTCCTGGAGGGAGAGCAGCCTGGCTCCCCAGCCTTCCTTCTCCACCTTCGCCCGCTCCGCTGCCCACTCCGACTCGGGAGCGTCGAGCAGGTCCCGCATGGTCTGCCATCGGATGGACGGGTCTGCGTCGAGCAGCCAGTCGATCACCGAGCCGTGGCCTGCACCAGAATGCGACACTCGGCCAGCTCCTTCCGGCAAACCCATGGCGCCTTGCATACCAGAGAATGCGGACGTCATTGGTCCGCATTGAGCAGCGAACGCGTCGAGGTATCGATCACCGTCCCGCGGCCGGATCGTCAGGCTCCGGTCATATAACCGCCGTCGACCGGCAGACCCGCGCCGGTGACGAAGGACGCCTTGTCCGACAGCAGCCAGGCCACGGCGGCGCCTACCTCCTCAGGCTCTCCGGGGCGCTTGATCGCCTGCGGGGCGATGATCTCTGCGACGAAATCCGGCGGGGACGCGTCCATGAGCGGCGTACGGATCGCGTTCGGGCAGACGCAGTTGACCCGAACACCGCTCTCGCCGTACTCCATCGCGGCGCTCTTGGTCAGCCCCATGATGCCGTGCTTGGTGGCGGTGTAGACGCTGATCCGCTCGATCGCGGAGAAGCTCGCGACCGAGCCGATGTTGACGATCGCGCCGCCACCCTGCGTGATCATCTGCGGGATCTGGTGCTTCATGCCGAGGAAAGCGCCCTTGAGGTTGACGTCCACGACCCAGTCGTACTCCTCCTCCGTGACGTCGGCCAGGAGCTTGTGCACCGCGACACCTGCGTTGTTGACGGCGAAGTCGAGCCGCCCGTAGGTCTCGACGACGAACGCGACGAGCGCCGCGACGTCCTGTGCCCGGGTCACGTCGCAGACCGTGAACCGGGCGTCGGAGCCCTGCTCCTTGACCAGCCGTACGGTCTCGTCGCCACCGTCGCGGGCCCGCTCGAGGTCGCAGACCACGACCCCGGTCGCACCCTCTTTCGCCAGCTCGATCGCCACGCCGCGCCCGATCCCGCCGGCGGCTCCGGTCACCAGTCCAACTTTTCCTTCAACCAGACCGGCCATGCTTCCTCCTCATCGGCTCGTGGTACCCATGCCCTTCGTTACGCCGCGCCGCGGACGACCAGCTTCATCACCTGGTCGGGGTTGGCCATCGCGTGCGCGATCGCATCCACCGCGTCGTCCAGCGACCGTTCGTGCGTGATCAGGCGAGCCACCGCTTCCTGATGCGCCCCGACGATGCGGATCGCCTCGGCGAAGTCCTCGTGCGTACAGACCGTCGAGCCCAGCACGGTGAGCTCGCGCTCGGTGAACGCATTGATCGGCAGGCTCACCTCCTCGTGGCCGATGCCAACGATCACGGCCCGCCCGGCGGACGAGACCATGTCCACAGCCTGACGGACCGGTCCCGGCGTACCGACACACTCGAAAACCACCGGTGGGCCGGCGAGCCCGGCCCAGTCGCGCGCCGCGGTGACGGCGTCGTCGACAGCGGCGTTGACCACCTCGGCCCCGTTCGCCCGGGCGAGGTCGAGGCGGCCGGCCACGAGGTCGGTCAGCAGGACGCGGGCGCCACGGTCGCGCGCACAGAGCGCGACCGACTGGCCGATGGGTCCGCCGCCGATGACGACGACGTACTCGCCTTCGTCTACTTCTCCCCGCTCGACTGCGTGAACCGCGATCGACATCGGCTCGCAGAAGGCGACCTGCGGGGCATCCAGGCCGGCAACCGGGAAGACCTGATCGGCGGCGATCGTCAGGTATTCGGCGAGCGCGCCATCGACATGCACCCCGATCAGCCGGAAGTTCGGGCAGGCGTTGGGCCGGTCGTGGGTGCACGGGTAGCACTCGCCGCACCACGCCATCGGGAACAGTGCGACCCGCTGGCCGACCTGCAGCGTGGGCGGACAGTCGGGACCCAACCCCACGACTCGGGCGGCCACCTCGTGGCCCTGGATGCGCGGGAACTGGGGACCGAACTCGGGCGGGGTCGTGATCTCGCCGGTGAAGAAGTGGTAGTCCGATCCGCAGATCCCCACCGCCTCGGGCTGGACGAGTACCTGCCCCGGCCCCGGCTCGGCTGGCTCGGGGACGTCCGCCAGCCGCATCGTGCCGGCTTCACGGGTGACGACTGCTCTCATCGGGCCTCCTAGCTGAGCACCACGTGTTCGATCGTCGATTGATACGCCCGGCGGGCGAGCTCGCCGGGTCCGACGTCGCCGATCGCGGCGGACAGCAGCTCAACACCCCAGGGCCCGCGGTAGCCGGTGGCGTGCACGGCCGCGACGAAGCCGGCGATGTCGAAGTCACCACGCCCCGGCAGCCTCCGGTCCCGGATTGACCGGCGCGCGCCCGGTGGGAGCAGCCGCTCGCCGTCACTGATCTCCACCGCACCGATCCACCGGCCCGGGATCGCCCGCACCGCATCGAAGTCGACATCGAGGTCGACAACATGCCAGAGGTCGAGTCCCAGACCACTGTTCACGGCGCCGGCGCCCTGCACCACCGACAGCGCGGCGTCGAAGCTCGCTGCGACGGGATCCCGGCGCATGAACTCGTAGACCACGGCCGTCCCATGCTCCGCGGCTTCCACGCAGAGTTCGGCGAACCGCTCGGTCAGCAGCCCGATCGGTATCTGCCGGCCGGCGAAGTTGCCGACCTTCACGTGCCGGGCGCCGAGGGCGCCGGCGGCCTCGAGGAGCGTCCGGCGCAGCTTGTCGGAGCGCTCACGCTCGGTGGTGCCGGGGTCGAGGAACCAGTCCCACAAGAACTCGAGCTCGACGTGCACCATGCCCCCGTCGTCGAGGATCGCGCGCAGGTCGCGGAGGTCGCGCTGCTCGAGTATATGAAGCAGGTCGGCATGCCACAGACCGAGCCCGCGGAATCCGGCGTCCGCCGCGGCCGCAACCCGGTCCGCCACGTCGAACAGGCTCCACTCGCGACCGGTGTGCACCTCCACCGGGCCGGCCAGCGTCCAGTACGAGACGAGCAGGTCGACGGGTGCCGCCGCGCCGTCGTTCACGCCAACTGCCCTGAAGTGGGCGCGGCGGCGGTAGCGCCGGCCGTGCGCCGGAGGAACCGAGCGAACCATGTCGTGTCCACGCCGCCGACCTCGAACTCGGGCTCCTGTATCACCGCGAGGTGCATCGGCACGGTCGTGGGGACGCCTTCCACCGTGAAGCGCCCCAGAGCGCTGCGAAGCCGCTCGAGCGCCTCGGCGCGGTCGCGGCCGGACGCGATCAGTTTCGCGATCAGCGAGTCATAGTAGGGCGGGATCTCGTCACCGGACTGCAGGTAGGTGTCGACGCGCACGCCCGGCCCGACGGGGACGGCGAACTTGGTGACCGTCCCGGGGCTGGGCCGGAAGTCCTGCCGCCAGTCCTCGCAGTTGATGCGGCACTCGATCGCGTGCCCGCGCAGGGCCACGTCCGGCTGGGCGAGCCGCAACGACTGACCCTCGGCCACCGCGATCTGCTCGGCGACGAGGTCCACCCCGGTGATCGCCTCGGTCACCGGATGCTCCACTTGGATGCGGGCGTTCATCTCGAGGAAATAGAACGAGTCACGCTCGAGGTCGACCAGGAACTCCACCGTCCCGGCGCCCCGGTAGCCCAGCCGGCGGGCGTACGTGACGGCGGCCTCGTGCATGCGTGAACGCAGGTTTTCGTCGAGTCCGGGAGCGGGAGCCTCCTCGACCAGCTTCTGGTAGCGCCGCTGGATCGAGCAGTCGCGATCACCGAGGTGCACCGCGTCCGTGCCATCGGCGAGGATCTGCACCTCCACATGGCGACCGGACGTCACGTACCGCTCGAGGTAGAGCCGGGAGTCGCCGAATGCCGCGTGGGCTTCGGCCGATGCTCGCGAGAGTGCCGCGTCCAGCGCCGCCGGCTCGGGGACGAGGTTCATCCCCCGGCCACCGCCACCGCCGGCCGCCTTGACGAGCACCGGCCAGCCCAACTTCTCCGCGAGCGCACCTGCCTCGGCGATGTCCGTCACTTCGCCACCGGGGACGACCGGAAGGCCCGCGTCCACCGCATGCCGGCGCGCGGCGAGCTTGTCGCCGGCAGTGGCGAGCTGCCCGGCCGTCGGGCCGATGAACACGATCCCTGCCCGCTCGCACGCATCGGCAAGGCGTGCGTTCTCGGACAGGAACCCGTAGCCGGGATGGATCGCGTCCGCACCGACGGCCCGGGCGGCGGACACGACCGCGTCAACCGAGAGATAGCTCTGCGCCGCCGGTGGCGGCCCCAGGCGGACCACTCGATCGGCGAGTCGCGCCGGCACGCCGGCGAGGTCCGCCGCCGACGCGCCCAGCACCGCCTCGATACCCAGGCGCCGGCACGTGCGAATGATCCGGGCCGCGATTTCGCCCCGGTTCGGGATCAGGACGCGTCGGATGATCACAGGGGTGCCCGTCCTAGTCCCTTTCATCCGGGTCGCCGCCGTCCGGAGACGACAACCGTGCCGCCGCGTAGGCGAGGAACGCGTCCAGCACCTCGGGATTGGCCATCGACTCCTTGTTCACCGCGGTCTCGACCGGCGTTCCGGTGAGGATGCGGCGGATCGGCACCTCCATCTTCTTACCGGTGACGGTCATCGGAATACCAGGGACTTCGACGATTTCGTCCGGCACGTGCCGAGGGCTGTACTCGCGGCGAAGCTGCGCTCGGATTCGCGCCCGGAGCTCGTCATCGAGCCGATGCCCGTCCTTCAGAGTCACGAACAGCGGCATGAACCCGGGTCCGCCGGTCTGGTCGATGTTGATCACGAGCGAGTCGGCGATCTCAGCGATGTCGTCGACGACCCGGTAGATCTCGGCAGTCCCGATCCGCACACCCGCTCGGTTCAACACCGCGTCGGAGCGGCCGAGCACGAAACACCCGCCGCGCTCGTTGACCCGGAAGAAGTCACCGTGCCGCCAGACGCCCGGGTAGTACGAGAAGTAGGCATCCCGATAGCGCTCGCCGGTGTCGTCGCCCCAGAAGAACACCGGCATCGACGGCATGGGGGCGGTGATGACCAGCTCACCGACCTCATCAACGACCGGGTTGCCCTCATCGTTGTAAGCGTAGGCGGAGACTCCGGGTGATCGAACCTGCATCTCACCTGCTCTGACCGGCAGCGTCGGCATGCCGCCGACGAACCCGGTGCAGCAGTCGGTCCCGCCGCTTCCCGTGGAGACCCAGAGGTCCTCCTTCACGTTGCGGTAGAACCATGCAGTGTGCTGCGGGGAGACCGGTGCGCCGCCGGGCATCAACTGGCGCAGCTCGGGGAACTTGTAGCGGTCCTGCGGGACGATGCCGTTCTTGGACATGAGGTCGAAGAACGCCGGGCTGGCGCCGAACAGGTTCGCCCGGCTGTCCTGTGCCATTCGCCACAGCACGTCCGGCTCCGGATAGGTGGGGTTGCCGTCGTAGAGAATCGGTGCCACCCCGAGCAGTGGCGCGCTGGCGATGAAGTTCCACATCATCCAGCTCGTCGTGGTGAAGAAGAACAGCCGATCGCCACGGCTCAGGTCCATGACGAGGTGCTGGAGCTTGAGCTGTTCGATGAGGATCCCACCATGGCTGTGCGTGATCGCTTTCGGCAGGCCGGTGGTGCCGGAGCTGAACAACACCCACAGGGGGTGGTCGAACGGAACCTGCTCACACTCGAATTCGTCGGCCCCGACCGGCGGTCCGGCGAGCAGTTCGTCCCAGAACTCCGTGTTCACCGCGGCGTCGGTCACCGGGGCCTCGACGGCGAACATCCGCGGCAGGAATACGACGTGCTCGAGGGTGTCCAGCGCACGCACCAGCCCGCGTACCTCGTCACGGCGGTCGTAGACCTTTCCGCCGTAGCGGTAGCCGTCGACCGCGATCAGAACGGTCGGCTGGAGCTGACCGAAGCGGTCGCTGGCGCCACGCCAGCCGAACTCGGGTGCGCAACCGGCCCAGACCGCCCCGATACTGGCGGTGGCGACCATCGCCACCATCGCTTCGGGGATGTTCGGAAGATAGCCGACCACCCGCTGCCCCGGCTGTACGCCGAGCTCCCGAAGCCGGGTCGCGAAGGTACGAATCTGCGCGGCGTACGTCTCCCATGGCAGACCCGTGAGGGGATGGTCTTCGCCGAGGTACAGCAGTGCATCGGTACCGGCCCGCTCCTGCCGGAGGATGTGCTCGGCGTAGTTGAGCCGGGCACCGGGGAACCACTCGGCACCCGGCATGTCCCGGCGCCCGAGCACCCGGGTCGGCGGGGTCGAGGCCTGAATGTCGAAGTAGTCCCAGATGGTGCCCCAGAAGCCCTCGAGGTCGGTCACCGACCAGCGCCAGAACTCGTCGTAACCACGGTGGTCGGTGACGTCGAAGTCATGGCCGTGCTCGTCATTGAGCCAGCGTGTGAACGCGACGATGTTGGTGCGCTCGACCCACCCAGGGTCGGGGGTCCAGAGCAGGTCGCCTTCCCGGACACGTTGATCGCTTGCCACCACGCTCGTCACCGTAACGATGCGATAATGATCGAAGACAGGCTTCTGCCGTCGTGTGGAAACGGCTACCGGTAGCCCGGGTAGCACGCACTATGCTCCGCCCCAAAGCCTTCCCAGATTGCCAGTGGCAGGAGACTCATGAGCGATCCCAGCGGACCCGACACGAACGTGCTCATCGGCAAGCCCGTCACCCGTGTCGAAGACGAGCGGCTCGTGACGGGACGGGGGCGCTACATCACGAACCTGCCGCCGCAGGACGCACTGCGCGCGGTGTTCGTGCGCAGCCCGGTGGCGCACGCGCGGATCATCGATATCGACACATCGGTCGCAAAGAACATGCCCGGCGTGGTCGCGGTTTGGACGGCGAAGGAGCTGGGCCTCGGCGACCTGCCGTCGAGCAGCACCGAGGAGAGCACGCGGCGGCCCCTGCTCGCCCGTGACGTGGTGCGCTTCGTCGGCGAGGCGGTGGCCGTGGTGTTCGCGTCCACCTGGGCCGAAGCCGCCGACGCGGCCGAGCTGGTCGCGGTGGAGTACGACGCCATGCCGGCGGTCACCGACCTGGAGGCAGCTCTGGCCGACGACGCACCGTCCGTTTTCCCTGATCGCAGCAACCTCGTGACCGAGATCGTGCACGAGAAGCCGGACGCGCTCGACGACGCCGAGGTGGTGGTCTCTGGCCGGTTCGTCAACCAGCGGCTGGCACCCGTGCCGCTCGAGACGAACTCCACGCTCGCCGTTCCGGACGGCGACGGGATCGCGGTGTGGGTATCGTCGCAGGCCCCGTTCCGGATCCGTCCGGATTTCTGCGAGTTGCTCGGGCTGGAGCCGGACCGCGTCCGGGTCGTCGCTCCGGACGTCGGCGGCGGTTTCGGGTCGAAGATCGTCGCCTATCCGGAGCAGATGGTCGTCGCCGCGGCCGCACTGCGGCTCGGCCAGGGCGTGCGCTGGCATGAGACCCGATCCGAGAGCATGCTGGCGCTGATGCACGGACGCTCCCACCATCAGCACATCGAGGTGGGTGCTACGCGGGACGGTGTGATCACAGGTCTGCGGATTCGAGTGATCAACGACACCGGTGCGTACCCGAGCCCTGCGGCGATCTACGTCATCCCGCCGGCCAGCTATCTCATGGCCTGCGGCCCGTACCGGATCCCCAAGGTCGACTTCCGCGCGCAGATCGTCATGACGCACACGACTCCGATCACCGCCTACCGTGGTGCGGGCCGCCCCGAGGTCACCGCGATGCTCGAGCGCGCGGTCGACATGCTGGCCGCCGAACTCGACATCGACCCGGTCGAGGTGCGCCGTCGCAATCTCATCCCGAAGGACGCGTTCCCCTACACCACCCCGACCGGGGCGGCATACGACAGCGGCGACTACGAAGGCGCACTCGACGAGGCGCTGCGGATGGCCGGCTACGAAGGGCTCCGCACCGAACAGGCCGAGCGCCGGACCCGCGGCGCGACGACCCAGCTCGGCATCGGTGTGAGCACCTACGTCGAGGTCACCGCACCACCGCCGGTCGCCAAGGAGTTCGGTGCCATCCGGATCGACAAAGACGGCTCGGTGACCGTTCAGATCGGTGTCTCGCCGCAGGGTCAGGGGCACGAGACGGCGTTCGCCCAGCTTGTCGCCGGTCGCCTCCAGATCCCGATGAGCTCGGTACGGGTACTCCACTCCGATACCGCCACGGTTCGCGAGGGCGCCGGCACCTACGCCTCCCGCTCCCTCCAGATCGGCGGTTCGGCCGTCGTGCAGGCGACCGAGACAGTGGTCGGCAAGGCCCGGCGGCTCGCCGCCGAGTTGCTCGAGGCCGCCGAAGCCGACCTCGAGATCCATCCGGACGGCGGGTTCGCGGTCCGCGGCTCGCCGGGTATCGGGTTGAGCTGGGCGGAGCTCGCCACCATCGCCGAGGATCCCGGTCGACTGCCGGACGGCATGGAACCGGGCCTGCAGTCCGAGGAGACCTTCGACCAGCAGGCCGCGACATTCCCCGGCGGTGCACACATCTCGGTCGTCGAGGTCGACACCGACACGGGTATGGTGCGGCTGCTGCGCCACATCGCGGTCGACGACGCCGGGCGGCTGCTCAACCCGCTGCTCGCCAACGGGCAGATCCACGGCGGCCTCGCGCAGGGGATCTCGCAGGCGTTGTACGAGCAGATGGTCTACGACGACATGGGCAACCCGATGACCGGCACGCTCGTCGACTACCTCGTGCCCGCGGCGCCCGACCTGCCGTCATACGAAACCAGACAGCTCGAGACACCGAGCCCGCACAACCCGCTGGGCTTCAAAGGCATCGGTGAGGCGGGAACGATCGGATCCATCCCGGCGGTGCAGAACGCGGTCGTGGACGCGCTGTCCCACCTCGGCGTACGGCACATCGACATGCCGCTGAGCCCGCAGCGGGTTTGGCGCGCGATCCGGGACGCCACTTCGCGTGGGTGACGCCGGCAGAGGCAAGCTCTTTGTTTGCGTCTGCGACACTACTTGAATAACATTCAAGTAGTTGGCGAGTAGGAGCAGCGCATGAGTCAGAACGACAGCCAACCCATGAACCCACACCTCGCGATGAGCGAAGCCGAGCGGGTGAAGTACCAGGTCAGGAGAAAGGCACGCTGGCACGGCTGGGTGTGGCTGGCCGTGGCCGTCCTCACTCCGGCCTTCTTGCTCGGCACTCAGGCGGATCTTGTTCCCCGCGCCCAACCCGACGACCGACCGTTCGTAGTGCGGCTCCTCCTTGATGGCGAGTTCTGGATCGCGATCGGCTTCGGGGCCATCGCCGCCACGCTCTGGATCTTGGAGACCCGCCGGGGAGTGATTGGGCGCGAGACAGCTCGCATCGACCGCCCTGCGACCTGGGCGTATGTCACAGCCATGGTCGCCGTCGCGGTGCTTGTCATTGCCCTCGACCCGGTCGGCACGCCCTGGTGGTTCGTCGCGGTGTCATTCGCACCGTCGATGCCCTGCGTGTTCGCGGCATGGCGGATCCTTCGGTCATGAGCCACCCGCGACACCAGATCGACGAGCTGATCCACACTCCCGTCCGCCTGTCGATGGTCGCGGCGCTGGCCCATGCCAAGTCCATCGAGTTCGGCCAGCTAAGGGACATCGTTGAGATCAGCGACTCGCTGCTGTCCAAGCACATCGCCACCCTTGAGCAAGCCGGCTACGTCGACGTCCGCAAGGGCTACCACGGCAAGCGACCGAGAACCTGGCTATCGCTGACCCCCGAGGGACGCTCCGCTTACGAGACGTACATCGATGTGTTGACGTCGATCACTGCCCGGTCGAATGACCGAAACACCCACGAGTGAGACTCACCCGGCCGGATGTCAACGAGTCTTGCTCGATCCGACATCGTCGGAACGTCATCATCGTCTGTCAGCCCGGCGAAGCATCGCCTCTAGTTCGGGGTCGGGCAGGATCTCGCGAACCTCTTGCGCGCAGCGGCAAGCGCCGGCAATCTTGGCAGCCCACGCCAGCGCCTCCTCGCGGGAGGCCACGTCGACGACCACGAACCCGCCTATGACCTCCTTGGTCTCCGGGTATGGGCCATCGGTGACCATCCCGTCCGGGGCCACGACGCTCGCCCGCTGGCGTTCGAGTCCAGTGCCGAACACAAACACGCCGGCGTTCACGGCGTCCTGGACCACCGCGTGCGCGGCTTTGCCCACGTCGGGCAAATCCTCGGCGGGGATGTGGTCCATCGCGCCGTCATTGAACGAGATCAAGTACCGCGTCATCCCATCACTCCCTTGTCCCGGCGGCCTCGTCCAGCCGCCTCTTGCCTGCTCTACGAACGACTCGCCCCGGATCCGACACTTTGCCAGAACAATTCTCACCGAATCTCCGCCGCTCGGGGTGACAGCGGAGTGCCGCTGAAACTGACACAATGCCAGCATGTCGCAGGTCCGCGTTCTGGACACTTTGGAGACCGAGCGACTCATCCTTCGGCGCCGCAGAGTGGACGAAGCGGCCATCTATCGCCAGTTGTGGACTGAGCGGGATCCGCGGGTGCCGCCGCATCGACAGATAAGCCCCGAGGGCCGACCGACCGTGGAGGACATCGCCGCCCAGATACGCGCAGAGCGTGAGGAATCGGGGCCAGGGATTCTGGCGGTGGAGCGCAAGGGCCCAGGCGACGTCATCGGGTATTGCGGGCTGATCTTTCATGGGAGCGGATCGCCCGACGAGCCTGAGTTGGTATACGAGTTGCTGCGTGCGGCTCACGGCTGTGGTTACGCGACTGAGGCCGGTCGGGCCGTGGTCACCTGGGTGAGCGAGGCGGGCTACCAGCGGTTGTGGGCAGGGGTCCGGGCCTGGAATGCCGCGTCGCGACGGGTCCTGGACAAGCTCGGGTTCCGCGAAACGGGCCGGGTGGAGCCGGACGCTGTCTACGGCGACAGCCTGCTAACCGTACGAGAGTTTTGAACGGTGCCCGGTGCTGGATCCCACGCGGGATGCTTGACCACATCGCGCTCGACTCGCTGCCCTGGACGCCGATTGCGACACCCGCGAAAGTGCGCGCTCATCATGGCTCCCGTCTATGGCGCCGGTTGTCAAGGGGCGGGTGTCGAGCGCCGAGCCCGAGATGATGCGCTGTGCATGCTTATCGGAGTTACGTCCCTTCGCCTCTAGCGTCCTTGCGAGTGCTCGTAGCCACGAAGTGGCGATCGGCCCGCCCGGGCGTGACTTTCGCCTCTTCGAAGCAACGCCGGCCAGACGCATAGTAAATCTGGACAGACCTTCGACAACCTAGGAGGAAGACATGAAGAAGGTAGACATCCTGGCCGGCGCACTGGTGATCATAGGAGCCCTGAACTGGGGCCTGGTGGCACTGGCCGAATTCGACCTCGTCGCCTTTATTTTCGGGCTCGAGTTCGGCGAAACCAACGCGGGGACCCGCGTGGTCTACGCCCTCGTCGCAATCGCCGGCATCTGGATGATCACCCGCGCCGGCACCATGCTCCGCTCGGGCACCTCTCACCAGCAGCGGGTCGGAGCCTGACCCCAACCCATCCAGGCGAAGCCCCCCGGCCCTGCCCGAGGGGCTTCGGGACGGTTCTTCGTCCTGGCCCATGGGAACAGAACGAGGACGCGCTCGCGGTCCCTTCAGTCGAGACAGAACTCGTTGCCCTCGACGTCCTGCATCACGATGCACGACTCGTTGTCGTCATCGGCAGGCAGTAGCCGCACGCGTACCGCGCCGAGCGCGACCAGTCGCGCGCACTCGGCCTCGAGTGCGGCCAGCCGCTGTTCACCCACCAGCCCGGTGCCGACCCGCACGTCAAGATGCAGCCGATTCTTGACCACCTTGCCTTCTGGAACGCGCTGAAAGTACAGCCGCGGGCCCACACCTGAAGGATCAATGCACGCGAACCATGAACCCTGATCCTCGGGCGGCAGTGAGCGATCGAAATCGTCCCACGTGGCAAACCCCTCCGGAGGCGGCGGTGCTACATACCCCAACACCTCGCACCAGAAACGAGCGACGCGCTCAGGCTCTGCGCAGTCGAAGGTGACCTGGAACTGTTTGACCGACCCCATCGGGCCACCATACTGGCGCGTGCTGTTCACCGAGGCACCGGATGTCATCGCCGCACGGGTAGGTGTCCCGGGTGACATGACTTGGTGACCCGCTCGGGGCCGGAGCGACCGTCACGCATTGTGGCGTGCTCGTAGGATCGCAGGAAGCAGAGCCATCTCGGAGTTGAGGTGTCGGGCGTGCTGCCTGTCGGGGTCGCGGCATTTGTCGGTCGCGCGCATGAGCGTGCCGCGGTGGGCGACCTGATCGCGGACACGCGCGTTGTGACGTTGACCGGTTCCGGAGGCTGCGGCAAGACGCGGCTGGCGGTGGAGGTCGCCGGAGATGTGACATCGCGGTTCTCCGATGGGGTCTGCTGGGTCGACCTGCAAGGCGTGAGTGAACCTGGTCTGGTCGCCGCGGCCGTTGGCGGGGCCGTGGGTGTGCATGAGCGATCCGGACAGGCGCTGGTCGACACGCTGGCCGAGCAGCTTCATGCACGACACCTGTTGGTGGTGGTCGACAATTGCGAACACGTGGTGGCCGCCTGCGCCACGCTGGTCAGCCGGCTGACACATGCCTGCCCGCGGCTTCACGTACTGGCGACCAGCCGCAAGCCGCTGGCTGTTGAGGGCGAGGCGACCTTCGAGGTCGCGCCGCTACCGGTGCCGGCCCCCGACGCGCGATCGGCCGGCGCGATCGGGGCAACGGATGCAGTGCGGCTGTTCGAGGTGCGGGCCCGGCAGGTGCGTGCGAATTTCCGGATCAACGACGACAACGCCTGGGCGGTGGCCGAGATCTGCCGGCGCCTGGATGGGATCCCGCTGGCGATCGAGCTTGCGGCGGCACGGGTGCGGGTGCTGGCATCGGACCAGATCGCGGCCGCGCTGACCGACCGTTTCCGGCTGCTGACCGGCGGGGTCCGGGGGGCGCCGGCACGTCAACGAACGCTGGAGGCGTCGCTGGACTGGAGCTACGACCTGCTCGACGACGTGCAGCGGCTGGCGCTGGCGAGGCTGTCGGTGTTCGCCGGCTCGTTCGAGCTCGACGCTGCCGAGGCGGTCGTGGCCGGGGACGGCATCGACGGTGGCGACGTGCTCGACCTGGTCGCAGCGCTGGTCGAGCAGTCGTTGTTGCAGGTCGCCGAGCGTCACGGGCGGGCCCGCTACCGCCTGCTGGAGACGATCCGGGTGTATGCCCGGGAGCGGCTGTCCGAATTGGACGATCCCGATCGGGTGCGTGGTCGCCATCTCGAGGTCTATGTCGGGCTGATCAACCGGGCGCACGCGGGTCTCACCGGTGGACAGCCTGAGCCCTGGATGGCGCGGCTGGACGCCGATCTGGACGACGTGCGTGCCGCGATGGACTGGGCGGCGGAGTCCGGCGACCTGCGTGGACTGGTGGACATCACCGAGCCGATCAACCGATTCTGGTGGGAGCGCGGCCTGGCCGGGGAGGTGCACCAACGGCTGCATGCCGCGATCGATGCGCCCGGTGTCGGCGATGACGAACGGGTGCGGGGACTGCTCACCGCCGCAGCCCTGGCCCTTGCCGGCTTCAAGCCGGCCAGCGCGTATCGGTCGGCGAACCAGGCGGTCGACGCGGCACGTGCCACCGAGGTGGGCGGTGCCCTCGCGCTCGGGTTGGGCGAACGGGCCTACTCGGGGGCGCTGGCAGGGCTGTCGACCGGCGAGCAGGTGGACGCCGACGTCGAGGAGGCCGTCCAACATGCCCGGCGGTGCGACGACGCTTCGACCCGCGCCTTCGTCCTGCAGCTCGCTGGTGGAGCGCTGTTTCACAGCCGCTCGATCGACGCCGGGCGCCGCCTGAGCGAGGAGCTCGTCGAGGTCTGCGAGGCCAACGAGCTTGCCTTCCAACTGCCGGCCGCGCTCGGGGGCCCCTTGGTGTGGATGGTGTGGTCCGGGCGGCTCGACCAGGAATGCCAACGGGCTCGACGTGGCGTCGAGCTCAGCCGGCAGGTCGGGCGACCCATATGGGAGGCGGGCGGGTTGATCAGCCTGGGAGCGGCCGCCGTGCTGCAAGGCGACCACGGCGAAGCGCAGAACCTACTGTCCACAGCGCAGGCGGTCGTACGAGAACATGGCTTGGAAGAGACCCCCTACGACATGCCGCTCCGTCACTGGCTCGTGTTGTCCGCCTACGCGTGCGGTGATCTGGAGACCGCTCGGGCCACCGCTGCCGAGATCGTCCGGATCGGCCGTGGCGGCGGCAGCCGTTGGGACGAGTCCATCGGTGAGTGGCTGCTGGGCGTGCTCGCACAGAGCCTGGAGCGCCACGACGACGCGCGAGCACATCTGGAGGCCGGCCACGCGCTGTCGGCCGACCCACAGCTTCCGTTTCCGCTCGGCCGGTCGTTGCTCGGCCTCGCGGAGCTGGCCGAAGAGGACGAGGACCCCGACACGGCGTGGAAGCTGGCGCATGACAGCCTGGAAGTCTTGGACGACTACGGCGACCGGGTCGGGACCGCCGCAGCATTGGAGCAGATCGCCGATCTGGCGCTCGCCCTCGGCGAACCCGAACGGTCGCTGCGCCTGCTCGCCGCAACGGAGCGATTCCACGCCGACACGGGCATCGTGCGCTTTCCGTTGGAGGCCGCCCGCTTCGATCGTGTCCGCGACGCCGCGCTAGCCGCCATGGGCGACACCGATGCGACCGCACACTGGGACGGTGGCAGTCGGTTATCGCTGGCCGACGCCGTCGCCTATGCCCGCCGGGGCCGGGGCGAACGTCAACGCCCGCGGGTCGGCTGGGCGTCGCTGACTCCCGCGGAGAGCGACGTCGTGCGGCTGGTCGCCGAAGGCCACACAAACGCCGAGATCGGTGATCGACTCTTCATCTCCGTAAACACGGTCAAGAAACACCTCTCCCGCGTCTACGCCAAGGTGGACGTCGACGGACGCGCCGGCCTCGCCGCTGAGGTGGCCCGGCGCAACCGGTAGGTACTCCCCCCGGCCGCCGAAATATACCCGGTCGGGTGACCAACTCGTGGGTCCGTCGCGTCACTGTGCAGGCATGACCCGTTCAAGAGACACAGGGAGATGAGCACAATGAGCAACGAGCGCACCCACTACATCACCACGACCGACGGTGTCACCATCGGTGGGACTGTCCGCGGCCAGGGACCACCGATCGTGTTCCTCCAAGGGGGCCTCGGCGATGGCGACCTCGACTGGCAAGCGCTTCTGCCGCACCTGACCGACCGGTTCACCTGCTATCTGCCGAGCATGCGCGGCCGGGGACTCAGTGGCGATCACCCCGACCTCAGCCCCGGCCGGGTGGTCGACGACTTCGTCAACTACGTGGACAGCATCGGGGAGCCGACCGGACTGGTGGGCTGGTCCAGCGGCGCCACCTTGGCACTGAGCACCGCGCCGCAATCCGAGGCGGTGACCGCGGTGGCACCCTTCGAGCCCGGGATGGTCAACAGCCTGGCCGACGAGCAGGAGCAAACCGTCATGGGCAACGCCGTCGCCCGCATGGGTGAGCTGGCCGCCGAGGGCGACTTGACGGCCGCGGCTCGGGCCTTCGCTAGCTGGCCCTTCCACGACGAGGAGATCGCCGTGGCCGACGACGTCGGTTATTTCAAGGCCGCCGGTCGCTACGTACCGAATCTGCTCAACCTCCTCCAGCAATGGATGGCCGACGAGAAGGGCCCCGCCGCTGAAGACCCGGCCGTGCTCGGCGCGATCTCAGTTCCGGTGCTGGTGCTGCACGGCTCGGGCACCAAGCCCTTCTTCGCCGCCAGCGCGCGGCATGTCGCCGCCCACGTCCCCGACGCACGGGTGCAGGAGATCTCCGGCACCGGGCACGCCGCCCCGCTGACCCATCCCGAAGCACTCGCCGATGCACTCATCGAGTTCTTCGTTTCAGTGCAGCAGCCGGCCTGAGAATCTGCTGGTCTTTGGCACCAACCGCCACTTCGATTGAATTCGTCGTCCTCGATGGATAGCGACTCCGACGAACCGGACATGTTGCGTGAATCGAAGGAGTCGGAGCCGACGAATCCAATCGAGGACGACGCAGGCGATCGAGGTGGCGAACCGAGGCCAGGTAAGACGTTCAGGTTGATGGGACGAGGATGCCGCGGCCGCGGATGCGCCCTTCGACGAGGTCGGAGAACGCTTGCGGACCGTCCACCAGGTCGTACACCTGCGAATGCATCGTCGCCTTACCCTGCTTTGCCAGGGCCATCAGCTCAACGAGGTCGTTGTAACGCCCGATGAAGTTGCCGATGAAACTGCGCTCGGTACGGATCACGTCCATCGTGGATACGTTGATCATCTCGCCGTATCCGACGACGAAGTAGCTGCCGGTACGGCCCAGCATCTTGAAGCCGGCGCCGGTCGAGCCGCCGTCACCCACGTAGTCGAGCACGGCCTGGGCGCCGGCTCCGTCGGTGAACTCCAGGACCGTGTCGACTTGGCGGTCATCGGCACGTACGACGTGGTCCGCGCCGCACTCCTTGGCCAGCTCCAGTGCCTCGTCCGCGACGTCGATCGCGATCACCTCGGTGGCGCTGATCGCCTTCAGCACCTGGATGCCGACGTGCCCGAGCCCGCCTACTCCGATCACGACAGTGCGGCTGCCCGGGTAGAGCAGGCCCATGGTGTTCGCCTTCTTGGCCGCGTGGTACGCGGTCAGGCCGCCGTCGGCGTGCCCGGCCACCTCCGCCGGCTCCACCCCGTCCGGCAGTTTGATCACGGACCGGGCGTAGGTCTTGAGCAGTTCGGCGAAGCCGCCGTCGTGGTCCAGGCCGGTGGAGCGACGAGCGGTGCAATGCGCGTCGTCGCCGTCGCGGCACGCGCGGCAGAAGCTGCAGGGGACGATCGGATGGCAGATCACGGCGTCGCCAGGCGCCACATTGGTGACCGCGGAGCCGACTTCCTGCACCCACCCGGCGTTCTCGTGCCCGAGCGTCATGGGCAGTAGGTGGGACCGGTCGCCCATGTCCATCTGCATGAAATGCACGTCGGTGCGGCAGAGCCCGGCGCCACCGATGCGCACGATCACGTCGAACGGTCCGGTGATCTCGGGCTCCGGGACCTCCTCGACCTTGGGTAGCTCGTTGAAGGCGTGCAGCCGGACGGCTTTCATCTCGTGTACTCCTCTACTGGTTGATGACAGGCCCAAGTCGGTGGACTACTTCGGTCACTGCGACGCTTCGCCGTCGTGCAGCAGCTCGTGCACCCGGGCGACCTCCAGCTTTCCGGTCGGCGTGCGTGGCAGCTCGCCCACCAGCCGCAACCGGCGCGGCAGCTTGTAACCGGCCAGCCGAGTGCGGAGCCAGTCCACGAGTTCGCGCTCGGTGAGCTCGGCGTCGGGGTCACGCGCGACGACCGCGGCCACCCGCTCGCCCCAGGTGTGGTCGGGTTCCCCGACCACGCCGGCGTCGGTGACCGACGGGTGGGCCAGCAACGCCTCCTCGACCTCGCCGGGATAGACCTTCTCCCCACCGGTGTTGATCACTCCGCTGCCCCTGCCGAGAAAGCGCAAGGAGCCGTCGGCCTCGTACCGGACGTAGTCGCCAACCACCACGGACCGGCGTCCCTGGATGGTCCGGTACGTGGACGCGGTCCGTTCCGGATCGTTGTGATACCCCAGCGGCAATGCCCCGCTGAACGCCAGTACCCCTGTTCTGTCGCTGCCCGGCCCGAGCGGCTGGTCCGCGTCGTCGATGACCAGCGTCCCCTCCACCGGCCGCAGCCTGCTGGGCAGGTCCTCCTCGGAGGAGGTGACGGCGAACGCGAACGGTCCACCTTCGCTGGCAGCGAGGCCGTCGTAGATCGTCATCGAGCCGCGCCTGTGCAGCTCGGCCTTGAGGTCGTCGGTAAAGGTCGTACCGGAGCTGATGATCGTGCGCAGCGACGACAAATCATAAGGGCGGCCGGCGCGCTCGGCGGCGACGAGTGCATCGACCAACGGTCGCGCGATCGCGTTGCCGGCGATCAAGAGGCTGGTCACCCGATGGTCCCGCACCGCCTGCCAGACCCGGTCCGGGTCCAGGCTGGTGGCCCCCGTGAAGATCACCTCGCCGGCGGTCAGAAGCGTGCCGAACGTGTTGAACAGCCCGGTGGCGTGGATCAACGGGACCACCGGCAGCGACACCCGTTGCTTGCTTTCGCCGTGCACCGCCGCCGCGGTGTCGACGGCCTCGGCCAAGGTCCGGGGCGTCGGCCGTCCGAGCGCACCGTAGGTCGCGAAGGCCAGTCCGTGCAGCAACTCGCCGAGCTCCCAGACCACCCCTTTGGGGCGGCCGGTCGTCCCGCCGGTGTACATGAAGAGCCGATCCGTGCCCGGCCTGGCCGCATGCGGCAACGGCGGAGCGGTCGACTGCACTTCGTCGTACGACACCACCGCGGAGTCGCCCGACACATCGGGCAACTCACCGGCCCCGACCTGCACCAGCAGCCGCAGGCCGGGCACGTTCGCCGCGGCGTGCCGGACCGCATCGCAAAGGGCCGCGGAGTAGACGAGTACCTCGGCGCCGGCATCGGCGAGCAGCTCGGTCAGCTCGGCTCCCCGGTACCGATAGTTGGCGTTTACCGGCGCGGCGCCGAGTTTGAACGCCGCGAACACGGTCTCCAGATATTGCGGGCTGTTGTACAGGTAGCAGGCGACCGTCGACGAAGGTCCGGCTCCGCGCGCCTGCATGGCCGCAGCCAGCCGGGCTGACCGCTCGTCGAACTTCCGGTAGGTGAGGGTCAGATCCGGTGAACGGACGGCGATCGCCTCCGGCAACGCGTCGGCGATGCCTTCCCAGATAGTGCCGAACGAAACGTCCACTACGTCATCCCTCGCCACTGAGCTTGTCATCTTGAGCATCTGGCCGTTGCCGGAACGGTAGTACGGCGGCAACCGGGTTGGAGCCGGCTCTTCCGTCCTGTGCAATCATCAGCCACGCCGGGCGCCTTCCGATATGTGGAAGGCCTGGCTGAGTTTGAGCATGACCAGTGCGACGATCGACGCATCCGCGCGTTGCGAAGGAGCTTCGCCATGATCGAAACTCAGGTCAGGCCGGCCGATACGGCACCAACCCGTCGATCCTCCGTGGAACGGGTCCACCGCCTGCTCTCGTCGTTCGACTACGAACACAAGCGACTGAGCCTTTCTGACCTGAGCCGTCGCGCGGGTCTTCCGCTGTCGACGACACACCGTATGGTCACCGAGCTTCTCGAGCTCGGCATGTTGGAGCGAGACCAGCACAATCTGCTGTGCATCGGCGTCGACGTATGGAAGCTCGGACTTCTGACACCCAAGACGTACGGCATTCAACGGGTCGCGCTGCCGTTTATGCAGGATCTCTACGCCACCACCGGCCTGCCGATACATCTCGGCATTCCGGAGGGTGACAAGGTGACGGTGGTCGAGAGCCTGCGCCCGCGAGCTCCCGGGCGGGAACGCCCTCGGATCGGGCAGCGCGACCCGTTGCACAGCTGCGCTGTGGGTATGGCACTGCTCGCGTTCAGCGACACGAACCTCCAGGAGGCGTACCTGGCCAAGATGAGCCTCGATCGGCACAACGGTCCAGAACCGCAAACGGTCCGGCGCGATCTCGCCCAAACTCGGGCGAACGGCTACGCCGTCAACTCGATCAAGACCGCGCCCAACATCGCCCTCGGTGCGCCGGTGCTCAACCGGGCCGGCCAGCCCATAAGTGCGGTATCTCTGGTCGTCCTCGAAGGAACGGCCACTCCCCCATACGGCCACCTCATCCGGAATACCGCCCGAGCGGTCCAGCGAACAGCATGGGAACAAGGCATCGCCTAACAGAATGATCACGTAAACGCCGCCCCGTGACCCTTAACCACCCGTCGACGGGTCGCCAAGCGTTACATAGCTCCCGCTAACCGGAAAGACCCCTTGCTCACGCTCCTCGAATGATGGAAGCGTTCGCAGCTGTCAAGGAGGATGCATGGGACTGCGCAGCAACTTTCCGGCGAACAGCGCACACGGCGTCACTCGCCGCGCCCAATGGACCTCTCTGGGGATCGATCCGGCACACCAGCAGCGTCCCAAGGTGGCGATCGTCAACACCTCGAACGACCTCGCGGCATGCTTCGCACATCTGGATCAGATCGTCACCGTGCTCAAGGACGAGCTGCGCGAGCTCGGGCTGCTGCCGTTCGAGATTCGCACCGCGGCGCCGTCCGACTTCATCACCAACGCCGGCCGGGGCGGTCGGTACGTGCTGTCCGCCCGCGACCTGATCACCAACGACGTCGAGGTCATGGTGGAGGGTGCGCAGCTCGACGCCATGATCTGTCTGAGCTCTTGCGACAAGACCACTCCAGCGCACCTCATGGCCGCGGGCCGGATGAACGTCCCCACCGTGATCGTGCCGTGCGGCTACCAGCGCAGCGGCCTCTCCGAAGGCGGGGAGGCCGACGTCGAAGAGGTGTTCCTGCGCGCCGCGCAGCAAGCGCTCACAGGTAGGGCCGACGAGACGCTGACCGAGCTTGCCGACGGTGCCATCCTCAGCCCGGGAGTGTGTTCAGGCCTGGCCACCGCGAACTCCATGCACATGGCCGCCGAGGCCCTCGGTATGGCGGTCACCGGATCGGCTCCGGTCCGCGCGCTCAGCGACCGGATGTGGGACGGGGTGCGCCGTTCCGCCCGCGCGCTCGCCGACCTGATCGAAAGGGACGTGCACCCGCGCGACATCATCACCGCCGGCTCGATCACCAATGCCGTACGCACCATGCTCGCCGTCGGCGGGTCGATCAACACGGTCAAGCACCTGCAGGCCGTCGCCGTCGAGTCCGGCGTCGACATCGACGTCTGGGAGGCCTACCGGGTCCTCGGCCGGCAAACGCCGACGCTGTGCTCGATCCGGCCCAACGGCGACGACCTCATCGAGGATCTCGAAGACGCCGGTGGTGCGGCCACCGTGCTGCGCGAACTCCTCGCACTGCTCGACGGCGACCAGGTCACCGTCGACGGTCGCGCCCTCGCGGAGAACGCCGCCGCGGCGCGCCGCGGGGACGGCAGTGTCATCCGCAGCCTCGACGACCCGTTCTCGACCGACCCTTCGATAGTGGTGCTGCGCGGCACGCTCGCCGAGGAGGGCGCGGTCGTCAAGCGCCCCATCCCCGATCCGGGTCCGCGTCGTTTCCGGGGCCCCGCCAGGGTCTTCCATTCTCGCGAGGAGGGCGTGGCCGCCGTTGCCGAGAACAAGATCCAAGCCGGGGACGTCGCCATCATCCGCGGCATCGGCGTCAAGGGCGGCCCGGCGATGGGGATGATCTCGGCATTCATCTTCGCGCTTGCCGGACGCGGTCTCGCATCGAAGGTCGCCGTCGTCACCGACGGGCAGATGAGCGGGTTGGCCAACCACGGCATCGGCGTCGGCGAGGTATCACCGGAGGCGGCCGCCGGCGGTGCCCTCGGGCTCGTCGAGGACGGCGATCTCATCGAGATCGACCTCACCGAAGGCCGCATCGACCTGCTCGTCGACCCGGATGTACTGGCTTCGCGTCCGCCGTATGAACCGAAGGAGCAGATCGAGACCACCGGGTATCTCGATCAGTACCGCGCCACCGTCGCGCCGCTGGCCTGCGGCGCGACCCTCTGCTCCCGCACCGACCTGATCCCCGGAGCCGCTAGATGAGCATGACCGTCCACGAGCCCGCTCGCGACATACCGGTCATCGGCGAGCACGAAGTGGTGGTCGTCGGTGGAGGCCCGGCCGGACTCATGGCGGCGACGGCGGCCTCGCGCGCCGGACGGTCCACGCTGCTGGTCGAACGCTACGGCTTCCTCGGCGGCGCCGGCACGATGGGCGGGCTGTCAACGTTCTGCGGCCTGCATGCCCGGGTCCACGGTGAGGACCGGCGGGTCGTGCGCGGCTACACCGACGAGCTGCTCGACAGGCTGGAAACCCTCGACGGCCTTTCCAACCCGCACCTGTCCGTCCAGGACCGCATCGTGGCGCAGGCGTTCGACATCTCCGCTTACAAGATCGCCGCGGACGAGCTGGTGCTTTCCGGCGGCGGGCAACTCCTGTTCCACACCACGGCCGTCGGGCTCGCCGTCCGGCCGGACACCGAGAACGGCGCCGAAATCGATGCCGTGATCGTGGAGTCGAAGTCGGGGCGGGGCGCCATTCGTGGGCAGATCTTCGTCGACGGATCGGGCGACGGAGATCTCGCCTACTGGGCCGGAGCGCCGACCGAGACCTCGGAGCGACTGCTCTACCCGTCGCTGATGTTCCGCATCAACGGCGTGGACGCGGAACGGGCCGGCGAGGCATGGAAGACGGTCGCGCGGCTCATGGACGAAGCCGAAGCGGCCGGCACCCACCGCTTCCCGCGAAAGAAGCCCATCGTCCGGCCGCAGCGCAACCGGCTCGAATGGCGCTCGAACCTCACTCAACTCAGCAACGACGACGGCTCCCCGGTGGACGGCACCGACGTCCGGCAGCTCACCCACGGCGAGATCCAGGGCCGGCAACAGGTCCGCCAGACCTTCGATTTCATCAAAGCCGTCACCCCAGGGTTCGAGGACTCCTACATCGTCGACATCGCGCCGCAAGTGGGGATCCGGGAGACCCGGCGCATCGTCGGCCCCTACCAGCTCACCGAAGAGGACATCCTGCGCTGCGTGGACTTCCCCGACACGATCGGCGTCAACGGCTGGCCGGTCGAGGCGCATCTGGCCGGAACGGTCGAGTTCCGCTTCCCGGCGGCCGAGGACTCGCGCGGGTTCAACCAGCTGCCGTTCCGGATGATCGTCCCGCAGAACGTGGACAACCTGTACGTGGTGGGACGATGCGCGTCGATGACCCAGTGGGGTCAATCGTCCGCCCGGGTCACCGGACCGTGCTTCGCCATGGGGCAGGCCGCCGGCACCGCCGCGGACCTTGCGTTGTCCGAGAAGGTACCGGCCGGCGGCATCGACGTAGCGACGCTGCAGCATCGGCTGACCTCCGATGGCGCCTACCTCGGCACGGACCTGGCACCCGACGAGTAGCACGCCGGCGCCACCTCCAAGACACCTCCTTTGCGCGATCGAACCGATCGACTCGGCACCCGTTCGCCGCTCCGGACCATTTCCATGGCATGGAAGATCGGCGACCGAATGTGACCCGAAGGGCCCGTCCTGCCGCTCTCCTCCCGCATATCGGAATCCTGCCTTGTTGGCCGTGCGACGGTCGGTAAGAGTGCGTGATCCGTCCGCAACGACGAGCGAGTTCGCGACGAAGGAGTCCGATTACATGTCCACCGCAATGACACGGCGCCCGGGACGGCGCATAGCTCAGATATCAGCAGCTCTCATCTCGATCAGCGCGCTCGCACTGGGTGCGTGCACGTCGGATGACTCCGGTGAGTCGGAGGGCGACGGCGAGGCCGAACAGGGAGTGGGGGGAGGCGGCGATTCAGATGAGCTGACCCCCATCACCGTGGTGACCTTCCTGCCGCTGGAGTCGTTCACCTTCACGCCCGAGATGATGGCGTACTCCGGCGGCTACTTCGAGGAGCACGGCCTCGACGTCACCCTCGAGCCGGTCCAGGGAACCGCAGCCGCGATCCAGGCGGTTGTCGGCGGAGCGGGTTTCATCACCCGGGCCAGCACCACCGACCTCTTGCCTGCCCTTGAGGAGGGTCAGCCGATCGTCGGCGTCGCCACCATGGCGCGGCAGACGAATCTGCGTATTGCCTCGTCCGAGGAAAACCCCGTCGAAAGCACCGCAGACATGGAGGGCGAGACCATCGGCATGGGCTCCATCGGGGGGACCAGCGAGAGGTCCATGGATCTGGCGCTGCAGCATGACGGCATCGCTCTTGACTCGGTCGAACGGCAGGCCGTCCCGGTCACCGCGGCGACGTTCGAACTGGTCCGGCGTGGCGAGCTCGCCGGCTACATCGTCAGTCTCGACACGGGAATCGGCCTCGAGACCCAGAACGACGACGCCATCGTCAGCACAGCCGGCCTCGAGGTCACGCCCGACCTGCAGTGGTTCTTTACGACTGAGGACGAACTCGAAGCGCAGCCGGAGGTCGTTGAGGCGTTCCTCGCAGCGATAGCCGACGCCACCCAGTTCGTGATCGACGACCAGGCGAACAACTTCGACGAGACGCTGCAGATCCTCCGTGACAGCGAGGACTGGGACTTCCCGGCGCTACATGACGACGACACCGCACGGGCGGCGCTGGAGGTCTACGCGACACAGACCTGGATCGACGACTCAGGCACGCCGCTGCTGCACACCGATCCCGAGCGGGTCCAGGACGCCTACGACGCGCTCACCGATGGTGGTCTCGTCGAGGGAGGCCAAGATCCGACGAGTTGGTTCACCAACGACCACGCGCCGTCCGGCGGCTGAGTCGTGGTTCGATCACGTTCGGCAGGCGTAGCGACATCACAATAGGCGTGCATGCATGGTGTGATGTCGCCCCCGGTGGTGAACGTGATCGAACGACATACCGTGATGCGAAGGAGGCTGGACGATGACCGAGATGCGTAGTGCGACGGAGCCCGACATGACGGTGGACGACCCGGAAACCGAGACTCCACGGCTGCGCATCTCGGACGTCGGTCGTGACTTCCACGCCCGAAGCGGAGTCACCCATGCCGTTTCCGGCGTGGACCTGACGATCCGGCGCAGCGAGTTCGTCGCGCTCATCGGACGAT
This sequence comes from Jiangellaceae bacterium, assembly GCA_036374835.1. Lineage (GTDB taxonomy): Bacteria > Actinomycetota > Actinomycetes > Jiangellales > Jiangellaceae > DASUTB01. The sequence continues at coordinate 23,929 of DASUTB010000036.1, read as the reverse complement.
CGGGCTGCGGCAAGACCACGATGCTGCGAATGCTCGGGGGCTTGCTGCCGCCCACCGCGGGCACGATCGAGGTCGACGGCAAGTCACTGTGGAACAACGGGCGCGTCGATTCCTCTGCCATCACCAAGCTCGGCTTCGTCTTCCAGGAGCCCAACTTGTTCCCGTGGTTCCCGGTCATCGACAACGTCGCGTTGCCGCTCAAGCTGCGCGGCGTCGGCAAACGGGCGCGCCGGAAGCGGGCCGCCGAACTCGCCGAGCTCGTCGGCCTGACCGGTTTCGAGCACTCGTACCCGCGGGAGCTCTCCGGCGGCATGCAACAGCGCGCGGCGATCGCCCGGGCGTTGAGCACCGAGCCGGAGCTGCTGCTGATGGACGAGCCGTTCGGTGCGCTCGATGCGCTGACCCGCGAGCGAATGAACCTCGAGCTCCAGCGCATCGTACTGGAGACGTCCTCGACCGTGGTGTTCGTGACGCACGACATCCCGGAGGCGGTGTTCCTCGCCGACCGGGTGGTCCAGATGACGCCGCGGCCGGGGCGAATCAACAAGATCCTCCCGGTGGGCTTCGACAAGCCTCGGGACGTCGATCTGCAGACCACGCCGGAGTTCAACGAGATCGTGCGCTCGCTCCGGCACGAACTGGACCAGGAGGAGTGACGTGCGCAGGAACCGGATGAAGCTGCTGCCGTGGATCGTCACCCCGGCGCTCGTCGTGGCGATCATCGCCACCTGGCACCTCGTCGTGACGACGAGGGACGTCAACCCGTTGATCTTCCCGCCGCCCGGCGAGGTCGGCGACGCGATCGCCGAACTGCTCGGCGAAGCGGAGCTGTGGACCGCGGCGCAGGTGACGGTCACCGAGATCATCGCCGGCTTCCTCATCGCCGTCCTCTCCGGCCTCTTTGTCGGGGTGGTGCTGGGCAAGCTGCCATGGCTCGAGCGCAGCGTCCGTCCATTGATCGTGATCTTCCAGGTCTCGCCGAAGGTCGCCTTCGTTCCGCTGTTTGTGATCTGGTTCGGCTTCGGGTTCACGTCGAAGATCGTGCTGGCGGCGATCCTGGCGTTCTTCCCCATCATGCTCAACGTGCTGCTCGGAGTCCGCTCGGTCGAGCGGGGGCAGCGCGAGGTGATGCGCAGCCTCAATGCGACCCGCGGCCAGACGTTCTCCCAGCTGGAGATACGCAGCCTCATGCCGTACATGTTCGCCGGCATGGAAGTCGGGATCGTGCTCGCCACCATCGGAGCTATCGTCGGCGAGTACCTCGGCGGCAACGACGGCTTGGGCAACATGGTGGTCTCGGCGATGAACTCGCTCGACGCGGCCCGGACGTTCGCGCTGATTCTGGTGCTGTCGTTCATCGGGCTCGCATTGTTCCTCATCGTCAACGAGCTCAAGCGATTCTTCATCCCGTGGCACGAGTCGGTCTACGGACTGCAGAACCGGGACGCCTGACGATATGAGAGTCGGCCGGTACACCGACGTCTGGCAGGGCATCGCCCAAACCGCTCCGCACCGGCTCGCGGTGGTCAGCCGGGCCCGCCGGCTGACGTTTCGCGAGTTCACCTCGGAGGCCGCGGCGGTCGCCCAATACCTCGAACGGTCCGGGGTGCGTCCGGGCGAATCCGTCGCCGTCTTCTCGTACAACCGGCCCGAGTTCCTCGTCGTGCTGTACGCCTGCCTGGCAACCGGCCGCGCACTCGTGCCGATCAACTTCCGGTACCGGGCGCACGAGCTGCGCAACCTGCTGATCGACTCTGAGGTCCGCGCGCTCGTCTACCCGGCCTCCCTCGCTGCGGTCGCCGCTGAAGCCGCCGCCGGGCTCGACCGGCCACCGGTCTTCCTAGATCTCGACGACGAGGCGCTGGCGCCCGGAGCGGTTGCGTACCGCGACGTCGTCAGCCGGTCGGCGACCCTGCCCGCGACTCCGCCGCCTGGCGGCGAACTGCGTCTCTATACCGGCGGGACCACCGGCCTGCCGAAGGCCGTCGTCTGGGACGCCGACCACATGCTCGAGGGCCGCCTGTTCTCCACCTACACCATCATCGGGATCGACCCGCCGGAGACAGTGGACGGCGCGGTGGCGATCGCGGTCGACCCGGCCACGCCGCGAGTGGCCACCCTTCCCCTCGCGCCGCTCATCCACGGAACCGCGCTGTCCAGCTCGATCAATACGCTCGTTCTCGGCGGCAGCGTCGTCATCCATGCCTCGCCGCGGCTCGACGCCGAAGAAGCCCTCCGCCTGATCCATGAGGAGGGTGTCACCCGCCTCGTCCTCGCCGGGGAGGCTGTCGCGCACCCGCTCGCCACGGCCGCGGAACAGGCCGGCAACGGGCTCGGGCAGGTGCGATCGGTGATCAGCTCCGGGATGCGGTTGACCGACGAGATGAAGCGACGGCTGCACTCGCTCACCGACCTGACCATCGTCGACCTGCTCGCGTCTGCCGAGGGCGGACCGTACGCCACCGCTATCACCAGCAGCGTCGACGACCTGCCGGCCCGGCTCCGGCTCATGCCGGATTCCGCGGTGCTCGACGACGACGGCGCCGAGGTGCAGGACCGCATCGGCGCTCTCGGCCGGATCGCCTACCGCGGCGTGTTGCCCAAGGGCTACTTCCGGGACGAGGCAAAGACCCGGGCGACGTTCCCCGAGATCGGCGGCCGGCGCTACGTCGTGCCCGGCGACTGGGTCCGCGTCCTCGACAACGACGGGCACATCGAGCTGCTCGGACGCGGCAGCGCGGTGGTGAACACCGGCGGCGAGAAGGTCTACCCGGCCGAGGTGGAGCGGGCGCTGCTGGAACACGCGGCCGTTGACGACGCCGTCGTGTTCGGGACTCCCGATCCGCGCTTCGGCGAGGCGGTGACTGCGGTCGTCGTGCCCATCAAGGGTTCGTCGGTCGACCCGGAGGAGCTCGCCGTCCATCTCGACCAACGCCTCGCCGGCTACAAGAAACCCCGCCACGTCCTGTTGCGTGACTCGCTCGAGCGCAGCCCGCACGGCAAGGTCGACCTTGTGCGGCTCAAACAAGAGGCCACAGCCGAGCTCACCGAATGACCATGTTTGGCCGGCAATTCCCAACTTAACGTGTCATGTAGTCCGCGTATCGGAGGTAAACGCCGCGCAAAGGCGCCGAGAGGAGCAGCATGGCGGAACAGATCACCGTCGCCGCGGCCGTCGGCCGGACGATCGCCCAACTGGGCGGATCGCACATCTTCGGCGTCGTGGGCAGCAGCAACTTCCATGCCACGAACGCGTTGATCGACGCCGGCGTGCCGTTCACGGCCGCCCGGCACGAGATGGGCGCGGCTGGTATGGCCGACGCCTACAGCAGGGCGACCGGTAAGGTCTCGGTCGTCAGCGTCCATGAGGGGTGCGGCCTGACGAACGCGCTGACCGGCATCATCGAAGCGGCGAAATGCCACACTCCGGTGCTGGTCCTGACCGGCGACACCGCGAGCGGCGATGTCACGGACAACTTCTATATCGACCAGGACGCCGCCGTCGCCGCGGTCGGGGCGGTACCGGCGCGCATCCACTCGGCCGCATCGGCCGTCGCGGACACGGCCCGGGCCTTCCACACCGCTGCGGTGGAACGCGCGACCGTGGTCCTTTCGATGCCGGTGGATATTCAGGACGAGCATGTCGGCTTCGATCCCGCCGATGTTTCGCCCGTTCCGGTGCGGCTGCCGCCGGGGCCCTCGCCGGAGGCGCTGGACCAGCTTGTCGAGGCCCTCGGCGCGGCCGAACGTCCGGTGATCGTCGGCGGCCGCGGCGCCTGGGAGGCGGGCGCGCAACTGCGCCATCTCGGCGACGTCTCCGGCGCCCTCCTCGTCACCTCGGCGGCTGGCCGCGGCCTGTTCGTCGGCGACGAGTGGGCGCTGGACATCATGGGCGGCTTTGCCACCGATGGATCTGCCGAGCTCATCGCGAACGCGGACGTTCTGGCGGTCTTCGGCGCCGGCTTGAACAAATGGACGACCAGCAGAGGCCGCCTGATGCGGGACAAGACCGTGATCCAGGTCGACGATCGGGGCGCTGCCATCGGCTTCCACCACCCGGTCGACATCGGCATCGTGGGTGATACCGCGCGAGTCGCCGCAGCCGCGGCCGACGCGATCGCCAAACGCCATCCCGGCCGCGTCGGCTACCGGACGGCGGAGATCCACAAGCGTGTGCAGGAGGTCCGGTATTGGAAGGACCAGCCATTCACTCCGCTGCGCGTGCCCGATCGGGTCGATCCCCAAGAACTGATCAACACCCTCGACGCGAGGCTACCTGGAGAGCGCGTTGTCGTCACCGACGGCGGGAACGTCAACTGCTACGCCGGGGCGCACCTGCGCGTGCCGGACCAGCGCGGCTACTGCATCCCACTGTCCTACCAGTCCATCGGCCTCGGGCTCGCCGCGGCGATCGGCGCCGGCGTCGCCCAACCGGAGCGGATGCCGGTGGTCGGGACTGGCGACGGCGCCTTCATGATGACGCTCGTGGAGCTCGACACCGCCGTCCGGTTGCGCATGGGCATGGTCGTCATCGTGTTCAACGACGACGCCTACGGTGCCGAGGTCAACCTTTTCGACCACGAGACGGACAAGCTCGACACGGTCCGCTTTCCGGAGACGGACATCGCCGCCATCGCCCGCGGCTACGGCTGCGAGGCGATCACCGTCCGCTCGATCGACGACCTCGACGCGTTGCGCCCGTGGCTCGGCGGTCCGCGTGACCGGCCCATGGTCATCGACGCGAAGATCCCGCCGCACAAGTCTTGGATGATGTCCCGCCACTAACCTGTGCCCCAGACGTACGGTGAGTGCCCCTGCATGATGTCCCGCCACTAGCCCCCTGCATGATGGCCCGCCGCCGCGCGGAACTAGTCGGCCGAACGCTGCGTCGAGGGTGTAGCCATACGCTGTGATGGCACGCTGATCGCAGCGAGCCCGGTGCCGACAAGTGCGCATCCGGCGAGCACCAAGAATGCGGCAGGATAGCCGCCCAGCACGCCGGCGATGGCCGATCCGGCCCACGGGCCCAGCGCGACGGCGAGGCTGATCGGCATGTTCATCAGCCCGGTGAGCCGCCCGTAATGGACCGTTCCCCAGCGGTCGGTGATCGACGTGGCGTGTACCAGCGTCTTGAGCCCACGGGCCATTCCGGCGACGACGGCGGCGACGATGAGCGCCAAGACAGAGGTGAGCACGCCGAGTAGCGCGGTGGTAACCGCCGTGACCGCGATGATGACGACTGTCCGAGTCCGGACACCGGTGCGCCGATCCAGCGCCGGGTAGGCGAGTCGCCCGGCTACCTGCCCGGCCCCGCCGATACCGAGGATGAGCGCCGCGGTACCGGTATCGACACCCCGCTCGACCAGCATCGGCACGAGATTCACCACCGCGGCGAAGGCTGCGAACGTACCCAGGGCGACCGCGGTGACCAGCGCAGCGAACGGCAGGCTGCGAGCGATGCGGGTGGGATGCTGCACTACCGCACCGGGCGGCCGCTCAGCCGGCGGCCACGGTCCCCGCAGCCCCCACCAGTGGCCCGCGATGGTCACCACGCCGAGCAGCGCAGCGAGTGTGACGTACGCCCGCTGCCAGCCCAGGTGGTCCAAGAGAAACGCGGTGACCGGGGCGAATATCGTGCTCGCGAACCCGGCCGCCAAGGTGAGAACGGTAAGCCCACGTACCCGTCGGTGGCCGTGCCATCGGGTGATGGCGGTGAAGGCGGGCGGGTAGAAGGTCGCGGCCATCGCGACACCGGCAAGGGCCCACCCGAGCACGAACGCAGCGAGGTTCGGCGCCGCGGCCACCAGCAGGAGCGCCGGGACCGCTAGTGCCGAACCCACGGTCATGATCCAGCGTGGACCCCAGCGGTCCAGCCACCGCCCGACCGGAATGCCGACCATCGCGGCCACCAGCAAAGCCCCGGAGAACGCGGCGGTCAGCGTTGAACGCGACCACCCCGTCTCGGCGCTCATGTCGGTAACCAGCACTGGGAAGGCGTAGTAGAGGACGCCGTAGCTGACGGTGACGGTCGTGCACAGGGTCACCAGGACGCGCCGCCGACCTGCCCGGTCGAGTCCGTCGGTCAACGCTGGAGCGAGCGCCATCGGTTCAGTCTTGCACGTCATCAATCAGAGGCCGACGGCCGCAGACGGAGGGAGGTCGACATGATCGCGTGCACTTAATGACTTATATGAGCAGTAAGTGCACCGCATCATCGGAGGTCGACGAGCACACTTACGAGGTCGGCGAGGCTGGCGGCGCGGTAGTCGAACGAGTCGGTGGCGAGAGGTGGGTCTCCTACCGGCCGTTCGACATAGGCCGTGCGCAGTCCCAGTGTTTGCGCGCCCCGGAGATCCCATGCGTGCGCGGCGACCATGAGAGCACGGTGCGGTGCATGACCGTCCAGGAGTTCGACGGCGAGCCGGTAGACATCGAGGGCAGGTTTGTAGCTTTGGGCGTCCTCCGCCGAAAGCAGGTAGTGCCATCGCAGTCCTGCCTGGGCATTGAGCCGGGTCAGCGTCGCCCGGCTCGCGTTGGACAGGCCTACGAGCGGGACGCGTTGCGCAAGCGTCTCGAGCGATTCGACGGTGTCGGGCCAGGGATCGAGACGCCGTTCGGCGGTTGCGAGCTTGTCGATGGCGGTGGCATCGGTTACGCCGCACTTGGCGGCCACAAGCTCAGCCGCTTCGCGATCGAGGACGTCGCTGTTGGCGTAGGGACGGCGACCGTCGAGCATCTCCCGCTGCTGGTCCGCGACGTGGCTCTGCCACACGTCGACGAGGTCGTCGACCTGACCGGCGTTCCTGCCCGTGGCCAGCTCGCGGATGCCGTTGTACAGTCCGCCGGGCTCGTTGACGAGGGTTCCGAGGACGTCGAATACGACCAGATCGATGTCGGCGCGCAACGGCATACTCCTCGACCCTTCCCTGCTTGTCGGCATACGGCCCAACGGGCGAACGACACCCGCGTGATCGAGGTTGCGCCGCCAGACTCCAGCTACAACTACCCGAGCCAACGACCGATTCCCGTCGCCGGCCGTCCAACCGATCGCGCATGCCACATCAGAGCGCGTCGCGACTCCACTCTGCTCGCAGCGGTGCTAGCAGGTGATCAAGTTCGGGGCCGGATGGCGCGGTTATTGGTCGAAGCGGACCATTCCACGCACGTTTCGGTGCGTGCGCATGTCCTCGTAACCCTGGTTGATGTCCTCGAACGGGTACGTCCGGGTGACGAGCTCGTCGAGCAGCAGGTCGCCTCCGACGTACAAGTCGAGCAGGCGGGGGATGTCGTAGCGAGGATTGGCGTCGCCGAACAGGCAACCGACGAGACGCTTCTGAAAAGCGGCCATCTCGAACATGGGAAGCACGACCTGGTTGTCGGTGACCGGTGAAAGCGATGTCAGCACCACGGTACCCAGCTTGCCGACCAGGGATAGGGCCTCGCCGATGACCTCGCCGGTGGCGACGCCGACGGTGATGAGCGCCGAGTCGGCCATCCGTCCCCACGTCAGGTCCGGCAGCGCCTCGAGCGCCTCGGCCGCGCTCGCGAATGTGTGCGTCGCACCGAAAACCTTGGCCTGCTCGCGGTTGAACTCCGATGGGTCGATGGCGAGGATATGGCTGGCGCCGGCGATACGCGCGCCTTGAACGGCATTCGCTCCCACGCCGCCGACCCCCAGTACTGCAACGGTGTCACCGGGCGAAACACCGGCGCCGTAGACGGCGGTGGCCCATCCTGTGGTGACACCGCAACCGACGAGCGCGGCCTTGTCCAAGGGGACGTCGTCCCTGATCTTGACGACCGAGCTTTCCCGGACCACCGTGTGCGGTGCGAATGTCCCCAGCAAGCACATCAGCCGAGCGTCCTGGCCGCGGACGTGGTGCCGCGAGCTGCCGTCTCGCTGGAGGCCGACGGTGAGCTCGGCACCTTCGTCGCACAAGTTCTGGTGACCGTTGGCACAGCTCAAGCAGCGCCCGCACGCCGGGACGAAGCTCAGGACGACGTGGTCGCCCTCGCTCACGCCGGTGACTTCCGGGCCGACGCGCTCAACGACGCCGGCGCCCTCGTGCCCTCCGATCGTGGGCAGGCCCTCCATGGGCAGATCCCCGATACGGACGTGCTCGTCCGAGTGGCACAGCCCGGTCGCCGCCAGGCGCACGAGGACCTCGCCCGCCTTCGGGTCGTCGAGCTCGAGTTCCTCGGTCTGCCAGTCCTTGCCGTACTCCCACAGCACTGCGGCTTGAGTCTTCACGTTCGGCTCCTCTCCCTCGAGAAGGTCGTGTTGCACCAACGTAAGCCGCGCTACGTGCTCCCCACTGGCCGTTTCCGCCACACGAAAGCGCCACTACCAACACCCGGCCGCCGAATGATCACGTAAACGCCACCTCAGCATGCTTAGCGACCCATCGACGGATCGCTATGAGTTACATGTGCGCTGCCGCCGACGTCGGCGACACGAGCACACCTAGTGTGCGGCGGCGGTCCGCGCGAGCACCGGAGGCGACGCCAGCGCCGCAGGCTTGTCCTGCCGCCGGATGCCGCGCGCGCCTCCGACCTCGCGAGAGTAACGCTTAACGACCTGTCGATGGGTCGCTAAGCATGCTGAGGTGGCGTTTGCGTGATCATTCAGAGTTGATCTTGCTGTAGGACGACGGCCGCTCGCGTGGCGCCAGACCGAAGATCTCCACCACGGCCGACACGCCCGCATTGTTCGCACCGGCGACCATGATCTGGATAGACGTAGGCCGGGGCAGCACCTGCACCCTGTCCGGGTCCGGCCCGGTGCTGGCGGTGTCGGGGACGGCATCCGGGTGATCAGCGGGCAACCGCCACCGGGTGTGGTGCGACAGCGCGTCCTTACCGGCGGCTGCCAAGTCCGCCCGGGTCCGGACGGTGTTCGCGAAGACGGCCGACCGGACGTCGTCCTTACTCCATCCGGCCCTGGCGAAGAGGTTGGCATGCTCCGGACCGACCACAAGCAGCGCACCGCTGTACTCGTGAATGAGCGCGCCGGTCCGCCGGATGGTGTCGGCGAAGTCGACGGCGAGCTGTTCCGGGACCTGCGCGTGCCGGGCTTCGATGTGCATGACCGACCGGATGACGAAGGCGGTGACGACGTCATCCTCCGGGTCGAACCCGTACTCGGTGTGCAGCGGCGCCCAGGGACTCTGCTCTTCGTTCTCCGCGATGCACGCGGTGTACTTCGCGGGCGTCGCCTGGGTCGCCTGGTCGAGCTGGTGTGGTCGCAGACCGAACACATTCAGTAGTGCGAGCCGGACCGCGCGGCCGATCGTGGCGTTCGCCCGGAAGCCCGAGCCGAAGATGTTGCCTCGGCTGTTGAGGTCGATCCGCCGGCGGATCGGGCCGTTGACAACAGTGAACGGTGCGGTTCCGGTCGTGGACTGCCAGATCCCGCGACGCGGGTGCGGCTCCTGGCCGATCGCCTCCCACGCGGCGATGACGACCGGGAAGTACTCGGGCAGGCAACCGGCGAGCGCGGCGTTGATCGCGGCGAGGCGGACGGTCAACGTCCGGTTGAGGTGCGGAATGTCGAACAGCACTTCATCGGGCTTGCGTCGCGTCGTCGCGAGGAACTCGGCGAGATAGGACTCGGTCACCGGCATCACCGGCAGGCCGTCGGTCCACTCCTGCCGGGCGTAGTACTCCATGACCCGGCGGAGTTCGTCGAGCTCGACGGTCGGCGCCTCCGATTCGGGCATCTCGGCGGTGCGGGTGGTCACAGTAGTCATCTCAGCCCTCCACTCCGAGGATGCGCACAACGTCGGGGACGACCTTGTCCGCGCGTTGCCGGATCTGTTCCGCGTGCAGGCTCGCCATCGGATGCTCGACGGTGAGGAACTCGAACCCGGGGAACCCCTCCACCCGCGCCATTGCCGCTCCGGACATCCGGAACGAGTCCGAGCAGATACTCACCGCCGGGATGCCGGCCCGCTCGAAGAGAATGCCGTCGGCGACGGTGGCGGCACTGCACGAGCCGCAGTCCCCCACCGCCGTGACGACGACGTCACATTCCTCGGCGATCTGCCTGAGGAGATCGTCCTTCACCGGCGTGCCGAAGTAGTCCTTCGTGTACATACGGGTGCTGCCGGCGCCATAGCGACTCGTGAGCACGTCCCCGATCTCCTGCAGCAGCGGTGTCGCGTTCACTTTGGTGTTGTCGAGCAGGCCGACGGTGAGTCCGCGCAGGCTCCCGGGCCGTGGGGCGAGGGTGTCTTCTGTCGCTCGCTCGTCCATCCCCGTCGGATCGAGCAGTGCTTCTCTTACGGCCATCGCGCACCCTCCAGATCGTGTGGTCGATAGTGCTCCCGAATCCAGGGAAGCAGGCCCGGGCCTGCCGTGCCGAGAGCGATTCCCGGAGGTCGGAAACTCACCTTCGGGCGCTCCGCCTCCACATATCCCTGGGTTGCACAGCCGCTAACGAGCGGTGCGTGCCCGGAAGTCCGGCATCAGGCACCTGACCGACCGGCGACGGAACGCACCGAGCCAGACCCCGGTGCCGTAGGCGACGTCGTCGAGCCGTCGGATGACCGCGAACCGGAGCGGATCGAGGTCGCTGTCGGTGCGCGCATACTCGATGGCACTGTCGACGATCGCCGCGGTGACGACCGCCCGCCGAAGCCGACGGGAGAGCACGCTGCCGGCGGCCGCGGCCGGCCACCAGTGCCGCAGCATCAACGCACTGGTCTGAATCATCGCGGCGCCCGCTCCCCCCGAGGTCAAGCGCAGGGCGATCCGCCCGGCCTCATCGCTCGCGCCGACCCTCCCGGCGATTCGATGAAGGGCCGACAGCGCGACAAGTCCTCCAGCTGCCAGCGACCAGCGGCGCTGCAGCAGCACCCCGGCGGCGAACATGGCCGCCCACGGAGATAGCACCGCTGGAGCGACGGTGCTGCCATGGCGTTCAGCCAGTGGCTGCGCGCCGGTTCCGTAGTAGAGCTTGCGGGTCCACCACTCGACCAGGCCGGGCCGGTTCTCGTGGTGCACGGCGGCTTCGGGCTCGTACCGGACCCGCCATCCTCGCTGGGCGAGCCGCCACACGAGGTCGACGTCCTCGCCCACCCGCATGCCGGCGTCGAAGCCGTCGCCGAGGGCCGCGACCCTGGCAACGACACAGGCGCTGGGCAGCCAGGCGACGGGCGCCCGTGGCTTGACCAGTGCGGGATAGCGGCCGAGGTCCAGCGACGCCCGCCCGTTCTCGTACCGGGTGATCCAGGTCTCCCGCCCGGACGACTGCCGCCCGAGAATCCTGGGCGCCACGAGTGCGACCTTCGGGTCATGGAAGTGCCGGAGCAAGATCGCGAGCGTGTCGGGTTCCAGGACGATGTCGGAGTCGACGAACGCGACGTACGGCGTCCGCACGTGTTCCAGTCCGGTGTTGCGGGCCGCGGCCGGCCCGCGGTTGACCTGGTGCCGCACGAGGTCGGCGCCGTGTGCAGCCGCGACCGACGCGATCGTTGCCGGGTCGGTCGAGCAGTCATCGACGACGATCGTCCGCACCCTATCCGGAACGCTGCGCAACAACAGGTCGAGCTGTCGGGGCCGGTCGTGCACCGGGATGACGACGGTGACCTCCGCTGCGCCGACCGACGGGAGCGACTCGACCACGGGATCGGCCATGCCGAGCGCCAGCAACCGGTCGGCGAGCGCCCGCGAGCCGGCGTCGTGGACCCGGATCTCCCGCCCGTCCAGCATCCGGCCCGCGGTCTCGGTGAGGAAGGCGGCGGTGGGCGGCGCGCCGCCGACGAGGGTCCGCCCGCCGTCGTAGACCTTGGTCCGCGGGTTGAGGCGGACGTGGAAACCCTCGGGGAGCTTGCCCACGGCGACGGCTCGGTTCATCCGGTGAAACCGTCCGTCGCCTCGATGACCGAACCGTTGACGGCCGCGCCCGCACGCGAGCAGCAGAAGGCGATGGCGGCGGCGATCTCCGCAGGCTCCAGCAGCCGCCGCGAGAGCTGATGTTCGGCGAACACGTCGAGATCCTCGAGCTCGTAGATGCTCGCGGTGTGGGTGAGCATCTCCGTCCGCGTCGAGCCGGGTGAGACGGCGGCCGCGGTGACGCCGGTGCCGACCAGGTCCGCGGCCAGGCCCTTGACGATGCCCACCACCGCGTGCTTCGCGGCGTTGTAGCCGGCCAGCCGGAACAGGCCGTGGCCGGCGGCGACGGACGCGACCGCGACGAACCGGCAGCCGGCCGGCTCCGGGTTGGCAAGCATCGCCGGGACGGTCGCCGCTGCGGTGTTCCACACGCCGAGAACGTCGATCTCCCACAGGGTTTCCAGCTCGGCAGGAGGTGTCTCCCAGAGTGGACGTCCGCCCAGCAGTACCGCGGCGGCCGCGACCGCGACGTCGAGGCGTCCCCAGCGCTGGACCGTGTAGGCGACCGCGGCCTCCAATGCCGCCCGGTCCCGGACGTCGGCGACGTACGGCACGACCTCGCTCGCGCCGCTCCCATGATCACCGGCACTTTTCACGTCATGCGGGTGAAAAGTGCCGGTGATCATGGGGACACTGCGGGCGGCGTCGTTCACGACTTCGTCGAGGTCGGCGGTGGTCGGCATCCGGTAAGGAATGGCGGACGCACCGGCGCCGGCCGGGCGTTCGTCGCCGGCGCACCAGTCGAGGGCGAGGACCGAGTAGCCCTGACCGGCGAGCAGCTTGGTCGTGGCGGCCCCGATGCCGCGGGCGGCGCCGGTGACGAGGGCGACTCGGCCGGTCACGATGCCAGCGCTTCCGCGCGCTGCAGCATGCCCCGGGCGTCGGCCCGTCCCGCCCGGATCAGCGCGGCAATCCCAGCAGCCATCGCCTCCAGGCAGCGCGCACCCTCGTCAGCGCTCGCGCCGGACGGGTCCCCCAGCACCCCGTTGGCCGACACCGCACCGACCCCGTCGCGAATCAGGGTCGGCCACAGCTCCTCCAGCGGGGCCGTCTCCCCGGGCTCGGCGCGGTCGAGCCGCACCGCCGACGGCCGCAGATACAGCATCAGCGACGTCTCGGTGTAGCCGGCGTGCGCGTCCACGTCATCACCGGTGCACGGCGCCCACGCCACGTCGTGCCCTTCGTCTCGCAACCGGGCAACCGCGTCCGTCACCGCCGCGAGATTCCCACCGTGCCCGTTGACCAGGACGATCCTGCCCGCCCAGGTGCTCATCGATCTGACCAGCTCGACGAGCAACAGGCGCAGCGCGTCGGTGCCGATGGACGACGTGCCGGCGAACGTCTGGTGCTCGCCGCTCGCGCCGTACGCCAGCACGGGTGCGACGAACACGGGTTCGTCGCGGAGCAGTTTCGCCACCCGCGTGGTGACCGCCTCGGCGATGACCGCGTCGGTGTCGAGCGGCAGGTGCGGGCCGTGCTGCTCGATGGATCCGAGCGGCACGAGCACGAGCGGTCGGTCCTGGATATCCGGCCACGTGGCGGCCGCGAGGGTGGTCACGCCGTCACCTGTTCGGCCGTTACGTCGGACGGGACGCCGAGGGCACGGTGGAAGCCGTCGGGAATCACCAGGTGCTCGGGGGTCAGGTCGTGGATCGACGACTCCCGCATGCCCAGCAGCGCCGAGTCGATGCCTCCACGCAGGATGTCCAGCACGTTCTCCACGCCGGCCTGCCCGTTCGCAGCCAGCCCCCAGAGATAGGCGCGGCCGATCATCACCGCGCGAGCGCCGAGACACAACGCCTTGACCACGTCCGAGCCACGGCGGACGCCGCCGTCCAGCAGCACCTCGACCTCGTGGCCGACGGTGTCGGCGATCGGCCCCAGCATCCTGATCGCGCCCGGGATGCCGTCCAGGTTGTTCCCGCCGTGGTTGGAGACGGAGATCGCCGTGCAGCCCGCGTCGACCGCGCGCCGGGCGTCGTCCAGCCGGCAGATGCCCTTGAGCAGGAACGGCCCGTCCCACTGCGAGCGCAGCCACGCCACGTCGTCCCACGTGGGGACGGGCGTCTGCATCCACTCGTAGTAGGCGCCGAAGAACGTGGGCGCCGGTCCACCGTCGACGGCGACGTTCGGCACGGTGAGGTCCGGGATGTGCCTCGCCCTGGCGAAGTCCCATGCCCACCGAGGCCTGCGCAGCACCTGGGGTGCGAACCGCAGCGCCGTGCGGACGTCGATCTTCTCCGGAATCTCCGGACTTCCCCAGTCCCTGCCAACCGAGAACGTCCAGTCCAGAGTCGCGATGATCCCGGCCGCCCCGGCGGCGCGAGCACGCTCCAAGCGCTGCAAGATCGCGTCCTTGGAGCCCATCCAGTAGATCTGGAAGAACGTCTTCGGGTTGGCGGCGACGACGTCCTCGATCGGTTTGCTCGCGAACGAGCTCAGCCCCATCGCGGTATCCCTCGCCGCCGCGGCCCGGGCCACCGCAACCTCGGCGGTCGGATGCACCGCCTGCACGCCGGTCGGCGAGATGAGCACCGGCAGGGAGATCTCCTGGCCCATCACCTCGGTGGCCATCGACCGCTCGCCCGATGCACCGGCCACGTGCGGGGCGAAACCGAGCTCCGCGAAGGCAGCGGTGTTGTCCTCGTAGGTCTGCCCGCGCTCGGAGCCGGCCAGCAGCGCCCCGTAGACCGACGACGGCAGCCGCTTGCGCGCCCGCCGCTGCGCCACCGCGACGGACTCGAACCAGGGGTTGCGGGCCCACGGATTCTTCGGCATCACGCACCGTCCCGATCAGGGGTGAAACCGGCCAGCGGGCTCTGCGCACACGCCGTAACGGGTGGCTCGGCCGGCTCCGGCCGACGTCCGATCTGCACCAGCACCGGCTGCCGACGCTCCGGCGTTCGGCGCGAGTGATCCTGGCTCGGCGCCGGGACGGTGCGCTCGTGCGCCAGCGCCGTCTCGCCGTGCCCTTGCACGCACTCGGGGTCCGGGCCGTCCAGCGGCAAGCCTGTGAAGAACTTCGCCGCCATGCATCCTCCTCGACAGGTGTCGTAGAACGAGCAGGACGCGCACGCTCCCCCGGTCTGCGGCTCGCGCAGCTGCTGAAACAGCGGCGAGTGCTGCCACACCCGCTGGAACCCGCCGTCGTCGAGCACGTTGCCGGCCAGGAAGCTGTCATGGATGGCGAACGGGCACGCGTACACGTCCCCAACCGGGTCGATGAGGCACACCACCCGGCCCGCGCCGCACAGGTTGAGCCCGGGCAGACTCTCCCCGAACGCGGCCAGGTGGAAGAAGGAGTCGCCGGTCAGCACGTTGTCGCCGTGCGCCATCAGCCAGTCGTACAGCACCCGCTGCTGCTCCGGCAGCAGATGCAGCTCGTCCCACACGTCGACGCCGCGGCCGGACGGCCGCAGCCGGGTGAGCCGCAGCGTGGCGCCGTACCGGTCAGCCAGCTCCTTGAACTCGTCCAGCTGGGCGACGTTGTGCCGAGTCACGACGACGGACAGCTTCGCGTCGGCGAAGCCCGCCTCGGCGAGGTTCTCCAAAGCCGTGAGCGCGGTGTCGTATGACCCGGGGCCACGGACGTAGTCATTGACGTCGGCCGTCGCGCCGTCCAGGGAGACCTGCACGTCCACGTAGTCGGTGGACGCCAGGTACCGCGCCCGCTCCGGGCTGATCCGCACCCCATTGGTCGAGAACTTCACACCGACCTGGTGGTCGACGGCGTACTCCAGCAGGTGCCAGAAGTCCGGACGGATCGTCGGCTCTCCACCGCCGACGTTGACGTAGAAGACCTGCATCCGTTGCAGCTCGTCGATGACGCGCTCGCACTGCGCGGTGGTCAGCTCACGGGGGTCACGTCGTCCGGACGACGACAGGCAGTGGGCACAGGCGAGGTTGCACGCGTACGTCAGCTCCCAGGTCAGGCAGATCGGCGCGTCCAGGCCGAACTCGAACTGCTCGACGAGCGAGCCGGTCGCCGGGCGCTGGTGGACGTCGGGGGCGTCGAGCACGGTCACGCTGCAGCCTCCGTCGTTTCGCGGGGACGGATCAGGTCGGCGTCAGCCAGTCCTTGCAGCGCTGTGACGTATGCCGGCCATTGGGCCTCCGGAACTCCGGCGGCGTTCAATGCGGACCGGACGTCGCGATGATCGCCGAGCGAGCGCACGACCTCGACCATCTCGGGTCGCTTCAGGAAGGTCAGCCGGCGGTTGCCGAAGTGGTACGCGAGCGCGCCGAACGGCTCCGGGCGCAGCGCCACCGACGGTGACAGCCGCCAGGCCTGGCCGAGCATCGCGGTCGATGCAGCCGTCATGGAGATCCTCTTAGTACACGCCGCACATGCCGTCGATCGAGACTTCTTCGATCAGCGACTCGGCCGTGATCGGCTCCTCTTCCGCTGAGTCGACCACCTCGGCCACCTCGCTACGAGGTTCGTTGCTGGACATCCGGCTCTCCTTCGGTGCAGTCGGGCCATGGATGTCGGCCACAATAATGGCACTCAGCGCCAAAAGGAAGGGTCGGTTCTGCGACTTGCTAGATTTCGAAGCGATGACCACCATCCGGCAGGGCAACCGAGGCACCCTCGGGCGACCGGTCGCGACCACGCACGGCGAGATCGAGCAGGCCGCCTTCCGGCTCTTCGCCCAGCACGGGTTCGAGGGCACGACCATGGCGGCGATCGCCGACGCGGTCGGGGTGGGACGGCGGACGCTCTTCCGCTACTACGAGTCCAAGAACGACATCCCGTGGGGGCAGTTCGACCGCACCCTCCACAACTTCCGGACGATCCTCGACGAGAGCCCCGCGAACCTACCCCTGCACGAAGCCATCCACCGCGCCGTCCTGCGGTTCAACGAGTTCCCCGACGATGCCAAACCCCCGCACCGCGAGCGGATGCGGCTCATCCTGCGCACGCCCGCCCTCCAGGCACACTCCGTGCTGCGCTACGCCCAGTGGCGGCGTGTCATCGCCGAATACGTCGCCCAACGGCTGGGCATCGCTCCCGACGACCTCCTGCCGCGCACCGTCGGCCACGTCAGCCTCGCTCTCGCCCTGACCGCGTACGAACAGTGGTTGGAAGAGCCCACCGCGTCCCTGCAGACGCTGCTCGACCAGTGCATGCGCCGGCTCCGCGAGTACCTGGAAACCTAGCTGAATCTCGGTGCATACAGTTAGACCACGGAGGTAAGGAAGATTGGACGTTAAGCGCGGTCGCGGATCCCATCCACCATACGAGATCAGGCCGGTCGGGCACGTCGAGTCGCCGCTGGTCGATCCGACCACAGCGCCAAAGCAGGGCTTCGAAGGAGCGCCCGAGGCGTGGTTGGTGTTCAACCCTGACGTCGCCGAAGCCATGCGCGACCTAGCCGTCGGGGACGAGGTGTTCGTGCTGACCTGGCTTCACCAAGGACAGCGGGACGTGCTGGCCGTGCACCCGCGGGACGATCCAAGAAATCCAGAGAAGGGCGTGTTCAGCACCCGATCCCAGGACAGGCCGAATCCGATCGGGTTACACCGGGTCCACATCACCGCAATCGACGGGCGGCGCGTGCGCGTACAAGATCTCGAAGCCGTCGACGGCACACCCGTCGTGGACGTCAAACCAGTACTCGGTGGGGAGAGGTAAGCAAGCTCGCCCCGTCAGTTCTTCGGGTTGACCAATCCCGATTCGTACGCCATGACCACCAGCTGCGCTCGATCGCGCGCATCTAACTTGATCATTGCGCGACTGACATGGGTCTTGGCCGTCGTCGGGCTGATGAACATCTCCGCTGCGATCTCGGTATTGTTCAACCCGCGGGCGACGAGCGCAACCACCTCCCGTTCCCGGTTGGTCAGGGCCGTCAGGCCGGGAACCGCCTCGGGCGTCCGCGGAACGGCGACGTACTCATCGATCAGCCGCCGGGTGATCACCGGTGCCAGCAGGGCGTCACCTCGCGCCGCCACGCGAACCCCGTGGACCAGATCGGCCGGCTCCGTGTCCTTGACCATGAAACCGCTCGCCCCCGCGCGTAGCGCGTTGAACACGTACTCGTCGTGCCCGTAGTTCGTGAGGATGACGACGCGCATGCCGCGGAGGCGCTCGTCGGCCGCCACCCGGCGGGTCATCTCGATGCCGTCGACCACCGGCATCTGGACATCGACGAGTGCGACGTCGGGACGGTGCTCAACAGCCGCCGCGATGCCTTCCCTGCCATCAGCGGCCTCTGCCACAACGCTGAAGTCGTCCTCGGCGTCGAGCAGGGCGCGGAAGCCCGCGCGGATCAGCGGCTGGTCATCCACCAGTAAGATTCTGATCACGATTGCTCTCCACTGATCGGCAGTGTGGCCCGCACCCGGAAGCCCCCGCCGTCCTTCGGGCCGGCCTCCAGCCGTCCGCCCAGCGCCGCGACGCGCTCCCGCATCCCGATCAGTCCCACGCCCGGTACGGGCGCGCCGTCCGGTCCGGCCCTGCCGTCGTCGTCGATGCAGATCACCAACTCTTCGCCGCCGTAGCACACCTGCACCTGCGCCATCCCCGTCCCGGCATGCCTGGCGACGTTGGTGAGCGACTCCTGGACGATGCGGTATGCGGCGCGGTCGACATCGGCCGGCACCGGTTGTTCCTCCCCAGCCACCGTCACAGCGGCTGCGACGCCCGCCGACCTGGCGCGCTCGACCAGGTCGGGCAGCTGCGCCAGCCCGGATCCGTGCGAGGTGTCGTCGGACCGTAGGACATCGAGCGTCGATCGTAGCTCGCGGGTGGCATCGCGGGAGGCGTGTTGGATCGCCAGCAGTGAGTCGGGAATCTGGTCTCCTCGCTTGCGCGCCAGGTGAACCGCGACGTCGGCCTGGACCTTGATGACGGAGATGGAGTGGGTCAACGAGTCGTGCAGTTCACGGGCTATCCGCAGCCGTTCCTCCCCCGCGCGGCGCAGAGCGATCTCGTCTCGGGTTCGTTCGGCCTCCGCCGCCCGCTCCCCGGCCTCCTGCATTCGAGCCTCCCACTGCCGGTGGACCTCACCCAGGCAGATGGCGGCCACGAACCAGCCGACCGGTAGGAGCCCCTCGCTGGGCGACGAGGCATTCGCGAAGGCGGCGGTGATGAACGGGACGCTCGCCAGCGGTGCCACGACACGGTGACCCGCCTTCACGGCCGCGTAGATCGCCACCAACACCGGGACGACGCCGATGACGTCCTGCCCGACACGACTGAGGTAGATGAACACGCATCCAGCGGAGAACGCGACCACGAGACGCGGCACTCGCCGCGCCACAACGAGCGCCAGCGAGGCCGCGGTCAGCAGCCCGAAGTCGACCACGGTCGGCGGCTGCCCGGTGGTTTCGAATGCCGCATGGGCGGTGACGAGCACCGCGACGGCCAGCGCCCCGAACGCGTCAGATCGCGTGATAGCCCCGTCGGCGATGGCCATGCCATGAACTGTATGCCGCGAACCATTGCATCGGCATCGGCCGCGCAGCGTACTCCCGCGGGCGTACAGGTGGCGCACAGGTGTCTCCCGCCGCAGGACGACGGTCGAGCCCGGCACCGCGATCATCGATGTCATGACTACCGACACGACCGAACTGGCCATCCAGGCCACCGGCCTCAGCAAGGTCCTCGGAGACACCCAGGCTCTCGACGGCGTCGACCTCGCCGTGCGCGCCGGTGAGATCTACGGATTCCTCGGACCCAACGGCGCCGGCAAGACCACGACGATTCGCATCCTCGCCACGCTGCTCGTTCCGGACAACGGCAGGGCGGCGGTGTTCGGGCACGACGTCGTCGCCGATGCCGACAAGGTCCGGGAGAGAATCGCGCTCACCGGGCAGTTCGCGTCCATCGACGACGACCTCACCGGGATCGAGAACCTCGTCATCCTGGCCCGCCTGCTCGGCTTGCCACGCAAGGACGCGCGGCTCCGGGCTCAGGAGCTACTGGAGGCGTTCGGCCTCGCCGCCGACGGCGGGCGGCTCGTCAAGACGTACTCCGGCGGTATGCGCCGCCGGCTCGACATCGCCGCCAGCATCATCGTGCAGCCCGACCTGATCTTTCTCGACGAACCGACAACCGGTCTCGATCCGCGCAGCCGCGCGCAGGTCTGGGACATCGTCCGGTCACTTGTGGCCGGTGGCACCACTGTCCTGCTCACCACGCAGTACTTAGACGAAGCCGACCAACTGGCCGACCGGATCGCGGTCATTGACCGCGGACTGGTCGTCGCGGAGGGAACACCCGACCAGCTCAAGACGGAAGTCGGTGCGACGACGCTCGACGAGGTGTTCCTCGCCGTCACCGGCCACGAACTAGCAACGACGGAGCACGCAGCATGACCGCGACTACGCACATTCACACGATGAGCTCGCAACCCCGGACCCGGCGCGCCAGCGCCGTGTCGGCATCCTTGACGCTCGCCAGACGGAGCTGGCTGAAGATCTACCACGTTCCGGAGCAGCTGGCCGACGCGATCCTCATCCCGGTGCTGTTCACTGTGATGTTCACGTACCTGTTCGGCGGCGCCCTGGCCGGATCGACGGACGAGTACCTGCACTTCCTCCTTCCGGGGTCGCTCGTCATGTCGGTGCTTCTGATCACCGGCTACGCCGGGACCAATCTCAATTCCGACAAGACACGCGGTACGTTCGACCGGTTCCGGTCGATGCCGATCTGGCGGCCCGCGTTGATCGTCGGCGGCCTGATCAGCGACGTCGGCAGGAACCTGCTCGCAGCGGCCATCGTCCTGGGGCTCGGCCTCGTGATGGGCTTCCGGCCGGACGGCGGCCCCACGGGCGTCGCGCTGGCCGTCGGGCTGCTGCTGGTGTTCGCGTTCGGCCTGTCCTGGGTATGGGCGCTGCTCGGGCTGACCCTGCGCTCGGCGAACGCGGTCACCATGACCAGCTTCCTTGTGCAGTTCCCTCTGGTGTTCGCCAGCAACGTGTTCGTCGACCCCGACACGATGCCGGGATGGCTACAGGCTTTCGTCGACGTCAACCCGGTCAGCCACCTCGTCACCGCCGTCCGCGGACTGATCCACGGCGTACCGGCCGGCGGCGACATCCTGCTCGTACTCATCGCGAGCGGCCTGATCGTCGCCGTGTTCGCCCCGATCACCATGCACGTCTACCGCCGGGGCTGACCGCGCCATTGAAACAGGAGCCCTGACACGACTACAACCAGGTGCCGAATCCCGCTCGGCTGTACTGCCACAACTCTGTGCCGACCGCAAACGCGGTGAGCCAGGGTAAGGTGTGCTCGCTGAGGAGACACCGGGATGGAACAGTTGACCGCACCCTGGCAAGCGTCCTCGTCCAGGCTGGTCGGCCGAGACAGTGAGCTCGGCCGCCTTCGCCGGCTGCTGGAGGGCATGGAGCGAACCACGACTGGGCGGATGGTGCTCGTCCACGGCGAGGCCGGGGTGGGCAAGTCGCGGCTGATTCAGGAGGCCGTCGCGGTGGCCCAGCGGATCGGTGTGAGCGTGTTCTCCGGCCGGGCGGTGCCGTCCGGCGAGGCGTACCGCCCGTTCGCCGAGGCGCTCAGCGCTGCATTGCGGGACCGCCCGCTGCCTCGGGAGAGCGGCCTTGGGCCATACCTACCGGTACTGTCCACGCTGCTCCCCGACGTCGGCATCGAAAGTCGGCCCGACCCGCGTGGCGGGGTTGTCCTGGGCGAGGCGATCCTGCGGCTGACGACCACGCTGGCTAGCCCGGCCGGCGCCATGCTGGTGCTCGAGGACCTGCACTGGGCTGACCCGGACACCCTCGACGTGCTGAGTTACCTCGCCGATGCCGCGAGCAGCTCACCGGTGATGCTGGTAGTGACCGCCCGGGATGAGCTGGACCCGCCGCAGCGTCTGCTCGACCTCGCCCTGGCCTGCCGGGCCGACGTCATTGCGCTGAACCGGCTCGGCCCGCAGGACGTCCGCGCGATGGTGGAGTCCTGCCTGTCGGCCGCACCGCCGGACGAGTTGGTGAGATTCGCCATCGAACATGCCGACGGGTTGCCGTTTCTTGTCGAGGAGCTGCTCACCGGGCTGGCCGCGGTCGGTGCGCTGGCCCCGGACGGAACCCTGACCGGCCCTTTGACCGCCAACGTGCCGCGCACCTTCGCGGCCACAGTGCGCCGCCGGCTGGCCGGCCTGGACTCGATCGGACGCTCTGTTGTGGAGACCGCCGCCGTGCTCGGACGCCGGTTCGACTGGCGGCTGATCCCGGAGATCACCGGGCTGGCCGAGCAACTGGTGATGGCCGGCCTGCGGTCCGCGGTGGCCACCGGCCTGATCGCGGTGGACCCGACCGACACCGATACGTTCCGATTTCGGCACGCGCTGACCTGCGACGCTGTGCGCAAGGACTTGCTGCCGCCAGAGCGCCGGGCGCTCGCTCGGGCCGCCGCCCAGGTCGTCGAGCGGCGCGAGCCGGCTGCCTACGACTTGGCCGCCGCGCTGTGGATGACAGCAGGAGAGCACGCCCGGGCCGCCGAGCTGTACCTGTCCGCAGGGAGGGAGGCCCGCCGCGCCGGCGCGCTGCACACCGCGGACGCACTCCTGACCCACGCCGCGGCCCTGGCCGCGGACAATCCGGGGCTGCGCCGGGACGCCGAGGCCGTGCTGGTCGAGGTACTGGCCGATACCGGCGATACCGACCGGGCGCTGGAGCTGGGCAAGCGGCTGCTGGCACGCGGGGAGACCCGGGTCGCACTGACGCTGGCGGAGGTGGCGGCCGAAGCGGGCCGGTGGGACGTCGCCGCCTCCAGGCTAACCGCGCTGCCGGACAACAACGATCCGCGAGCCAGCGTGCTGGCCGCTCGGCTCGCACACGAGCGCGGCGAGCCGGAGGACGCACAGAACATCGCCCGGCTGGCGTTCACCGGGGCCGAGGAGCGCAAACAGTGGTCGGTGGCCTGCCAGGCACTGGAAGTGATGGGCCGCGCCGCGCGGGTGACCGATCTGGAGGCGGCCCGAGACGCGTTCCTTGCTGCCGAGCGGTTGGCGATCGACCACGATCTGCCGCTGGAACGGGTCTCCGCGCTGCACGAGCTCGGCACCGTGGACCTGCTGCTGGACGGCGCAATCGTCCGGCTGGAGCAGGCCCGAGCGCTGGCCCTGGACGCCGGCGCGCTGGGCCTCGCGGCCAAAGTCGACGTGCAGATCGCGGCGAGCCTGCTGCACCAGGACGCGGACGCCGCGCTGGTGCATGCCGAGCGCAGCGCTGAGCTCGCCCGCCGGTTGCGGATGGATCAGCTACGGGCAACCGCGCTGTTCTTCCAGGCCGCCGCCCACGCGCACAACCGCAACACCCCGGCGATGGAGCACTGCGTGGCCGAGGCCCAGCGGCTCGCGCCGGAGGACCTGGACGTCAACGCCGGCATCTGGGGCGCGGTGTACGCGCACGTCGCGCTGCTCGACGACGACCGGGACCGGCTGGCCGAGTGCCTGGATCGGGCCATCGAGTTCATGCGTAGCAGCCCGACCACGGCGCCCGCGCCGACCTACGGGTTGTGGGCGCTCGTACGCACCCTGGACGACCGGGAGGGGGAGCAGGCCCGAGCCGAGGCCCGTCCTTCCGGTGTGAACTGGGAGAACCGCGCGCTGCTCGGCTACGCCGACGCGGTCGACGCCGGCCGCCGGCGTAAGCCGAAAGATGCCGAGCAGTTGCTCGTCGCCGCCGAGGCCGCGATGGGCTCCCGGCAATGGTGGCAACACCGGATCCGGCTACTGGTCGCCGGCGATGCACTCGCCGACGATTGGGGAGACCCGATCGGGTGGGCCCGGGAGGCGCTGGCCGTGTTCGTCCGGCGCGGCGACGACCGGCTGGCCACCAGGTGCCGCGAGATACTGCGCCGGGCCGGCGTTCCCGTGCCGCGCCACGGCCGGGGTGACACTGCGGTGCCGGCCCGGCTCCGCAGTGTCGGAGTGACCAGCCGGGAGATGGACGTCCTGCTGTTGGTGGCGAAAGGGCTGACCAACGGGGCGATCGCCGAGCGGTTGGTGCTCTCACCCCGCACGGTGGAGACACACGTGGCCAACCTGGTCGCAAAGACGAAGGT
>DASUTB010000035.1:0-74316 GCA_036374835.1 Jiangellaceae bacterium | reverse complement strand
ACCGGGTCGCGGGACGTCAAGCTGTGGTTCGCCGACGGTCTGAACTATCCGGGTCAAGACAGCATTCGGGTACGGCAGGATCGGCTGGCCGAGGCCCTGGTAACGACGTACGAGCATTTGGGGTCGGATCAGCGGATCCTGTTGGAGTACAAGCTGTTCGAGCCTGCGTTCTACGCTACGGACGTGCCGGACTGGGGTACGGCGTACGCGCATTGCCTTCGGCTGGGTGATCAGGCGCAGGTGGTGATCGACACCGGACATCATGCGCCGGGTACGAACATCGAGTTCATCGTGGCGTTCCTGCTGCGGGAGGGCAAGCTGGGCGGGTTTGATTTCAACTCCCGGTTCTACGCGGACGACGACCTGATGGTGGGCGCGGCCGATCCATTCCAGCTGTTCCGGATCATGCATGAGATCGTCCAGGCCGGTGCGCATCGGCCCGAGGCTGGGATCGCGTTCATGCTGGACCAGTGCCACAACATCGAGCCGAAGATCCCGGCGATCATCCGGTCGGTGCTCAATGTGCAGGAGGCTACGGCCAAGGCGTTGCTGGTCGACGCCGACGCGCTGGCCAAGGCGCAAGCCGATGGCGATGTGCTCGGCGCCAACGCCGTGTTCATGGACGCCTACAACACCGATGTCCGGCCGCTGCTGGCCGAACTACGCGGAGAGCAAGGCCTCGATCCCGACCCGGTTACGGCATACGCGTCATCCGGGTATGCCGAGCGGATCGTCGCCGATCGGGTCGGAGGACAGCAGGCCGGATGGGGTGCGTGAGCGATGACCCGCCATTGCATCGTGGGACGGGTCCGGCCCGACAGGCTTGCCGAGTATCGCCGCCGTCACGCCGCGGTGTGGCCGGAGCTGCTGCGAGCCCTACGCGACGCGGGGTGGCGGAACTACTCGCTCTTCCTGGGCGAGGACGGTCTGCTCGTCGGGTACTTCGAGGCCGAGGATCTCGATGCCGCCCAACGGGCCGTGGCCGCGACTGAGGTCAACAGCCGCTGGCAGGAGGAGATGTCCGAGTTCTTCGTCGGCATCGATGGCGGTCACCCCGACCAGAACTGGCAGTTTCTCGACCAAGTGTTCAACCTCGAAGATCAGCTTCGAGCAGCGGGGGAGAAGGTAACGACCGATGACAAGGCATGAGGTAACGCGGCTGATCGAGCGATCGAATCGGCTGGGAGCGGATCCGCGTAATACGAACTACGCCGGTGGGAACACGTCGGCCAAGGGTATGGACACCGATCCGGTGACTGGCGGCGACGTGGAGCTGTTGTGGGTCAAGGGCTCCGGTGGTGATCTCGGCACGCTCACCGAGAACGGGCTGGCGGTGCTGCGGCTGGACCGGCTCCGTGCCCTGGTGGACGTCTACCCAGGGGTTGCGCGGGAAGACGAGATGGTCACCGCGTTCGACTACTGCCTGCACGGTCGCGGTGGCGCCGCCCCATCGATCGACACCGCGATGCACAGTCTGGTGGACGCGTCTCACGTCGACCACCTGCACCCGGACTCCGGGATCGCGCTGGCCACCGCTGCCGACGGTGAGGCGCTGACGAAGGAGTGCTTCGGCGACCGCGTCATGTGGGTGCCTTGGCGGCGTCCCGGTTTCCAGTTGGGCTTGGATATTGCTGCGATCAAGGACGCGAACCCCCAGGCGATCGGGGTCATCCTGGGCGGGCATGGCATCACGGCGTGGGGTGCCTCGAGTGAGGAGTGCGAGGCACGCTCTCTGGAGATCATCCGGACGGCGGAGCGGTTCATCGCGGAGCGCGGCCGTCCGGACCCGTTCGGGGCTGTCGTACCGGGCTTCGAGCCGTTGCCGGTGGCCGATCGGCAGACCCGCGCGGCTGAGCTGGCCCCCGTCATTCGTGGCCTGGTCTCGACGGACAAGCCGCGGGTCGGCCACTACACCGACGCCGACGTGGTGCTGGACTTCGTGTCGCGGGAGAAGCTGGCGGCGTTGGCTGGGTTGGGCACGTCGTGTCCGGATCACTTCTTGCGCACCAGGGTCCGGCCGCTCGTGCTGGACGTTGCACCGGCCGCACCGCTGGACGAGACGGTCGGCCGGCTGTGGGAGCTGCATGCGCAGTACCGGGAGGACTACCGCGCCTATTACGAACGTCATGCCGATGCGGACTCGCCACCGATGCGTGGTGCCGATCCGGCGATCGTGCTGGTGCCCGGTGTCGGCATGTTCAGTTTCGGTAAGGACAAGCAGACCGCCCGGGTGGCTGGCGAGTTCTACGTGAACGCGATCAATGTGATGCGTGGGGCGGAGGCGGTCTCGACCTACGCTCCTATCGATGAGGGGGAGAAGTTCCGGATCGAGTACTGGGCGCTGGAGGAGGCCAAGTTGGCCCGGATGCCCAAGCCCATGCCGCTGGCCACCCGCGTGGCGCTGGTCACCGGTGGCGGGTCGGGGATCGGCAAGGCGACCGCGGAGCGGTTGGCCGCCGAGGGGGCGTGTGTGGTGGTGGCCGACCGGGACGGCGCAGCCGCCGCAGCCGTGGCCGACGGGATCGGCAGCACGGATGTGGCCGTCCCGGTGACGGTGGATGTGACCGACGAGGAGCAGATCCGGGCGGCGTTCCAGACCGCGGTGTTGGCGTTCGGCGGTGTCGACCTGGTGGTCAACAATGCCGGGTTGTCGATCTCCAAACCGCTGCTGGAGACCACGGTCTCGGACTGGGATGTGCAGCACGACGTGATGGCTCGCGGTTCGTTCCTGGTGTCCCGTGAGGCCGCCCGGGTCATGATTGACCAGGGAACCGGTGGAGACATCGTGTATGTCGTGAGCAAGAACGGTGTGTTCGCCGGCCCCAACAACATCGCCTACGGCGCCACCAAGGCCGACCAGGCCCATCAGGTACGGCTGCTGGCCGCCGAACTCGGCGAGCACGGCATCCGGGTCAACGGCATCAACCCTGACGCCGTGGTCCGCGGGTCGGGGATCTTCGCCGGCGGCTGGGGCGCCCAACGTGCCGCCGTCTACGGTGTCGAAGAAGACAAGCTCGGCGAGTTCTACGCCCAGCGCACTCTGCTCAAGCGTGAGGTACTACCCGAACACGTCGCCGCCGCCGTGTTCGCCCTCACCGGCGGCGACCTCAGCCAGACCACCGGTCTGCACATCCCGGTCGACGCGGGAGTAGCCGCCGCATTCCTACGTTGACACGCACCACCCTTTCACGGGCGAGAGGAGCGTGATCATGGGGCTGACGGCGACTCCAGTGGCCGAGCGCCCGTCGCTGACCAGGGAGGACATCGAGGTGTTGACGCTGCTTGCCGAGGGCCTGCCACTGAGCGCGATAGGCCATCGAGTGCAGCTGTCCGAGCGCAGCGTTCGCCGCCGGCTGCGGATGATCTGCGACCGGCTGGGCTGCCGCTCATCGATCCAGCCGGTCGTGTGGGCCGCCCGGAGAGGTCTGGTATGACCACGGTCGAAGTAGCCGCCGTCGACCTTGGAGCGTCCGGCGGTCGAGTGATGGTGGGGCGGGTCGGACCGGACACACTCGAGCTGATCGAGGCGCACCGGTTTCCCAACATCCCGGTCGACGTTCTTGGCACCCTGCATTGGGATGTGCTCGGTCTGTACCGGTGCGTACTCGACGGCCTGCGCGCAGCAGGAAGGCGGACGACGAATCTCGCCAGCGTCGGTGTGGACTCCTGGGCGGTCGACTACGGGTTGCTCGACGAGCGCGGCGCGCTGGTGTCGAATCCGGTGCATTACCGGGACGGGCGTACGGCCGGTGTCATAGGCAAGGTGCTGGCCGACATCGACGCCGGCCGGCTCTACCGGACGACAGGCTTGCAGCAGCTGCCGTTCAACACCATTTACCAACTCGTCACCGAAGCCGAAGCAGGTCGGCTAGATCGGGCCGAGACAATGCTGCTGATGCCGGATCTGATCGCCTACTGGCTCACCGGCGAGATAGGCGCGGAAGCGACCAATGCGTCCACGACGCAGCTCTACGACGTGCGCGCGAAGACGTGGGCTGGCGACTTGATCGAACAGCTATGCCTACCCCGGCGTATCTTCCCGCAGCTGCGCGAGCCCGGTTCTTTCATCGGCCCCCTGGTGCAGCCTGCGCGCGACCAGGTCGGTCTGCCTGAAACGACCTCGGTCACGGCGGTCGGCTCGCACGACACCGCATCGGCTGTTGTCGCCGTGCCGGCGCAGGGCGACAACTTCGCCTACATCTCGTGCGGCACCTGGTCGCTGGTCGGCCTGGAACTCGACCAACCGGTTTTGACCGAGGCGAGCCGGCTGGCCAATTTCACCAACGAGGGTGGCGTGGACGGGCGGATCCGCTACCTCCGGAACGTGATGGGCCTGTGGTTGCTCCAGGAGTGCGTGCGAACCTGGGAGCGTGCCGGGCAAGCGGTGGATCTGCCGGTGCTGCTCGAGGCCGCGTCCGAAGTGCGGCCGCTTGCTCGGGTCATCGATCCGGACGATCCCGCGTTCTTGCCACCGGGCGACATGCCGAGCCGGATCGCCGAACAATGCGCCCGAACCGGGCAGCCGGTGCCGCAGACGCCGGCGGAGACGACTCGATGTGTGATGGACAGCCTGGCGCTTGCCCATCGACGGACGGTGCGCGTCGCCGCGAACCTGGCCGCCCGCGACGTAGACGTGATCCACCTGGTCGGGGGCGGCGCACAGAATGCGCTCCTTTGCCAACTGACCGCCGATGCCTGCGGGTCACCCGTCGTGGCAGGTCCCGTCGAGGCGACGGCGCTGGGCAATGTGCTGGTGCAGGCGAAGGCGCTCGGTGCCGTGGCCGACAACTTGGACGCGCTACGGGCTCTTGTGATGCGCACGCAGGAAGTCGTGCGATACGAGCCCAGCGGAAACGACGGCGTGTGGGCTGCTGCGGAGCACCTCGTCTACAGCTGAAGCTGGCCGGTACTCGAGCGGCGAGATCCATGTGCCACTGGTCGGGCTGTCCGAGGACGACGTTGTCGCTCCCAGTGCCGCCACGTACCAGGGAGAACAGGACGGCTACGCCGTGTTCAGCGTCGGCTCCGGTGAGTGGCGCTTCGCGGTGGGCGACGTACCGGGCGCAGTGGAATAGCTTCGGCCGGTTCATCAGGCACGTTCGCTTCGATGGCGAGGGAGCCTCGGCTCCTCGCCACCATTGCGTGGATGTGTACGACGAGGGGCTGAGAAGGTTCCTCATCGTTGCACGTCTTAACGAGACGTCAACATTCGTTCGCGTGCCGTTAACGAACTGCGAATATCGCGTCTGACCTGGTGCGACTCGATCGAGCCTTACCTAACGTCGCCGCAACGCTGCACCGAATCGAGCCATGCGTGCGGGCCCGGGGAGCCCGCACGCGCGGGTGAGCACGGTGGCGTGCGGGTGAATCCCGCATCGACGATTCAAGGGAGACGTGAATGAAGGCGAAGCGAACGTTGGTCGCGCTTGCAGCGACCGGATTGCTGCTGAGCGCATGCGGCGATGACGGTGGCGAGGTGGAGACGCCGGAAGGCAGTGACGCGGACGACACCCAGGAAGAGGCCGGCGACGACGGTTCGTACGACGCGGAGTCGTCGCCGTCCGACGAGAACGCCGTCGAGGTGTTCACCTGGTGGACCGCCGGAGGTGAGGCCGAGGGCCTCGAGGCGATGATCGAGGTATTCAACGAACAGAACTCCGACCACGAGTTCGTGAACGCGGCCGTGGCCGGGGGAGCGGGGACGGCGGCCCGGGCGGTGCTCGCGTCCCGGCTGGCAGCCGACGACCCGCCGTCGTCCTGGCAGGGTCACGCGGGACAGGAGCTGATCGGCACCTACGTCGCCGCCGGCCAGCTCGAGCCGCTGAACTTCCTCTACGAGGAGGAGGGCTGGCTGGACGTCCTGCCCGAGGCGATCATTCCGCAGATCTCGCAGGACGGCGAGATCTACTCGGTTCCGGTGAACATCCACCGGGCGAACGTGATGTGGTCGATCCCGGCGAACCTCGCCGAATACGGTGTCGAAACGCCAACCAGCTGGGACGAGTTCCTGACGGTCGCCGAAGAACTCGACTCGCAGGGAGTGACGCCGCTGGCGATGGGTGAGCAGTGGACCGCGATGCACCTGTTCGAGACGGTGCTGCTCGGCAGCATGGGCGTCGACGCGTACAACGGTCTGTGGGACGGCTCGACCGACTGGGGCGGCCCCGAGGTCACCGAGGCGATCGACGTGTTCAGCCAGGTGCTCGAATACACCAACTCGGACGCGTCCACGCTGTCCTGGGACCAGGCGGCGCAGCTGGTGATCGACGGCGACGCCGCGTTCACCATCATGGGCGACTGGGCGGCCGGCTATTTCGGCGCTCAGGGCCTCGAGCCCGGCGACGACGGCTACGGCTGGGCCCCGGTGCCGGGTACCGACGGCGTATTCCAGTGGCTGTCCGACTCGTTCGTCCTGCCGGTCGAAGCGCACAACCGTGAGGGCGCGATCGCGTGGCTGCGTACCGCCGGCTCCCAGGAGGGTCAGGACGCGTTCAACCCGGTCAAGGGTTCGATCCCGGCGCGGACGGACGGCGACCGCTCGCTGTACAACGACTACCTGCTGTCCGCGATGGACGACTGGGAATCCGACGAGATCACCGGAAGTCTCGCGCACGGCACGGTGGCATCCGACCCGTACAAGGCCGAGATCGACACCGCACTCGGCCTGTTCCTGGCCGACGGCGACACCGGCGCGTTCCAGGACGGCCTGGTGGGCGCGTGTGAGATGGCCGGCCCCTGCGGCGGGTGATCTCGGCCTGCGAACCCACTCGCCCCATGATCACCGGCACTTTTCACACAGATGATGTGAAAAGTGCCGGTGATCATCGGGAGTGCGGGGCGAAACGAACGGGAGAGTACGGATGACACGTGACCGGTGGACGGCTGCGGCCATGCTGGCCCCGTCGGTGATTCTCATCGGCATCTTCGTCTACGGCTTCATCGCCTGGTCGATGCGGGTGTCGATGTCCGACTGGCAGGGCCTCGTCCCGTCCTACAACTTCGTCGGGCTGGAGAACTTCAGCCAGCTGCTCACCGACGACCGGCGCTTCATGATCGGAGCGCGGAACACACTGATCTTCTCCGTGGTGTTCCTCGGCGGCGCGATCGTCCTGGGGCTGCTGCTGGCGATCATGATCGACCGCAAGCTACCCGCGGCCGGGGTCTTCCGGAACATCTACCTGTTCCCCATGGCGGTCTCGTTCATCGTCACGGGTGTGGCGTGGCGGTGGCTGATGAACCCCGCGACCGGTGACCGGACGTCCGGCCTGAACCTGCTGTTCGAGCAGGCCGGGCTCGACTTCCTCGTCAACTCCTGGCATACGACGGATCCGCCGTGGGGCATGGCGTTCGTCGGGATACCCGCTTTGTGGCAGATGACCGGGTTCGCGATGGCGATCTTCCTCGCCGGCCTCCAATCCATTCCGGACGAGCTGCGTGAAGCCGCCCGGGTGGACGGCGCGTCCGAGGTGCAGGTGTACCGGCGCGTCATCGTGCCGATGCTGCGCCCGGCGGTGCTGTCGGTCGTGATCGTGCTCGGCCACATCTCGCTGAAGATCTTCGACCTGATCATCGCGCTGACCGGACGGCAGCTCGCTCTCGATGTGCCCGCGATCTACATGTGGACGACGACGTTCGACGCGAACAACTTCAACCGCGGCGCCGCGATCGGGCTGCTCCTGCTATTCGCGGTGGCGCTGCTCGTCATCCCGTATTTGGTGTACACGCGCAGGCAGGAGGCCGAGCTGTGAGCGCGACAACGACGACCGCCGCCCCACCGGCGGCAACCGTCACGCCGTCGCGGCGTCCGCGACGGACCCGCAACCAGCACATCGGCCGGTGGGCCGGGTTCGTCGTACTCGCCGTGCTCGCGGTGTTCTTCCTGCTACCCATCTACGTGATGGTGATCACCGGGCTCAAGTCGTTCGACGAAGTGTCGCTGGCGACGATGTGGGAGTTGCCGCAGGGCGTGTACCTCGACAACTTCGCCGAAGCGTTCGAGCAGCTGCGGCCCAACCTGGTGAACTCGCTGCTGCTGACGATCCCGGCGGCGATCGGCGCGGCGGCTTTCGGCGCGCTGAACGGGTTCGTGCTGTCGCGGTGGCGGTTCCGCGGGTCGGATCTGCTGTTCACGCTGCTGCTGTTCGGCATGTTCATCCCGTACCAGTCGATCCTGATCCCGCTCGTGCAGTTCATGCAGAAAATCAACCTGTACGGCGGGATCCCGGGGCTGATCCTCGTGCACATCGTGTACGGGTTGCCGATCAGTACGCTGATCTTCCGCAACTACTTCGCCACCGTGCCCAAGGAGATCGTCGAATCGGCCCGCGTCGACGGGTGCGACCTGCTGCGTACCTTCTGGCACATCATGCTGCCGGTCGCGCTGCCCGGGTTCGCGGTCGTGCTCATCTGGCAGTTCACGAACGTGTGGAACGACTTCCTGTTCGCTATCGTGCTGACCCGCCAGGACTCGTGGCCGGTGACCGTCGCGCTGAACAACCTGGCCGGTTCGCAGATCGTCGAGTGGAACGTCCAGATGTCCGGCGCGCTGCTCGCGGCGCTGCCGACCCTGCTCGTCTACATCGTGCTCGGCCGGTTCTTCGTCCGTGGCCTGATGGCCGGTGCGGTGAAAGGGTGATACGGGCGGCTCGGCGATGATGTGGGTCATGACTGCCGATGATCACGGGGCTGAGTCGGGCGTCCGGCTCCGGTTGGACGGCGTCACCAAACGCTACGGCCGCCTGCGCGCGATCGACGGCGTCAGCCTTTCCGTGCACAACGGCGAGATCGTCGCTGTGGTGGGGGAGAACGGCGCGGGGAAGTCGACGCTCGTCGGGTGCATCGCCGGCGACATCAAGGTGGACGAGGGCCGCATCGAGCGGCTGCCCGCCAGGGCCGGCACCGTCGCCGACGATGCGCCGGTCGCCGTCGTGTGGCAGGACCTCGGACTGTGCGACGACCTCGATGTGGTCGCCAACATCTTTCTCGGCCGCGAACGCGGACGTGTGCTGCTCGCCGAGGGCGGCATGGCCGCGGACGCACGGCGCGCGCTCGACCTGATCGGCTCGCAGCTGACCGACGTGCGGGCACGTGCCGACAGCCTCTCGCGCGGTGAGCGGCAGGAGGTGGCGCTCGCCCGGGCGCTTGCGGCGAGCACCGGCCTGCTGGTGCTGGACGAGCCGACGGCCTCGCTGAGCGTCCTACGCCGTGCCACGGTTGTTCAACGGCTGCGTGAGCTGCGCGATGCCGGAACCGCGACGCTGCTCGTCAGTCACGACCTCGACGAGGTCTTCGCGCTGGCCGACCGGATCGTGGTGCTCCGGCACGGCCGCATCGTCGCCGACGTGTCGCCGGCCGAGGTGCATACCGATGACATCGCCGCGCTCATATCCGGGTTCGAGACCGAGTCGCTGGCTCGCCGGCAGCTCAACCGGCTCAAGAGTCTCGTCGAGCAACTCTCGGCCGCCGACCCCGCCGCGTCGTTGCCCCTCGTCGTTTCGGCCACGGCGGCGGCTCTCGACCAGGACATGCTGTGCGTACATCTGCTGGAGACCACGCCCGTGGGAACGGTACTGCGCCGCACGGCGGCCATCGGCCTACCCGCGGCGCTGGCGGACAGTTCCGGGGAGGTCCGGCTCGGCTCGACCGGGGGACCGGTGGGGACGGCGGCTGAGCTCGGCCGCGTCGTCACCGTCGATGATGTGCGGGACGACGCGACGTGGTGCGGCTACCTCGAGGCTGCGGCGTCCGAAGGCGTGCGAAGCGCCTGGTCGGCGCCGATCGTGGGAACGGCGGGCGTGTTGGGGACGATCACCGGGTTCAGCACGTCGGCGGGACGTCTCGACTCCGACCGTACCGAGCTCGTGTCGTTGTACGCCGGGCATGCCGCAACCGCGATCGAACGAGAGCGGCTGATCGAAGAGGTGAGCCGCCGGAATCAGGTGCTCGAGTCGCTGCGCGGCATGCTCGATACCCTTGCCGGGCCCGAACGGGTGGACGGCGGGCTTTCGGCTGCGCTGCTGGCACTGTGCCGTGGCCTCGGAGCCACCACCGTCGGCATGCTCATCACCGCGGTCGACAAACCGGACCGGTGGATACATATCGATCTGGACGGGTCTGGCGGGGAAGAGCTGCGCCGAGTGGCCGAGCAGGCTCCGGTGGAAATCGACGAACCCGAGCGACCGGCCGACGGGCTGGCCGTCGCCGGCCTGCCGCTGCCCGGTGGCCGCGGCGTGCTCGTCAGCCGGTGGAATGACCATACGGAGCCTGGCCGCGACGCAGTGCAGCTGCTGGAGGACGCCCGTCGTTCGCTGGCGCTCGCTCTGGAGGGCGAGGGTTTGGAGATCGCGCGGCGAGAGGCTGCGGCCGCCCGGCGATCTCAGCAGCTGCAGCACGAGCTGTTGTTGCAGCTCAGCCACGAGCTGCGCACGCCGTTGACCGCCATCCGCGGGTACTCGTCCACACTCCAACAGCCAGATCTCACGTGGGACGCCGAGTCGACCGACCGGTTCCTGACCGCTATCACATCCGAATCGGCCCGTATGGAGCGGCTGGTGGGCGACCTGCTCGACTCGTCTGCGATCGAGTCCGGCGTGCTTCGGCTGCGGCGGGATTGGACGGATCTGCGGCTGGTGCTGGAGGCGGCGCACAGCTGTGTTCCGGACCGGGAACGAGTGCAGCTTCGGGTGGCCGACGATCTCGAGCCGATCTGGGCCGACCACGACCGGCTGGAGCAGGTGTTCGTCAACCTGATGGAGAACGCCGTCCGCCATGGGGGCGGCAACGGCACCGTTCGGGTGAACGTCGAACGGATCCACGATAGTGCGGTGGCGGTCTGCGTTACCGATGACGGTGGTGGCATACCGGCCGACGTCGCCGAGCGTATCTTCGATGCACGCATCCGGGGTGACGGCAGCAGCGGTGCCGGCCTCGGTCTCACCATCGTGCGGGGCATCGCCGAGGCCCATGGCGGGTCGTGCGAGCTGTTGGGTGGATCGCCGACGACGTTCCGCGTTGTCCTGCCGGTCGAACCGGCCGCGCCGCCAACTCCCGATCCGGAGGCGAGTTGATGCCTGATCTGCTAAGCCCGCGTATGAGTATCGCGATCGGACCCGTGCCAAGATATCCCGACTATGGACGAACGCACCGGAATCCTCGTCGTTGAGGACGATCGCAACATCGTCGACCTGTTGCGGTCGAACCTGCTCGCCCGCGGACACCGGGTCATGGTGTCGACGGACGGTTCCGACGTGCTCGACCAGATCGCCGAATCGGCACCGGACATCGTGCTCGTCGACCTGATGCTGCCCGGCGCGGACGGCTTCGACCTGTGCCGGGCGGTGCGTGAGCGGTCCGACGTCGGAATCATCGTGCTGTCCGCGCGGCGCGGCGAGACCGACAAGGTACGTGCGCTCAATCTCGGCGCCGACGACTACCTGACCAAGCCGTTCGGCATCGAGGAACTGCTGGCCCGGATCCAGGCCACGCTGCGCCGGTCACGCCCGGCGCCGGCCGGTCCGGTCGTCTCGACCGTCCAGGTCGGGGATCTGGTGATCGACTTCGACGCGCACTCGGTCAGCAAGGCGGGCCGGCGCGTCCACCTGACCCCGACGGAGTACGCACTCCTGCGCGAGCTGGCGTCCGAGCCGGGCCGGCTCGTCACCCACGCCGAACTGTTGCGACGAGTCTGGGGCTCGGGGTACGAGACGCAGACCGAGTACACCCGCGTCTACGTCGCCCGGTTGCGCGCCAAGCTCGAGCGCCCGGGCGAGCCGGAGCTGATCGTCACCGAACCGCGCGCCGGCTACCGGTTCACGACGGCGACGTGATGAGCCGGGCCCGTACCGCCGCAGCGGCGCTGGCTATCGCGGTCGGCATGCTGGGGACGGCCTGCGGCGACGGTCCGGACGCGGAGCGCCGGATCGCGCTGCTGCTGCCGGAGAGCAAGACCGCCCGATACGAGTCGCATGACCGGCCGGCGTTCGTCGGCCGGGTCGCCGAACTGTGCGCC
The DNA here is from genome assembly GCA_036374835.1 of Jiangellaceae bacterium. Classification (GTDB taxonomy): domain Bacteria; phylum Actinomycetota; class Actinomycetes; order Jiangellales; family Jiangellaceae; genus DASUTB01. The sequence goes on along the minus strand of DASUTB010000035.1, from coordinate 62,309 downwards.
GAGTGCGAGACGCTGGCCAGCAACGCGGGCCAGAGCGCGTCCCGCCAGCAGGCGCAGGCCGAGGCGGCGATCACGAACGGCGCCGCCGTTCTCGTGCTCGACCCGGTTGACTCCACGTCCGCCGCGGTCATCGTCCGGCATGCCGCGGAGGCCGGCGTCCCGGTGATCACCTACGACCGGCTGGTCCTCGACGCCCCGGTGACGTTCCACATCACCTTCGATAACGAGCGTGTCGGTGCGATGCAGGCGCAGGCGCTGCTCGACGAGATCGGCGACTCGGACGGCGTGCTCGTCGTGCTGAACGGGTCGCCGACCGATGACAACGCCGCGCAGTTCCGACGCGGTGCGAACACCGTGCTCGCGGCCGCCGACGTGGAGATCGGGGTGGAGGCCGACATCCCGGACTGGTCACCGGACCAGGCACAGGAGGCGATGGAGCGGGCGCTGACGACGCTCGGTCGCGACCGGATCGCCGGTGTCTACGCGGCCAACGACGGCATCGCCGCCGGGGCGATCGCGGCGATGAAGGCGGCCGGTCTCGATCCGCTGCCACCGGTCACCGGGCAGGACGCCGAACTGGCCGCCGTCCGGCGCGTCCTCGTAGGTGAGCAGCATATGACCGTGTACAAGGCGGTCCGGACGCAGGCGCGCGTTGCCGCCGAACTCGCGGTCGGCCTGGTTCGTGACGAGGAGATTCCCGCTGGTGTGCGCACGACGTGGGTCGACAACGGCTACGACCGGATTCCGGCGCTCCTGCTCGAGCCCTTGCTCGTCACCCGCGAAACGATCGCCGGGACGGTCGTGGGCGACGGATTCTGGTCAGTGGAGGAGGTGTGCGACGGGCTCGAGCCCGAATGCGCCACCGTAGGCCTGGCCGCGGGGGAGACGCCGTGAGCCCGGTTCTCTCGCCGGCCAGGCTCGGACGCTGGGCACCTCCGCTGGCGCTCGCGGCGATCTGGATCGCGATGACGGCGCTCAATCCGAGGTTCCTGTCCGCGGTCAATCTGACCAACCTGATGCTGCAGATCGTCGCCGTCGGCGCGATCGCGGTGGCGGTCGTGCTCGTGCTGCTGATCGGCGAGATCGACCTGTCGGTCGGTGCGGTGTCGGGTTTCGGTGCCGCCGTGGTCGCCGTGCTGAGTGTGAAGGCGGGCTGGCCGGCCGGCCTGGCGATCCTGGCCGGGCTGGCGACCGGAGCGTGCGTCGGACTGGTGCACGCCGCGATGGTGACGCGGGTCGGCGTGCCTTCGTTCGTCGTCACGCTGGCCGGACTGCTCACGTGGCAGGGCGCGCTGCTTCTGGTGCTCGGCGACACCGGCACGGTGAACGTCAACGACACATCGCTCGTGGCCATCGCCGGCACTTTCCTCGCTCCGGAGCTCGGTTGGGCGCTGGCCGCCGCGTTCGGCGGTGCCGCCGTGGCAGTCGTCGCAGTACAGGCCCGGCACGGCATGGCGACCCTGCGGCGGTCCTGGCCGTGGCTGGTGGGAAGCGCCGGGGCCGTGATCGCCGTCGTGGTGTTCAACGCGGATCGGGGGGTGCCGCTCGCCGTTGTGCTGTTTCTGGTGTTGCTCGGCATCGGGGACCTCGTCATGCGGCGGACCCGGCTGGGCCGGCACGCGGTGGCCATCGGCAGCGACGCGTCGGCGGCCCGCCGTGCCGGCATCGCGGTGGACCGCATCAGGATGGCGGTGTTCTCGCTCGCCTCGGTGCTCGCCGTCACCGGCGGCATCCTGGCCGCGTCCCGGCTGCTCGCGGTCAACCAGTCCTCGGGCGGCACGGACGTCATGCTCACCGCGATCGCCGCGGCGGTGATCGGCGGGACGAGCCTGTTCGGCGGTCGCGGCTCGGTGTGGTCCGCGCTGCTCGGCGCGCTCGTCGTGGGGTCGCTGGCCAACGGGCTGGATCTGCTCGGAGCGTCGCCGGCCATCCGGCTCATCGTCACCGGTCTCGTCCTCGGCATCGCAGTCGGCCTCGACACCTGGGCTCGCCGCTCCCGATAAGCGCTCGGGCCGCACCTCGATTGGATTCGTCGACCTTGATGGAATCTGTCGTGGCCGGCGAGATAATTCGTCACCTAATGCCCGATTTATACTCTGCGAATTCAATCGAGGTCGACGAATCCAATCAAGGTGGTGGCTGTTCTAGCGCGGATGCGGAGCACGCAGGTCCGTCGCGCAGAACGATCCGCCGACGTGCTTGGCGTCGAACACATCGCGCTCCGTCTCGGGCTTGGCGAGGATGTCGGTGGCGAACCGCTCGCCGTCATCCTGCGGGTGGTACCCGAGCGCCCGGCCCGGCTCAAGATCCCACCAGGCGCGAGTATTCGCGGAGATGCCGTAAACGACCGCGTATGAGAGGTCCGGCGCGGTGAGGCACGCTTCGACGAGCCGGACGGCATCGCCATGCGATAGCCAGATCGCCAGATGCCGGCGAGTAAGGGGGCGCTCCAGAAATGCGCCGATCCGCATGCAGGCGGCCGCGAGGCCGTACCGATCGGCGTAGAGGCTGCACATCGCCTCGGCGGCGACCTTGCCGAGGCCGTAGAACGTGTCCGGGCGCGGGCGAACGTCCACGCCGAGCGCGCCATCGGACGGTGTGAAGCCAACGGCGTGCGCGCTGCTCGCGTAGACGATGCGAGGAACCCGCTCGAGCCGCATGGCTTCGAGGACCGCGTGTGTGGTGTGCACATGCGTGTGAAGTGCGGTCTGCAGCGAGCCCTCACCTGCATATCCGGCGAGATGAACGACCGCTTGCGCCCGGTTCAGCAACGGACGAAGAGCCTCGCTGTCGCTGACGTCCACCCGCTTGATGCCGTCGGCCGATACCTGGTCGACTCCGACGACCTCGTGGCCAAGGCCGACAAGTCCATCGCTGACCACGCGCCCGATCCGCCCGGCCGCGCCGGTGACTACGACCCGCATCCCGTCCCGACCCACACCCGTGACTCTATGACCGCCGGTCACACCGGTGCCAGTGGGTGGGTGGCTCAGCGCCGGCCCGGTCGAGGCTCGAAGGCGGCGTGGCGACCGCTCGGTGATGGGCCCGGCGAGTGATAGCCTGGAGTTCCGTGGTTAGCCACCTGAACTCTTCGACCGCGGGAGCCCCTTTGACGCCGCATCCGACTACGCATTTGTTCGTGACGGGGGGCGTCGTCTCCTCTCTTGGTAAAGGCCTCACGGCCTCCAGCCTCGGCATGCTGCTGACCGCGCGCGGGCTGCGCGTCACCATGCAGAAGCTCGACCCGTATCTCAACGTCGACCCCGGCACGATGAACCCGTTCCAGCATGGTGAGGTGTTCGTCACCGAGGACGGGGCCGAGACCGATCTCGACATCGGCCATTACGAGCGGTTCCTCGACCGCGATCTGAACGTGACGGCGAACGTCACCACCGGACAGGTGTACTCGGACGTGATCGCCAAGGAACGCCGTGGCGAGTACCTCGGCGACACCGTGCAGGTCATCCCGCACATCACGAACGAGATCAAGGACCGGATGCTCGCGATGGGCGGGCCGGACGTCGACGTGGTAATCCATGAGATCGGCGGCACTGTCGGTGACATCGAGTCGCTGCCGTTCCTCGAGGCGGCCCGCCAGGTCCGCCACGATGTAGGGCGGGATCGGTGCTTCTTCCTACACGTCTCGCTCGTGCCGTACATCGCGCCGTCCGGTGAGCTCAAGACGAAACCGACCCAGCATTCGGTGGCCGCGCTGCGCCAGGTGGGTATCGCGCCCGACGCGCTGGTGTGCAGGTCGGATCGCCCGATACCGGCGGGTGTCAAACGCAAGATCTCGCTGATGTGCGACGTCGATGCCGAAGCCGTGGTGGCTGCGGTGGACGCACCATCCATTTACGACATTCCACGCGTTCTGCATGCCGAAGGGCTGGACGCGTACGTGGTGCGACGGCTCGCGTTGCCGTTCCGGGACGTCGACTGGGCGGCGTGGGACGACCTGCTCCGGCGGGTGCACCACCCGAAGCATGAAGTGACCGTCGCCCTTGTCGGCAAATATATCGATCTGCCCGATGCCTACCTGTCGGTGAGCGAGGCGTTGCGTGCCGGTGGTTTCGCCGGCGACGCCAAGGTCCATGTGCGGTGGGTGCCCTCGGACGAGTGCCAGACCGAGGCGGGTGCGGCGCAGCGACTGTCGGACGTCGACGCGGTCTGTATCCCAGGTGGATTCGGTGTTCGCGGCATCGAGGGCAAGATCGGTGCGGCCAAGTATGCTCGCGAACACGGCATCCCGACACTCGGGCTGTGCCTCGGGCTCCAGTGCATGGTCATCGAGTACGCGCGCAACGTCGCAGGGCTCGAGGGCGCGAACTCCGCCGAATTCGACGACGAAACACCGCACGCGGTGATCGCGACGATGGAGGAGCAGAAAGGCATCGTCGCCGGTGACGGCGACATGGGCGGGACGATGCGGCTCGGTGCGTACCCCGCCAATCTCGTCGACGGTTCGGTGGTCGCAGAGCTGTACGGTGCGGCGACGGTCAGCGAGCGGCACCGGCACCGGTACGAGGTCAACAACGCCTACCGCGACAAGCTGTCCGGCGCCGGCCTGGTGTTCTCCGGGTTGTCGCCGGACCGCGAGCTGGTCGAGTTCATCGAGCTGGCTCCCGATGTCCACCCGTACTACATCGGCACTCAGGCGCATCCGGAACTGCGTTCGCGCCCGATCCGCGCGCACCCGCTGTTCGCCGGTCTGATCAAGGCGGCGGTCGCCAGGCAGCAGGAGGTGCAGCTGCCGGTGGATGTGCACGAGGGCGAGTTGGCGGTGGATGCGGCTGGTGCCGGCCGGTGATCGGCACTGGTAGTCGGTGGGGAGTAGGTTGCTCGACGTGGACGTGACAGACCGGACGGAGCGCTGGCCCGTCGTGCAATCGGAGACGATGTACCGGACCGGACGCGTCATCGCGGTTCGCAAGGACGTCGTTGCCCCGCCGAACGGTGGCGCGGAGTTCACCAGGGACGTCGTCGAACATCCAGGTGCGGTGGCAGTGCTTGCGCTGGACGAGGACGAGCGTGTGCTGATGGTCGCGCAGTACCGCCATCCCGTGGGACACCGCTTGCTCGAAGTGCCGGCCGGGCTGCTCGACGTGCCCGGCGAGCCGCTGCACGAGGCGGCCGCCCGCGAGCTTTACGAGGAAGGCCATGTACAGGCGGCGGACTGGCGGATGCTCGCGGACGAGTTCCCTACGCCCGGCATGTCCGACGAGGCGGTGCGCATCTATCTGGCGCGTGATCTGACGGTGGTCCCGCACGAGGAGCGGCACAACGGCGAAGATGAAGAGGCCGACATGCCCGTCGTACGGGTGCCGCTGGCCGACGCAGTCGATGCGATCTTCGCGGGACGAATGCACAACGGCGTCACCTGCACCGCGGTGCTGGCGACGTGGGCAGCGCGGCACGGCGACGGATACGACGCACTCCGCAAGGTGGACACCACCGACCAGGCCGCGCCGCCGCCCTCTGAATGACCACGTAAACGACCCCTGGCACCGCTTAACGACCCGTCAACGGGTCGTAAACCGTTACTTACGAACACCACTCGGATATGGATGGCCGGCATCCCTAGTCATGCGTGTGATCCGGGCTCGGCCGGCCGATGCCGGTCCAGAAGTGGTAGCCCCGCCCGGGCGCCGCTGTAGCAGACGTGCTCCGGATCGCCCTCGAACGTGCGGCGAACAAATGTGACGCATAGCGACCCGTTGACGGGTCGTTAAGCGGTGCCAGGGGTCGTTTACGTGATCATTCTGATGGGGTGTTGATGGCGAGGATCTCGTCGATCGTGTTGGCCTCGGCGGCCGGCTTGTCGGGACGGTGCCGGATGACGCGGGCGAAGCGCAACGCGACCTTGGCCGGGTAACGCGGCGAGGTCTGCACCCCGTCGAACGCGATCTCCGCGACGAGTTCGGGGCGGACCGGGATGGCCCACTGATCGACCGGGCCGTCGGCGAGTTCCTGCAGCTTCTCGGTCTGCCAGTCGAGCATCTCGTCGGTGAGGCCCTTGAACGTCTTGCCGAGCATCACGAACCCGCCGGGCGGGCCGTACCGTCCATCCGGGTCGCGGGCTCCGAGGTGCAGGTTCGAGAGTTTGCCGGTGCGCCGCCCGCTGCCCCACTCGACCCCGAGGATCACCAGGTCGAACGTGTGGTGCGGCTTGAGTTTGACCCAGCCGGCGCCGCGCCGCCCTGCTTCGTACGGTGCGGACAGCGACTTGATGACCAACCCTTCGTGCCCCGCGGTGAGTGCCTCGTCGAAGAAGTCGGTCGCGACGCCGAGGTCGTCAGTGACCAGCCGTGGCGTGCGCAACGCGTCGGGGACGACCCGGTGCAGCGCCTCCGCGCGCTTGGAGCCCGGCTCGGAGATGAGGTCGTCCCCGTCGAGGTGTAGGCAGTCGAACAGGAACAGTGACAGCGGCGTCTCGGTGGCAGCTGCGGCGACATCCGATCTGCGGCCGACGCGGGAGGCCGTGCGCTGGAACGGTAGGGGACGCCCGTCGGAGCCGAGGGCGATGGCCTCGCCGTCCACGATCAGTGTGGACACCGGCAGCGCACGCACCGCCTCGACGATGTCCGGCAACCGATCGGTGACGTCGTCGAGCGTGCGGGTGAAGATGGAAACGTCGTCGCCCGAGCGGTGGATCTGCACCCGGATACCGTCGTGCTTCCACTCGCACGCAGCGGGAACTCCGGTCTTGGCGAACGCCTCTTCGGCGCTCGGTGCCGACGATGCCAGCATCGGCCGCACCGGTGAACCCACCATCAACGCGAAAGCGGCCAGACCCTTGGTGCCGTGCGCGAGCGCGGCCGACGCGACCGGGGCGACTTGACCGGCCAGCATGATCGCGCGGCGCACGTCTGCGCTCGGCAGCTCGGTGGCCTTGGCGACGGCCTCGGTGAACAGGCCGTCCAGCGCGCCCTGGCGCAGGTCGCCACTGACCAGCCCGGCCAGCATGCGCTGCTCGGGCTCAGTGGCGCGGGCCATCAGCGCCGTGAACCGTTCGCGCCGCGCGGTGGTCGACCCGGGTCCGGACAGGTCGGCGATCGTGCCGAACTCTTCGTCGACCGCGGCGAGCTCGAGCGTCGGCTCGTCCGCCGGTGGGGGAAGATCGCGCAACGCGGCATATCCGAGACCGGTGCGGCGCTGGCGCAGCTCGCCGGACAGGTAGGCCACGACGATCGGTACATCCTCCGGAGTCGCCCGGCGCAGGCACTCGGCCAGCCGTTCGACCTTGACCAGGCGGCGAGATGTCGCGGCCACCTCCGCCGACGCCGATGCGACCTCGTGGAACAGCATGGTCCTAGTCTGCCCGCCGCCTCTGACAGCGTCCGTGCTCGGATGGATGGGTGCCGCGACACGTGAAGTGCCGTGCCGGGTCAACTCGTCGTTGGGCTGACCCGGCACGGCACCGAGGGAGGGAGCGGCGACCGGCGGGCACGGTCGGCCGAAGACGCGGGGAGAGCGCCGCCTATTCGTCGTCCGCGGAGCTGCCGAGCGTAAGCTCGACCGTCTCCTCTTCGCCGTCGCGTACGTAGGTGAGTGTGACGTCGTCACCCGGCTCGTATGCGCGTGCCGCCGCGACAAGGGACGTGGCGTCGGGGACGGGCCGTCCGTCGATGCGTGTGATGACATCGCCTTGCTCGAGCCCGGCTTCGTCCGCTGCGCTGCCCTCTTGGACCTCTGCCACGGTGGCCGCCGGCTCGCCTCCCTGGCCGTTGTTCACGCCGATGCCGATCCGCGCGTACTCGACCTCACCGCCATCGATGATCTGCTCGGCGATGTATCGGGCGGTGTTGATCGGAATCGCGAAGCCGAGGCCGATCGAGCCCTGGCTACCCGGTGGTGCGGCGATCGCGGTGTTGATCCCGACGACCTCTCCTGTGGTGTTGACCAGCGGGCCGCCCGAGTTGCCGGGGTTGATGGACGCGTCGGTCTGGATCGCCTCGAACAGGGTCTGCTCGCCGGGCTGCCGTGCGTCGCCGGCCTGGACCGGCCGGTGCAACGCCGAGACGATGCCCCTCGTGACGGTGCCTTCGAGGCCCAACGGCGAGCCGAACGCGATCACCTCCGAGCCGACCGAGACGTTGTCGGAATTACCGAACTCGGCGGGCTCGAGTCCGGAGACGCCTTCGGCCTGCAGGACGGCGATATCCGTCTCCTCGTCCATGCCGATGACCTCGGCCTCAGCCTCGCTGCCGTCGTGGAACGTGACGGTGAGCGTCCCACCCTCACCGGCCGCCGCGACGTGAGCGTTGGTCATGATCTGGCCGTCCGACGAGATGATGACGCCGCTACCGCTGCCGGGTCCCTGCGCGCTCCGGATGTTGATGGACACGACGCTCGGGGAGACATCTGCCGCGACCGCTTCGATGTCGGACGGAGGAGCGTCCGCGGCGTCTTGCGCCTCGTTGTCCAGGCTGCTTGTCGGTGCCGCTGGCGCGTCGTCGTCCAGCGCGCTGACGATGCCCGCTCCGGCCGCACCGCCGACGAGCCCGGCACCCAGTGCGACGGCGGCGATGAGCGCGGTGCTGCGCCGGCCCTTCGGTGGCGGTGGCGCGTACGCCTGGGCCGGACCGCCGTAGTGCGGCGGCGGTAGCTGGCTGGCCGGTGCGGGCGAGCTCTGGCTCGACTCGCCGGCCGAGCGGGTCTCTTGCGTCGGGTTCGTCGATTCGGCGTAGGAGAACTGCCGGGTGTCGTGCGGGCGGGGGACCGAGCCGGTGTCGTGCTCGGTCCGGCTCCACGGCGCGTCCGGTGGCTGCGGTGCGCCCTGTTGTGGGGTCGACCAGCCGGTGCCGGTGGACTGGTCGGCCCGGCTGTCCGGTTGAGTATGGGGAGTGCGGGTGCTGTCGTCCATGCTTACAGCATGCCCGGCGAGACTTAAGGCAAACTGAGAGGCTCCGTAGAGTCGGCCAAGAACATCGAGCCCACCGCCAGAACGATCACGTAGGGGGTTCGGACGTTACGTGATCATTCTTGTGGGGGCGGTGCTACGAGGTCAAGGTTTCTGCCCGACTGCTGGCCGGTGGCAACGTGATGGTGAGTCTGGCCCCGCCGGACGTGGCGTGTCCAGCGTCCACCGAGCCGCCATGGCGCTCCGCAGCGGCTCGCACGATGGCCAGCCCGAGCCCGGATCCGGCCAGGCCGCGGGCTCCGGTCGATCGGTAGAACCGCTCGAACACATGGGGAAGATCTGCCTCGGCGATGCCCGGGCCCTCGTCACGGACCTCGAGCGTGCCCTCGTGAAGCGTCACGGACACCGTGCCGCCAGGTGGGCTCCACTTGGCCGCGTTGTCGAGCAGATTGATCGCCGCGCGGGTGAGCAGCGTCGCGTCGCCGTCTACGAGGAATGGCCGTAGGTCGGCCGAGAACGTCACATCGGGTGCGCGGCGGCGGGCGCGGCTGAGCGCATCGCGGACCAGGTCGGCGAAGTCGACGATTTCGAACGGTGGTTGCGACTGCGGGTCACGGGCGAGCTCGATCAGGTCGACGACGAGTGTGGACAGTTCCTCGAGTTGCGCCCGGACGTCGCTGAGCAGAGCCGTACGGTCGGCACCGTCGAGCCCTCCCTGGCGATCGCTCTGAACGAGCAGGTCGAGGTTCGTCCGGAGACTGGTCAGCGGGGTGCGCAACTCGTGGCCCGCGTCGGCGACGAGCTGACGTTGCCGTAGCCGGGCCTCGTCCAGCGCCGCCAGCATCGCGTTGAACGAGTGCGCCAGCCGGGCAAGTTCGTCGTCCCCACCATCGACCGTGATCGGGTCGAGCGAACCGGTCTCCGCTACGTGCTCCGCGGCCGCGGTCAGCCGTTCCACCGGACGCAAGCCCGCCCGGGCGATGGACGCGCCGGCCCAGGCGGCGAGCCCGATCCCGAGCGCTCCGGCCAGGAACGACACGAGACCGAGCTGCTGGAGCACCTCGTCCACCGTCTCGGTGGACTGCGCCAGCACGAAGGCCCAGTCCTGGGTTACCGGCACCGCGACGACCCGATAGGTCTGGTCGTCGAGACTGGCGGTGCGAATGTTCTCGGAGGTGATTCCCCGGGCGACATCGAGTTCGTCATCGCCGAGTGGCGGGATGGTCGACTCGCCGCGGGGTGAGACCGCGACGTTGTCCGAGCGCAGCAGCGCCACTCGCAGATAGGACGCACCGAACGCTTCGCCCGGTATCTCCTGCAGTTCGGTCGGGTCGGTCAAGACGCCGGGGACGGCGTCGTACGCGCGAGCGCGCAAGTCCTGGTCCACGCTGTTGGTCAACTGGACGCTCACCGTCGCGTAGGCGGCGATGGCCGTGGCCAGAATCGCCAGGCCGACGCCGAGCGCGGCGAGGGCTCCGACGCGAGTGCGCAACGGCAGCCGGCGGACGCCGGCCCGGACCCGGCCGAACGCTGAAGCGACGTACCGGCGACCCGACTGAAGGACTTCGCGTGGCTTCACGGCGGCGTCTCCCGGGCGACGTATCCGACGCCGCGAACGGTGTGGATCAGCCGCGGCTCGTCACCCTCCTCGGTCTTGCGGCGGATGTAGCCGACATATACTTCGAGCGAGTTCGCGGTCGTCGGGAAGTCGTAGCCCCATACCTCTTCGAGGATAGTCTCGCGGCTGAGCACCTGCCGTGGGTGCCGCAACAGCAGTTCGAGCAGGGAGAACTCGGTCCGGGTCAGCCGCAGGCGGCGATCGCCGCGCTTGACGTCTCGGGTGACGGGGTCGAGCGTCAGGTCGGCCAGTTGCAGCACGTTCGCATCCGAACCGGACGGCGTCGAACGGCGCAGCAGCGCCCGCACGCGAGCGAGTAGTTCCTCGAGCGCGAACGGCTTGGGCAGGTAGTCGTCCGCGCCCGCGTCGAGCCCGGCGACCCGGTCGGATACCTCGTCCCGCGCGGTGAGCATCAGGATGGGGACGTCGTGGCCGGCCGATCGCAGTGCCCGACAGGTCGCCAGCCCGTCCATGTTCGGCATCATGACGTCGAGCACGACGGCGTCCGGCGTCGAATCGGCGACCTTCGCCAGGGCATCTTCACCGTCGACGGCCACGTCCACGTCGTAGCCGTTGAACCGCAGCGAGCGCCGTAGGGACTCGCGCACCGCATGGTCGTCGTCGACAACGAGGATTCGCACCTATCCAGTGTGCCGGGCGTCGCTGAGAATCGCCTGAAGATCTCGACCTGAATGATCACGTAAGGCCGGTATTTCCAGGCCACACCACGTCCGCAAAGCGGCCACGGCGGGTGAATACCTGCCATACGTGGTCATTCCGCAGGGTGGAGCGATGGGTCGTCCGCGGGAAAGGTGCGGACCGGTCCCGGGAGAGTGGTCGCCGTCTCGAACCGGACGGTGACCCGCCCGAGCCCGCTGCCCCACACCCAGCCGGCGCCGTGTTCATCGTGGACGACGTCCATGCCCGGGATCCACCGCGGAGGACCGCGGAGTGGATCGGGCGTTGTCGGCTCGTCCGGGCTGTCGTGGCCGTCGTCGTCCTCGCCGGCGGCGAACAGGTCTTCCTGCACCCAGTCGGCGAGGCCGGATACGCCGACGCCCAGCAGCCGGATGCCACCGGTCACGTCGATCTCATCGAGCAGCGCGGTCGCCAGGCGGGTGATCGTCCGGACGTCGTCGGTGGGGCCGGGGAGAGTGGCCGAGCGGGTGTGGGTGGCGAAGTCGTGCGTGCGCGCCTTGAGTGTGACCGTGCGCCCGGAAAGCCCGGCCTTGGCGAGCCGCGCGGCGACCGACCCGGCCATTCGGGTGGCGGTCGCACGAAGCAACACCGGGTCGGTGAGGTCGTGGTCGAAGGTGTCCTCGATGCTGACCGACTTGGACTCGCGTTCGGCCTCGACCGGACGGTCGTCCTGCCCGTTCGCAAGGCGGTGGAGTGAGCCGCCGTGCGCCTCGCCGAGAACGTCGACGAGCTCGGCCTCGGTGACCGCGGCCAGCTCACCCACGGTCCGAACACCCATCCGGGCGAGTCGATCAGCGGTGGCCGGGCCCACGCCGAGCAGTGCCCGCACCGGGAGGGGCCGCAGGACGTCACGTTCGGTTCCGGGCTCGACGACGACGAGCCCGTCCGGCTTTGCCTGCTCGGACGCGATCTTGGCGAGCAGTTTGGACGTGGCGGCACCGACGCTGGCGGTCAATCCGGTGCGCTCGGCGATCGTGGCCCGGAGTTCGGTACCGATACGGCGCACCGCGGCCGGCGAGAGGTCGCGGTGCCCCCCTGCTCTGAGGTCGGCGAACGCCTCATCCAGCGAGAGCGGCTCGACCAGCGGCGAGAGTTCGGTCACCGCGGCCATCACGACGTCGCTCGTCCGGCGGTAGACATCGAACCGACCGGCGAGGAACGCCGCGTTCGGGCAGCGGGCCCGGGCCTGTGCCATCGGCATCGCCGACCCGACGCCGAACCGGCGTGCCTCGTACGACGCCGTCGACACCACGCCGCGCGGGCCGAGCCCACCGACGACGACCGGTTTGCCGCGTAACGAGGGCTTGTCGCGCTGCTCGACGGCGGCGAAGAAGGCATCGAGATCGAGATGCAGGATGCTCGGCTCGGGCCGCGGCGACGCGTTCACGTGCAGTATTCTCCCGTTGCGCCCGGACATTCCGGGGACGGTGGATGTCCTTCGTTACGAGCGGGGCGTCCAACCGAACTCCGGTGCGACCGGGTAAGGTTCGCTGCGCTGGCAGTTGTGGATCGGCCGGTAGGAGAAGAGCAGATGACGACGATCGTGGTCGGCTACGTACCCAAACCTGAGGGCCGTGCTGCGCTGCACAGAGCGGTCGAGGAGGCGCGGTTGCGCGGGGCGCGCCTCGTTGTCGTCAACTCCGCGCGCGGTGGACGCGACTTCGATCACGAGGATGCGGCCGAAGCGGAAATTGAGCTCGACGAGGTGCGTTCGCAGTTGGCCGAGGCAGGTGTGGACGCAGAGGTGCGTCAGCTCGTCCGCGGTGCCGACGTGGCCGAGGACCTGATCGCCGTTGCCGGAGAGAACGCCGCGGACTTGATCGTGATCGGGCTACGGCGCCGGAGCCCGGTCGGCAAACTGATTCTGGGTAGCAACGCGCAGCGGATCCTGCTCGATGCACCCTGCCCGGTACTGTGCGTCAAGGGGGACGAAACTGACTAGAGGGGTACGTCGATGAGTGGAGGCGCTACGCCGCGGCTGTATCTAGCGACCGAACAACCGGCCGACGAGCTACTCGCGTCGGACCCGCTCGCGTTGCTGATCGGCATGCTGCTGGACCAGCAGGTTCCGATGGAGCGCGCCTTCGTCGCACCGTACCGGCTGGCCGAACGTCTCGGCACCGAGCGGCTCGATGCCACCGCCATCGCGTCGTACGATCCCGAGGCGCTTGCGGAGATCTTCGCGACGCCGCCGGCGCTGCACCGGTTCCCCGGTTCGATGGCGGCGCGAACACAGAAACTGTGCGCGGCCATCGTCGAATCGCACGACGGAGACGCCGCTGCGGTGTGGTCCGACGTGTCGACCGGTGCCGAGTTCGTCAAGCGACTTCAGGCGCTACCCGGCTTCGGCAAAGCCAAGGCGCAGATCTTCGCGGCGTTGCTGGCGAAGCAGTTCGGCGTTCGCCCGGAGGGCTGGCAGGAAGCGACCGGCGAATACGGGCAAAATGATGCGTTCCGCTCTGTGGCTGACATCACAGACGACGACAGCCTGCAGAAGGTACGTGAGCACAAGCAGCAGGTGAAAGCGGCGGCGAAGGCGGCGAAGGGCGGCGGCGGTTAGCCGGCGTCGGGTGTGCCGCGGGTGATGCCAGGCATGCCGGGTTCCGGCAACGCGGCAAGGCAGGGTATCTCGGGTTACCCTTGACGTGTACGTAGTCTGCGAAACTCATGGGAAGCATGAGTCGTTGCGTGGTGATGTGCTACTTATTGCGGTGGTCACCGCAGTCGGCTCATCATGCCCACAGTCGAAAGGTCGTTTGTGTCGCCGAGTTCGTCGCGCGCTAAGCATGCCAAGGACCGGAAGCAATCCGCCGGTACGCGGGCTAGCGGTCGCTCGGGCGCTGCGTCGACCGTTGTGAGTAAGTCCAGCAAAACCAGGGCTACAACAAGGACCAGGGCCACGGCGCCCGCCAAGGTCAGTAAGAAGGCCAGCTCCGCCAAGCCAGCCGGCGAGGCGGGCCGTAAGGCAACCACCCAGACGGCGGCTGGGAAGTCAGCCACTAGCGCCATCAAGGAGACGAACGTGCCGGCAGCCACGTCCACGAGCAAGAAGACAACCAGCAAGTCGAAGACGGCTGCGAAGGCCAGTAGGTCTGAGGTCAAGGCACCTGTGGAGCCCGACTCGCCGGAGGATCTTTCGGCCGAACCGATCATCGATCCGGTCGCCGAGCTGGAGGAGGCCGGCGATCTGACGCCGGGAGCGCTGGCGCCGGTCGCCGATGCGGAACAGCTCAAGAAGCTCGACGACCTCGAGCCTGATTCCGCCGAGCTGGCCGAGGAGGAGGCCGCCGGAGCCGAAGCCGAGGCCGAGGCGTTCGTGTACTCCGAGGACGATGACAGCGACGAGCCCGAGCAGCAGGTGGTCGTCGCCGGCGCCACCGCGGACCCGGTCAAGGACTACCTCAAGCAGATCGGCAAGGTTCCGCTGTTGAACGCCGAGCAGGAGGTTGAGCTGGCCAAGCGGATCGAGGCCGGCCTCTTCGCCGAGGAGAAGCTCACCCACGAGGTCGATTCGCTCGGGCCCAAGATGCGCAACGAGTTGAACTGGATCGCCCAGGACGGCCGCCGGGCCAAGAACCACCTGCTCGAGGCGAACCTGCGGCTGGTCGTCTCGCTGGCCAAGCGCTACACCGGCCGCGGCATGCTGTTCCTCGACCTCATCCAGGAAGGCAACCTCGGCCTTATCCGCGCGGTGGAGAAGTTCGACTACACCAAGGGCTACAAGTTCTCGACCTACGCGACGTGGTGGATCCGCCAGGCGATCACCCGCGCGATGGCCGACCAGGCACGCACGATCCGCATCCCCGTGCACATGGTCGAGGTCATCAACAAGCTGGCCCGGGTGCAGCGTCAGATGCTGCAGGACCTGGGCCGCGAGCCCACGCCTGAGGAGTTGGCGACCGAGCTCGACATGACGCCGGAGAAGGTCGTCGAGGTCCAGAAGTACGGCCGCGAGCCGATCTCGCTGCACACGCCGCTCGGTGAGGATGGCGACTCCGAGTTCGGCGACCTGATCGAGGACTCCGAGGCGGTCGTCCCGTCCGACGCGGTGTCGTTCACGCTCCTGCAGGAGCAGTTGCATGCGGTGCTGGACACGCTGTCCGAGCGCGAGGCGGGTGTGGTGTCGATGCGGTTCGGCCTCACCGATGGGCAACCGAAGACGTTGGACGAGATTGGCAAGGTGTACGGCGTGACTCGCGAGCGGATAAGGCAGATAGAGTCCAAGACGATGTCGAAGCTGCGCCACCCGTCCCGCTCCCAGGTCCTGCGCGACTACCTCGACTGAGAATGACCATGTTTGGCCGGCAATTCCGTGCCTTACCTGCTCTGTAGGCCGCGCATCGGCCGTACAGTCCGCGCATCGGACCATAATCCGCAGACGTAAGAGCGTGATCGCGGCACACTCGCCGCCACGAGCGTGATCACGGTCGAAGAGCTGACGCGGTATGATGACGGTATGACCGTAAAGAAGTTCACGGTGTCGATCCCGGAGGAACTCTACGAGGATCTCCGGCGAGAGGCGCGCGCGGAGCGGACGACGGTCTCCTCCTGGGTCGCTGACGCGGTCGAGCATCAGCTCGGACTACGCGCCATGGACGAGGGCATCGCCGAGTACGAGGCCGAACACGGCGTGCTTACTGAGGACGAACTCGCGGAGGCGAAGTCCGAGATCGATGCCGCGCTGGCACGATCGCGAGCCAAGAGCGCCGGACGACGCAAGGCGGCATGAAATGGCTGGCTACTGCTATGACGCCGGCATGCTCATCGCGCTTGGCCGCAATGACCGGCACGCGTGGAGCATTCATCGCGAGATGCGCGGGCGGGGTGCGCGGCCCTCCGTCCCAGCACCCGTGCTGGCACAGGTGTGGCGTGGTGGGCCGGCTCCGAACCTTTCCCGTGCGCTCAAGGGTTGCGTCATTGTCGATTTCGCGAGCGGCGACGCCAAGGCAGTGGGTGAGCTGTGCGCGTCAGCGGCAACATCGGATGTCGTCGACGCGCACGTCGTGTATGTCGCACGGCACGGCGTAGGTGTGCTCTTCAGCTCGGACGCCGACGAGATTCGTGCTTTGGTGGACGCAGGTGGCTACGCAACGGAGGTCGTCCCGATCTAACCCTCGATCATGTTCAATCGACCAGCATTCTCCACGGTCGATTGAACATGATCACGGGTGGGTGGGCTGGCGCGCGGCGGCCGGTGCCGGGGCCCGTACCTCTGATGGACGCTCGACGTCGAAGCTCGGCACCCGCCGTAGCGCTCGCGGCCAGTACCAGTTCCGGTTACCCAAAATCTCCATGACGGCCGGGATCAGGACCATTCGTACGATGGTGGCGTCGACGAGGATAGCCGCGGCAAGGCCGAGCCCCATCGTCTTGAGCCCGCGATCGTCGAACAGGACGAACCCGCTGAACACGCAGATCATGATGGCGGCCGCCGCCGTGATCACTTTGGCCGTCTTGGCCAGGCCATCCGCCACGGCGCGGGCGTTGTCGCCGGTGCGCAGAAACTCCTCGCGAATACGCGAGAGCAGGAACACCTCGTAGTCCATGGACAGGCCGTACGCCACCGCGAACAGCATCGTCGGCACCCACGCCTCGATCGGGCCGGTACCTCCGACGCCGATCAGCGACAGGCCCCAGCCCCACTGGAAGACCGCGACGATCACACCGAATGCCGCGCCGAGCGAGAGCAGGTTCGCGATGATCGCCTTGAGCGGGACGACGAGACTACGGAACACCAGGCCGATCAGGACGAACGAGGCGAGCAATACGCTACCGAGCAGGAGCGGCAGCCGTTCGGCGATCGTGTCGGCGAAGTCGATTCCCGCCGCGGTCGCACCGGTGACGTACACCTCCAGTTCTGCGTCGCCGAGCACGGAGGGCAGGACGTCGTCTCGGAGCCTGTGCACCAAGTCGTAGGTCGCCTCGTCCTGCGGCCCGGTCTCCGGCGTGACGCGCAGCACCGCGACGCTGCCGTCTCCGGCGGCCAGCGGCGGGGAGACGTCCGTCACTCCGGCCGTGCCCTGTACGGCTGCGGCGACCTCCTCGAGTGCCGGATCGTCCGGGGAGCTGGCGACCAGCAGCAACGGCCCGTTGGCACCCTCGCCGTAGCCCTCGGCAAGAAGGTCGTAGGCACGTTTCGTGGTCTGCGACTCGGGCAGGTTGCCCGCATCGGAGAAACCCAGCCGCATGTCCAGCGCCGGGATGGCGAGCATCAGCAAGATGAGTGCTGCGCCGAAGGCGGCCGGCCACGGCCGGTGCTGGATGAAGCGGCTCCAGCGGTACGCGAGACCGGGCCGTTCGGCGGTCGTCCTGCGGTGCGGCAGCCCGAATCGGTCGATCCGCGTGCCGATCAGCGCCAGGAGAGCGGGCAGTAGGGTCAGCGCTCCGAGCATGACCATCAGGACGCCGGCACCGGCGGCGATCACCATCGATACACCGGTCGCTCCGCCGAGCAGCAGCATTCCGGAGATCGCGATTGCCACCGTGCAGCCGGCGAACAGCACCGAGCGACCGGCAGTGTTCATTGCATGCGCGACGGCGTCCGGGACGCTCAGTCCATCCTGCAGCCCGGCGCGGAAGCGGGTGACGATCAGCAGCGCGTAGTCGATGCCGACACCGATGCCGAGCACGACGGTCAACGAGATCGCGAAGCTCGGCATCGAAACGACGTTGGCAGCGAGCATGACCAGCGCCGCACCCGCGCCGACGCCGAGGAGGGCGATGACGAGCGGCAGTCCTGCGGCGATCACCGAGCCGAACGCGATCAGCATGATGACGAGGGCGAGCAGCATGCCGACACCTTCGGCCGCGCCTCCAGGTGCTTCGGTGCGGAACTGGTCGCCGGCCAGCTCGACCGTCACGCCGGGGGCGTCGAAGTCATCGCGTATTTCCTGGAGGGTTTCGGCCCGCTCGGCGAGTTCGGCGTCCGACCCGCCGCCGAGGTCGAGTTCGGCGAACGCGACCGTCCCGTCCGGCGAGATCTGCCCGAAGGCGTCCTCGGCGTAAGGGCCCTCGACTCCGCCGGATTCCGGAAGCTCGGCCTCGATCCGGTCGATCAGGTCGGTGACGACGGTCTGAACCTGCGGATCGCGGACGCCGCCGTCGATCGCCGGATCGGTGGCGATGACAACTTGGCCGGTGGACAGCGGATCGGACGCGTAGCCGGCCTCGGCCAGCAGGTCGGCGGCTTGCTGGCTCTCGGTGCCGGGGTTGGAGAAGTCGGTTTGGCTTTCGCCCGCCAGCGTCGTCCCAATTCCGATGAGAGCGGCAACGGCCAGCAGCCAGGCCACCACGACGATGCGGCGATGGCGGACGCTCGCCCGGGCGACTCGGGTCAACACAGCTTGATTCCTCTCGCTGTCGTTCGATCACGTTCGGCAGGCGTAGCGACACCACAACAGGTCTGCAGCCATGGTGTGATGTCCCCATGCCTGGTAGCGCACCGAACGCGACCAGTGGACGGTCGAGTCCATCGTGACGTCGCATTGCGCTGCCGAAATCCGGGCTCAGCCCCGACGCATCCCTGATCTGACCCTGAGACGACCCCTGGTCGGCGGACGATCGGTGGGAGCCGATGCTCGGGAATTACATGCGATGCGCGGCCCGTAGACCACGTAAAGCACGAGAGTTCGTGCCAAACATGGTCATTCGTAGAGGAGGTATTGCTGGCGGAGCGTTTCGAAGTCGGCGAGGCCGGACTCCCACGAGGCGATAATCTCGTCCACGCTCGCGCCCGACTCGATCATGGTGCGCACTGCGGTCGTCCCGGCCAGGCGATCCAGGCCGCTGGTGAACTCGGTCTGTTCGTACAGGTCCCACGCCGTCACCAGCACGGCAACGCCGGTGGCGATCGGGTCGAAGGACTCCCGGTCCTGCACGCGGATCTCCACCCCGGTGCACACCTGACCTTCGTACTTGCTGAACGTCGGCTTAATGTACGAGTCGCGGAACACCACGCCCGGCAGCTCGAGATCGCGCAGCGCGGTGCCCCAGTCGTGGGACGCCCATGGCGCGCCGATCAGCTCGAACGGGCGAGTGGTCCCCCGTCCCTCTGAGAGGTTCGTCCCCTCCAGCAACCCGATGCCCGGGTAGACGTACGCGGTGTCGACCGTCGGCATGTTCGGCGACGGCAGTACCCACGTGTCGAGGCCGGTCTGCTCGAAGCTCATCGACCGTTCCCAGCCGGTCATCTCGACAACGGTCAGCTCAACGCCGCGTCCGGCTCGTTCAGGTATGAACTCGCCGTTGAACAGCTGTGCGAGTTCTCCGACGGTCATGCCGTGGCGCAGCGCGATCGGTTCGCGCCCCACGAAGCTGGCCAGTTCCGGATCCAGCACCGGTCCGGACGCCGGTTGGCCGCCGAGCGGGTTCGGACGGTCCAGCACCACGAAGCGGACGTTCGCCTGCGCCGCGGCCACCATCGCGTCGAACAGTTGCCAGATGAAGGTGTAGAAGCGGGTCCCGATGTCCTGAATGTCGAAGACCACCGTCTCGACACCGGTGTCCTCGAACAGCTGCGCCTGTTCGTCCGACGAGCTCAGATAGATGTTGCGCACCTCGAGTCCGGTCTTCGGGTCGGTGAAGCCCGCCTCGGGCGCTTCTGCGCCGGCCGCGCCCCGGAAGCCGTGCTCTGGACCGAACACCGTGACGAGTTCGAACTCGTCCGTCTCGGCCATCGCGTCCACCTCGTGCACGAGACCGGGCAGCACACCGGTGTGGTTGGTCAGGACGCCGACGCGTTCGCCGGCGATCTCGGCCCAGTCACCATCGGCGAGGCGCTCCGCACCGGTGGCGACGCGCCCGCCGTCCGCGGGCGGGCAGGTGCTGGCGGACGACGGCCCGGTCGCGCGCTCGGCCGCGCCAGTGCCGGGCGTCGGGGCGCGCGACGGCGCGGGCACATCGTTCGACCCGTCGACACACGCCACCATGGAGGTTCCCGCGACGCCGAGCAGGCCACCGAGCGCAGTCCGGCGGTCGAGCACGGCACGGTTCGATTCAGTGTTCATGACTTCCTACTTGCCGATCAGTTCGCCGACGGGTACCAGCCGTCCGGAAGGAGGCGTTCGGCATCTTCTTCATACTGGCTGTTGAAGACCCGGCCGGCCTCGTCCGCGACCCGGATGTGGTCGAGATAGATGCCGCGGCCCTGATAGTCAGGCTCACCGTTGTGGGAATTGAGCCGGGTCTCGTACGTCCAGCGCAAGTGTGTCGTGCCGTCCGGCAGCACGGCACGGGCTTGCAGCCATCGGCGCCCGGAAAATCCCGCGATGCTGGCCGCCTCCCATGCGTGGCCGTCGCTGGAGAGCTCGAGCCGAACCGGTTCGAATGTCTGACCGTCGCTGCTGGCCAGCAGCATGCCCTCGTCCGCCTGAGTCTCGGGGTCGCTGGTGTCGTACCAGATCCGGAAGCCGACCCGGCCGCCGCGCGTCGCCCGCCCGAGCGGAGCGGTCAGCGAGCTGGTGCCTTGTTGGGGCCGGCCCGAGTACCACGCGTCCGGGCCGATCGACGGTTCCACCGGTACGGCCCGTGCGAGGTCGCGAGCGGGGGAGCGGCGGTACTCGCTGCTCCTGCCCCACCCGGCGGTCGGGTGGACCCGGTTGGTCAGCAAGATGACGAACGATTCGGACAGGGGGTCGATCACGATGCTCGTCCCGGTGAAGCCCGTGTGGCCAACGGTCACCGGCGACGAGAGTGCTCCCATGTAGTGCCGCTGATCCAGCTGGAAGCCACGGCCACGCGCGGCCGACGCGCCGAGGCCCGTGTTCTCGTTCGTGAAGATCTCGCGGACGGCGGCCTCGCTGAGCACCCGCACACCGTCGTACGTGCCGCCGTTGAGCAGCATCTGGGCGAAGACGGCGAGATCGGGGGCAGTCGAGAACAGCCCCGCGTGGCCGGCGACGCCGCGCAGCGCCTGCGCGCTAGGGTCGTGGACCTCGCCTCGGAGCACGCCGCGCCCGCGGGCGACCGTCGTGGCGGCGATCCGGTCCCGGAGGCGCCGGGGTGGGTTGAACATGGTGTCGGACATGCCCAGCGGTTCGGTGATGCGCTCCGCGATGACCACGTCCAGCGGATCGCCGGTCACCGCCTCGATGAGCTTGCCGAGCGTGATCAGGTTCAGGTCTGAGTACTCGTACTGCTCACCCGGCGGAGCGTTGAGCGGCTCGGCCAGGACCGCATCGATGCGGTCGGCGTACGTGTCCTCCTGATCCAGCGCAAGCCCTGCCGGCAGGCCGGACGTGTGGTTGAGCAACTGCGCCACCGTCACCTGCGCCTTGGCGTCGCTGCCTGCCGCGAACTCGGGCAGGTAGTCCGCGACAGGTGCGTCGAAGTCGAGCAGCCCGTCGTCGGCGAGGCTAAGCGCGGACGTCGCGGTGAACAGCTTCGTGAGCGACGCGAGGTCGAACACGGTGTCCTCGGCCATCGGAACCCGCGAATCGGACGGCAACTGCTTCGGCTCACCGTCCGACCATCCGGAGTACCGGACGGCGTGCCCGATGGCGGCGTGCTCGACGATCATCCCGTGGCTGGCCACCAGGACGACTGCACCGGCGAAGGAAGGGTGGTCGCGCCCGGAGCCCGGTTCGAGATAGCGCCGCAAGTTCGGCACGATCGCGTCGACGTACTCGGGGACCAGGCCGGCGTCCAGCGCCGAGCCCGGTCGGAGCGTGCGTTGGTGGAAGGCGAGGTCGTCGGCGGTCACAGCCTCGGGGTCCATGCTGGAATTGTCGTCCGCGCTCGCCTTTGCCGTCGAACTCGGCTCGGTATCGGCAAGCGGATGACCGTCGATGGCACTCGTTGCAACGTCCCGAGCGGGCACCGCGTCTGCGGCGGGCGAGGCGGCAAGACTCGCGGCCAGTGCGATGGTGCCCACCACGAGCGGACGGCGGGGACTTGACATTCGTACCCCTCGGGGTGCGGCTACGGGGGGACTTGTCCCGAACTTACCCGGTTCCGCGAGCCGGTCAAGTCCCGACCCTGGGTACCAAGAGATCGCCGGTGTCGCCGGCAGCAGGGCGGCGGGCGCCGGCAAGCGTGGCCTAGAGTCGATGGCATGACGACTGAGCGGAGATCCATCGAAACGGCCGCAGTACATGCGGGCGAGCGGCGACCTGGGCCGGACGGTTCGCTCGTGTTCCCGATCTTCCAGGGGACGGTGTTCGAGTCCGAGCCAGGGGAGGCCTACGACGAGATCAAGTATCTGCGCCTGAGCACAACGCCGTCGCAGGTGTATCTCCACGACAAACTGGCCGCGCTCGAGGGCGCGCAGACCGCGGTTGCGACCGCGTCCGGTATGGCCGCGGTGTCGTCCGCGCTCCTGAGCGTGATCCAGACCGGCGGTCACATGTTGGTCAGCGACGTCCTGTATGGCGGGACGCACAGCCTGCTCACCGATTTCGCGGAGCGGCTCGGCTGGTCGTACACCTTCGTCGACCCGGCCGATTCACAGACGTGGAAGACGGCGCTGCGGCCGGAGACCACGGCGTTCCTCGTCGAGTCGGTCACGAACCCGTTGCTGCGGGTCGGCGATCTGCGCGGCGTCGCGGAGTTCAGCCGAGAGAACGGCCTGGTCAGCGTGATCGACAACACGTTCACCTCGCCGGTGAATTTCCGGCCGGTCGAGGTCGGCTTCGACCTGGTGTTGCACAGCGCGACCAAGTACCTGGGCGGACACTCGGACCTCGTAGCCGGCTGTGTCGTCGGCTCGACCGAGCGGATCGCCGAGGTTCGGTCGGTGCTGAGCCACTTCGGCGGAACGCTGGATCCGCACGTGGGATTCCTGCTCGCTCGCGGCCTCAAGACGCTGGCCGTCCGGGTCAAGGCGCAGAACGCCAACGCGATGGCACTGGCTCGCGAGTTGGCTGCGCATCCAGGCGTCGACGAGGTGTATTACCCGGGGCTGGAGTCGCACCCCGACCACGCCCGCGCGGCCGAACTCTTCGACGGCTTCGGCGGCATGCTGGCGTTCCGGTTGGGCGACGGCCAACGCGCCGAGCGATTCATCGACGCGCTCACGCTGCCGTACCGCGCGCCAAGCCTCGGTGGCGTGGAATCTCTCGTGACGCAGCCGGTCAAGACGTCGCACTCAGGGCTCAGCCGTGCCGATCGTGAGCGGATCGGCGTCACCGACGACCTGGTCCGATTCAGCTGCGGAGTTGAGAGCATGGACGATCTGGTCGCGGACGTCCGGTCCGCGCTGGACGCGCTCTAGGCCACAGCTGTTGCTCACCTGATCATCCGGCAAAAAGATCAGGTGACCAAAGCCGCCGCTTTCGGCGATGGTTGGTCACCTGATCTTTCGGTCGGCTACTCGTCGCCCGGCTCTTCGGTTTCGCCTGAGTCGTTGCCGGAGTCCTCGGACCCGTCCGGGGTTTCGGAGTCGCCGGTGTCCTCTTCGTTGAGGACGACGGCGCCGTTCTCGGGGTCCCACTCACCGTACGCAGCGTCGTGGACCGTGACCTCGGCGTTCTGAACCCACTCGTTGATGAGCTCGCCGAAGGCCTGCTCGGCCTCGCTGCTGCGCATCTGCTCGAGCCGGCTGCGGATTTCGTCCTCTACCTCGCCAAGGTCCGGTTTGGGCATGCGTTCGATGATGTGGAAGCCGAACTGCGTCTCGACGGGCCCGACGACCTCGCCTTCCTCGGCGCTGAACAGCGCGTCCTCGAACTCGGGGACGAACACGCCCGGCTGGTTGAAGCCGAGCTCGCCACCGTTGGCGGCCGAGCCCTGGTCGGTGGAGACGTCGGTGGCCACGTCGGCGAACGCTTCGCCGGAGTCGATCCGGTCGAGCGCGTCATTGGCCGCGGTCTCGTCCTCGACCAAGATGTGCCGCGCCGAGGCGCCCTCGTCGTACGCCGCCTGTACCTCCTCGTCGCTGACTTCTTCGCTGAGATCGGCGATGACGGCGTCCTGGGTCGTCAGAATCTCGATCTGACGGTCGACTTCGTCGCGGGCCATGCCTTGCTCTTCGAGCGCGGAGTAGAGCTCTTCCTCACCGCCGTACTGTTCGAAGAGGCCCTGCCGGGTCGCGTCGATGTCCTCGTCGGTGACCTCGATGCCCATCTCTTCGGCGTTGTCGAGCAGGATCTGGGCGAATACGAGCTGATTCAGCCCGTTGACCCGCAGCTGCTGGTCGTGTTCCTCCTGGGTGGTGCCCTCCGGCGGATCCCCGGCGTTCTGCGAGAAGATCTCGTACTGGGCGTCGACCTGTTCAGCTGTGATCTCGGTGCCGTTGACCGTCGCGACAACGTCGGAGGACGAGCCGTCGTCCCCACCACATGCGGCCAGTGTCACCGCACTGGCCAGGCTGACGGCAGCAATAGAGAGACGCTTGATACTCACGAGGATCCATTCAGATGCGAAGACTGGCGTTCGACTACTTTAGACGCCTCGGTAGCTGCGACGCGAAACGGCTCTTGGCCGATTCTTAGGCGCGCCACTTTATCGAGCACCCCATGCTCGGCCGATGCGGCTCCGGGACGCGTTCTCCGGCCAGGACGCGAGTGATGGCGTCCCGCAGCAATTCGCCGGTCAGCGGCACGTCGTTGCCGGGCGTGGAACCGTCCATCGCGCCGCGGTAGGCGAGCTTGCGGTCCGCGTCGTAGAGGAAGAAGTCCGGAGTGCAGACCGCCTGGTAGGCGCGGCCGATCTGCTGAGTCTCGTCGACGAGGTAGGGGAACGTCCAGCCGGCCCGCTCGGCCTGTGCGGCCAGCTCTTCGGGGCGGTCGTCCGGGTACGCTTCCGCGTCGTTGCAGCAGATACCCACCGTCGCCAGGCCTCGGTCGGCGAACTCGGAGACCAGCGCGCCGAACGTCTTCTCGACGTGCCTGACGTACGGGCAGTGGTTGCACACGAAGGCGACCAGCAGTGCTGGCGCGTCGGCGAAATCACCGAGCGACACGGTGCGGCCATCGACCGACGGCAGCGTGAAATCGGGAGCGGCGGTGCCCAGTGGCACCATCACGGATGTTTCAGCCATGCCGCCAGCATATCGATGAGCATGCCAGGTCGGAGACCGCTACTTTGCGGGGATTGCTCCAGCTTTGCGCGGCCTGTATCACACGTTTGGCCGGGAAACTGCAGCTTTACGTGATCATTCTTTAGGAGGCTTTGGAGACGCTGGACATGTTGTAGTCCGGGACGCGCAGTGCCGGCATTGCGGTGCGCGGGAAGTAGTCGCCCCACTCCCGGCTGAACGTCGGCACGGTCTGGCCGGCGGCCGCGAACCGGTCGAGCAGCGCGATCGGGCTCTCGTTGAACCGAAAGTTGTTCACCGCGCCGGTAACCTCACCGTTCTCGACGAGGTAGACGCCGTCCCGCGTCAGCCCGGTCAGCAGCAGGTTCTGCGGATCGACCTCGCGGATGTACCAGAAGCAGGTCAGCAGCAGGCCCTTGTCGATGTCCTTGACGAGTTCGTCGGTATGACGGCTGCCGCCGGGCACCGTCAGGGCGAGGTTGTCGATGCCGGGCGTCACCGGTTGACCGGTCAGTTGCGCCGAGTGCCTGGTCTGCATGAGCGCGGCCAGCGAGCCGTCGCTGATCCACGCCGTGCGCTCAACCGGGAGGCCGTTGTCGAACACGCTTGTATACCCGCTCGACGCATGCGCGATGACGTTGGGGCTGCACTCGAGGCCCGGCGCGGCGGGATCGGACCAGAGTGACACGGCCTGCCTGGAGAGCCGCTCGCCGATCTTGGTGCCCTTCCCGGGCTTGGAGTAGACCGTACGACCGTCGTGCGCGTCGCGTGCGCTCATCGTCCAATAGGCGTAGATCATCAGGTCGGCGACGCACGTCGGCGGCAGGACCGTGTCGTAGCGCCCGGCGGGCAACTCGACGGTGCGCTCGGCCCAGCGGAGCCGGCGCGCGAGTTCGGCGTCGAGCGCGGCGACGTCGATGCCGGACATGTCGCGGGACGCCTGCCCGACCCACGACGATCGGGTGAGGTCGGCGGACTTGCCGGTGATACCGATATGCCCCGTCGGCTGGACGTGGCGGAGCCGAAGACCGGTCGAACTGCCGAGATACGTCGTGGTCACGTCGTGTTCGACGTACCCGTACCGGACCTGCTTGTTCGCCGCGGCCGCGTTGAACGCCTCACCGAGCGCCGGCGCGATCTCGCTGAAGACCGACACGGAGGTCTCGTCCGGCTCCTCGGCCCAGTCCGCCGCACTCGCACCGTCGACGAGCGGTGCGGCGTCGTCGGCGGCGCCGTTGTCGCGTGCCGCCTGCTCCGCGGCGCGGACGAGCGGCTCCAGTGTTTCGCCGGTGACCGCGCTCCTGGCGACTACGCCGGACGCCGTACCACTCGTCCCGTCGGCGAGTGTCGCGATCACCGTCACCGAGCGGTCCCGCATCAATCCATTCGTGGTAAGCGCGTTGTTGGCCCAGCGCAGGTTTGCCGTCGACGACTCGTCGACGAGCACCATCGCGCCGTCCGCCTTGGACAGGTCGAGGCAACGCTCGACGATTTCCTGCGGTGTCAATACCGTCCCGGTCGTCATGCCGCGCCCTCCTTGGCGGTGTTGAGCACGTTGATGTTTCGGAACAGCGCGGACGGGCAGCCGTGTGACACCGGCGCGAGCTGGCCGGGCTGCGCCTTGCCGCAGTTGAACGCACCGCCGAGCACGTAGGTCTGCGGCCCGCCGACGGCTTCCATCGAGCCCCAGAAGTCGGTGGTGGTCGCCTGGTACGCGAAGTCGCGCACCTGTCCGTCGAGCTCGCCGTTGTTGATGCGGTACGCGCGCTGGCCGGTGAACTGGAAGTTGTAGCGCTGCATGTCGATCGACCACGACTTGTCGCCGACGATGTACAAGCCGTCCTCGACCTGGCCGATCAGGTCGGCGGTCGACGTGCCGTTGCCGGACGGCCGGAGTGAGACGTTCGCCATCCGCTGCACCGGGATGTGGCCGGGGGAATCGGCGAACGCGCAGCCGTTGGACCGTCCGGTGCCGAGCAGGTCCTGGTTGGCGTGGGCCATGGCGCGGTCGAGCTGGTAACCGACGAGAACGCCTTCGGTGACGATGTCCCACTGCTGCGTCCGGACGCCCTCGTCGTCGTACCCGATCGTGGACAGGCCGTACGGTGTGGTCCGATCGCCGGTGACGTTCATGACCGGCGTTCCGTACTTCAGCTTCCCGAGATTGTCGATGGTGGCAAACGACGTGCCGGCGTAGTTCGCCTCGTAGCCGAGGGCGCGGTCGAGTTCGGTGGCGTGCCCGATGGATTCGTGAATCGTCAGCCACAGGTTCGTCGGGTCGATCACCAGGTCGTAGCGGCCGGCGTCGATGCCCGGTGCGGCCATGCGTTCGGCAAGCAGCGGGCCGAGCTCGTCGAGCACGGCCGGCCAATCGACGTGGCCGTCCTGCCCGGTGGCGTACTCCCAGCCGCGACCGGCCGGTTCGGCGAGCGTGCGCATCGTCTCGAATCTGCCGTTGTCGGCGTCCACCCGGACGGCGTCGAAGACCGGATGAATCCGGACCCGCTGCTGCGTCGTGACCGTTCCGGCGAGGTTCGCGAAGAACTTGCACTCCAGCACCTGCTCCAGCGAAGCGGTGACGTGGTCGACACCGTCCTGGCCGAGCACTCGCCTGGAGTACTCGGCCATCAACGCCACCTTGTCGGCGTCGGGCACGCTGAACGGGTTTATCTCGTAGTCCGAGATCCACGTGACGTCGTCGTATACCGGCTCGTCGGCGAGCTCTACCGGCGTCGGGCACAGTGGGCGGGCGGTCACCGCGAGTTCGACGGCTTTTTCGGTCGCCCGAGCCGCGTGCTCCGGCGTCAGGTCGACCGCCGAGGCGAAACCCCACGTGCCGTGGTGCAGCACGCGGACCGAGAAGCCCACGTCCTCACCGTCCCGGCTGCCCTCGAGCCGGCCATCACGAAGCGTGAGGTCTTGAGAGCGGATGCGCTCGAGCCGGAAGTCGGCGTGCTCGACGCCGAGGTCGCGGGCGCGCTGAAGTGCGGCGTCGGCGAGCCTGCGCATCGGCAGCGCAAGGAATGCTTGGTCAATCTCATGGGGCACGCAGGCGAGCCTATCTCGCGGCACCGACCGTCCAATCCAGGCAGGTACCGGGCGGGACGTCGATCAGCTACCGATTCACTCATATGCTTCTACGACATGGACCGGTCGCACCTGGAGTACGCGCTCAATCTCCATCACGAGCTGCCCGCCGACGGAAACGTCGTGTGGTCGCCTTATTCGGTGGTATCCGCGCTCGGCATCGCGGCGGCGGGTGCACGTGGCCGGACGTACGACGAGCTGGCGGCGGTCCTGGCTCCGGGCGGAGAGCTCGAGGGGACGGCCGCACTGCTCGCCGAGGCATCGACGCTCGCGGATGCGGAGATCGCCGTCGCCAATTCGCTGTGGATGCGCCAAGGGTTGACCTTCCACGAGGCGTACCAGCAGAAGGTGCTGTCGTGGCCCGGTGGCGGGCTGCGTGTCGCGGACTTCGAACACGATCCGGAGGGCTCCCGCCGGAAGATCAACAGTGAGGTCGAGGACGTGACGCGCGGGCTGATCTCCGAACTGGTGCCGGCGGGTGCGGTGCACGCATTGACCGCGGCGGCGATCGTCAACGCGCTGTATCTCAAGGCGGCGTGGAGCAACCCGTTCGGCGAGGGCGCGACCCGTCCCCGCCCCTTCCACGCACCGAGCGGGACGCGTGACGTCCCACAGATGCGGCTCGAGGAGCGCTTTCGCTACGCCGCCGCGGCCGGATGGCGGATGGTGAGCCTGCCGGCGGAGGGAGGACTCAGCGCGGACGTGCTGTTGCCCGACTCCGACGCGGCGGTACTGACCGCCGAGGCTGTGGCGGCCCTGCACGACGCCGCGGCGTCCCGCAAGGTCGACATGGCCCTGCCGCGCTTTCGCATCGAAACCGACTGCCCGCTGAACGATGCGCTGGCTCAGCTCGGAGTCGTGACCGCCTTCGTCGACGGCGCCGACTTCTCCGGAATCAGCGACGAGCCGTTCGCGATCGACCAGGTACTGCACAAGGCCGTGCTCGACGTGGACGAGCAGGGCTTCGAGGGAGCGGCGGCCACCGCCGTCATGATGAAGCTGACGTCATTGGACACCGCGGTGCCCATCAGATTCCACGTCGACCGTCCGTTCCACGTGCTGGTCCGGCACCGGTCCGGCGCCATCTTCTTCCTCGCCCGCGTCGAGGAACCGTGACACCCTGAGAATGACCACGTTAACGACCCTCTGTGCCGGTTAGCGACCCATCGACGGGTCGCTAACCGTTACAAAGGTCGCTAGCTGTGCTCCGCGGGCGGAATATTCTGGTTCGACCGGAACACGTTGGCCGGGTCGTACCGGCGCTTGATCTCGCGGAGGCGATCCCACGTCGGGCCGGGGTAGGCGTCGCGGACCCGGTCCGGGCCCTCGTCACCGACGAAATTCACGTAGGCGGCGGGGCCGTTGCGGAGTTCGGCCGCCACCTTGTCGGTCCAGGCTTCGTGAGTGGCAGTCTCATTCAGGTCCTGGTACATCGCGGCGACGTTGGCCATGATCGGCTGCCCGCGGTGCGCGTAGGCGGTCGCGTCCGCGGGCACGCGGGATACGGCCCCGCCGAGCACCCGGATCTGCACCACCCGCATCATCGCGGTGGCCGACTCGAGCCGGTCGACGATCAGCTTCGCGCTGTCCGCATCGACCGCGTCCATGAACAGGTTTCGGGCGACCGCGATCGGCCGATAGCCCTCGGGTTCGGGAGGGAACATCTCCGGATAGGTGATCGGCGCTAGTTGATCCGCCAGTGGCTCGGCCAAGGCACGGAACGGCGCGACGGCTCGTTCGCCCTCGTCCGCACGGCCCGCGTGGCAGATCAGCAGCATCGCGACCAGCTGTCCGTGGACGTGCTCCGGTATGAACGGCATCGGTGGTGCCGTCATGACGTTGATGATCGCCGACAGCTCCTCCGGGGCGGCGTTCGCGGCCGCCACTGCGCCCTCGATCACGTCGGGCGTCGCCGGCAGGATGAGCATGCCGCCGACGACCGACGGCACGTCGTGCAGCCGGAACTTCAGCCGGGTGAGGACGCCGAAGTTGCCACCGCCGCCCCGGATGGCCCAGTACAGGTCCGGATGCACCCGGCCGTCCACCTCGAGGACCTGCCCGCTGGCCGTGACCACCTCGGCGGCCACGACATCGTCGATGGTGAGTCCGAACTTGCGGCTCAGGAACCCCACGCCGCCGCCGGTCACGAGCCCGCCGATGCCGACCGAGCCGGTGTCGCCGAAGCCGGTGGCAAGGCCGTGCTCACCCACCGCCGCGGTGTACTCGCCGGCGGTCAGGCCAGTCTGCGCCCATGCCGTCCGGTTCCCCGTGTCGATCTCGAGCGCCTTCATCTCGCGAAGATCCAGCACGATGGCGCCGTCGCCGCCGCTGAGCCCGGCCGTGCTGTGCCCACCGCTTCGCACCGCGAGCGGGACGCCGAGCTCGTTCGCCACCGTCACCGCGACGGCGACCTGTGCAGCGCTGGTGGGCCGCAGAATCGCCGCCGGGTGCGGGTCGAACATGCCGTAGACCACCGCACGGGCGGTGTCGTAATCCTGATGGTCAGGCTCGACGAGCGCCCCGCCGAACTCGTTCCGCAACCGCTCGATAGCGGTCGCCATGGGGTCTGTAGCCACTGGGGTTCCTCCCTAGCCAGGTTTGCTGGGTATTCGGACGCGTTTCGCCCTCACACCTACGTCGAACCGCGTGCGATGAATTCGACACCGCGACGCAATATAAACCATAGACGTCGAAGCATTAGCAATCAAATACTTAGAGTTCAGGCCGGTATCGGCTAAGGTGCCGCCATGGACCCGGACCCACATCGCGAAGCCCCGCTCGGGCGAGTGCTCTTGGACGTGGGCAACAAGGTGAGCCGGAGCTTCGACGCGGCGTTGGCCCGCGCCGGCGGATCGCGGTCGAAGTGGCAGATCCTGCTCGCGCTCAAGCAGCGACCCAAGGCGAACCAGCGCGAGATCGCGAGCGCGGTCGGAATACAGGAGGCCACGCTGACGCATCATCTTGCCGGCATGGAGGCCAGCGGGCTCATCGTGCGTAGGCGCGACCCGGACAATCGGCGTGTTCACCTCATCGAGCTAACCCGCAGCGGCGAGGACGCATTCCTGCGGCTCCGGGAGGCCGCACTGGCGTTCGACCAGTGTTTCCGGTCCGGAATACCCGAAGCCGAGATCGATCAGCTGCGTGCCACGGTGGACAAGCTGATGGCCAACCTGGACCGGGAAGACGAGACGTGAGCGCCGCGTCGGCACGCTGGTCCGGGGCGTACGCTCTTGGTGCGCGGAGGCGCCGGGCCTAAGGTGGGCAGCGTGACGACAGGGGAGCGAGACAGACGGGCGCTGCGGGCGTCGGACCAGGACCGAGACCGAGTCGCCGAAGTATTGCGGTCCGCAGCGGCCGACGGGCGGCTCACCCTGGACGAGCTCGACGAGCGCCTCGACCAGCTCTACCGGGCCAAGACGTACGGCGAGATCGAACCGGTGGTCGGCGATCTGCCCGATGTCGCGGAGCTCGAGCGCCTCACCGATGCGGCACCGGTGCGGCGACCCGGGCGCGATGAAAGTGGTAAGCGCGTCGGTGGTACGCCCGGTTCGCGGTCGTCAAAGGCGATCTTCGGCGGCATTCAACGGCGCGGGCAGTGGGTCGTCCCGAAGCGGTACCGCGTCAAGGTCGTCTTCGGCGGAGCGGATCTGGATCTTCGCAAGGCGACACTGGAGGAACCCGAGGTCGTCATCGAGACCAAGGCGGTCTTCGGTGGTGTGCAGGTCGTCGTCCCGCCCGATATCGCCGTCGTCATCGACGGCGTGGGCATCTTCGGCGGCTTCGCCGGCAATGCTGAGAACGAACAGCCTCCGGCCGGGTCGCCGGTCGTCCGCGTGACCGGCAAGGCGATCTTCGGCGGCGTCGCCGTACAGCGCAAACCGTGAGATCGACTCCGGATGTGCCGCTTGTACCGCATGCCTACCCGTTGACGGGTCGTTAAGCGGTGCGCGGGGTCGTTTATGTGATCATTCTGCTGTGCGCGATCGTTTTATGATTCGATGCCGGGTCCTTGGCGGTCGCGGCAGTATCAAGGTATGACGACAGCCGAAACCAGTAATCCGGTCATCCCGCGGATCGTGCGCCTGCTCGCGCCGTACAAGTGGTGGCTCGCGGCCGTCGGCATTGCGGTCGTCACCAGCGCCGGCCTGACGTCGCTGGCACCGTTCCTGGTGCAGAGCGTGTTCGACGACGCGCTTTTCCCGGCCGGTGGTGGTGAGCCGGACCTCGACCTGCTCCGGTGGCTCGTCGGCGGCCTCATCGCGATCCCGATCGTGTCCGCGCTCATCGGCATCGGGCAGACCTATCTGACGACACGCGTCGGCAACGAGGCGATGGCCGACCTTCGCGTCGATCTGTTCAACCATTTGCAGCGAATGGAACTGGCCTTCTTCACCTCGACCAAGACCGGCGCGATCCAGTCCCGGCTCGCGAACGACGTCGCCGGCGTTCGCAACGTGCTGACGACAACGGCCACCGCGATCCTGTCCAACGTCGTGACGGTCGCCGCCGCGTTCATCGCGATGGTGATCCTCTCGTGGCAGCTGACGATCATCACGCTGATTCTCATGCCGCTGTTCATCGTGTTGCAGATCAGAGTGGGACGGCGGCGCCAGCGGCTTGCCCGCAAGACCCAGGAGTCGCTGTCGGAGATGACGGCGATGACCGAGGAAGCGCTGAGCGTGTCCGGCATCCTCCTGGCCAAGGTGTTCAACCGCGCGGAGTCCGAGGCCGAGCGCTACCGGGAAGAGAACCGGCGGCAGACCCGGCTCCAACTCAGGCAGCGCATGACCGGCCAGTCGTACCTGGCGATGGTCAGCACGTTCTTCGCCGTCACCCCGGCGGTCGTCTACCTCGTCGCCGGTTACATCGTCGCAGGCGGCGCCGGCGGGCTGACCGCGGGAACGATCGTCGCGTTCACCACCCTGCAGGCAAGGCTGCAGATGCCGCTGATGCAGCTCATGCGGGTGAGTCTCGACGTTCAGACCTCGCTCGCTCTGTTCGCCCGCCTGTTCGAGTACCTCGACCTGGAACCGGCGATCCAGGACCGCGCCGATGCGATCGCGCTCGATACCCACGATGTCCGAGGCGAGGTGGAGTTCCGCGACGTCTGGTTCCGCTATCCGGAGCCCCGCACGCTGGCCGCCGATGCCGGAGGCCGCACGCCGCGCCGCCGCCCTGGGGGTGACGTCTCCCTCGGTGTGACGGAGGACGGCGCCCGGCTGGGCGGTCCGTGGCGGACCGGCGACGACGCCGAACCCGGCAACACCGCATCGGACAGCGCCGTACTGGCGGACGAAGCCGCCAGCGACGAGCGCCAGGGCGAGCGCATCGTGTCGGCGCCGACGGATCGGGACGGCCGTCCCGAGGTAGACCCGAACAAGCCGTTCAATGGTGGTTGGGCGCTGCGCGGCGTCTCGGTGCGGATCGAACCAGGCCGGCTCGCCGCCGTTGTCGGGCCGTCCGGCTCGGGCAAGACCACGATGACCTATCTCATCCCACGGCTGCACGAGGTGACCCATGGCGCCGTGCTGATCGACGGTCAGGATGTGCGAGACGTCACGATGTCGTCACTGGGAGACGTTGTCGGGGTCGTCACCCAAGAGCCGTACCTGTTTCACGGCACGATCGCGGAGAATCTGCGGTACGCGCGGCCGGAAGCATCCGACGAGGAACTCGTCGAGGCGGGTCGGGACGCGAACATCCACGACCGGATCATGGGATTCGACCATCGTTACGACACGATGGTGGGGGAGCGCGGTTACCGGCTCTCGGGCGGCGAGAAGCAGCGGCTCGCCCTTGCACGCGTGTTCCTGAAGGATCCGAGAATCCTCATTCTGGACGAGGCGACCAGCGCACTTGACACGGCGACCGAACGGCTCGTCCAGGAGGCGCTGGAGCGGGCGATGGCCGGACGGACGACGCTTGCGATCGCACACCGCCTGTCGACGATCATGAACGCGGATATGATCCTCGGCCTGCAGGACGGCCGCCTGGTCGAGCAGGGGACCCACGCCGAGTTGCTCGAGCGCGGCGGCCTGTACGCGCGGCTCTACCACGAACAGTTCGCCGCCGACGCGCTGCCCCTTTCATGATCATGGGAGGGTCCGCTCCATGCCGATCTCGGTCAAATCCGGGTTGGACGGCAACGGCTGGCGCTCGCCGGTATCGACGAAACCGCACCGTTCGTAGAGCGTGTACGCCGCGTCGTTGCCCGCAGTAACCCATAGGTGCACCCGCTTTTCACCGATGGCGGCGCCCCAGGTGACGACGGCGTCGATGAGCGGTTTGGCCACGCCTTTGCCACGTGCCGCCGGATCGACCCACATCGAGACGAGCTCTATGCCCGCGCCGTCCCGCCATCCGCCGATGATGCCGACCGGCCGGCCGCCCAACCGGCCGAGGAACGTGGCGCTGTCTTCGCTCGCCAGGCGCCGCGTCCAGTCGTCCTCGGTGAACGCCACTTCCCGGGCGTACGTCGACCCGAACGCTTCCGGCGCATCGGTGAGTGCGCGCAACCGGATGTCGCGCACGGCACGCCAGTCCGCGGTCGTCGCCCGATAGATCTCGAGATCAGCCATCGACATGTTCGGATGGTCGCAGAACTTTGCGACATCGCTCCACGCATTTTGCGCCACCGGCCGCAAAGCGAGTGTGTCGGGCAACCCGAAAGTCGTTCGGGCCATCCGTGTCCGGGAGCATACCCTGGTATCCGTGGGACGCCGGGATTCACATATGGACGTAGCGACGCGTCGCGATTTGGCGCGCAAGGTCCTGGCCGGCTATGTGAACGGGCCCGCAGCGGCGACCGAGGCGACGGCGCGAGCGCTGGACAAGGTGGACGGTGCGTCGGCCATCGTCCTGGTCGAGGGTGTGAGCGACCAGATCGCCGTCGAGACGCTGGCGGTCCGGCGCGGCCGCGACCTCGATGCCGAGGGCGTGGTCGTCGTCCCGATGGGCGGCGCGCATGCGGTCGTGCGCTACTTGACGAGCTTCGGCCCGGCCGGAACGGACGTCCGGCTCGCCGGTCTGTGCGACGCCGCTGAGGAGGAGTTCTTCCGGCGCGGTCTGGCCATTGCCGGGATCGGCTCGCCGAAGACTCGTGAGGAGATGGAGCGGTTCGGCTTCTACGTGTGCGTCGACGACTTGGAAGACGAGCTACTGCGCGCGGTCGGCCCGCCGAACGTCGAGGAGCTGTTCCACTCGCAAGGCGACCTCGGCTCGTTCCGCACCCTGCAGAGACAGCCGGCCTGGCGGGGCGAGGACGTGCACGCACAGATGCACCGCTTCCTCCGCTCCGGCTCGCGCCGCAATCTTCGGTACGCGCGATTGCTCACCGAAGTGGTCGACCTGGACGAGGTTCCGCCCGCCCTCGACGCGGTACTCGCCCATGTCCGGGTTGATCCGGCCGGGTAGTGAGCGAGCACCGGCCGCCTGGCCAAGTGTCGGTCGCGGCCAATATCGTAAAGCGGTGAGCGCGCCAAGCATCAGCCCGCCTCGGCACGCCAGAATCGCCGTCAGTGTGCTGTTCTGCACCAACGGCGCGCTTATCGCGAGCTTCCTTCCCAGGCTGCCGGCGGTGAAGGCCGAGCTCGATCTCAGCAACACGGCCTTGGGCGGCGGCATCGCGTTCTTTCCGGCCGGTGCGTTGCTCGCGACGGCGGTCTCCGGATGGTTGGTCGCCAGGTTCGGCAGCGGTCGGCTCGCCGTCGCCGCGACCACGGCGTTCGGTCTGTCGCTGCCGCTGCTCGGGCTGGCACCGACGTGGGCGGCGTTCGCCGCGGTGGCGCTCCTTTACGGCCTGTGCGACGGCACCACCGACGTCGCACAGAACGCACATGGTCTGCGCGTGCAGCGCGGGTACGGACGGTCGATCATCAACGGCTTCCACGCATGGTGGAGCATCGGCGGTGTCATCGGTGGCCTCGCCGCCGCGGGCGCCGCTGCGCTCGCGATTCCGCTCACCGTCCATCTCGCGGTCGCCGGCGGCGTCGTCGCGATGGCCGCGCTGGCGGCGGGACGCTGGACGCTGCCCGGCCCGGACCCGGGCGTCAACCATGCGGCCGCTCCGCGAGTGCCACCTGACCTGCCTGAGTCCGGTCGGGCCGGCACCGCCCGCGCACGCCGGCCGGCGCTGCTCGCCCTTGGCGGCATCGCCGGTCTGACCCTGCTCATGGCGGTGATCGAGGATGTGCCGGGCACATGGGGCGCCGTTTATCTCCGCGATGAGCTCGGCACCTCGCCGGGTCTGGCGGGTCTCGCATTCGCCTCTTTCACCGCCGGCATGACGGCAGGACGGCTGGTCGCCGACAGGGGCGTCGATCGCTGGGGCCACGCGTCGGTTGTCCGCGCCGGCGCCGCCGTCACCGCAATAGGGCTCGGTGGCGCGCTGTTGATCGGGTCGCCGTGGATCGGGCTGGCCGGCTTCGCGCTGGTCGGCATCGGGGCGGCGCCCAGCATCCCGGCGTCGTTCCACGCGGCCGGTCACCGCGCTGGCGTCCGCCCGGCCACCGGCGTCGCCGTGGTCTCGTGGTCCATGCGAATCGGGTTCATGATTGCACCGCCCGTAGTGGGCGCGGTAGCCGATGCGACGTCGCTGACGGCCGGCGTCGGGCTGGGCGTGCTCGCGGCGCTCGGCGTGTTCGCCGGCGCATCCTTCCTGCGCGAACGTCGTTGAGCTGTGCAAGGTCGTAATGTGACCCGGCCGGGATCCACTCAGGTCCGAACTCACACGAGGTCGCGCGGTATCTCCGAGCTCCAGTTGCGCGAGAACACCCGCTCTTCACCCTCGTAGGCGTCCATCTGCGCGTGGAGGTAGAACGACGTCGTGTCGCAGGTGAGCACCTGGTTGGTCTCGGTCCGGACCTGCCAGTCGCCACGGGCGAACTCGTGCACCCACTGTGTCTCGCCGCGCAGCGAGGTGAAGTCGTCGCCGCTGCTGCGGTACCACTCTTTGGCCGACGAGCGAACCATCAGGTCGATGTCGTCCAGGATGTGGGTTCCTTCGTCCAGAGTGACCTCGAGCGTCGACTCGTCGGTTTCCAGATCGCGCAACACGCGCCAGTTGTGATGCGGTTCTTCGATCTGGGTGCTCGGTGCCGACGGCGCGTTCTCCGGCTCGGGGAACGGCGTGAGCTTGGCGTCCTCGGCGCGGGACATGCGGACCGGTAGCGTGAGAGTGCTGCGCTCGGTGCGCACCGTGAGCCGGACCGGCTCGGGTGGTCCCCAGGC
The DNA here is from genome assembly GCA_036374835.1 of Jiangellaceae bacterium. Taxonomy (GTDB): domain Bacteria; phylum Actinomycetota; class Actinomycetes; order Jiangellales; family Jiangellaceae; genus DASUTB01. The sequence continues at coordinate 24,845 of DASUTB010000035.1, read as the reverse complement.
CAGCGGCCAATAGGACGTGGAGATCGCGACGCGAAGCCGGTGGCCTCGCAGGAACCGGTGCCCAACGCCGTTGAGGCTAACCGGAACGCGGTACCAGGTGCCGGGTTCCAACGGCTGTGGCTCGGCGTGCGAATCTCGATGACAGAGGTTGAGCAACCCGTAGGTGACGCGCGTCGCCTTGTCGTTGGGATCGATGTCGGTCAGGCGTACCGCCACCATGGCGACCGGCCGGTTCACCGAGAACTCCAGTGTGACCACCGGGGCGCCGAGGATGTCGATCTCGTCTTCGAGCGGCTGCCCGTCGAAGATCATGGCGCCGCCGTCCTCCTCGCGCTGGTCGTATGGCAGGTCGGGCCCACTGCCGTAGGCGCACCACTTGCCGGCGAACAGGCCGATCGACAGCGGCGACAAGACGCTGAGCTCGGTCGGATCTCCGGGTGCGGTGGAGCTGTCCTGGGGAACCTCGTCGTCGGGCAGTTCGCCGGCGGTGCCGTCGTCTGGTTCCAGCCCTGTCAAGGTGAGCCGGAGGTGCTCGGCGTGGATGTCCGGCGCGGGCCAGCTCGGCTCGCCGACCCAGCGGCCCGGCCGGTGCTGCATACGGGCGGCCGGCTCCGTGCTGTCCTGCACATACGCCCGCAGCATCGGCTCGTCCATGATCCCGGTGTCGATCTTATTCAGCCAGTGATCCCAGAAGCGGAGCGCCTCCTGGAGAAAGCCGATGGCCGGCCCGGGAACACCCTCGTGCGGGTAGAGGTGGCTCCATGGCCCGATGAGGCCGAGCCGTGGCGACTCGAGGGTCTCGAGTAGGCGGAAGACCGAGTTCGAGTAGCCGTCGGCCCAGCCGCTCACGGCCATGACGGGGCACTGGATTCGGGAGATGTCCTCGCCGACCGAGCCGTGCCGCCAGTACGCGTCACGGTGCTGATGTGTCATCCACGTCTCGAGCCACGGACGGTTGGCGTCGAGCCGTTCGAACCACATCTCTCGCCAGCGAGACCCGACGATCTCGGGGTCGGGCGGGCAGGTGTTGCGAGCGAACATCACCGAGGCCCAGGAGAGGTTGTCGCCGAGGAGGCAACCGCCCATGTAGTGCACGTCGTCGGCATACCGGTCGTCGCTCGAGGCGACCGAAATGACAGCGCGCAGCTCGGGTGGCTGCTCGGCGGCCAGTTGCAAGCCGTTGAAGCCGCCCCACGAAATCCCGATCATGCCGACGTTGCCGTCGCACCACGGCTGAGCGGCGATCCACTGGAGCACCTCTAAGCCGTCGTCCACCTCGGTTTGCAGGTACTCGTCGAGCAGCAAGCCGTCGGAGTCGCCGCTGCCGCGCATGTCGACCCGGATGCAGGCGTAGCCATGCCCGGCGAACCAGGCGTGAACCGACTGGTCGCGGCTGCGTTTGTGGTCTCGCTTGCGGTACGGGATGTACTCGAGGATCGCCGGGACGGGAGCGTCGTCCGCTCCCTCCGGGACCCACATGCGGGCGGCGAGCCGGGTACCGTCCCGCAACGGAATCCACGCGTTCTCGATGTGGCGCACCGGCCACGGGAACGTGTCGACCTGCTTCATAGATTGGCCTCCCGGACGTGTGGATCGGGCTGCGCCAGCTCTACGCCCGTGCGGTCGTCCTCATCCCGGAACGAGAACTGCAGCATTTCCGCGACGGACCGGAATCGCTCATCGAGTTCGATGGAGGAGTCCGCGCCAAGGTAGATCCAGGCCAGCTCGTAGGTATAGCTGTCCTGGTATGGCATGTCGTGCAGCCATTGACCGGGATCGGCGCGCAGCACGATCCGGGTGTCCGGGATCTCCTGCTCGATGGCGGCGATCTCGTCCGGTGATGGCACCGACTCGACGTACGCGTCATCGGCGCGGCGGACGAAGAACTTGCCCGCGTGCGCGTACTTGCCTTCACGGTTCGGCATGGTGGGAGCCCGGCCGAGCGCGAGATCCATCATGACGGACTGGTTCGAGACGCCGTCCACCTTGCTGAACAGATCGGTGTGCGACTCCGAGAGCCGGCTGTTGACCTCGAGCAGCCACACCTGGTCCGAACCCTCGTCCCAGAAGCACTCCACGTTCCACGCGGAGTCGTCGAGGCCGAGGGCTTCGACGGTGCGGCAGGCCATCGACGTCATCCGCTCCTGGACGGCGTCGGGAAGCTGCGACGGATAGCGGTAGCTGGCGAAGCTGGTACCGCCGGGCACACGTAGCGAGTCGACGATGCCGTACACCTCGGCGCGGCCGTGGTAGACGTAGCCTTCGAGCGTGCACTGGTGGCCGCCGATGATGCCCTCGGCGATGCACCAGTCGCCGCGCACGTGCGCGATGTCCTCCGGCAGGTCCAACAGATCCAGCACCCGATCGAACGGCTCGGCGAGCTGGCCGATCTCTTCGCGGATGGTTCCAAGCGCGGATACGAACGTCTCCGGCCCGTCGATGTAAAACCCGAGGTAGGACGAGTAGGACATCACCGGCTTGATCCAGAACGGGTAGTCCAGACCGATCGAGGACGTCGGGTCCGGCGCGAACGGGTGCACGGCTTCGAACGCGGGGATGGCACCGGGGATGACCCGCTCCCCGACGACTCGCGCCCAATACTTGTGCTCGCACGCGACAACACCGGCCAGCGGCTTGGCCGGCAGGCCGAGCTTCTCCGACAGGATCGGGACCAGGCAGTTGATGGGGAAGTCCCAGAACCCGACGATCGCATCGACCTGCCCATCGAAGCGGTCGAGTTCGGCGAGCGCCTCCTCGATGAGTTCCTGGATCGGTATCCGGTCACCTTCGCGGATCCGCTCCATCGTGAGCAGACCATGGAAGTTGCACTCACTCGCCTGCGGTAGCTCCTCGAGCAGCTGTCGCTGGAAATCGTCGAGCCCGAGGACGAAGATCTCACGCTGCGTCATATGTCCGACTCTACGCTGGACCGGCGACGCTCTGCGATGGCCGCACGGCAGGTCGCGGGTGCCTTGTCCGAGGCCAGGCCGGCTGAGCGTGAACGAACATTGGGGAGTTTGCCGGATAGCTAGCGCCCGGCGTCCGGGCAATACTTCGCGAACAGGGAGGCGCTCACAGCTGGCGACGCCGGCCCGCAGAGCTCCAGCCTCCCGCCGGGGAGGAGGGCGATCCGGTGGTGGGGAACATCAGCGTGGTCGGCGGGCAAGTCCCGGTCATCTTGGGCATCGCGCTTGACGATGCCAGCCGAAGGCGGCTGACAACCGAGCTCGACGATGTCGGCGTACTGATGTTCACTCCCGATGTCGCCACTGCACATGCCGTGCTCTGCCGGAGCACCGAGAGTGAGCACGAGGCCGACGACGGGCCGCAGGGCGAGCCGGTCGTGCGCCTCGGTGAGCTGGCGATCGACCGGGCGCGCTGCCGGGTGGAATGGCGGGGAGATCCGCTGGCGCTCACCAATCGGGAGCGGGACATGCTCGCGGCGCTGGCCGCGGAACCGAGTCGGGTGTGGACCTATCAGCACCTGCATGCGGCTGCGTGGGACGGCGGCTACCTCGACCCGGGTCCGGTGCATGCCGCGGTCAAGCGGCTGCGCCGTAAGCTGCAGGACGCAGGTGTTCCGGTGCGGATCGACGCCGTTCGCGGTATCGGCTACCAACTGATCAGATCCGACGAGCGACCCTGACCCGGCGTCGTCCCCGATCACTTACACCCCCGGACATGCCGAGCGCCCCGGTCGTGGGTGACCGGGGCGCCCGTATCGCAGTGGGCTCTAGAGGGCTCTCACCTCGCCTCTGTTCAGCGTCGTGTCGCAGACGGCCAGGAGGGTGAAGTCCTCGGTTACCGTCATACCGGCTTTGATCGTTGCGTCGCGGGTCTGCGGTATGTGGCCCGCAGCGGCGACGATCATGGTGAGTGCGTTGTTGTTGACGGGCATCCAGTAGGCGTAGCGGCCCTCGGGACCGGTGCTGAGGGTGACGTCCCGCTTCCTGCCGTCGATCTGGACGATTGCGTCGGCCACCGGTCCGGTGTTCTCGCCGTCGCAGTTGATCCCGGTAACGGTTCCGGTGATCTTGCCCCAGTTGTTCGGCGGCGTGACGTTCATGGTCACGCCGACCGGGTCGACCTGGTATGGGGTGTCATGGGCGACCGCGATCGCGCCGGTGTACGCGCCGGGTTGTTGTTCCTCGGTGGCGCTGCTGTCCATCGACACCGTCACCGTGGTGCTCTCGCCGGGTTGCAGGGTGGCGCTGGTCGGGTCGATGCCGAGCCACGGTAGATCGCCGCCGACCTGTCCGGTGACGTTCAGCACCCAGTGCATGTTCTGCCCCGGGATGAGGTCCTCGACCGGGGTCGGAGACGCGACCCCGCACGAGTCGGACCGTAGGTAGGTGGGTGCGGTCTCGCCGTCCGGGTTGGATCCGACGAACAGGCCTCCTCCCTGGTCGACCATATCCGGGGTTTCGACCTCGACGACCAGGGTGGACCCGGCCGGTGCGGTGCCCTCGACCGGCACGTCGACGATGGTGAGATCCTGCGGATCCAGGGTCACGTCGGCGGTGCCTATCGGGTCGAAGTTCGGGTAGTCGAAGACTCCGTCGGGGTCGACCATCGTGTACAGGTTCACCGTCACCGGGTGCGGCGGGCCGTTGATCGTCTCGATGCCGAACGACACGTTGGTGACGTCGAAGTCGCCGTCGATGTCGAAGTCGTCGAGAGCGAAGTGGCGCAGGTAGCCGTTCTCCCGGGTCAGACCCGTTCCGGTGACCGCGCAGGCCACCGAGTTCAGCGACACGATCTCCTGCGAGGCCGAATGGGTGATGGTCACCTCGTTCTGGGCGGTTCCAGGGAGTGTTGGCGTGGCGCTCAGGCCGGGCTCGAGGCCGCTGGTTCCCAACCCCTGCTCGTTACCGAGTGCTTCGAGCTCGCGGGCTTGGTCACCGGTCGGTGCCGGTTCGGGATCAGCCGTGGGGATGTCCGCACCGGCATCACCCGTGGGCCGGCGTGGCCCGCTGTCGGCCGGCTCGGGCCCGCCGAGGATCTCGAACCCGCCGCCGGACTCGATCAGCCCGACCTCGGCCGGCGCGGTGCCGGTGTTCGTGACGGTGAACGTCCGCTCCGCGGAGTCGCCGAACCGTACTTCCGCGTCCACCGCGGCCGGATCGACCTCGAGCCGCCCGGCAGCGAGGGTGAAGTTCGCCTCGGTCGCCGCCGAGCCGGCCACATCCACCGTCTGCGTCGCATCGGCGTAGTTGTCCGCGGACGCCACGAAGTCCTGGCTGCCGGTCAGCGAGGAGAACAGCCAGTAGAAACCGTCGTCCAGCGCCGGATCGTCCGGCGTCGCGAACGAGGTCGCCGACTCGCCCGGAGCACCCACACTGGACACCGACGCGCCGTTGATTCCGTCGCCGGTATTGGCATCGTCTACGTGACCCAGCACCAGACCACCGGAGACCGGTACACACTCGATCGCTTCGTCAGGATTCGACCAGCTGATGGCGTTCCAGAAGATCGCGTCCGACTCGGCCGACCAGTCGGACGGGCCTCGAGTGGCGGACGACGAGTGGATGGACATCAGCACGTGCCGGTTGTTCTCACGCTCGTGCACTCCGATGCCGGATCCGAGGATTCCATCCCCGGTTCGGCCCAGGTCGGCGATGACCTGGCGGCCCTCGCCTTCGTAGCCGTCGAACCAGGCGACCCAGGCGGTGAGGCCGGGCTCGTGGATGATCTGGTCGCCGACCTCGTAGCCGTCCAGGATCGGGTGCTCCTGGGTGACCTCGTAAAGGTTCTCCTGCCCTGAACCACCGGTGCTGGTAGTCACCGACACGGGATTGCCGGTGTACTCGGACAGCGTCTTGATCCCGTTGCCGGATGTGAACGCGTGGTCGAGGAACAGCACCCCGGCGCCCTCGGCGTCGGTCGTGTCCAGGAACCCGAGGAACTCATCCCCGTCGATGCTGAACGAGGTGTTGTAGCCCCAGAGGACGACGTCGTAACCGGTGATCTGGTCGATGTCGGCGCCGCCGAAGAAGTCGACCTGGATTCCGCGCTCGGCGAAGTAGTCGGCGAACTGAGCACTCGGATCCGAGGTCACCATCGCGATCTGCGGTTGTTGCAGATCGTAGCCCGGGGCGCTGCGGCATTGATTTACCCTCACCTCCAATTGTGTGTCCAGCGTGACGTCGGTGTCGGTGACGTCGACGGTTTCGCTGGTGCCCGCGTAGCCGGGGTATTCGGCCTCGTAGTTGAGCGTGTAGGTGTCGTTGACGGGCAGGGTGAGGCTGTACTGCCCGGTCCGCGGGTCGGTGTACGTGTCGACTGGAGTGCCGTCGACCACGACGTGTGCATACAGCGGCCAGCCGTGGCCGGAGCCGTCGGTGACGGCGCCGCTGACGGTGACGCTGTCGACCGCCTCCAGGCCGAAGTCCCTGGTGGTGGTTTCGTCGGCGGCGATGCTGGCGTCGGCGGTTGCCGATTCGTAACCGAATGCGGCGGCGGTGACCTGGTAGTCGCCGACCGGCAACAGCACGTCGTAGCTGCCGTCGGATCCGGTGGTCACCTCGCGGTCGACCACACCGGTGACGGTGACGGTGGCGTCCGCGATCGGTTCACCCGAGGCATTGTCGGTGACCGTGCCGGCCAAGGTGCCGGTGTCGCCGACCGGAGCCGCTTGGAGCAGCGCGAGTGCGTCGAGTTTGCCTTCGCCCCAGACGTTGTTGTTCTCCGGTGTGCCACCACAGGTCAGGTCCTCGGTGTCGATCGCGGTGGTGTTGAGCAGGTCCCGGGTGGCTTCGATGTTGCCGTGGACCGCAGGTGCGGCCGACCAGAGGAGGGCGACCGAGCCGGCGACGTGTGGCGAGGCCATCGAGGTGCCGGTCAGGTTCCGGTAGCCATCGCCCGGGCTGGCCGACCGGACGTTCACCGCGGGCGCGGAGATGTTCGGCTTGATCACTCCGTCCTGACCGGTGCCGCGGCTGGAGTTGGTGTAGACATCGCCGTTGATGTCGAATCCGCCGGTGGAGTAGCTGACGATTCGGCTGCCCGGCGAGCTGGACGTGTCGCAGCCGGGTCCGTTGTTGCCGTTTGCCCACATGCCGAAGATGCCGGCAGCGGCCCACGCTTCGATGACGTCTTCCATGAACGGGTCGTTCGACGGCACGGTCGAGCCCCACGAGTTGTTGATGATGTGCGGGCGCTTACTGGCATCGGGGTTCTCCCCGTTGAGGTCGGTAGGCTCGAGCAGCCATTGACCGGACGCGATCAACGCGGCATCGCTCGGGCAGCAACCGTTGGCCGCGATCCACGTCGCCTCGGGCGCCACCCCGATGTGGTTGGTCGCACCGTCGTCACCGACCATCGTGCCCATCGTGTGGGTACCGTGGCCGAAGCTGGTGTCGTGGTCGCAGGGCGCGTCCGCGCACGACCCGGCGGCGTCGAACCAGTTGTAGTTGTGGTCGAAGGTGCCGTCGCCGTTGTTGCCGCGGTACTGGTCGACCAGCGCCGGATGGTCGAACTGGACGCCGGTGTCGATCGAGGCGACCACGATGCCCTCGCCGCGGACGCCGAAATCGTTCCACACCTGGTCGGCGTTGATCGCCGCGATGCCCCATTCGACGGCTTGGAGTTGGTCCATCGTGTCGGCCGGTTCGGGCTCTACCATTTCGTAGCCGACCGGTTGATACACGCCTTCGACCTCCGGCAGGCCGGCCAGCCGCTCGGCCAGTTCGGCCGAACCGTCGTGCACGTAGACCGCGTTGGTGATCCAGAACGCCTCGTGATCGGCTCCGGCTCGGTCCAAAACGTCGAGTACGCCGCGCTGGCTGGACGCGGCGGCCTGCTTCAAGCTGTCTGCGACCGCCGTGCCCCGCTCGGCCCAGTCGTTGATCTGCCGGGCGGTGCCGAAGTCGGCCCGCTCGCCGAGCCGTACCCAGAAGTCCGCCTCGGCCTCGGTCTCGAACGTCTCGGCCAGATCGGGCTGAACCTTCTGCTCGGCCGGTTCGGGTTCGGCGACCGGCTCGGTCGCCTGCGCCGGCACGGTGGTCATGGTCATACCTGCGACCAGGCTCATTGCTGTCAACCCGACCAGCGGCAAGCCGGCCGAGCGCCTTCTTCGTAGACCCATCACACGACTCCTTCAGGTCCGACGGAGCGACGGGCGGATCTCACCCACGCCTACGCTCCATCCCACGGCCCATGCCCCGACGACTCAAGATCAAGATCAGGGCAGAATGCGGACAGAAGCAGGACAACTTCCGGATCTTCACCGACGGCGACTTAGACCGGCTCCCAACCGTCGTCCGGCGGACCGGTCTCGGCCTGCCCGTCGTCGGGTTCGCCGGCATCAGGTTCGGGTGACTCGGCTCGGTCCGGTTGTCGCTCGGCCGTGGCCGGTGGGTGGCCGGCGCCCTCGGAATCTGCCCCGCGGCGCGGCCGCGGGTCCGGCGATGCTGGCATGTGGCCCCCTTACGTAATCGGTGGCCGAGAGCATTCGCCGGTCGGGAACCACTATCAACGGGGAAAAACCCCTAATCTTCAGCCTCGCTCAGGACCCCCGCATTGACCGCGGCGACCGCCAGCGTCGTGCGTGAGGTCACGCTGAGCTTGGCCATGGCTGAATGGACCTGCCCCTCCACAGTGCGTGGTGACTTGGACAGCTGCTCGGCGATCTCGCGGTTGGTCTTGCCCGCGACCACCAACCGCACCACCTCGACCTCGCGCGGCGAGAGGCGGCCGCCGTAGCCCCGGCGTCCACCCCGCCAGTGTCGTGCCTGAATCCCGTGCTCACGCAGCACAAGCGTGACCCGCTTCGCGGCGCCGGTGGCGCCGAGCCGCCCGAGCCCGGTGCGGACCTCGGACAGCAGGTCGAGTGCCGCGTCCTTACGGCCGGCGGCCAGCAGAGCGTGCCCCTGCATCTCGCGGCTCAACAAAGCGTCGTACGGGCGTGGCAACGCATCCCAGGCGCGAGCGGCGCGCCCGAAGGCCGCTGCGGCGCGGGCCTCGTCACCACGGGCGGCGGTCACAAGAGCTCGGCACAGCGCCAACGCCGCTCTGGGCGCAGGAGAACGCCGGCCACGTAGCCCGCGGGCAAGCCGGTTCACGAGTACGTCCGCTTCCTCGCACCTTCCGGCGGCCAGTAGAGCCCGGACGCGAGCGGGGGCAAGCTCGGTCGCCCACAACCAGATCCGTTTGGTGTGAATTGCCTCCATCGCTCGTTCGGTGACCCGCAGCGCGTCGGCGACCCGTCCCTCCGCGAGCCATAGCTGGCCAAGGGCGGCCGCCGGCTCCATCATGTCGTCGACCGCGCCGAGCCGGCCGGCCTCGTCCAGCGCCAGCTGGAACCGCTGTTCGGCGGCCCGTGACCGTCCCGACGCGGCGTCGAGCCGGGCGGCCAGCCGAACCGTTGTGAGATAGACCACCGGACGGTCCCGGTCGGCGTCGGCCAGATCGTCCACCCGCGCCGCGAGGCCATCCCACTGGCCGGTGAACCAATCGAGATCCGCCAACGAGGCCTTGATGCTGTAGCACAGCCGTGCCACCTGCTCGGATTCGGCAAGCGCCAGCGCGGTTGCCAAGTGGTCTCGTGCCTCGCCGTAGCGCCCCCACATCAGCGCGCCCTTTCCGACGTTGGCGTTGATCCGGGCGACCTTACGGCGCTCGGCTCCGGTCGCGGCGTCACTTGGCAGTCCGGCCACCAGGTCCCAGGCCGCCTCGTCCCCGAGCATCAGCAGCGCTGCGGCCCGATCTCCGGTGAGCGACATCCGATCGATCGGCGAACGGACTTCGCCGGCGACGTTCGCGGCACGACGCAGCCACCGGCGGTGCGTCGAGGCGGGCCACGGGCCGGCGATCGCCCAGCCGAGATAGGTCATCGCCCGGGCCGCGCTGAACGGATCGTGGTCCAGATAATCGACCGCCTGCGCGAGCTCGGTGAGCGCCGCGTCCGCATCGCCTTGCAGGATGAGCAGGCGACCCAGCGGATTGCGGATCTCGGCCTGTTCTCGTCGGGTCAGCCCAGCGGAGTCCAGGACCGCGCGCAGCGCGTGGACGACGCGGTGGTGCAGGTCGTCGACGGCATCGCTGCGGGCGAGCGCCGCCGTAGCCACGGTCCGGGCCACCCTCGCCCGGGTCGCCGCCGGAAGATCGACTGCGGAGAGCAGGTCATGGAGCAGGACCACGGCGGTCGTGTGGTCGCCTGACCTGATGGCCCGCTCAGCGGTCTGCTCGGCGAACGCGGCCCATCTCGCCGTGTCGCCCGCCTCCCGGAAGTGGTGGGTGAGCTCGGCCAGCGGAGTCGGTTCGGTCCGTTCGAGCGCAAGTCCGGCGACTCGGTGCAGGTGGCGGCGGTTCGGTTCCGGGACGGCCTCGTACACGGCACGGCCCATCAAGGCGTGCCGAAACGCCACCCGTTCGCGTTCGGGCTCGACGAGCAGTCCGTGGGCGAACGCTTCGGCCAGCGGCGCCCGCACCTGGTCGGCGGCGAGGTCCGCGACTTCGGCGAGGATCCTCTCGTCCGCCGCACCGAGCACCGCGGCCGCGGCGAGGACGCGCTGGGCTGGCGGCGAGAGACGTTGCGCCCGCTCCAGAGTTGTATCGCGCACTGTCGGTGGCACCTGCAACTCGTCAAGACGGCGCCGAACCCATGCCCCGTCGCGGTGGACGAGGTGCGCGCGGTCACCGAGAAGCCGCATCGATTCCTCGATGGCGAGGGGAATCCCGTCGGTGTGCGCATGCATGAAGGCCGCGAACGCGTCGGTCACCGACTCGGCACCGAGCATGGACGAGATGAAGCCGGCGGTGTCGGCCGGGCCGAGTGGTTGCAGCGTGATCCGCACCCGCGCCGGGCCCGCCGGCAACCGGGCGGCCAAACGCCGCACCGGGGAGTTGTCGATCACCTCCTCGGGACGGTAGGTCACCACGATGCCGACCGGCTGCGATTGCGGGCGCGATGTGAGGAACAGCAGGAACTCGAGGGTTGCCTCGTCCGCCCAGTGGATGTCCTCGACGACGAGCGCGTCGGCGTCGAGCGTGTCGATGAGTGCGGCCATGGCGCGGAACAGCCGATGCCGAGAGGCTCGAGGATCGTCGAGTGGCTCGGGCGCCGGCGGTAGATCCGCCGCCCATTCCGGAAACAGCGGCCGCAACGCGCCGGCCAGTCCGGTCAGCGGCAAACCGGCGATCGTGTCTCGGGAATGCTGCAGTACGTTCACGATCGGCGCGAGGGTGGACGGCTCCCGGTACGGCGGGCAGGTCGCGACGAGGGTACGGCGTCCGGTCGTCTTCAGGTACTCCCTGATCAGCCGGCTCTTGCCGACACCGGCCTCGCCCTCGACGAGCACCGCTGCCGGCCGGTCCGCGAGTGCCCGGGTCAGCAGTTCCAGTTCGTGCGCCCGCCCGATGAATCTCGGCGCCGATAGCCAGGGCACCGGGTTGGCCCGCTCGGCGGTGACGCTCATTCCAGACCTCCCGACCGGCTCGGCATGGCATCAGCCTCGCTCTGCACCTACCGGTTTACTAGTGCGGAAAACCGCCCGTTATGTTCGGCGGCGCCGGTCCTTGCTCGGTGAGCCGGCGCGAAATGCCTGCCCGTGACCGCAGCCTCAGCTTGCGCAGCACCGCCGTCATGTGCTTCTCGACCATCCGCACCGAGAGGAACAGTTCATCGGCGATCTCCTTGTTCCGGAGCCCGCTCGCGGCGAGTTCGGCGACCTGGCGTTCCCGGGGGGACAGTGCGGAGCCGTAGCCACGACGGCCGCCCTGGTAGCGGCTCGGCGCGGGCAGGCGATGCTGGCGAGCCAGGCCGGCCGCACGGTCGAGGTCCCACGTTGCGCCCAAGCGCTGGTACGTGGCAAGGGCGGCTTGGAGTGCGGCCGCGGCCTCATGGTGCCCGTCGGCCATCGCCAGCAGTTGTACGGCGGCTTGCTCGCGGGCCTGCGCCGCGTCGTAGGGACACGAGAGCGTTTCGTACGACTCGGCCGCTGCCAGGTAATGCCGCGCCGCGGATTGTCGCCGTTGCTTGCCGGCGTCCAGGAAGCCGCCGGCATGGCGTAGTGCCGCCGGGGCCAGGGCCGCGTCGAGACCGTGTACCCGGCGAGCGAAGTCGGCCACCATCTCGCCGGCGCGGTCGAGCCGGCCGGCGGCGACCATGGCTTGGGCGACGGTGGGCACCGCGCGGGCCAGTGGGACCCAGGTCTCACTGGACTCCGCGGCGGCGATGAGCCGCTGACTCGTCGTCCACGCATCGGCGAGCCGGCCGCGAGCCAGTGCCACCCGAATCAGGGCGCCGGCCGGTAGGGGGAGCAGGTCGAACCCGCCACTGCTCTCGAGGTGGGCGACGATCTCGGTAAGCCGGTGCCGGGCATGGCCGAGGTCGCCGTGGGCGAGTGCGAGGCAACCGTCGACCGCCTCGACCATACATCGCTGGGTGCTGTCGGTGAGCTCACCGGCGAGCCGGTCGGCACGCTCTCGCAGCCCGTCCCACCGGCCACGAGAGTAATCGAGCAAGATCATCGCCGAGCGGCCGCGCAGCTCGAGGGTCCGGCTATCCCCGGTGGCCGCGCCCTCGGATGCCGCGCTCAGTAGCCGGTCGGCGATCTCGTGCTTTCCGACGTGAGCCGCGGCCGTCCCGACCGCCTGGTATGCGCTTACCTCGAGCCGTTGGCTGGGAGTGCCGCCGGTCTGCTCCACGATCCGATCGGTGAGCCGTCGCCAGTCCGGGTCACCGATCGTCACCAGCACCATCGCGATGCCGCCGAGGGCGCGGATCTCGAACCCGCGATCTCGTACCTGAGGCAAGATCGTAAGGGCTCGACGCAGCCATTTGCGGTGCTCCTCGAGGGGAACGTCGGCGGACATCGGGACACCGAGGCCGACCATCGCGTACACGGCGAGATCGGGCCGTTCCAGATCGTCGACCGCGTCGATCAGCAACTGGCGCAGCTGTTTCGGGTCGGCCTCGGACCGGCTGAGCAACTGTGCCAGCCAGAACCGCAGCTCGGCATGCACCTGCGGGCGCAGGTCTTCGTCGAGCAGTTCGGTCAGGAGGGCGACCGCATCGTCGATCGGACAGAGGGCATGCGTGGCGGCACGGCCGAGCTTCACCGCCAGCCGGCCCCGCCGGTCGGCATCGAGGTGGCCGGCGCGGAGTACGTCTTCGAGCAGACGGGTCGCCTCCTCGTCATGGCCGAGCTCGATGGCCCGGTCGGCGGCGTGCTCCGCCGTCGCCACCCATTCGTCGAGCCGCTCCGCGTTGCGCAGATGATGGGCCACCTGACCGAGGGGAACCGAATCGAGCGATTGCAGCGCGGCGGCCGCTCTGCCGTGCAGTTCTCGACGCCGTGGCCCGGGTATGGCCTCGTACACGGACTGTGCCGCCAGCAGATGGCCGAAACCGACGACGTCGGCATGTTCGGTCAGCAGGCCGGACGCAAGCGCCTCCTCGATGCCCCGCATCAGTTCGCCTTGCGCACCACGGCTGGCGGCGACCAGCACCGTTATCGGCACGTGCGCCTGTAGCACCGCTGCGGTCTCGACGACAGCGGTGGCCCCGTCCGAGAGCCGGCTCACCCGCTCCAGAACGGAGTCGCTGATCCTCGTGGGGACGTCCAGTTCGTCGAGCGCTCGCCGCGCCCACTGTTCGCCGAGGCGAGCAACCGAGCCGCGCGCCCGCAGCAGGGCGAGGATCTCCTCGATCGCCAACGGAAGCCCGGACGTTCGCTCCCAGAGATAGGCGGCGAACTCCTCCGAGACGCGATCCGCGCCGAGGATCGCCGCGGCCATCACACCGGTGCGCGCCTCGTCGAGCGGCTCGAGCGCGATGTCTACGCTGCGGACTTCGGCCGGCAGCCTCGCCACCATCGCGGGCACGCCGGGGGCTGCCTCGTCTCGGCGAAAGGTGACGACCAACGAGAGGTCCGGCGGCGGGTCACCCAACAGATAGGCCAGGAAATCGAGGGTCTGTTGATCCGCCCAGTGCAGATCCTCCAATACGAGAACGGTCGGTCCGACCGAGCCGAGCACCTCCAGCAACCCGCGAAATACCCGGTGCCGCTCGGCGTCGCGGTCGTCCAACGGGTCAGGTTGGGGTGGCAGCACGTGTGCTATCTCGGGTAGAAGGGGCCGCAACGTCCCCGCTACGGGTGAGAGCTCGGCCGTGCGGAGATCCTCGGCAAGCCCTCGTACCGCCTCGAGCACCGGGCCCAGCGGGAACGGCTCCCGGATCCGGCGGCATGCTCCCATCGTGTGCCGGTGCCCGGTCGTCTCGGTCGTGCCCGCCCACAGTTCAGCGACGAGCCGGGTCTTTCCGACCCCTGACTCACCCTCGATCACCACGACGGCCGGTGGCCGCGCGACCGTCGTGACCAGTAGCCGCAGCTCCCGCTCGCGCCCGACCAGCCTCGGTGAGATCATCCGCTCTCCGGCCGCGCCGGACACCGGCACCGCCGTCGAATCCGTCGTCCGCCCCACCGACGCTGTCATGACCCTACCGTCACTAGGTCTTCCACCGAATCACCAGCGAGATCAACGTTATCCCGGTCCGTGGCCCGACCGACGTCACCCCCGGCCGGCTGCGGGCCGTGTCGCCGGCCGAACTGCCCCGGTACGAGCTAACCGGTGAAGATGTCCTCCGGCAAGAACGCCGAGACCAGGACGTTCGGCAGGTCGACGACCTGACTGATCCGCAGATCGACGGCGACGCTGCAGATCGCATATGCCTGCTGCGGTGACCAACCTCGCTCGCTCAGATGGTCGATCATGTTGAGCAGGGCGTTCTTCGCGGCGAGCGTGATATCTTCACCGCGATTCGCACCGTCGGACGTGATGGGAATGCCGGTTGTGGCGAAGAACCGGCGGGGGACGGCGTACTCCGGCGCCGCGAAATAGTCGTCGCGGCTGAACTGCGGATGGCGGATGTTCTTGGCCGCCGCCTCGCCCTTCCGGAGCCCGAACCGCACGCGCAAGGTGGCGCTTATCTCTATCGCCGTCCCACACGTCTCGCAGTCGCCTTGCGCGAAGTGGGCGTCGCCGGCGGAGAACAGCGCACCTGGCGCGTCGACCGGGATCAGGAGGCGGGTGCCGGCCACGAGTTGTTTGATGTCCACGTTGCCGCCTTGTTCGCGCGGTGGAATCGTCCGGAGCGCTTTGTCCGCGATCCGGGGAGTGTCGGGGACGGCGCCGGTCGCAGACGGCGGGAGCACAACACCGCCGCGTTCGAGCAACGCCTGTTCCCGTGCGATCGTCGCTTCCAGTCGGTCGGCGCCGGGTGCGAGTCCGATCGTCCCCATGAACGGCGCGCCCGGTATGCGCACCCCCGGCAGGTCGTCGGACGTCGCCCACCCGTCGGCGATGTCCCAGTCGACCTTGAACGGCTCCGGGAAGTAGTCGCGCAGGAACCCGAAGCCGGGGATCTCGACGGTGAACCCGTACGGCTGGGGTTCCACCTCGAGGATCTCGACCTCGAGGAGGTCACCGGGCTCGGCATCTCGGATGTGCACCGGACCGGTCAGGGGATGGACGACGTCGAGATCCGCCTCGCCGACCTCGGCGACCGTGGTCTCCCGCGTGACCTGGCCGTCGAGTGCATCTCGCGTTTCGAGCACCACCTCATCACCCGGCTCGCAGTGGACGACCGGCGAGATGTCCGGATGCCAGCGGTTGTGCCCTGTGCCGGGTTGTTCGGCCAGCGTCTTACTGCGATCGATCCGCACTTCGTGAGTTGCCATGTTCCCTCCTCGGACTACGTGATCGAGTAGTCGTCGTGATAGACGATCTTGGCGAGCTCGACGCCGCCGTCCGGCAGCTCCCAGTAGTGCAGCCGGCGCGCGGCAGGGGTATGGACCTGGAGGCTCGCCCGGTAGGCCTTGGCGCCGTCCGCGCGGATCCGCTGCGGCGCGCCGCCGCGGTCCGCTGAGCGCAGCGCGTGCACCTCGAGGCCGGGACGGTCCGGAGCACGGCGGCAGACCACGTCCGCGCACACCTCGACGACGCGCTCCCGGCTGATTCCTTCGACCCGGTCGAGGGAGGACACGAACTCCGCGCCGAACCTGGGCTCGCGCCACTGGTACTGCTCCCGGTCGGCCTCCGTCGTCGTCATCTCCCACTGCCGGCGGATCGCGGTGAGCAGCCCTCTCGTGTCCGGCAGCGCCGCGGCCAGCTGGTCCCGCAGCTTGGCGTTCTCGCCGCGCTGGCGCCGCGCGTCCTTGCGGGACGCCTTCTCGGCCTTGTCGGCGGCATCGGCGCGTGCGGTGGCCGCGCGCAGCCGCTCGAGTAGGTCATGGCGGTCGTCTTCGGTGGCGCTGAGCTGTTCGCGCAGCCGGGCGATCTCGGCGCGGGCTTCGTCGAGCGCACGCTGGGTCGAGCCGATGGAATCCTCGGTCTCGCTCTCGATCGTCTCCAGCACGCGGCGGCGCAGATCGCCGAGTTCGTGCTCGATCGTGTAGCGCAGCTGCGCCGCCTCGCTACGTAACCGGGCCAGCCGGTGCGCGCTGTCGTCGAGGAGCCGGCGCGAGTCGGCCTGGACGCGCCTGGCGCGCGCGATCGCGTCCTCGAGCGCATCGGCGACGTGATCGACGTTCGGGTAGCCCGCCGACGGTTCGGGCGATGCCTGGCGTGCGATCTCGTGTGGCGCGGGCGGCTTCGTTCCACCGTCGGACTGGTCCGGCTCGGCGGTCGCAGCATTCGCCTCGGGGTCGGCACGCCGGCTCGGATCCATGCGCGCCAGCGCCTCCGGAGGAATCGGCCGGTGCGCTTGCGGAACCGGCTGATGTACCGTCTCGTCGACGACGGGGAGCCACGGCGGGCCGTCCGGGTAGATCGAGGCGGCGACCGGGTCGGCGTCCTCGGGGACGGCGGTCATCGACAGTTCGATCTTGCCCTGCTCGTCCGTGCACACGATCGTGACGAATACCCGGTCGCCAACCGACAGGTACTCGTCGGGATGGTTGACCCACTGCCGGCTGATGTGCCGCTTGTGGACCAGGCCGTCGAGCCCGGGCAACAACTCCACGAAGGCGCCGAAGTTCTGCAGCCGCCGGACCTTGCCCTCGAGCACACTGCCGTCGGGATAGTGCTCGGCGATGCGCTGGCGCGGGTCCGGTTCGAACGGGAGCAGGCTGACCGCGACCCGCGCCCGCCTGCGCCGGCGTTCGCTGATCTGCACCCGCACCGGCTGACCGACCCGCACGACGCGGCCGGCCGGCAGTTTGTGTCTGCTCAGGTGTTTGGTGTGCGCGAACGCGGGCGTGCCGTCGACGAGCTCGAGCTCCGCCCCGGTCGGCACGATCCGGGTGACGACCGCGGCGTGCTCCGAACCCGGCTCCGGGGGCGCCGGGTCGGGGGTCGACTCATCCAGCGAGAGCAGGCTGCGCACCTGCGCGATGACCGAGTCCGCCTCGGAGCGGTCATTGACGAAGATCAGCGGATGATCATGTCGGTTGGCGTCCTCGGAAACACCCGGCCACCAGATGCGCAGCGCGCTGCCGTAGACATCGAGCCCTGACGGAAGCCGGTAGGTGAGTTCCCACGACGCGTCGCCGGTGCTGACGACGTAGACGCTGGCGGTGCCGCCGACCGCCTTATCGAGGTCGGCCGCCGGGACGAACGGTTCGCTGAGCCACTTCGGAACCGCGACGCCCACGATCGGCGCGGTCCGGTCCGCGTCGAGAATGCGATTGGCAAGGAACCTGGCCTTGTCCGCATCATCGACGAGGTGTGCCATCGCGACATGGTAGTTGCCACCTCGGGGTGGCCACGTGTCCGGGTGGGCTGGGAGCGGCCGTCCGGCGAACGGCTGACCTGCCTTCGGACGAGCCGCCGCCGGAAGTTGATTCACGTTCCTCAGAAGTAGCTCAAATCGCTTTCGGACGGCCACCTCCGGGTCGTTTCATGGATGTGGCCCCGCGGGGGAGGGCTACGGGGTGGCGAGATGTGCCCGAGGCTCACGGGGGTCCGGGCACATCACGCTGCCCCAAAACTCTGCTCTACCGCCGTCATCGGGCGTGTGCGAAGCTTGTGCGGTGCAACTCCTTGTCGTGGAGGACGACGATCATGTCGCGGGCGCGCTGACGTCCGTGCTGCGTCGCCATGGGTTCTCCACGGTCCGGGCCAGGGACGGCAACAGCGCACTGGCCGCGCTCGGCCCCGAGACCGACATGGTCCTGCTGGACCTCGCATTGCCGGACATGGACGGCTTCGAGGTATGTGAGCGGATCAGGCGCGTATCGGATGCTCCTGTGATCATGGTGACTGCGCGTTCGGAGCTCGAAGCTCGCATCCACGGCCTGGAGGTCGGTGCCGACGACTACCTGATCAAGCCGTACGACCTGCGCGAACTGCTAGCTCGCATCGACGCGGTGTTCCGCCGCGGTCGCGCCCATGAATGGGACGACCGTACCGAGCAGGCCACGGTTGAGGTCGACGGGCTGTCCATCGACCTTGCCGCCCGGGAGGTTCGCGGGGCGGACGGTGAGGTGCTCGCGCTGACCCGCAAGGAGTTCGACGTCGTCGCCTTGCTGGCAAGGCACCAGGGAGTGGCACTGACCCGCGAACGCATCCTGCGCGCGGTGTGGCAGACCGACTGGAAGGGCCTCGGGCGCAGTCTGGAGGTTCACGTCGCCGCGATCCGCCGCAAACTCAACAATCCGGGAGTCATCGAGACTGTACGTGGCGTGGGCTACCGGCTCGGCACGGACGGTTAGGGGCCGCACATGCGGTCGCGGCTCATCGTGGTGTTCACGATTCCCGGGGTCCTGCTGTACGTGCTGCTCGGCGCGGCGTACGCGATGTCGATGACACGTTCGGGCCAGCAAGAGGTGCACATCGACCGGTTGGCCGACGCGAGCTATCTGCTCGTGACGTCGCGCCAGTCGTTGCTGGCCGACGACCCATCCGTCGTCCAGGACGAGCTTGAGCGCTACGAGGAGGTCTACGGAATCGGAGCTGCGGTCCTGGACCAATCGGGTTCGGTGTGGGCGAGCAACGGGCTCAACGTCGATGACGTAGAGGAGCGGTTGACCGCGCTGGCCGGTCGTCGCAGCGAGATCGAGGAAGGTTCGCTGCCGTGGGAGCTGGACCGGATGGTGATCGCCGAGCCGGTCTTCGAGGGTGGCGACCTGATCGGGGCCGTCGTGACGTCGTCCACGACGGACCGGCTCGTCAAAGAGGTGTGGATGCGGTGGGCAGTGCTCGCCGTGGCGGGACTCGTCGCGATGGGCGTGGCGATCCTCATCGCCTCGCGCCTCGCCGGCTGGGTACTGCGCCCGGTGCACATGGTCGACGACGCGATGGCGCAGATCCAGCACGGCGAGATGAGCGCCCGTATTCCGGAGTCGGCCGGTCCGCCCGAGCTACGCCAGGTGATCACGCAGTTCAATGCGATGGCCGAGAAGGTCGAGCAGCTCATCGGCAAGCAGCAGGAGTTCGTCTCGAACGCCTCGCACGAGCTGCGCAACCCGCTCAACGCGCTGCTGTTGCGGGTCGAGTCGCTGGCGATGTCCATACCGGAGGACAACGTCGCCGAGGTGGAGTACGTCCAGGAAGAGGGCCGCCGGATGACGCGGATTCTGGACGCGCTGCTCATGTTGGCCCGCGATGAGGACCTCGGCGCCGCGTCCACGTCGGTAGACCTCGGCGCACTCGTGTCACGCCGGCTGGAAGGTTGGGCACCGATTGCCGCCGAGCGTGGCGTGGAGCTCGTCTTCACGGGCACCGACGGCGTCGCCGCACAGGCGGACGAGATCGTGGTGGAGAGCGCCTTCGATGCGCTCATCGACAATGCGATCAAGTTCTCGCCATCGGGCAGTTCGGTCGAGTTCGCCGTGGATGTGATGGACGGGATGGCCGAAATCCACATCCGCGACCATGGCCCCGGTCTGAAGGAGGACGAGATCGAGAAGGTGACCGACCGGTTCTGGCGCAGCCCGGATCATCGGAACATTCGCGGTTCAGGGCTGGGCCTGGCCATCGCCTCCGAGATGCTGGACACCTGCGGTGGTGAGCTCCAGATCGTTCCTGCTGACGGCAGCGGCCTGCTGGTGACGCTGCGCCTACCCCGTGGGGAGGATCAGCCGTGAGAGCGCGGCTCGGGCTGGTCGCCGCTGCTGTCGTGCTGGCGGGATGCACCGGGGGAGCGGCCATCGAGGGACCGGTGATGGTGTCCGGCGGCGGCACGGGGGGGATCTACTACGGCTATGGCGGCGAGCTGGCGAGCGTGCTGGGCGGCGAGTTCGACGTCGAGACCGACGTGCTCGAGACCGGTGGTTCGCTCGACAATCTGCGCAACCTCGCCGACCGCCGGGTGCACCTTGCGTTCAGCGCGGCCGATGTCGCCGGCGACGCGGCGGCCGGCCGGGCGCCGTTCGGCGAGCCCCTACCGGTCGTCGCTGCGGCACGCGTGTATGACGACTTCGTCCATCTCGTCGTGCCGGGCGACTCGTCGATCATGACCATCGAGGACCTGCGCGACCGGGACGTCTCGTTGGGTGCTCCGGGCTCGGGAACCGAGGTGATCGCGGGAAGGCTATTGGACGCCGCCCGCATCGATCCGGCCGAGGTCGCAAACGCGAAGCTCGGAATCGACGAGTCCATCGAGGCGCTACGCGGCGGCCGGATCGAGGCGTTCTTCTGGTCGGGTGGCCTGCCCACGCCCGGAATCGATGAGCTGGCCGAATCCGTCGAGATCCGACTGGTGGATTTGAGCGAACTCGTCGACGAGTTGCGGGCCGAGTACGGCGGCGGCTACCGGCCCGGCGTCGTGCCGATGGGTACCTACGACCTGCCCCGCGACGTGACGACGCTTGCCGTCCCCAACTTCCTGATGGTCCGCGCGGACGCGCCGGATGAGTTCGTCTACGAGACGCTCTCGTTGTTGTTCGATCAGCAGTCCAGGATCGCGGCCAACGTGCCCGCGGCCGCGATCCTCGATAAGCACCGCGCCATCTACACCGATCCGGTCGACCTGCACCCTGGCGCACTCGAGTATTACCGCGACACAAAACCGTAAACCGAATGATCACGTTAAGCGCCTGAACACCGGCTTTACGTCGCCTGCAGGCACGGTATCGTCCACAATCGGCCGGCAACGGCCGACAACGTCAGCCTCGGCGGGCGCAGGGCTCCGAGACCACTGCAGCACGTCCCGGACAATTTCATGTCGGCGGTGCGGGACGCTCACCCGTGCGAAAGCGTTCGAGACCAGCGGCCATCTCGGGCAAGTCCAGGGTCGCCTCGCCGCGCAGCGCTTCGGCGTCGAGGCCGTCGCCGGCGAGTGTGCTACGCCGATCGGCCACTAGCGACGCCTGCGGGTAACCGGCGATCCGCTCGGCCAGCCGGCGGGCGCGGGTCAGCGCCGCGCCGGCGGGGACGATCTCCTGCACCAGACCCATCCGCAGCGCCGTGTCCGCGTCGACCCGGGAGCCGGTCTCGACGAGGTAGAGCGCGTTGCCCAGCCCGACAATGCGCGGCAGCCGCTGAGTGCCGCCGTCGATCAACGGGACGCCCCACCGCCGGTTGAGCACGCCGAACGTCGCGGTCTGGTCGCACAACCGCCAGTCGCACCAGCAGGCCAGCTCGAGTCCGCCGCCGAAGCAATAGCCGTTCACGGCTGCGATGGTTGGCTTGCCCACCTCGAGCCGGGAGAATCCCATCGGCCCGGCGGGACGTCGGAGCGGTGGATCCTTGAGGTCGGCCCCGGAGCAGAACGCGGTGTCGCCGGCGCCGGTGAGGACGAGCACCCGCGCCGTCTCATCCTGATCGAAATCCCGGACTGCCGACTCCAACGCGTCCGCCGTGACGGTGTCCACGGCGTTGTGCACGCCCGGGCGGTCGATCGTCACGACCGTGATCGTCCCCCGCTCGATCTGAACACTCACCGGCCAATGATCGCACCCGCCGATGACGCTCCGCCGGCGACCTCGAGAGCTCAGGAAGGACTGTCCGCGCGCCAGCCGTGGAGCATCCCGCGCACTACCGAACATCCATGTGATCGAGCGGTACGTGTCCCGGATACGACCACCGGAACCGCCCGCTCATGTTGGCATGCTTTCCCTGATCGCCATCCTCATCGATTGGCCGAGATCAAAGACGGCGTTTCTCGTATCCACGGGGATCCGGCCTGCGAAATCGCCGGACGGAATACCGTCGGTGTTGGATCGCTCACCGCCGGTGTATCAGAAAATGTTGAACGTGGTCCTGGCGGCGGTGTCGGATCGGGGCCGGGATGTTCGTTGCAGGGGTGAACGGCCGCCCACGAGGGGGCGCCCCGAAGCATAGGAGATGAGCTTCAGATGCAGTACCTGGTTTCCGTGATCGACGACGAGACCGGCTCGGCCACCGCGACCGAGATGGCCGCGATCGATGTGTTCAACGACCGGCTCGAGGCCGAGGGGCACTGGGTCTTCGCCGGCGGCCTGGCGTCGCCGAGCATGGCTACGGTCGTCGACAACCGAGGTGGGGAGGCGTTGTTCACCGACGGGCCTTTCCTGGAGTCGAAGGAGTACCTGGCCGGGCTCTGGATCATCGAGGCCGCTGATCTCGACGTGGCGCTCAAGCTCGCCGCCGAGGGGTCGAAGGCCTGCAACCGGAAGGTCGAGGTGCGGCCGTTCCTGTGAGCGTGGTCGACGTCCGGGAGGCGATCACCCAGGCGCACCACGAGGAGTGGGCGCGGGTGGTCGCCGCCCTGACCAGACGATTCGGTGACCTCGACATCGCCGAGGAGGCGGCCGCTGAGGCGTTCGCGACCGCCGTCGAGAAGTGGCCGGCCGACGGCGTACCGCCTAACCCGGGCGCCTGGCTGACCACCACCGCCAACCGCAAGGCCATCGACCGGATCCGGCGCGAGAACAAGCGCGACGGCAAGCACCAGGAGGCTCAGATGGTGTACGACGACCGGCCCGAGCCTGTCGGCGCCATCGACGACGAGCGGCTCCGGCTGATCTTCACCTGCTGTCACCCGGCGCTTGCGATGGAGGCCCGGGTCGCGCTGACGCTGCGCATGGTCGGCGGCCTGACCGTGCCCGAGATCGCCCGCGCCTTCCTGGTGCAAGAGCCCACCATGGGGCGTCGGATCACCCGCGCGAAGGCAAAGATCAAGGCGGCTCGCATCCCTTATCGAGTGCCGTCCGCGGCGGATCTTCCGGCACGCGTGTCGGGTGTACTCGCCGTTCTGTTCCTCGTCTTCAACGAGGGCTACCTGGCCAGCGGCCCCGACACCGATCCGGTACGTCAGGACCTGACCGCCGAGGCGATCCGGCTCACTCGCCTGCTCCGTGCCCTCATGCCGGACGACGGCGAGGTGGCCGGGCTGCTGGCGCTGATGCTGCTCACCGAGGCCCGCCGCACCGCCCGGGTCTCGGCCAGCGGTGAACTGGTCCCCCTCGACGAGCAGGACCGTGCAGCCTGGGACCCGGCGTTGATCGCCGAGGGTCATCGGCTGGTCCGTGAGCGCCTGGCCGCCGGGGTGGTGCCGGGTCGCTACCAGATCCTGGCCGCGATCAACGCCGTGCACACCTCGGCCCGCGACATACGCGACACCGACTGGTCGCAGGTCGTCGCCCTCTACGACCAGCTCGCCCGCCTCGACGCGTCCCCGATCATCGCGCTCAACCGGGCCGTCGCGGTCGCCGAGCTCGACGGCCCGGAGGTGGCACTGGCAGCCGTCGACCGGCTCGAGGACAAGCTGGCCGGTTATCACGCCTACCACGCGACCCGCGCCGACCTACTGCGCCGGCTGGGCCGCAGCCAAGACTCCCGCGCGTCCTACGACAAAGCCATCGAGCTGGCCGGCAACACCGCCGAGACCGCCTACCTGATCCGCCGCCGAGACCAACTGCAATAGTGCCCTGCGAAGCCCCACGTGGTCCGGCATCAACGTCCGCGGGCGGTCGACCACCTCGATGACCGTGCCACGCGCTACCTCGTCGGTTCACCGGACACCGTCCACATATTGCGACGGACGATCCCATACAGTGAGCCGGTGACGACATACGCGCTCATCCATGGTGGTGGCGGCAGCGCATGGGACTGGCACCTGGTCGTGCCCGAACTGCGCCGGCGAGGGCACGACGCGGTCGCGGTAGACCTGCCAAGCGAGGACGAGTCGGCAGGCTGGCAGGAGTATGTCGACGTGGTCGTCGACGCGATCGGGAGCCGCGGCGATGTGGTGGCGGTGGGGCACTCGCTGGGCGGGTTCACCGCGCCGCTGGTGTGCGCGCGGGTGCCGGTCGACTTGCTCGTGCTGGTCGCGGCGATGATCCCGTCGCCCGGCGAGCTGTTCGCCGACTGGTGGGGCAATACCGGCTACGAGTCAAGCGGGTACGACGACGTCTTCTACCACGACGTCCGGCCGGCGCTCTCGGCCGAAGCGCAACGGCGAGAACGCGGCGAGGACTCCCGGGCCCTACAGCAGCCGTGGCCGCTGGACACATGGCCGGACACGCCGACGATGTATCTGCTGTGCCGGGACGATCGCATGTTCCCCGCGGCATGGGCACGTCGGCACGCCCGGGAGCGTCTCGGCGTCGAGGCGGACGAGATCGACGGCGGTCACTACGTAACCCTTAGCCGTCCGCTTGAGCTGGCCGATCGGCTGGTCGCGTACGCCGCTGAGACTGGGTGACCACGGCGCACATCCGCCACTTCGCCGACGCTGATTTGGAGGGTCCGGTGCCCGGGCAGGTGCTTGACTCGAACGTATGTTCGAGGTAGTGTGGGGGTCAGACAGGGCGATAAGGCCCCTTATAGGCTCCGCTGGGGATCCGGTCCGTGGCAAGGTTCCCCCTTTTTCGTGATGGCCACCCCACGGGTTGCTGGGTGAACGGGCACGTGCAGGGTGTGTGCCGAGGCACTGGTGGGTGGTCTTTGATGCGGGCGTTCGATGGCGACGGTGATGG
>DASUTB010000034.1:0-26255 GCA_036374835.1 Jiangellaceae bacterium | reverse complement strand
CGATCGGGACGGTCGGAAAGTGCACTTGAAGCTCGGCCAACCCGTTCGCGACAACGGCCGGACGTACCCGCTCCAGCTTGTAGACCTGTGAGTACCGGTCCTCGATCACAACGGCTGCATGTGGCAACGCCGCCAGGTCGGCGAGCTGGTAGCGCAGCTTTCCGCCGGTCAGGCCGGACACCAGGTCGGCGAGCGACTTGCGCTCGACCGCACCGACGAGCCGTCCCGCATACTCGACTCCGTAGTCACCGGCAGGTAGCTTGCGCCGCTCCGTGTTGGCCTGTTTGTCGCTGAACTTGTACGCGTAGCGCTCGTGCGAATCGATCAGGATCGGAATGTCGGCGATGCCGGCGGCGCGAGCTGTCGGTGTCCGGACGCCGGGCCGGGCCGACCTGCGCGTCCGAGCACTCTGCCAGAACACCGCGTCACGGCCACGGGCCCTGGTGTAGACGATCTGCGAGCGGTTCTCCCGGCCACGATCGAGGACGAGATCGATGGACGCGCCTCGCCGCACGCACGAGCGGACGTCCACCCGCTCGACTACCTCGGCCCCGTCGGGCCACTCGTCGATCGGGTAGCAGTAGACGGCCTTGGTTCGCGGCCAAGTGTCGCCGGCGCGGAATACGAGTCCGTCACCGTACGGCACCCGAATGACATAGGGCAGCCGCGAATCTGGGTCCGGGTTGGTCGCGATCACCAGTTCGGCCACGGCGCAAGTCTAAGAGCCTCGGCCAGGATCAACCGGGAACCGCCGCGGTCAGAGGTCACGTCGCAGCCCGCCGGCGACATGCAGTCGGACAGAGAGGGCGTTCTGAACAGACTCGCGACGACTCGCCCGCGCTCAAGCCGCCGTCAAGGCAACAGCTCGCGAACCAAGTCCATGCGCATCGCGATGTGCTCGGCAGCCGGCGGTCCGGTGCGGGCCGTCCGCTCGAGCTGGGCGGCCCAGCGAGCTGTCTGGACGTGCCGCGCAGCCATCAACAACCGGAGGTGAGGTTCCCACGCGGCGGGAAGTGGACGCACGCTGCGGTAGCCGGCAAGCACGGCCCGGCGGCGAGCCGCGTACCCCGGAAACTCGGACAGATTGCCCAGCAGCGGCGCAAGATCGTAAGGCAGATAGCCCCATCCGCAGTCGTCGAAGTCGATGACGCCAACCTGCCAGCCGCTACGGGTGCTGCGGAGGTGGCAGTTCAGCAGGATGAAGTCGAAGTGGACGACGCCCCACGCGCCGTCCGCGTCTGCCAGCTGTTCAAACACGGCTCGCGTCCGATCGGCCACGTCGCAGTACAGCAGCCAGTCGGTCGAAGAGATCAAGCCCGTCAGCGGTTCGGCCGGCTCATCGGTGTCCGGGCCAAACATGGCATCGGCATCCCAGATTGGTCGGTCGAATCCGGGTGGTAGGCCGCGGCTGGCACCGTGTATCCAGCCGAGTGCCCGTCCCAGGCGGTACGCCGCTTGCGGACCGAAGCCGCGGCCGGGCCGGCGCACGCTTCCATCCACCCATGTGAGCAGGTCGCAGTATCGTGCCGCGTCGGCTGTTCCAACTTCAACCATCAGTTCGCCGTCGGTACTCGGAACTGGGTGTGGCAAGGAGACTTCCCGCTCCGGGATACGGGCTCGAAGCAGCTGCAAAAGTTCCAACTCCGACCGGATCTCGCCTGCAGTGCGGTATCCCCGCCGGTGCACCCTCAACGCGTATTGCAGGCTTGCGCCGTCCGGCCCGGCGATGACCGCAAAGACCGTATTGTTGGTCGTTCGGATCGGGCGGAGTCGACTGCCGTCAGGCATGCCGTAGCGGGTCAGAGCCGCCCGCGCGGCATCGACGTCAGCCTGCCGCGGAGCTGAATCTGCCATTGGCCAGATCGTAGAGATCCGACCGCGGCCCGAGCCACTCGTTATTCGCGCGCTGATGGTCACGACGGTCGTCGGGCCACGCAGTTCCTACAATTGTGCAAGTGGCACAGCTGACCGAGGCCGCGTGGACGGAGCGCCGGCGCGCTCACGAGCGGCGCGTCGACCAGCTCGTCCATAGCCACCTCGACCGGCGCCGGCGGGGCGTCAAGCACCCGGTCGAAGACTTCCTGTTCACCTACTACAGCCATCGGCCCGCCCAGCTGCGCCGCTGGCATCCCGGTGCCGGGTTCGCGCTGGACGGCGACCCGCCCCATGCCGGTTGGCGTGGTTACACCCGAACGGCGGACGGCGTAACGCTCGACCCGATGTACCTACGCGAGCGCCTCGACACCGTCACCTGGGTCCGCGACCTGCTGACCGCCACAGCGGCACGCCCGGCCTTCTCCGGGTGCTTCGGACTGCACGAGTGGGCGATGGTGTATCGCACGGACAGCATCCGCCACCAAGCTTGGCACCTTCGGCTGGGGCGCGAGGGGACGGACGCCGTCGTCGAGGCGCACCAGATCCGCTGCACCCACTACGACGCATTCCGGTTCTTCACCGAAGCGGCCGCACCCCGCAACGCAGTCCAGCCCAGCCGGGCCCGGCAGTCCGAACTCGAGCAACCGGGCTGCCTGCACGCCAATATGGATCTGTACAAGTGGGCGTACAAGCTCTCCCCGATCGTGCCGTCGGAGCTCGTCGTGGACGCGTTCGAGCTCGCGCGCGACATCCGCGAGCTCGATATGCGCGCCGGCCCGTACGATCTGACCGACCTAGGCTACGAGCCCGTCCGGATCGAAACACCGGACGGCAAACGGGAGTACGCCGCCGCCCAGCGAACCTTCGCGGCCCGTGCGACCGTGATTCGCGAGCGGCTGCTCAAAGCAGTGGAACCCGGGACGACCGTCCACCTAGCATGACGGCGATGGCGCACATTCTCGTTCCGTATCACCTCGATGAGCATCTGCCCCAACTCGACACCCCGTACGAGCCGGACGTCACGATTGCTGCGGACCTGCCGGACGGTGGCCCGTGGCAACGGATGGCCCACCTCTACGGCCGCGTCGCAGAAACGGTCGCCGGCGATGTACGGGACGGCGGGCGTCCAGTCGTCGCGTCGGGCGATTGCACGACGTCGCTGGCGACGGTCGCCGGACTCCAGCGAGCCGGTACCGATCCGGCGATCGTCTGGTTCGACGCGCACGGCGACGTCCAGACGTTGGAGACCACTGCATCCGGATACTTGGGCGGGATGCCGTTGCGCATCCTCGTCGGCTACCGCCCCGAGTTGATCAGTGACGCACTCGGCTTACGGCCGATCGCAGAGAGCCGGATCGCCCTCGTCGACGCCCGTGATCTCGATCCACCGGAGGTGGAGTTCCTCGCCGCTTCGGCCATTCGGCGCTGCGACGTTGACCAGCTGGCGGGTGACGCCATCCCCGACGGGCCGATCTACTTACACGTCGATCTCGACGTCGTCACGCCGGACGACCTGCCCGGCCTGCTATTTCCGGCCGCTGGTGGGCCGGCGCTCGAGGCCGTAATCGCCGCCATCAGGCGGGTCGTCGCCACGGGACGCGTCGCGGCTACGGGCCTTGGCTGCACATGGAGCGCGGGCCACGGCAACGGCGCCAGGATCCGTCAATACCTGGACATCGTCGGCATCGGCTAGCGACCCGCCCTGACCGGCGTCGGCCCGGGGCGTCACACCAGCGCGACGAGCACGGCCAGCGGCGGGACGGCCGCGAGCTGCACCTGAATCCAGCGGATGAGGCTGGGACGCAGCGCGCCACGCTCGATCCGCGCCGTCGCTGGAATGACCTCGCACAGCCCGGCGAGCAGATGAACCGTATACAGCAGGGACGCGGTCAGCACCAGCCAGCTGCTGAACCCGATGCCCGACCATATGGCGACCATCACCGCGATGACGCCCACACCGGTCGGGACGGCCGAGGCCGCGAGCCGAACCGTCACCGTGACGACCGCCAGCAGCAGCGCCACGTTAACCGGATCCACATTGATTCCGGCCGGCGCTCGGGCCGAAAGGATCAGTCCGGCGGTCGCAGCGGCCAGCAGCAGCCGCAGCGTCCGGCCGCTGATCGCTTGACGGCTCGTCGTCCGGAGATCCCCCGCGGTCATGCCACCCTCCGGTGCCGGTGCCGTTGCCGTTGCCGTTCCCGGATGAGCGCGCCGAACAGCGCAGGATCCCAACGGGTGACGAGCACACCACGACGCGCCAGCCAGGAGAGCCGGGCGCTCCGCTCGGCGAGCACCAGCCGGGCGGCGGCGCGTTCGTGACGCTCGGACGGCAGCTCGGGTTTGGGAAGCACGTCGACGGCGATGGTGTCGCGCCGCGTGCCGGCCAGCCGCCCGACCAACTCGGTCACCTGATCGTCCATGAATGGGGAAAGGACGACGGTCACCGCACCGCGCGGCAGCGTCGCTTCGTCGAACGACCGCATGCTCAAGCTGCCGCCGGTGGTCATGCCCGCCAGCTGCCAGCGGATGCGCATCAGCTGGCGGCGCCCCGAGCCGGGATGGATCGCCCGGCGCGCAACGGCCAGGTCGACGAAACCCACCCGGTCGCCGAGCCGCGTGTAGGTGGTGGCCAGCGTCACGGCCGCGGTGACGGCGATGTCCAGGCTCGACGTCTCCGACTCGGCAACGCCGTGCACCCGCTCGGGCCAATCCGCAACGACCGGTCCCAGATCGTGACGAGAGTCGATGCAGATCGTGAGCTCGGCGTCCGCATCGATCGCGGTGTGGCGTACGTGGAGCTCGCCTCGCCGGGCGCTGACCCTCCAGTCGATGCGCCGGATCCGGTCGCCCGGCCGGAATTCGCGTACGTCGAGCAGCTCCGAGCCGTCTCCCGGACGCCTTGTGCGGTGTGCCCCGACCTGGCCGGCCGAACGCGCCGGCAGCTCGGCCGCGGCCAGCACCTGTGCAGACGGTAGAACCCGCATCGGGGGCACGCGAGTGCGCTCGATGTCGGTGGCGAACAGACCGTCGCCTGAGGCAACCCGCAGGCCCGCCGCCCCATACTCGTGAATCCCCCACTGCGCGGTGTTCAGCCGAACGCCGACTGTCTCAGCGTCGTGCTGCGGGCCGAGAACAAGCGTCCGCGGCCGGCCGTCCAGCATTCCCGACGGCAGTCCGATCACCGCCATCTCCGCACGGTCGAGGCCCGAGACGGTCATCGCCACATCGGACGGGAGGGCCTGCTCGGCCATCCGCGCGAATTCGACACGTAGTTCGACGTCCGGTTGGCCGGCGTTGCTGTTCCAGGCCAACGCGGAGCCAACGGCAAGTGGCAACGCCAGGAGTGCAACGTTGGGAGTGCCGGCTACCAGCGAAACGGCCACGATGAACACGAGAAGGACGGCGGCTCGCCGCTGCGTCCACGTAGGCCGCCATCGTGTCGCGCGGGCGGTCCGGACCGGGTCCGGCGGCAGCACGCCCTTCGTGCTGGACGGACGCATGTCAATCCTCGCGGG
Source organism: Jiangellaceae bacterium (assembly GCA_036374835.1). Classification (GTDB taxonomy): domain Bacteria; phylum Actinomycetota; class Actinomycetes; order Jiangellales; family Jiangellaceae; genus DASUTB01. Next base: position 20,865 of record DASUTB010000034.1, on the reverse strand, counting down.
ACGGCGCCGCCGCCGGCGTTGGCACCGTCTCGAGCAGCTCGGTGACGACGTCCTGCCCGGACACACCACTGGCCCACGTCTCAGGACGCAGCGTCAGCCGGTGTCCCAGTGCCGAGACGGCACACGCCTTCACGTCTTCGGGCACGACGTAGTTTCGCCCGGCCAGCACGGCCAACGCCCGCGCGACGAGTACCAGCGCCAGCGATCCTCGCGGTGACGCGCCGACGTCGACGGCACGGTGCTCCCGGGTGGCGGCAGCGAGCCGGACACAGTACGAGGACACGTCCGGGTCGACGTCGACCTGCTCGACGCCTGCCTGCAGACGCAGCAGTTCGTCGGCGTCGATGACGGTCGGCACGCTGACCTCCTCCTGCCGTCGCGCGATCCGCCGCGCCAGCACCGCGCCCTCCTCGTCGGGCTCCGGATAGCCGAACGACAAACGCAGCAGGAAGCGGTCGAGCTGTGCCTCCGGCAGCGGGTAGGTGCCGTCGTACTCGATCGGGTTGGCGGTGGCCAGCACATGGAACGGCGCGGGCAGGTCGTGCGTATTGCCCTCGACAGTGACCTGCCGTTCCTGCATGGCCTCGAGGAACGCCGACTGGGTCTTCGGCGGTGTCCGGTTGATCTCATCGACGAGTAGCAGTCCGGTGAAGATGGGTCCCGGATGGAACGCGAAGCGCCGTTCGCCCTGCTCGTAGACGTACGAGCCGGTGACGTCCGCGGGCAGGAGATCGGGCGTGCACTGTACGCGGCGGAAGTCCAGCCCGACGGCCTGTGCGAGGCTGCGTGCGGCCAGCGTCTTGCCCAGCCCGGGGACGTCCTCGATGAGCACGTGGCCACCGGCAAGCATCGCGGCCAGCGCAAGACGCACCGGCTCGCGTTGCCCGACGACGGCCGACGCGATCGACCCCAAGACCTTGCCAGCGGCGGCCGCGACCTCGCTGACCGAAGCCGGAGCTGACCGATCACTCATAGCTGCCTGTTCTCCTCGTACTCGTCCAACCGGTCGAGCATCAGCTCGGCCTGCTTCACCCGCGGGTGCTTGTCGAGCCGGCTCGGCCGGCCGTGGAGCCAATCGACCACATCCGCGCCGAGGATCTCGCGTGCAGCGGCGTCGTCCAGGCTTTGCCCCGCCGCAGCCAGCCGCCGCTCAGCCAACTCCGGCAGCCGCCGCTCGGTCAGCTCCCGCAACCGCGGCGCTATCAGCCGGTTGAACGGATCGCCGCTGGACTCGCGGCGGAACAGTGCCGCGAGTCGCCGCACCTCGTAGTAGCCGCGCTGCCCGCCGTCCCCCATGTGTGCCGCCGGCCAGTCCCAGTCGGCCGGATAGCCCAACCAGCGTGGCGTACCCACGAGGACGGCCACCAGCACGCCGATCAAGATCGCGTCGATAGTGACGACGCCCATCACCCAGGCCAACCCGCCGGTGAGCAGACCCGCGGTGGCCGGTATGAGGATGCGCCGCCTTTTCATGAGGCGTCCTCCGTCGGCGCGGACGGCACCGCGCCGGACAGACTGTTCGCGATCGTCCGCAGTGCGTCGGCCGCCGTTTCGGCCGCGGAATCCGGCAGCGGCGCCGGCCCGAAACGCGCTTGGTGATACAAATCGAGCAGCGTCGAGACGGCACGCGGATCCGCGTCGTGTTCACGCAGCAGGTGGACGGTGAACTCGGTGGGTGTGGCGGCAGCGGCGCGGGGTGTGCCCACACGTTCGGCGGCCCGTTCGAGCAGCACCCACGATGCGACGACGGCGTCGGTCGCATCGCCGGCCGGCACACCTTCAACGTTCTTCGCCGCTTCTTGCGAAGCGTCGCGAAGCGCCTCGCGGATGTGCGCATCGACCGTCTCGTCCATCGGGATGGGCAGACGCACGTCCCGAAGCTCTCGGATCAGCTTGCGGAACAGCCGCCCGACAAGCCACGCCACGACGCCCAATAGCGCGAGCGCGAACACGAACGTGCCGACCGATACCGCGTCAGACACCGCACCCGGCTGCTCCTCCGCACACCCCAGGCCCGACTCTTCGCACAGGTCTTCGTCCTGCTCTTGTTGTTCCGGCAGCTCGACATCGAAGTTCAGCCCGAGCGAGAACCGCGGATGGCCCACGTCGACAGGCCCGGCCACCCAGGCGATCGCCGCGACAGCAACTACGACGAGGGCGGCGAGTACGGCGAGGCGTACCGGCTTCATGCGCCGATCCTGTCACGCAGGACGGCCGGCGCCAGGCAACTACTGGCAAATCGTTATATAGCGCACCACCAGAATGACCACGTAAACGCCACTCCAGCATGCTTAGCGACCCATCGACGCGTCGCTAACCGTTACTTTCGCGCATTGCTGCGTTACAGCACATCCTCCGCCGCGGTAGACCATCGAGCGGTCGTTTTTCCTACTGCATAGGCGAACGCACAAGAAGTAACCCTTAACGACCCGTCGACGAGTCGTTAAGGGTTACCTGGAGGCGTTTACGTGATCATTCCCAGGGGGGATGTGTCAGAGCTTCTGGATCGGGGCGAACCGCAGCAGGAGCGTCTTGACGCCCTCGTCACCGAAGTCGACCGATGCCTGGGCCCGCTCACCCTGCCCATACGTCGCGACGACCGTGCCGAGCCCGAACGCGTCATGGGTCACCCGATCGCCGGCCGACAGCACCGGCACCGGACGTGCCTTCGGCTTGCCCCGACGGGACGGCGCGGGCTCACTCGAGCGCCACCGGGTCTGCTCCTCCTCGGTGCGCAGCCACTCGACAAGCTCGTCCGGGATCTCACCGAGGAACCGGGACGGCGGGTTGTGGCTCGGCGCGCCCCATGCGCTGCGAACCAGCGCCCGCGACAAGTACAGCCGCTGCCGCGCCCTGGTGATGCCGACGTAGGCCAGCCGCCGCTCCTCCTCGAGTTCCTTCGGCTCGTACAGCGACCGCTGGTGCGGGAACACGCCGTCCTCGAGGCCGGTCAGGAACACCACCGGGAACTCCAGGCCCTTGGCGGTGTGCAGGGTCATCAGCGTCACGACGCCCTCGTGGTCTTCGCCCTCCGGGATCTCGTCCGCATCGGCGACCAGGCTCACCTGTTCAAGGAAACCGGTCAGCGACCCGTCCTCGTTGGTGGCCTCGAACTCGGTCGCGACGGCGATCAGCTCGCGAAGGTTGTCGATTCGCGTCTCGTCCTGCGGATCATCCGAATCTTCGAGCTGCTTCCAGTAGCCGGACCGCTCCAGCACCTCGTTGATGATCGCCGACGCCGGAGCGCCGTCCGATACCAGCGCGCGCAGCTCGTCCAGCATCGAGACGAAGCCCTCGATGCTGTTCACCGACCGCGACGCGATTCCGGGCGCGTCCGCCGCACGCCGCAACGCCTGCCAGAACGTGACGCCGTCGCGTTGGGCAAGGGCCTCGACCGCCGCCTCGGCACGGTCGCCGATTCCCCGTCGTGGTGTGTTGAGGATGCGGCGCAACGACACCGCGTCGTCCGGGTTGACGAGCGTGCGCAGGTACGCAAGCGCGTCGCGCACTTCGCGCCGCTCGTAGAAGCGCACACCGCCGACCACCCGGTACGGCAGGCCGACCCGGATGAAGATCTCCTCCAGGACACGGGACTGCGCGTTCGTCCGGTAGAACACCGCGACGTCGCCCGGCTTTGCCTCGCCCTCGTCGCCGAGCCGGTCGATCTGCTCGGCGACGAACTGCGCCTCGGCGTGCTCGTTGTCCGCGACGTAGCCGGCGATGCGAGGGCCGTCGCCACCGGCGGTCCACAGTCGCTTGGGCTTGCGGTCCGGGTTCTTCGCGATGACGGCGTTGGCCGCGGTCAGAATCGTCTGCGTCGAGCGGTAGTTCTGCTCCAGCAAGACGGTGCGCGCGTCCGGATAGTCCTGCTCGAACTGGAGGATGTTGCGGATCGTCGCGCCGCGGAATGCGTAGATCGACTGGTCGGCGTCACCGACCACGCACAGTTCCGCCGGCTCGACGCGGCCCACGGACGCGGCGCCCTCGCCGGACGGCTCTGCTCGGCCAACCGACGACCCGGCCGCTCCGCTCTGCTCAGCGAAGTGCCCAGCGCGCTCCACGGACGGGCCGGCGGCGTCCGTGCCCTCGGCCTTGCCGACCACGTCGCCGTCCACCGTGCGCCGCTCCTTGCGGCCCACCAACTCGCGCACCAGCACGTACTGCGCATGGTTGGTGTCCTGGTACTCGTCCACCAGCACATGCCGAAACCGGCGCCGGTAGTTCTCCGCGACGTCCGGAAACGCCTGAAGCAGATGCACCGTCATCATGATCAGGTCGTCGAAGTCCATCGCGTTGGCTTCGGTGAGCCGGCGCTGATACAGGTCGTACGCCTCGGCGGTCATGCGCTCGTGGTGGTTCGACGCCCTGGCCAGCGCAGTCTCATGATCGACCAACTCGTTCTTGAGTGCGCTGACCTGATTGCTGAGCTGCCGCGGCGGGTAACGACGCGGATCGAGCTCCAGCTCACGGCACACCAGCGTCATCAGCCGCAGCGAATCGGCCTGGTCGTAGATCGAGAAGGTGGACGTGAAGCCGAACCGCTTGGCCTCCTTGCGCAGGATGCGCACGCACGCGGAGTGGAACGTGGAGACCCACATGATCTTGGCGCGATTGCCGACCAGCGCAGCCACCCGCTCCTTCATCTCTCCGGCGGCCTTGTTGGTGAACGTGATAGCCAGGATCGAGCCCGGATGCACGTCGCGCTCGGCCAGCAGATACGCGATGCGGCGGGTGAGCACTCGCGTCTTGCCCGAGCCGGCGCCGGCCACGATGAGCAGCGGACTGCCGGCGTGAGTCACCGCATCGCGTTGGGCGGGATTGAGCCCTTCGAGGATGGTCTCCGGGTCGGTTCGCCGGCGCTCGCCACCGCCGGCTTCAGCAGTGGCGGACGCGTCGAGCTGGATCTCGCCGAACAGTGTGCTCATCGTCCCCCGAGTCTATGGCGCGCAGCCGACAATGGTCGCGCGCCGGCGCTCGCCCGCCCCGTCGCGTCGCGGAGGATCCGAGGGACTAAGCCATCGTCGGGCGCTGCTGCAGCGACCCGCGCCGAGCAGGGCGTCACCCGTCTCGTAGTGACTCCTGGCGCGACCGAGCCCGACCAGATGCGCGACGAGTTGTCCCAGTTCGCGCAGCGGGTCGGACTTATCTAGACACCGACGTAGGCGACCGGGGAACGCGACGTCTAGCAGTTGTCCGCCAGCCATTCGGCGAGCCGCCGCGCGGCGTCGTCCACCGAGTCCTTCCAGCTGTGCGCCGCCCCGTCGTCGGCGGTGTCGCTCACGTGCTTGACCAGGCGCACCGGCACACCGGCCCGCCGTGCTGCCACGGCCACCGCGTACCCCTCCATGTCGACCAGGTCCGCCACGGTGCCGATCCGGTCACGATCAGCGGTCGACGAGACGAAGACGTCACCGGTTGCCAGCGTCGGCCCGTCCCCACTGAGTTCGATCGGAGCGGCGAACGACCTCCCGGTCAACGCCTGCAGGAGTTCGTCGTCGAGGTCGTGCTGGATCACCCGCGACACTTCGTGCGTCCCCTCGTACCCCGACCGGACGGAGCCGGCGGTTCCAACGTTGATCACCTCAGCCGGGCGCGCCGTGGCCAGCGCCGCCGACACGGCGACGGCCGCGTTCACCTTGCCGACACCGGTCAGCAGGGCGGGCAGCCGGTCACCGAGATACGCCGCCTCTTCCTCGATCGCCACGACCACGAGTGGGCGGTCGGCGCGAATCTCACCGCGCAGCCGCATGGCCTAGGTCCAGAACACCGCGATCACGACGTTGACCACCGACAGCGTCGCGATCAGGTAGAAGATCCAGTCGGAGACGGCCGTCCGCTTGCGATTGAGCCAGCCGAAAATGGCGATCACCAGCGCGACGGCCAGCTTGACGCCGATCTTGGCGTTGTCGATCTCCCTGTCCAGCGAATCGACGCCCTCGGCGAGCCCTACGAGGGCGATGCCGGTCACCAGCTGCGTGTAGACGCCGTGCAGCATCGCGGAGTTGACCACCCTCTCGCGGGCGCTCAGTTGCACCATCCAGCCGCCGATGAGGCTGGCCAAACCAAGGAAGTGCAGGACGACGAGGAGGTTGTAGACGATGTCCATGTCGGCGCAGCCTACTTGCCCTTGGTAGTTCGATCACGTTCGGCAGGCGTAGCGACATCACACCATGCGTGCAGACCTGTTGTGATGTTGCTAGGCCTGCCGAACGTGATCGAACTACACGAGGCGGCGGTCGGCGGCCCAGCGCGTCAACTCGTACCGGTTGGACAGTTGCAGCTTGCGCAGCACGGCCGACACGTGCGTCTCCACCGTCTTGATGGAGATGAACAGCTCCTTGGCGACCTCTTTGTAGGCGTAGCCGCGCGCGATCAGGCGCAGCACCTCGCGCTCGCGTTGGGTCAGCCGGTCGAGATCCTCTTCGATGCTTGGCGCGTCCCCACCGGCGAAGGCGTCGAGCACGAACCCCGCGAGCCGCGGCGAGAACACCGCATCGCCCTCGGCGACCCGCTTGATCGCGGCGACCAGGTCCTCACCGGTGATCGACTTGGTGACGTAACCCCGCGCCCCACCGCGAATCGTCCCGATGACGTCCTCCGCGGCGTCCGAGACCGACAACGCCAGGAACCGTACGTCCGGATGCTTCGCACCGACCTGGCGCAGCACCTCGGTGCCTCCACCGCCCGGTAGGTGAACGTCGAGAAGGACGACGTCCGGTTCGGTCTTGGCGATCACCTGCACCGCCTCACCGACATCGGCCGCCTCGCCGACGACCGTCACCGAGTCGCCGGCGCTCTCCAGCTCGGAGCGGACCCCGGTGCGGAACATCGCGTGATCGTCCACCAGCACTACACGTGTCGGGTCAGTCATGAGTGGTCCCTTCCTGCGGCGCGGACGCTGCCGCCCCGTCGTATGTGGACAGGCGCACCTCGGTGCCCTCCCCTGGAGCCGAACGAATCGTGGCGTGCCCGCCGTGCCGCTCCATCCGCTCCACTATCGAGCGTCGCACACCGAGCCGGTCGTCCGGCACATCTTCGGGATCGAATCCGACGCCCCTGTCGCGCACGAACACCTCAACACCGCCGTCGGAGATCTCGGCGAACACGTCGACCAGGTCTGCGCCCGAGTGTTTCGCAGCGTTGACGGCCGCCTCCCTGGCGGCGTTGAGCACCGCACGGCGGGCATCGTTGATCTCGCCCTCGCCGACCGTGACCACCTCGACGGGTATGCCGTGCGACTCTTCGACCTCCACGGCCATCCGCTTCAGCGCAGTGCTGAACGATGTCTCGTCGCCCTCGTTCGACTCGAACAGCCAGCGCCGCAGGTCCCGCTCCTGCCGCCGGGCCAGGGTGACGACCGCCCGCGGGTCTCCCGCCCGCTTCTGGATCAGCGCCAACGTCTGGAGCACCGAGTCGTGCAGATGCGCGGCCATGTCGGCACGTTCCTGGGAGACGATCCGCTCCCGACGCTCTTCGTTGAGGTCGCGCCAGATCCGCCAAAGCCATGGCCCGGCGATCAGCACAACGCCCATCAGCAGCGCGAGGAGGCCGATGAGCCCGTCACGCAGCGCGTACAACTCACCCTGACCGGCCAGGAACGCGAACACACCGAGCACGATCGCGACCGAACCCGCGAAGAGCCGGATGAGGACGGCACGCCGCCCGCCGCCGGTGATCGCAGCCAGCCATGGCGCCTTCGGAGACAGCTCGGCCATCCGCCGTCGCTCCTGCTCATCGGCCGAGCGCCAGATCAGCGCGACGCCACCGACGGCCAGCAGCAGCGGGATCAGCACCTGCGGGCTGACACCCAACGGTGTGAGCTGGACGAGCCACACGGCGCCGGCGGTGAACGCACCGAGGGCCACCAGCTGGCCGATGTCGCCCGGTCGGGGCACGAACCGCAGCCGCTGCCGCCTGCCGGCACGGGCGGCCGCGGCCATGCCGGCGGGTGCTTCCCGCTCGGCCAGGTTGCTGTCGAGCGGCGTGAACATCCACAACGCGACGTAGAGCACGATCCCGAAGCCCATGACCGCCGAGAGCAACGCGAACCAGACCCGGACCGTCAAGGGCTGCAGCCCGAGGTGTTCGGCCAGTCCGGTTCCGACACCTCCGAGCAACCGCCCGTCCGACACGCGCACGAATCGCGGCGCGGTGCCGGCATGGGTCGGACTGGTGGTCACGCTATTGATGGTCACACGCTTTGTTCGTCAACCGCTATGAGGGAACGCCCTGCACTCACCCTGACGGGTTCTCAGGGTATAACCGGGGCGATCCCCAGTAGCGGGATCTTCGTCTCCTCGAGCACCATCGAAGCGTGACCGAACAACCGACCTCGCCGGCACCGGACGCCGGGGAGAAGCCGCACGGCACCACGGACAAGCCGCACGGTGCCGCCGAGGGCCTGCGAGGGCTGCGCCGCAGCCGCGACGAACGCATGCTCGCCGGCGTTCTCGGCGGGCTGGCCCAGCGCCTCGGCATCGACCCGGTGCTGTTGCGTATCGTCACCGTGGTGCTCGCCGTCTTCGGCGGCGTCGGCATTGTGATCTACGCGGCGGGCTGGCTGCTCATCCCGGATGAAGGTGCCGACCGATCCATCGCGGAGCAGGCCCTGGGTCGCAGCGACGACCGTCCGGAGCCGGCGACACTCTGGCTGGCCGGTGGGCTGACTCTCGCCGTCCTCTTCGCGGCCGGCGCCACCTTCGGCTCCGGTATCGGCCCGGTGCTTCTCGTGCTCGCCGCTGCGGGTGTCATCGTGCTGATGCGGCGCGACGGTGACGCTCCCACGAGCCGATTCACCGACCGTGTACCCGACGGGGAGCCGACCGGTCCTACGTCCGACGACGCGACCACCGGTGCCGCAAGCCCGGATGATCACGTAGCGTCGGGCGACGCGGACACCGTAGAAGGCGACACGGCGGCCGAGCACCCTTCCGTCGAGGACGAGCCACACGGCATTGAGGCTGACGAGTTCCGCAGGCCCGAGCCATCCGGTGCCGCCGCATCGGGCCAACATCCGGAGTACGTGCATTCGTTCACCGCCGAGCCGGCGTCAGCGTGGCCGGACCCGCCGGACTGGCCCGCCTCGGATATCGGGCAGACCGGATTCGAGGTTCCCGAACCCCCGGTCGCGGACGGCAAGCCACCGAGGTCCAACCTCGGCGCGCTGACGCTCAGCGTGGCGGCGGTGGCGTTGGGCATCTTGGCCATCGTGGACGCGGCGGGCCCGGCGATACCCGCCTCTGCCTACGTCGCACTGGCGCTGGCGATCATCGGAGCAGGTCTGCTGATCGGCGCGTGGTTCGGCCGATCTCGTGGCTTGATCGCCTTGGGCTTGATCGGCACACTCATTGCGCTCCCGGTGACCGCTGTCGGCGACGTGCTCGACTGGGATCTGACCGGCGAGGACCGATTGATCACCATCGACGACGCGGCCGAGCTTCCCGAGGGTCCGCAGTCGCACGGCATGGGACGCGTCGTCTATGACCTGACCGACCTGGAGTTCCCACCCGACGATGGGCGCGTACTGGACATCAGCCAGAACGTCGGCCAACTGCAGATCATCGTGCCACCGGAAGTCGACGTCACCCTCAACGCCAGCACCGGCATGGGACACATCGCCGCCTTCGATACGGACGTCGGCGGCCACCAGGACATCACGGTGACCGACGCCGGCCCGGACGGCGCCGGCGGCGGTGTACTCACCCTCGACTTGTCACTGAAGTTGGGCGAGATCCTCGTGGAGCGGGCCGACCTGCCTGCAACCGAACTCGGTGACCAGGGGGTCGCCCGATGAAACGCCACGACGTAGATGTTGCTTCGCTCGTATTCGGCTTGATCTTCCTTGGAGTTAGTGCGATGTGGTCGCTCGTCGAACTAGATGTCATGGGCCTACCCGGTCTGGAGGTCGCCACGCCCGTCCTGCTGGTCTCCATCGGCCTTGCCGGACTCGTCGCTTCGATCAGCCGGCTGCGCAGCAAGCAGGACGACTAGATTCGCTCACCGGAACGGGATTCGCTCACCTTGATGACGCCGCTTTGCTCTAAATGCTCCGCTTGTCCGAACCAGATCCCGTTCCGGTGAGCGAATCCCGTCGAAGTCACGAATCGCGCAGGTCGTCTCGCCAACCAACGGGAAGCACGATTCTCGTGGGGTGCGGGGACGGCCAATCTTCCGGCTTCGGTTCTACCGGGCCGACTCCTGGCACTTCCTTCCACCACCGGACGGGCTCTTTACGCGGCGGGCGCTCGCGGAACATGGCACGGATCTTCTGGGCGAAGTCCCCGCGGCGATGGTAGACGTCATCCCATCGGTAGCGCAGCACCTCCAGACCGAGGCGGCGCAGGGCGTACTCCCGGTCGTTCTGCTTGCGCACGATGTCTGACGCGTCTGACCGGTTGTTGTATTTGACCGCGCCGTCGCCCTCTTTAACCCACCAGTGCCAGGGAAGGAGGCCGTCCACCCTCCATTCAGGTCGGTCCCGACCGACCCACGCGTTGGCGACCGGGAGCGGGAAGTCGTACTCGTAGAACGTGAACCTCCCGAGAGACTCGATCGGCGTTTCCGCATTGGGTTCGGCGTACTCGGCTACCCACCGAAGCTTGGCAATACCAGGCCACCGATTCATTAGCGAGACCAATGCACCCAACTCGATGTTGTTGCGCGCAGCCGCGTCCGCTACGACAAGCCCATCCGGCAGCCGCGTCGTCCGCACAACATCGGCAACTGACCAGGCGGGGCTCGTTACGCGGAGTTGACCTCGCCGGTACCGATGCCGCTCAGGAATATCGGCGACCAGCAGCCGGCCGTGTTTGAGATTCTGCGAGCCGCGTCCCGGTGCCTTGGGCCTGATCGCCGTCGGCCGTGCCGGCGGTCTGCCGACCGTAGGCAGCTTGCATAGCATGGCGGCTGCCCAGCCGGTCAGGAACGCGTCGTGGCTGAGCGCGAATGCTCGGCCTGCCAACGCGAATCTTCCCCAAGCGTCGAGCTTGGCAACGTGCGATGCACGTGCGAAACAGCCAGGCATGACGGTGGTCAGTGCACCGCTGGCGATCAGGGGGTAGATCCGGCTCGTAGCTAGACCTGCTCGCTCGGCGTCGCCACGAAGCAGCACCCCACCACCTCGAGCGATCAGTTCCTGTATGTCCTTGGGAATCATGGGCTCCAAACTGACGGCCCGAGCAGCCCCACCGCGCGCACGTGAGCACAGATTGTGGATAACTTGGCGCTTTCGCTGAGGTTGTCAGAAGTACCTCGACGGGATTCGCGCACCGGAACGGGATTCGCTCACCTCGATTACACTGCTTTGCACCAAATGCTTCGATTGTCCGAAGCGGATTCCGTTTTGGTGAGCGAATCCCGTCGAGGTGGGCTATTCATCGGCGTGCAGGCCGAGGCCGACGCCGTCCGGGTGTGAGAGCACGAGTCGTGCCGCGGTGATCTCGTACTCCACCTCGCCGCCGAGCACGATCGTCATCGTGCTGTCGAGGTCCTCGAACTCCGGAGCGCATGCCTGGTCGGTCTGGACGGTGTCGCTGAATGTCACGCTCCCGTTGTTCACGACGGCGGTGCCCTGGAACTCGCGGCAGCCGCTGCTGGCGGTGAACGTGCCGTCGGTGCCGATCTCGAGCCAGGCGCTGCCTTCGGTGCCACCGGCCATGGAGCTGGCTGCCCCGTCCGGGCCGGTGCCGCGGAGGAGTGTGTCCACGACCCAGCGGGTGCCTTCAAGCGGACGGTCCGGGTCGGCGACCTCGCGGTCGAGCAGCACGATCTCGGTGCCGCCGGACGACAGCGTCAGCTCGTCGCCGTCGAGCGTCCACGCCGGGGACGAGTCGAGGAACCCGGCGAGCCATTGGTCCTGTTCCATACGCGGCGGGTCGCAGCCCATCTCGGTCATGCCCATGCCGGCGATCTCGAGTGTGTCGTCGGTGACCGTGAGTTCGCCGAGCAGCGTGTTGCAGCCGGCGGAAGCGGTCAGCCGTCCGTCGTCGTGGAACCGGACGGAGATCTGCGTCCCGCCGACGAGCTCGCGCGCTGCGCCGTCCTCGGTCACCGACTGCGACAAGAACGTCCGACCGGCAAGATCGCCGGGGCCGGACCCCGCCACCGCGTCACCGCAGGCAACGAGCAGAACGGCCAGCGCACAGAAAAGAGCATGTCGTCGCACGAATCTTTCGACGCAGGATCCCGACCACCGGTTCCGCGTCACAGCCAGTCGCGCATGATGTTGCCCTCGCCGTCCTCGAACCGGCCGAGCGCGAGGACTACGAGGTCGTAGAGCCACCAGAACACGACGACCGGCGCACCTATACCGATCAAGAGCAGGACCATCATGGCGAAACCGGTGCGGTGCTGGCCGGCATAGTGACGGTGCAGGCCGAACAACCCGAACGGGGTAACGCCGAGCACGAATGCGGGAAGGATCTTCTTGCGGCTGCTTCCGGGTTCGGGTGACCGGGCCGGCGCCGGACGGGGCTGCGGCGGCACCGGAACGATGTCTTCGATGACCTTGGCCAGCTCATCGTGCGTCCGGGCCTGGTATACCGCGTCGAGCCGGTCGTCGAGTTCGTCGAGGTGGAGCCGTCCCTCATCGATCGCGGCACGGACGTGCGCCGCCACTGCCTCGCGCTCGGTGTCGCTGGCGCGCAGCTGAGGCGGGTGCTGGCGCGGATCGTAGGCAGGGAGCGCCACGGCCGGTTCTACTCCCACTCGATGGTTCCGGGCGGCTTGCTCGTGATGTCCAAGACTACCCGGTTGACCTCGCGAACCTCGTTGGTGATCCGAGTCGAAATCCGCTCGAGCAACTCGTGCGGGAGCCGCGACCAGTCGGCGGTCATCGCGTCCTCGGAACTGACCGGTCGCAGCACGATCGGATGGCCGTACGTCCGCCCGTCCCCTTGCACACCGACCGAACGCACGTCGGCGAGCAGCACGACGGGGAATTGCCAGACGTCGCGCTCCAGACCGGCAGTCCGCAACTCCTCGCGGGCGATCGCGTCGGCGCGGCGCAGGACGTCGAGACGCTCGGCGTCGACCGCGCCGATGATCCGGATCGCCAGCCCCGGGCCCGGGAATGGATGGCGCCAGACGATCTCGGACGGCAGCCCGAGCTGTTCGCCGACCGCGCGCACCTCGTCCTTGAACAGGCTGCGCAGCGGCTCGACGAGGGAGAACTGCAGATCGTCCGGCAGGCCGCCGACGTTGTGATGACTTTTGATGTTCGCCGCGCCCTCGCCACCGCCGGACTCGACGACATCCGGATACAGCGTGCCCTGGACGAGGAACTGCACCGGCTCGCCGGCCGCACCGGCTTTGGCTGCGACGTCGCGCGCCGCCTGTTCGAACGACCGGATGAACTCGCGGCCGATGATCTTGCGTTTCTCCTCGGGGTCGGTGACGCCCGACAGCGCGGCGAGGAACTGCTCCTGCGCCTCCACCACATGCAGGTCGACTCCCGTGGCGGCCACGAAGTCCTTCTCGACCTGCTTCGCCTCGTCGGCGCGCAGCAGCCCGTGATCGACGAAGACACACGTGAGTTGGTCGCCGACCGCCCGCTGCACCAATGCCGCGGCGACCGCGGAGTCGACGCCGCCGGAGAGCCCGCAGATGATGTGTTTGTCGCCCACCTGTTCGCGGATCGCGGCGACCGAGTCGTCGATGATGTTCGCCATCGTCCAGGTCGGCCGCGCTCCGGCGATGTCGAAGAGGAAGCGTTCGAGCACCGCTTGGCCGTGCTCGGTGTGCATCACTTCCGGATGCCACTGGACGCCGGCCAGCGCGCGATCGAGGTCCTCGAATGCGGCGACGTCCGACCCGGCCGACGACGCGAGCACGGCGAACCCTTCCGGTGCCCTGGCGACCGCGTCGCCGTGGCTCATCCAGACGTTGTATCGCTCCGGTAGCCCGGCCAGCAGCGTCCCGTTCCGGTCGACGCGCACCGGCGTCCGGCCGAACTCCGACACTCCGGTGGGAGCTACGAAGCCGCCCAACGACCGGGCCATCGCCTGGAAGCCGTAGCAGATTCCGAACACCGGTACACCGGCTTCGAACAGCGATGCGTCCGCGCCCGGGGCGCCGTCGGCATACACGCTGGACGGCCCGCCGGACAGAATGATCGCCGCCGGACGTTTGGCCAGCATCTCGGCGACCGGCATCGAGTGCGGGACGATCTCCGAATAGACCCGCGCCTCCCGAACGCGACGGGCGATGAGCTGGGCGTACTGCGCGCCGTAATCGACGACCAGAACAGTGTCATGCACGCTGAAGAGCTTACCGGGGTGCCACTTCGCCCGCTGGCCCGTCAGCGGCTACGCCGCGAGTGAAATTCAGGTGCGCTCTGTCAGTGCGCAAACCTAGCCTGGACTACCATGCGCCTACTTCCCTACGCCGATCCGGGCGTCCCGGATACCCGCTCTCCGGCACGGTTCTTATGGTGGCTTGCGCGCGAGCAGAAGGCGACCATCGGCATCGCGGCCCTGCTCGGCGTGATCTGGATGCTTGCCCAGGCGGTCATGCCGCTGGCCATCGGCCGGGGCATCGACGAGGTGGACGACGGCGACAGTCGCGGCGCCATGGTCTGGGTCGCGGTCGCCGCGCTGCTCGGCCTGATCCAGGCTCTGGTCGGCGTCGTGCGGCACCGCGCGGCGGTGGCGAACTGGCTGTACTCGGCGTTCCGGGTGATCCAGCTGGTCGGCCGGCACGCCTCCCGGACCGGTCCGGCGGTGCCCGCGAAGATGCCGACCGGTGACGTCGTGGCCACCACGTCGTCCGATGCGCATCACATCGGGCACGTCTTCGAAGTGATCTCGCGGTTCGCCGGCGCGGTCATGGCGTATGTCGTCGTGGCCGTCATCGTCATGCAGACGTCGTTCGCCCTCGGCCTGATTGTGCTGATCGGTGTACCGGCGCTGGTCGGCGCGCTGGCCCCGATCATCCGGCCGTTCCAGCGGCGGCAGCGCGAGTTCCGGGAGTCCCTGGGCAAGCTGACCTCGCTCGGCGCGGACACCGTGGTCGGTCTCCGGGTGCTGCGCGGCATCGGTGGCGAGCGGGTGTTCGCCGGCCGGTACAACACCAAGTCCGACGGCGTCCGGCGCAAGGGCGTCCGGCTGGCCACGATGGTCTCCGTCCTCGACTCGATGATGGTGCTGCTGCCCGGCGCGTTCCTGGTGCTGCTGACGTGGGTCGGTGCCCATCTGGTCATGGACGGGACGGTCCGGCCCGGCACGCTCGTGATGCTCTACGGCTTCGCGTTCTTCCTGATGATCCCGGTGCGCACCGCCGGCGAGATGACGTTCGTGGCGACCCGAGCGCTCGTCGGGGCCAAGCGTGTGATCACCGTGCTCCAGATCGAGCGGGACGTGCCGACCGAGCCGCAGCCGGCGCCCGCCGGACCCGGCACGAACGGCACCGGCCCGCACCTGGCCGCCGCCTCGACGCCCGGTGTGCTGATCGACCACCACACCGGGCTCACCGTCCGGCCGGGCGAGCTCACCATGCTTGCATCGAATCGACCGGCCGAGGCATCCGCGGTGGCCGACCGGCTCGGCCGCCTGGTGCCCGGCAACGGAGTAACGCTCGACGGCATCCCACTCGACCGGTTGGCGCTGGCCGACGTCCGCCGCCGCGTGGTCGTGAGCGACCCGGAGCCGATGCTGTTCACCGGCACGATCCGAACCGCGCTCGACCCGGCCGGAGTACACAGCGACGCTGCCATGCTGAAGGCGATCGAGGTGGCCGCCGCCGGAGACGTGCTCGAGTCGGTGCAGGTGGGCCTGGACGGCATCGTGGACGAACGGGCCCGTTCGCTGTCCGGCGGGCAGCGCCAGCGGGTCGCGCTGGCCCGGGCGCTGCTGATCGACCCGGAGATCCTGATCCTCGTCGAGCCGACCAGCGCGGTCGACGCCCACACCGAGGCGGCGATCGCGGGAAACCTGCGCCGGGCCCGCCTCGGCAAGACCACGCTCGTGATCACGGGCAGCCCGCTGCTGCTGGCGAAGGCCGACACCGTCGCCTGGCTCGCGGACGGCTCGGTCGCCGCTACCGGCACCCACGAGGACCTGCTCAACAACATTCCGGACTATCGCCGCACCGTCACCAGGGAGGAGGTACTGGCATGACGACGCACCGCGCGCCCAAGGGCGAACCGGCGGGCCGGCTGCCCGTGGCCACACCGGCCGACGTCCGGGCCGAGGCGAAGTTCCTGTTCCGTCGGCACCGCCGACCGTTGATCATCTCGGTCGTGCTGCACGTGCTCGCCGCGATCGCCGGACTCGCCGGGCCGTACCTTCTCGGTCGCATCGTCGACGCGCTGCTCGCCGGCACCACGGCGGGTTTCGTCAACCGGGTGGCGCTCATCCTGGCCGCCGCCATCGTGGTGCAGACGATCTTGACCAAGATGGCGGTCAAGCGGTCGCTCGACCTCGGCGAGCGGGTGTTCGCCGAGCTACGCGAGACGTTCATGGCTCGTGTTCTCGGCTTGCCGCTCTCGACGGTCGAGCGTGCCGGCACCGGCGATCTGATCGCCCGGACGACCGGCGACGTCGACGCGATCTCGCGGACGGTACGGTTCGCCGTCCCCGAGATCCTCGTCGCGCTGCTGACCACGGCGCTGACCCTGGTGGCGGCCGTGATCGTGGGGCCGCTGGTCGCCGCCGGCGCGATCGTCGGCGTGCCGCTGCTGTATGCGGGGACGCGCTGGTATCTCAACCGCGCCCGCGACGGTTACCTCTGGGAACGGGCGGCCTACGCCGAGATCGACGGCACCGTCACCGAGACGGTGGACGGCGCCCGGACGGTCGAGGCGTTGCACCTCTCCGGCGTGCGGATCGACCGGCTCGATGACGACCTGCGCGAGGCCTACGCCGCCGAACGGCGCACGTTGTTCCTGCGTTCGGTGTGGTTTCCCACCGCGGAGATGTCGTACGTGCTGCCGGTCGTCGCCACGCTCGCGTGGGGTTCCTGGCTCGCCGCGAACGGCTACGCGACGGTCGGCCAGATGACCGCGGTGGTGATCTACATGGTGCAGATCGTCGACCCGGTCGACCGGCTTGTCTCGTGGCTCGATGAACTGCAGGTCGGTACGTCGTCGCTCGCGCGGATCGTCGGCATCGCCAAGGTTCCGGCCGACCGCACCGTATCGGGCGACGAGCCGCACGGCGAGGACATCGCGGCCGACGACGTCCGGTACGCGTACCGCGAGGGCATGGACGTGCTGCACGGTGTGTCGTTGACGCTCATTCATGGCGAACGGCTGGCCATGGTCGGGCCGTCCGGCGCGGGTAAGTCGACGCTCGGGCGGCTGATCGCCGGTATCCATCCGCCGCGTACCGGGAGAGTGGACGTCGGCGGTGTCCGGCTGGTCGACCTGCCGGTGGAGCAGCTGCGACGCGAGGTGGTGCTCGTCACGCAGGAGCACCACGTCTTCGTCGGAACGATCCGGGAGAACCTCGCGCTGGCGTTGCAGAACGCGTCCGACGCCGACCTGCGTAACGCGCTGGCCGCGGTCGATGCCCTCGACTGGGTGGAAGAGTTGCCCGAGGGGCTCGACACGGTGGTGGGCTCGGGCGGGCAGACCATCGGTGCCGCACAGGCCCAGCAGCTGGCGCTCGCGCGGATCGTGCTGGCCGACCCGCACACGCTGGTGCTCGACGAGGCGACTTCGCTGCTCGACCCGCGCGCGGCGCGCGACCTGGAGCGCGCGCTCGGGGCAGTGCTCGAGGGACGGACGGTGGTCGCGATCGCGCACCGACTGCACACCGCACACGACGCCGACCGGGTGGCCGTCGTCGAGGACGGGCTCATCAGCGAGCTCGGCAGCCACGACGAACTCGTCGCCGCAGGCGGCTCCTACGCCTCACTGTGGGAGTCCTGGCACGGCACCCCCTCAGAATGATCACGTAAACGTCGCTTCAAATTGCCTAACGACCCGTCGAAGCGACGCTAACCGTTATCAAGCAGGCCGACCCAGTGGCGCGTGCAGCATGAGTACCGGTACTCACGCCGCACGCGCCGCACATGAGTGCGACGGCTCAAGACGACCGCCGCTTGGCCGGGCACGCTCGATGCCATGACCACTTTCACGAGTCCACGGACCACCACAGCGTTCTACATCCAGGCCATCATCTCGTTCGGGATCGCCCTCAGCGCGGTTGTGATCGCGATCTACCAGCTCCGCGCCGAGCCGTGGATCCAAGCGTTCTTGACGATGGGCATCCTCTATCTGGTGACGTCCACGTTCACCTTGTCCAAGGTCATCCGGGACCGCCAGGATGAGGACAGCGTCGTCAAGCGCGTCGACCAGGCACGCGTGGACAAGCTGCTCAGCGAGCACGACCCGTTCAATACGCCGGGGTGAGGGTCGGGCCACCCTCGTCGGCATGGGTGTCACACCTCGGGGTTGCCGTTCTCCGAGGTCGGCGAGATGGGTGCCCCGACGTCCCAATGCTCGACGATCTTGCCGTTCTCGTCCAGGCGGAAGATGTCGACGAGCTTGGTACCGAGCTCGGTGTAGACAGGCTCCGCGCCGGTCGCCAGCGAGTGGGTGACGACGAGGTCGCACTCGGCGACGATCCGAACGATCTCGATATGCGCGTCCGGGAAAGCACCGGTGAAACCCTCCACGAACGCAATGAAGGCGTCGAAGCCGTTAGCGGCGAGCGGGTTGTGCTGGATGTACTCGTCGCCGCCGTAGAGCTCGACGGCCAGTCGTGGGTCCTTGTCGTTGAACGCCGTGGTGTAGAAGGCCTCCACATTCTGCTTGTTGCGCTCCAGGTGGTGCCGGCTGCGAACGCAGGCCTTCGAGCTCTGCGGCGCCGATTTCTCATTGGCCACCAGGCTCTGGTCGGCGCTGGACGCACCGCTTGCCGGCGCCTGTGCGGAGCCTTGCTGGGCGACTCCGAACGTGAACCCCAGGCCAAGTGCCAGGAACACCGCCGTGACGAATGTGGCGACACGGGACAGGTTGGTGATTCTCATGTCTTCCTCCAAAGGGACGATCAATGGCCCTGCGCCACAGGATGGACCCGGGATTGCCGCCGCACCAGCAAAGATCCGCTCGGCGGAAGAGATATGTCCGGCATCCTGGCATGATCCGGCGTGTGGGACTTGTCGACCTGCTGTGGCGCGGCGCGGCGCTGTTCCGCTGGTTCGCGCTGGCGTACGCGGCCGTCCTCGTCTCGTCCCGTCACGACAACTACGTCCATCCGGCACTGGGCTGGTTCGTCCTCTCGATCATGGTGGTGTGGACGGCCGTCGCCACCTGGGCCTACTCCGACCGATCGCGCAGGACGACGCCACTGATCTTGGCCGACCTGGCCGTGACACTCGCCGTCCTGGCGTCCAGCCACTGGATCTTGGGTGCCGTGGAACTGGACAGCGGCAATGTCACGCTGCCCGGCGCCTGGGTCGCGGCGCCCCTGCTGGTGATAGCGATCCACGCGGGACGGCGCATCGCGACGCTCGTTGCACTGGTCATCGGCGGGGTGGACGCCGCCGTGCGTGGCTGGTTCGTGATAGGTCTGCCGCCGGAGCCGAGCCTCAACGCGACGGCGCTACTGCTGCTGACCGGCTTCATCACCGCATACGTGGCACGACTCGCCGCCGACACCGAGCAGCGTCTTGCGCATGCCGCCGAGCGCGAGGCGGCGACGCGAGAGCGCGAGCGGCTGGCCCGAGGTATCCACGACTCGGTGCTCCAGGTGCTCGCGCTGATCCAACGCCGCGGCTCCGAGATCGGTGGCGAGGCCGCGCAACTCGGCAGGCTCGCCGGCGAGCAGGAGGCGACGCTGCGCACTCTGGTGGCCGGATCTCGTCCGGCCGACGACGCCCCGAGCGCGCTTGTCGACCTGCGCGAGCGCCTGAGCCGATTCGCCCGGACCGACGTCACGCTCTCGTCGCCGGCGACGCCCGTGCTGCTCCCGGCGGCCAAAGCCGACGCGATCACGGCAGCCGTCGGTGCCGCGCTCGACAATGTTGCACTGCATTGCGGGCCTAATGCACCGGCGTGGGTGCTTGTCGAGGAGGAACGGGACGGCGTGACGGTCACCGTCCGCGACGACGGCCCCGGCTTCGCCGAGAACAGGCTCGTAGAAGCCAAGAAGGAAGGACGGCTCGGCATCGCACAATCGATCATCGGTCGGGTCCGTGACGCCGGCGGGACGGCCACCGTCACGTCGGAACCCGGCAACGGGACCGAGATCGAGCTGAGGCTACCGTTGCGGCGATGACGAGCGGATCTGATGTGATACGCGTGATGGTGGTGGACGACCACCCGATGTGGCGCGACAACGTCAGCCGCGACCTCACTGATGCCGGCTACGAGGTCGTGGCCGCTGTCGGTGACGGCGGTCAGGCGATCCGCGTCGCGCCGGCGGCCGCGCCGGACGTCGTCATTCTCGATCTCCAGCTGCCGGACAGGTCCGGGGTCGAAGTGATCCGCGCTCTCGCGGGCAGCGCTCCGGACGCTCGCGTGCTCGTCCTATCGGCAAGCGGCGAGCGGCAGGACGTCCTGGACTCGGTGAAGGCGGGTGCGATCGGTTACCTGGTCAAATCCGCGACCCGAGACGAACTGCTGGACGCGGTCGAACGGACCGCTCGCGGCGAGGCCGTTTTCACCGCCGGGCTGGCCGGGCTCGTCCTCGGCGAGTACCGCAGGCTGGCGACCGGACCGGCAGCCGCGGACGAGCCGGAGCGGCCGACATTGACCGAGCGCGAGACCGACGTCCTGCGACTCGTCGCCAAAGGGCTCTCGTACAAGCAGATCGCCGACCGGCTGGTGATCTCGCACCGCACGGTACAGAACCACGTCCAGAACACGCTGGGCAAGCTCCATCTGCACAACCGCGTCGAACTCACCCGATACGCCATCGAACA